>CACHXC010000007.1 GCA_902583715.1 uncultured SAR116 cluster alpha proteobacterium
TATGCTAAGCTATTCATATTGATTGATTCAGTCGCGAATTGGCGCTTGAGATAGGCATCGAACCTCCTCTCGAGTGCGCCATTGCCCTCTCTTGATTTCTTACAACTAACAGCAAAAAATGTTGCTCGAGACCTACAATCGTAATGCTGAAGCTTTGAGCGTTGATTGTCAGGGGCAATACAATACAATATCATACCATTAGTCTGCATCCTTCTCCCTCATACTGGGCTGACCAAGTGTTAAATTTTTCCTCGAGCATGATTTTTATTGGTGATAAATGAACCGAAACCATCCTCTCTTCTTGAAAAACCGTCACGTCACACTTACCGAATTTGGGCACATTACAGCACTCGATGAGCATGATGAAAGTTTCGAAATTTCAAGTGATGGCGGCAAAAAACTTAAAATGCAAAAGATGTATCACAAATGGCCGCATACACTCCAAAAGTGCAGGAAATGTCTCGCTCGTGGAATACGAATAGTCACACGCTGTAGCGCGAGTTTGGATGAGGGCAGTTTTTTCAATGAAGTATATATCGACCCAAATGGAGCACCTTTGCTGGCCTTCCCACCTGACGGCGAGGATGCTCCCAACACCGTTGAACAACTTATAATGGAACGAATTTGGAAACAAGAAGTATGGGCGGAGGATATTAGCAATCGAAAAGACTTAACACTTGAACAAAATCGATTCAAAAACGCACTGGCGCAACAGTCAGATCGGGATAAATTTCTTACAGAGAGGACAACTGAGTTTCTTAATAATCGTTATTCAGAGTTTTCAATCAAACGGCTACAACATTTGTACATTGATGAGCATACCCGGAGACGAGCCGCAATGCGACTGGGTATAAATTTAGCTGGGCATTCAAATCTGAAGGTGCATCTCGAGGGGCATCTTTACAATACAAACTTCATTCATGTGACTTTGCCTGAGTTTGGTGGCATTGATGGTATCATCGGACTACATCGTAAAGAAGATGGAAACCAGTGGATATCCACAATAAACAATGGTGACAACAAATGGTGGGAACATGAAAGCAAAATTGCATACGAAAAGGACGTCGACGAACCGATTGCTCATTATTTAAAAATTTTTAGCGAAATTCTTAATGATCGGCACGAGCTAGAAAAAACAAAAAA
Source organism: uncultured SAR116 cluster alpha proteobacterium (assembly GCA_902583715.1). GTDB lineage: Bacteria > Pseudomonadota > Alphaproteobacteria > Puniceispirillales > Puniceispirillaceae > UBA3439. The sequence continues at coordinate 1,144 of CACHXC010000007.1, forward strand.
ACCAGGGGCTAATGTCCAGCAGACCATTATAAAGTTTCCAAAAAAACCTTGACAGTGAGATTGCGGTTAACTGCGCCGTTACAATAATTCAATCACTTTTAAGTACACAAATATTCTTTTTGTAAAGTTATGTTCACCGAAACATTGCTCCAAAGTTGCTCCAAAGCTTCGAAGCAGACATGACAATAGGCTTCATCTCAACCATGAGTGATGATACTGTTGTGCATTATAAACCGAAGCTTGCTAATAAATGAGGAAGGAATTATTGCAATGGCCCTCCTGAGGCAGAGGTCAGAGGTTCGAATCCTCTCAAGTGCGCCAGACTCCATTCCAAAACCCGCGGAATGTTTACGTTTTCCAGTCGTTTTCTCGCCAATAAGAATAGTTTACTATAGTACCAAACGTGCTGCTGAGCAGAAACGCACAAAATCATATTTTAAACAGATCTTCCCACCCAATAACGAGCACCATTAAATTCAAAATTGCCACAATGGACGGGGCAATGTACCCCTCAGCAGATGTTTTTAAACCTTCGACTGAACCCCATTGACTATGGATGGTTTGGTAGCAAACTCCAGCGCCAATGCATGCCTGCACAAAACCATAGACAAACAACAACCAAGCTCCCTCGATTGAGGTCAGTAGGGCGATGGCTAAAGTGACTGCAAAGCCGGCAGCAAAAGTGCCGACAAGTCTCGTCATTATTGCGCTTCCCTCACCAAATCCATATTTTTCTATGTATTCCCGTGTCTGGACAATACACTGATAAGCGTAGATCAAGTTTCCAACTATTATTAGCACTATCAATGAGTAAATCAGCATCTCAGGGTAATTCTCCAAACTTTTTAAATCTCTGCTGTCAAAAAGACATGAACACACGCGCGGCATGGCTCGGCGTGCCGCGCATTATACCGATATTTGTATTCTTAGTTATACGTATATTTGGATATTGCTCCAAAACTGCTCCAGAACGTCTCATCGGAAATAACAATACGCTTCACCCCGCTCATGAACATTGCTACGGTTGAGCACTATCAACTGAAGCTCGCCAATAAATGAGATAGGAACTTTTTGAATGGCCCTCCGAAGGCAGAGGTCAGAGGTTCGAACCCTCTTGGGTGCACCATTACCTAAATGAAGATAATCACATAGTTACCAGTTTAGGGTATCAGTCTGTTTTCAAAAAAACGCAGTTTTGGCACAGATTTGACATAGTAGAGGTCAAATCGATGGATTGTGTGCTTAGAAGAGGGAAGTCTTGGAATGCCCAAGTCAGGATTGTTGAATAGCAGGTTTTCACAAAGTCCTTTGGCAAAAAATCAGATGCATTAAGTTGCTAAGACCGTATCAAGCAAAACTTGGAAAACACTAGAGTGTTTTGGGACTTAGAGAGATATCAGCAAAAGTTTGTTAGACAAGAAGTCAAAGAAACGCAATCGGATATCGAAAACCACACAATGGAATTAGTCTGGTTAAACGTTATTCATGCCAACCTTTAAGCACTTTAAAATGTAATTTATATGTTGCGTCTGAGATCAACAAATTATTTGAAAGTGCCTTCAATAAGTGCTTTTTCGATTATCGAACTACCGAAATCTTTTTCAAATCTGTCTAACGTATATTTAACTGCGCTAAAACCTGTTGCTTTTGCTTTGACATCTTCTCTCTGAGCATAGATAGCAATTCTGTATGTATGCTCTCCATCAGGAGGACACATTCCTTTGTAACCCGACCCGCCATGACCCTTGCCGATAGTTCCCGCAGGTTTGGTTCCAACGTCCAACGAAAAATCGCGAGTGGTAACTGGTATGTTAAAAACATTCCAATGAACCCACACTTTGCCAGCAGGTTTGATTGCATCAGGATCGTCCACAATTATGGAAATACTTTTCGTGTCTGCAGGCAGATTCGATGCAGAAATTTGAATACTCTTATCTTTGCCACCTTTTTGTCTGCATGCGTGGATCTTGCTTATTTTTCCATCAACAACACTCTCAGACGTTAGATTGATTTCCGCATTAGCAGTCTGTGACCACAAAAGAAATCCAACAAAAAACAATGATACAAACTTCATTTCTTACTCCTAAGGAAAGCAGAATGATTGTCGTGAAAACAATAAAACATTCAGGTATGAAAAGTTAATCCATTATAGTCGCAAGTTCAAATGTTCTTGTGTGCACCACAGCGGACACCGGGCCAATCAGGCCCAAAACGTGTTTCCAGGCCGATTGTGACGTTACCTTTTGCTATCATTTTGAACACCCCTATACGAGTGTTATATTATAATGTGATTCAGGGCGCCTTGCGAGAGGGCATGCTTAGTGAAAATCGCACCTAAAGGTAACGCGCGGATAAATGTAGAAGCTGTAAACTTAGGTTCAAGGATCACTGAAAGCTGATTTGTTCAGTGGTTAAATTTTTCAGGCTCTCTTAACTTTTGCTTTTCCAAACTCAGCTTGTCTTTCAGGCTCATTAAATATGCTGCAACGGCCAACAATACAATCGCGCCAGCTTCAGCAATCAGCATCCAAGGATCAGCTTCTTTTGAGTGCAGTACGATTAACCTGCACAAGGCAGTCATTGCAATGATGATTGGCAATGTAACCGGAATTCTGTTGCTTACGTAAAAAGCGCCAACCATACCTACAATCTCAGCATAAATGAAAAGTAAAAACAAATCACCTAATTCGATACTCATTGCCAGGATCATTTTATAAATGTCCATACCTGCGGCAAGCATCGTTAACCCCCCTATCACAGCAAGAAGAAACTTCTCACTGTAGAAAGTTGTCCAATGCAATCCTTTGTCTAGCCGCTTATTGAGAAAGAGAGGTATCCAATCAGAGCCTTTTTCTGGTTTCTTTTTCATAATGCCTTCAAAATTTCAGCCATGCGTTAATCGTTTGGAAACAGTCACTGTATCCAAGGTCCACGGACCTTGAAACATGGAAAATGGCGCACTCGAGAGGATTCGAACCTCTGACCTCTGCCTTCGGAGGGCAGCGCTCTATCCAGCTGAGCTACGAGTGCTGAAATGCCGTCATCTGCGGGCCATGCCCACACATAATGACAGGTGTTTTACCCGGTTGTGCGGGCAAAGCCAATAGCCTGCCAGCAAAATAATTTTGTCACTAAGCTGGGCGCTAAGACAAAAGCTGTCTTGGTCCCGCGGTGCGCCGCGTTTGGCGTGTGGGCTGGTGGGCTATTGTGTTAGGCTGATAAATACATCTTCCAGATCAGGCTCGGCGGTACTGATATCACGCACCTCAAATTTTGCTTTTTGCACCTCTGCCAACAGCGCCAGCGTTGTTGTTTTAGCCGGGTCAAAACTTATAGAGAGCCGCCCATCCCGCCAGACCGCTCCCAGCTGTTGCAGAGTTTTTGGCAAAGGCGATGCTGGCGGGCTGTCCAATGTTAAATGCAGATGTTTTTTGCCGGCAGAGGCCATCAAATCAGCTTTTGATTTGGCGGTGATAATGCGGCCCTTATTAACAATTGCAATCTGGTCGCAGAGTGCTTCAGCCTCTTCCAGATAATGCGTTGTCAGCACCACGGTGACACCAGTCCCGTTCAGCGTTTTGATATTGTTCCATAACCGTTGGCGCAACGCCACATCGACACCGGCTGTGGGTTCATCAAGAATCAACACTGGCGGTTGATGCACCATGGCTTTGCCAACCAATAGCCGCCGCCGCATACCGCCTGATAGCCGGCGTGCATACATATCGGCTTGTTCAGCCAGCCCGACCATATCCAAAATAGCGTTGGTCTGGCGTTCGGCTTTGGGTACGCCATATAATCCCGCCATCAAATCGATGGTTTGTCGCGGCGTGAAGAACGCATCAACATTCAGCTCTTGTGGAACGATGCCGATATTGGCCCGTGCTTGCCGCGGGTTTTCATCAATGTCGGTGCCCCAAACAATGGCCATGCCAGATGTTTTAATAACGGTGCCAGCCAGAATATTAATCAAGGTTGATTTGCCTGCACCATTCGGGCCAAGCAGACCAAAAATACATCCCGCTGGCACTTGCAAATCAACATGATTGAGGGCCAGATGCGATGGCTTGCCAAGGCTATCACGATAAGTCTTTGACAGGCCTGACAATTCAATCGCCAGACCAGAGTCTGGCCGGTTCACAAAATTTTGGCGAAAGCGCGTGGTGGGCATAAAACACTCGGGTATGATAGTCGTATGTGATGACCCGTATATATCGGCTTATGTGGGCCCGGGTAAAGCAAAAATAGCCCTTTGTTTACGCCATTCCAATTGCATCAGCGGCGCAGTCACTATATTCTGTGATGACTGTTTAGATGTATTGGTCTTTGGCGCTTTTGGGGTCTGATATGGGCGGCCAATCAGACTATTTTGATTGCTAAGAGGATATGCACAATGAGTGACGCACAATTGACTGGCGCTGATCTATCGCTGGCTACACAAACAATTTTTACTGATGACAGCCGTGTGGCGTGTAATGGCGGCGGCGGTGCGCTTGGCCATCCGCAGGTGTGGCTGACCCTTGGTGGTGATGGTCAAGTGACTTGCCCTTATTGTTCGCGTCATTTTGCGGCGTCGTCCCCTAAAGCTGACGACGCATAGGCATCGCGCCACTGAAAGTAGCCGCCGCAGAGGACCCAAAGATGAGCGATAAGCAACAGCTTTTACTTGTCGATGGGTCTGGCTATATTTTTCGGGCCTTTCACGCCTTGCCACCCATGACCCGCGGTGATGGCACCCCGGTAAATGCGGTTTATGGCTTTACCGCCATGCTAATGAAGCTTATCGATGATATGCAGCCCGACCATGTGGCGGTGGTCTTTGATGTAGCCCGCAAAACTTTTCGGTCAGATATTTTTCCAGATTATAAAGCCAACCGGTCTGAACCACCTGAAGATTTGGTGCCGCAATTTGCTCTGGTGCGCGAGGCAACAGCCGCATTGGCCCTGCCGGCGATTGAATTGGCTGGGTTTGAAGCTGATGATTTGATTGCCACCTATGCTGCCGCCGCTGAAGATGCTGGGCTGGCAACCACGATTGTTTCGTCAGATAAAGATTTGATGCAATTGGTGCGCGGCGACATCACCATGCTGGATCCAATGAAACAGCGCCGCATTGGTGCGGCAGAAGTCGTTGAACGGTTTGGTGTCCCGCCAGAACAAGTTGTTGATGTTCAAGCGTTGGCTGGAGACTCGACCGATAATGTGCCGGGGGTGCCTGGGATCGGCATTAAGACCGCCGCGGAACTGATCAATAATTACGGTGATCTGGAAACATTGCTTGCGCGTGCTGGTGAAATCAAACAGCCAAAACGCCGCGAAAATTTGCTTCAATTCGCAGAACAGGCACTTATCTCCCGGCAACTTGTCCTGTTGCGTGATGATGCCCCGATGCCGCTAGATCTTGAAGCACTAAAGACACCAGCGCGGGATCGGGACAAGCTGATTGCGTTTTTACAACAACAGGAATTCAAACGCTTGTTGGTACGGATCGGGGCTGATGATCAGGCCAATGTCAGCGGCGTGTATGGTGCTGGCACAGCGGTGCGGTCAATGGCGTCCAGCCCAGCCCCATCAAGGCCAGCCCCATCAAATCAAGTAACGCGCCAAACTGAACATTTTGCCGCGGGTCATGTTGCTGGGCAAAACGGTCCGGCCAGCCTGGTTGACGCGCATTATCAACTGATTACCGAGGCCGCGGATTTGCAGGCCTTTTTGGCCCAAGCTCGCGCCCAAGGCTTTGTCGCGGTTGATACCGAAACTACCAGTCTAAATGCCGCCACGGCAGATCTTGTTGGCGTGGCTATGGCACTGGCACCGGGTCAGGCTTGTTATGTGCCATTGCGCCATGGGGCGGCGCAACCGCTTGTCGCTGGACAGACTGGGCTGGATTTTGATGGGGAACAGGATACCGTACCAACTAAACAGATCCCGTTTGATGATGCGATGGCGCTGTTGCGTGATGTTTTCGAAGACTCGGCCATTCTAAAAATTGGCCATAATTTAAAATATGACTCGCATGTTTTGTTGCGGCCGGCCAATGGTGGCATCAGATTGCATCCGGTGGATGACACCATGTGTTTGTCCTATGTGCTGGACACTGGTATTGTGAACCGGCATTCGCTGGATTATCTGGCAGATCATTGGCTGGATTATCAAACCATTAAATATGATGATGTTTGCGGCAAGGGCGCGAAGCAGGTGTCATTTGCCGCGATTGCCCCAGAAGCCGCGCTCGATTATGCGGCTGAGGATGCCGATATCACATTGCGGCTCTGGCAGATCTTGAAACCGCGACTTGCCGGATCGGGCGTGGCGTCTGTTTATGAACGGTTAGAGCGTCCGCTTATCCCAGTGCTGGCAGATATGGAATCGCGCGGCATCATCGTTGAACAGTCAATTCTAGCCCGCATGTCAAATGATTTTGCTAGCCGCATGGCACATTACCAAAGTGAGATTCATGCCCTTGCTGGCGAGGAATTTAACATCGCCTCACCCAAACAGCTGGGTGAAATTCTATTCGATAAAATGGGTCTTTCCGGTGGCAAGAAAGCCAAGACAGGCGCCTATTCAACATCGGCAGATGTGCTCGAGAATCTGTCTGCCAACGGGGTTGAGATTGCGACAAAAGTTCTTGAATGGCGCCATATTGCAAAATTGAAATCAACCTATGCTGATGCTCTGGTTGAGTCGATTTTGCCGGAGACGGGGCGCGTTCATACTTCATTTTCCATGGTAGGGGCATCGACCGGGCGTTTATCGTCATCTGATCCGAATGTGCAGAATATTCCGATCCGAACCGCTGAGGGGCGGCAGATCCGCACTGCCTTTGTGGCCGCGCCCGGGCATAAATTGATATCGGCTGATTATTCGCAAATTGAATTACGGCTGGTGGCGCATGTTGCTAATGAGTCAAGCATGATTGAGGCGTTTCAGGCCGGTGTCGATATTCATGCCCGCACAGCATCAGAGGTGTTTGCCATTCCGCTGGACAAGTTAGACAGCGAAACAAGGCGCCGCGCCAAGGCAATTAACTTTGGCATTATTTACGGTATTTCGGCGTTTGGACTGGCCCGACAGTTGGGCATTCCGCAAGGTGAGGCGCGGGATTATATTGCCGCTTATTTTGAGAAATTCCCTAATATTAAGGCCTATATGGAACGCACCAAAACCGAAGCTCGTGAAGATGGTTTTGTAAGCACGTTATTCGGGCGGCGCATTCACATATCCGGGTTCACCGCAAGCAACCCAGCGATGCGCGGATTTGCTGAAAGGCAGGCAATCAATGCCCCTATTCAAGGGACCGCGGCGGATATTATCAAACGAGCGATGATCCAGTTACCACCGGTTTTGACAGCGGAATCAATTCCTGCGGCTATGTTGCTGCAAGTGCATGACGAATTGATTTTTGAAGTGCCGACGGACCGCGCCAATGATGCAATGAAGGTGATCACTGATGTGATGGAAGGTGCGGCTAATCCGGTTGTATCCCTGGCCATACCGCTGGTTGCCGAGGCTGGAATGGCCGATAGCTGGGCCAAAGCGCATTAAGGCAGAAATTTGTCTTTTTCGGCTTTTTCTGCCCTATATTGGCCTTGATTTATGGGCATGAAGAAACTGGTAATATCGCCATTGCGAATAGGGTAACAGCCAGCTGAATTATTGTTGCACTATGCGTTTGGCCGTATTTGTTTTGGCCGTATTTGTTTTGTAAGTGGGAGATCACACATGGCAGATCGCATTGCGCTGGTTGATGATGACCAGAATATTTTGACGTCTGTGGCATTGGCACTGGAATCTGAAGGGTTCGAAGTAGACAGTTACAGTGACAGCGAGGCGGCGCTGGCCGGCATAACCCGGCGAAAGGTAGATCTAGCGGTTTTGGATATTAAGATGCCGCGCATGGATGGTATTGAGCTGTTACAAAAACTGCGTAATCAGTCGCAACTGCCAGTGATATTTTTAACCAGCAAGGATGATGAGCTTGACGAGGCGCTCGGCCTTGGTATGGGCGCGGATGATTATATCACCAAGCCATTTTCACAGCGATTGTTATTGGCGCGGATCCGCGCTGTATTGCGGCGTGCCAGTGATAATGTCATGACAACAACCGGGCCGAATATCATCAGGCAAGGCCATTTGCTGATGGACCCTGATCGGCATTTATGTAGTTGGAAAGAAACCGAAGTTAAATTGACGGTCACTGAATTCCTAATACTGCAGGCATTAGCCCAGCGCCCCGGCATGGTGAAAAATCGTGACCAATTAATGGATGCCGCCTATGGCGAGAGCATTTTCCTAGATGACCGGACAATTGACAGTCACATCAAACGTCTGCGGCGCAAAATGCGTGCACATGACGCGGAATTTGACCAAATAGAAACGCTCTATGGCATTGGCTACAAATATAAAGCAAACTGAACAAAGCCATGTTGTGATACGGGGGCAAAGGTCATCGCCAGAGTGTTTGTTCAATCCATCAAAGCGGCGTTAAGCCGGGTTGCTGCGAAGCCGTTGGCACCGGTGCGCATGAGCCGCCTGACCGCCCGCATCATGGCGATTATGGTCTTCCCGCTATCGATTTTTTTGGTGGGGCTTTTGTCGATAGATCAATATCGCACAACCTTGATCCAGTCCGAATTTATTGCGCTTGAACGGCAGGGATTTACCTTAGCGCGGTCACTGGCGCTGGCCGAGGCGGACCGTGACCAGCAATTTGCCCGGCGCCGATTATCAGCGGAAACCATGACGCATTTATTGCCGCTGGTGGGGTTGGGCAGTTCGTTAAGAGCGCGGGTGTTCCAACCAAGTGGGCTATTGCTTGCTGATACCGCGCGGCAAGGCCGATTGCGCATACCTGTTGAGGTGACGCGGCGCGAGGATAGATCATGGGTTGGTCATGCCCGTGATCATCTAAATAACGCTATGAACAAGGCAGCGTCATTTTTTAGCGCGGATGATTTACCACTCTATGTTGAAAGGCGCCGCCAGCGGGCCAATGATTTTGCTGAGGTTTTGTCGGCATTGTCAGGCGAGCCACGCCGGGCGCTTCGTCAAGATGCAGGTGGTGAGTTGGTGTTATCAGTTGCCGTTCCCATTCAGGATTTACGACTTGTTCGTGGGGCGTTGCTGATGTCCATCAGCGGCGGCAAAATAGAACGCGAATTGGCAAATGTGAATATCGCTTTTTTGCAATTATTTTTGATCGTATTAATCGTTACGATTGGGCTCAGTCTGTATCTGGCGCGGTCAATCACCCAGCCAATTAGTCGCCTTGCTAGTGCTGCAGATCAATTGCGCCGCAGTGGTGACATGTCACGCCGGCTGCAACAATTGCCGCACCGCAATGACGAAATTGGGCATTTGTCGGATGCATTGCTTGCCATGACAGATGAACTGCAACGCCGGGTGCAGGCCACCGCCGCATTTGCCGCAGATGTGGCGCATGAAATCAAAAATCCGTTATCATCGTTGCGCAGTGCAGCCGAAACCATCAGCTTGATCAAAGATCCGGCACAACAGCGAAAATTGATGAATGTGATATTACAAGATGTGGGCCGCCTTGACCGGCTGATTACCGATATTTCGCAGGCCAGCCGGGTGGATACCGAAATCATCGGCCAAGATGGCGAAACACTCGATTTTGCCGCATTACTGGAAAATTTCATCCAGTTGCGGCGGCAGAGCTTTGCCGATCACAAGCTTGTTTTAGTCAAGCCTGAACAGCCAATCATGGTGGTTGGACAGGATGGTCGGATTGTGCAGGTGCTTGATAATCTTCTGAGCAATGCCGCATCGTTCAGTCCGAGTGGTGCCAAGATCATGTTTAACCTCGCTACCAACACATCGCCATCCGAAGCCATTTTGCATATTCTTGATGAGGGGCCGGGGATCCCTGGCAACCGCCTAGAAACGGTGTTTCATCGGTTCTATTCAGAACGGCCCAAGTCGGAAACTTTCGGTAATCATTCTGGTCTCGGGCTATCAATCGCCAAACAGATTATTGAAGGGCATGGCGGCAGTCTTGTGGCCAGTAACCGTGACACAGGTGGGGCGTGTTTTACCCTAACCCTGCCTTTGGCATAGGTTGTGGCCAGTTTTGCGCTGTGCTGTCATTTTGTCAGATATACGTACAAAAGGGGTCTTTTTTATCTTGGATTTCAGATAGACTGGCGGCATGCAAACTGACGATGCGCCAATAAGATTAGTTCTGGTCACCGGAGTGTCGGGCGCCGGTCATTCAACTGCCCTGAAAATTTTGGAGGATCACGGCTTTGCCGCGATTGACAATCTGCCAATAGCATTGGTTGACCCGTTAATCGCACTCGAGGTTGAAACTGGTGGGCGTCAAATTGCAATCGGGCTTGATGCCCGCACCAGTGGGTTTTCCAAAACAGCTTTAGATACATTAGCGCGCAATCTGCGCAAGCGTCTTAGCAATCAGTTTCGGATGGTATTTGTAACCGCCGCGCATGGTGATTTGATGCGGCGCTATAACGCCACAAGGCGCCAGCATCCGCTAGGCGCTGGCCTGTCGCTTGTGGCAGCCATTACGGCAGATATGGAACGCATGGATGATATAAGCGCGATTGCCGATGTGCCTATTGACACGACCAATATGGCACCGGTGGATATGCGGCGGCTGCTACTTGAACGGCTGAATCTCGCCACAGATACGGCGATGCCGGTTCATATCATATCTTTTTCCTATCGCTATGGATTACCGGACACAGCCGACCAGATATTTGACATGCGCTTTGCCAAAAACCCGCATTGGGATGATGCGTTGCGCGCGCAGACGGGTCTTGATTCGGATGTTGCCGCCTATATCGCCGCTGACCCTGTTGCCCGTGACGTATTGACTCATATCAAGCGTATTTTGTCTGAAACATTGGTGCGTATGCGGCATGAGGGGCGACCACATATCACCATTGGGTTTGGCTGTACCGGCGGGCGGCATCGCTCAGTTTGGGGGGCACGGCACATAGCTGACTGGATCGCCGATCAGGGCCATCCGGTAGAGATTACGCACCGTGAACTAAACGCAAAACAACGCAATGAATAGTATTTGGCACTGATTGGCATAGGCGCGGTAGTGCTTTTCATCATGCGTCTAATTTGCTATCAGTGCTCGAGCAAATAATTTGTCATGTAAAAGAATGGAAAAATTCATGTCACAGGATTATGTCATCACTGATATTTCTCTGGCCGATTGGGGTCGCAAAGAATTGTCTATTGCCGAAACCGAAATGCCCGGTTTGATGGCGTTACGTGATGAATTTGGCGCGGCAAAACCGCTACAGGGCGCGCGTGTCGCTGGCTGTCTGCATATGACCGTGCAAACCGCGGTTTTGATTGAAACGCTTGTTGCACTTGGCGCTGATGTGCGCTGGTCATCTTGTAATATTTTTTCAACGCAAGATCATGCGGCCGCCGCCATTGCGGCATCGGGCGTGCCGGTGTTTGCGAAAAAAGGCGAAACACTTGGCGAATATTGGGAATATGTTGACTGTATTTTTGATTGGCCAAATGATAGCGCGGCTAATCTAATTCTTGATGATGGTGGTGATGCGACAATGTATATTCTGCTTGGTGCGCGCGCCGAAGCTGGAGAGGCGATATTGGCATCACCAAGCTCGGAAGAGGAAGAATTTCTGAAGGCGCAAATTGATAAACGCATGGCAAGTAGCCCGGGCTGGTTCACCAAACAGCGCGATGCGCTCAAGGGCGTGTCTGAAGAAACCACCACAGGTGTGTTGCGCTTGTATCAGCTTGCCGAGGCTGGCGGCCTGCCATTCCCGGCAATTAATGTTAATGATTCTGTGACCAAGTCGAAATTCGATAATTTATACGGATGCCGCGAGTCACTGGTTGATGGTATTCGCCGCTCCACCGATGTGATGCTGGCTGGCAAGGTAGCTGTTGTGGCTGGTTATGGCGATGTTGGCAAAGGCTCTGCAGCGTCACTTCGTCAAGGCGGGGCCCGTGTTATGGTGACTGAAGTCGACCCGATTTGTGCCTTGCAGGCCGCGATGGAAGGCTATGAGGTTGTAACGATGGAACAGGCCGTACCAAAGGCTGATATTTTTGTCACCGCCACTGGCAACCGCGATGTGATTACCATTGACCATATGCGGGAAATGAAAGACCGCGCCATTGTCTGTAATATTGGTCATTTTGATAATGAAATTCAGGTGGCTGCACTGAATAATTATTCATGGTCAGAAGTTAAACCGCAGGTTGATGAGATTGAATTTCCTGATGGTAAGCGCATGATCTTGTTGGCCAAAGGGCGGTTGGTCAATCTAGGATGCGCCACTGGTCACCCATCATTTGTGATGTCAGCGTCTTTTACTAATCAGGTGCTGGCGCAGATGGAATTATGGGCCGAAGGTGAAAAATACGAAAATAAGGTCTACACATTGCCGCGTCATCTTGACGAAAAAGTGGCGGCGTTGCACCTGGCCAAGGTGGGGGCAACCCTCTCACAACTGCGCCCGGATCAGGCCGACTACATTGGCGTTGAACAGCAGGGCCCGTTCAAAAGCGAACAATATCGCTATTAATCAGCATGCCGGTCGTCCGCCTAGAGTTATCTGATCTTGCCGCTACACGGCGTTTTGGCAGATTGCTGGCGGCGCAGTTGCAAGCTGGTGATGTGATCGCCCTTAGTGGGGCTTTGGGGGCTGGTAAATCAGCATTGGCACGGGCCATTATTCAGGTCGTTGACCCAACTGAGTACGACGTGCCAAGCCCGACCTTTACCCTTGTCCAGCATTATGCGCTGGCTGATGGGACGCCGTTGTGGCATCTGGATTTATACCGTATTGATGATGCGGAAGATGCCATGGCACTTGGTCTTGATGATGCCTTTATTGATGCCGTCTGCTTGATAGAATGGCCTGACCGGCTGAAAAAATTTATGCCGAAAACGAATTTGTCTATTCACCTCTATGCTAGTGATGTAGCAGATGATGCAGTTGGCGAAAGCGGCGTAGGCTCGACCATCCGTTTTGCCGATGTGACCGCACCACCCTACTGGGCGGATCGAATTAAGGGTCTTGTAGCGGCCATTTCTGCTGGATCTGAAGCCTAGTTATTTTGCGGCGCGGTTTCTGGACGGTTGCCGGGTGGTTTGTTAGGAAGTCCTCTCGCGTTCTTATTGCTTTGCTATTATACTGGCGTCATGACGCCTCCTTCCGTTTATAGCATTGACGCTGGCTTGCCATTTGCCGAACAGGTGGCGCGCGGGTTAATGACACTTGCCCAAACACCGCAACAACTTGCACGGGCACTGATTTTGGTGCCGTCACGCAGAGGCGGGCAAGCCCTGCAAGCCGCATTTTTGTCGGTCAGTGATGGGCAGGCCATGTTGTTGCCGCGCATGGTGCCAATCGGTGATATCGGCGATGAGATGAGTCAAGGTGATCTAATTGGCACGCTTCTCGATGACGCGGCTCCAGATTTGCGACCAGCCATTACCGCCATGCGGCGTCAGCTTCTATTGGCAAAATTATTGCGGCACGTGCGACTTGGCGATCATCACACCACACAGCCACAGGCCATGTTGCTTGCTCACGCCTTGGCCCAGCTTCTCGACCAGCTCTATAATGCCGATGCGTCTGCCGATGCATTGCGTGACTTATTGCCTGACGATTTTTCTGCGCATTGGCAGGATATTCTGGCAATATTGACCATTTTGATTGAACGTTGGCCGGCCATTTTAGCAGATGAGGGCGTGATGGATGCGGTAGACCGCCGCAACAGCTTCATCCGCTGGCAGGCCGGACAGTGGCAACAAAACCAACCTGATAATTTGATTGTAGTTGCCGGATCGACTGGCAGTATAAAGGCCACACGCGATTTGATTGCCGTTGTGGCTGGCTTGCCAAATGGGCATGTGGTGCTGCCGGGCCTTGACCGCAGTGCCGGTGATTTGTGGGCCGATATGGCGGCTGATAGTAGTCATCCGCAACATGCGCTGGCAGAGTTGCTGGAAACGCTGGATGTAAGCCCAGATGAGGTGCAGGGCTGGCCGGGCCTGCCAGCCGCCTCGCCGACACAGCGAGCCCGGCGGCATTTTATCCGTGAAATATTTCGCCCGGCGACAGTCACGGCAGCGTGGCAACGGTTGGGAGACAGCGCTGACTTGCCGGGGCGGGCCGCGCTGGCCAATCTTAAAATTCTGACCGCCCAAGACCGCCGTGAAGAAGCTAGCCTGATTGCATTATGTTTGCGTGAGGTTTTGGAAACGCCAGAAAAAACCGCCGCCCTTATTACCCCTGATCGACAGCTGGCCGAACTTGTCATCGCGGAGTTGCAACGCTGGGATATTACCATTGAGGACTCGGCTGGACGGCCTTTGGCATCAACCCCAACAGGAAAATTTTTGCAATTGCTTGCCACTGCCGTTGCCGATGAGTTCACCCCGTTATCTTTATTGGCCCTGCTCAAACATACCTATGCGGCTGGGGGCATGAAGTCGCATGATTTTAAAGCCAGGCTCACAGATCTTGAACTAGCGGTATTGCGGGGTGCCCGCCCGGGCATTTCCGGCATTGATGGGTTGGTGGCCGCGGTGCCCAGCAAAGCGCTTAAAAATTTTGTTAAACAGCATATTGCCTTGCCTCTTCAACCATTATGCGCGGCCTGGCAGGCGGCCACCCCCACATTGGCAAGTCTTGTGGCAGGGCTAGCTGAAACCGCCGAATTACTGGCGGCGGATGACATCAATGTCGAATCAGGCCAGCCTGACCGAGGGCAGGGAGCGTTGCGCTTGTGGGACGATGTTGATGGGCAAGCCGCGGCAAAGCTATTGGCCGATATAGAGACTGATGGCCGTGATTTTGACGTTGCCGCAGATGATTTTCCGCAGATATTGCAACAGATTTTTGAAACAGCGACAGTGCGCCCGCATGGGTCACCACATCCGCGATTGGCGATTTTGGGCGCGGTTGAAGCCCGCATGCAGTCTGCTGACCGGATCATTATTGCGGGTTTTAACGAAGGTAACTGGCCACCACATCCAACTGCCGATCCATGGATGAATAATATGATGCGCAAAGCGGTCGGGCTGCCACCGTATAATTGGCGCACAAGCTTAAGCGCGCATGATGTTTATATGGCGCTATGCGCCGATGAGGTTATGGTCACCCGCGCGGCGAAAGAGAATAATTCGGCAACCATC
The DNA here is from genome assembly GCA_902583715.1 of uncultured SAR116 cluster alpha proteobacterium. Lineage (GTDB taxonomy): Bacteria > Pseudomonadota > Alphaproteobacteria > Puniceispirillales > Puniceispirillaceae > UBA3439. Next base: position 16,328 of record CACHXC010000007.1, read on the forward strand.
AAAAGCCGTTGGTTGCAACGTATGGAAGTTGTTTTAGATGCGCTTGGTCTTGCTGGCGAAGTGGATACAGGACAGCAGGAACATGCATGGATTGACCGGTTGCATCCTAAAATTATTCCTACCCCGATTGCACGGCCACAGCCCTGTCCACCTGTTACCGCGCGGCCGCGCCGTTTTTCGGCGACTGAAATTGATGTCTGGGTGACCGACCCCTATGCGATTTATGCAAAAAAAATCTTAAATTTAAAGCCGCTTGACCCTATTGACCGTCCACCAGATGCGGCGTTGCGGGGTAATTTAGTGCATTCCGCATTGGCACAATTTGCCAAAACATACGCCGCCGCAAAGTTACCGGATGATGCCCTAGCACAGCTTCTAAAATTTGGCGAGGCCGCTTTTGCCCCGCATGTGCAACAGCCGTCAGTGCGGTATTTCTGGTGGCCCCGATTCAAAATTATTGCGGCTTGGGTAACCGAAGAGGAAGCGCGGCGCCGTGCCAATGGTCTTGTCCAAATTTATGCTGAAATTAATGGGTCGGTTGATCTTGCTGGGTCATTTGGACCAGTGACTGTAACAGCGCGCGCTGATCGTTTGGAGCGCTATGAAGATCTATCACTTAGCATTATCGATTATAAAACGGGCGTGGTGCCATCGGCAAAAATGGTTGAGGACGGAGCGCGCAATCAATTATCTGTCGAAGCGCTGATTGCCAGCGAAGGCGGCTTTGATCAGGTGCCGGCAGGCCCAGTATCCCTATTGGAATATTGGAAAATATCCGGTGGACGGGCACAGCCAGGCACGATAAAAGCCGTGCATAAAAATGGGTTTGATCCGGCAAAAATGCGGGCAGGTCTCGAATGGCTTGTTGCGGCTTATGATGACCCCTCGACTTGTTATATTTCCGAACCGGTGCCGTTTTTGGTATCGCCTTTCCGCCCCTATAAGCATCTGGCACGGTGCCGCGAATGGCAGGTCGGGGCTGAAGATGACTGACCTGATCCATCGTGCCAGTATCGCGCAGGCCCATGCGTCTGACCCCACCGCATCGGTATTTGTGTCGGCCAATGCAGGCACCGGCAAAACTAAGCTTTTGACCGACCGGGTATTGCGTTTACTTTTGGCGGGGGCACCTGCTGACAGTATTTTATGTGTTACCTATACCCGGGCGGCAGCGGCTGAAATGCGTAACCGTATCAATAAACGGTTAGGCGACTGGACCATTATCAGCGCCAAGGCGTTGACCGAAGATCTTCAAAATATGGGTATAGAGACGCCGCCGCAGGATATGATGCAACGCGCCCGTAGCCTGTTTGCTGAAATCCTTGATAATGATCATGGGCCACGGGTCGAAACCGTCCATTCTTTTTGCCAGACCATCTTGCACAGATTCCCCATAGAGGCCGGCATTACCCCACATGCCAGACTTGCCGATGATGATGAACAGGCCCGGCTAAAACGGCAGGCCCGCAATAATATTATGGGCGCGTCTGATAACGCGTTGATGCGCGCGGTGCAGTTGATTGCTGAAATGGCGGACGAGGGGCGTGCTGATCAAATTTTGCAGGCATTTTTAAGCCAAGAAATGCGGCTTGCAGATCCGCAGATTCTTGACAAGGTGATTGCGCATTTTGAAATGGACCTTGAGATCCCAGATACAAAAACCGTAAAAGCGCAGAAACATGCGGCCATTGCGAGCATTGATATAGAGGGTTTGCGCGCGGTGGCGGCGGCGCTAGACGCATCTGGCGTTGACACGCATAAGCACCGTGCGGCGCAGATGTCTGTATGGCTGGCACAAACGCCAGCTGATCGTATCGAAAAATTATCTTTTCTTGTTGACGCGCTATTTACTGCGAACGGCCCGCGCAACGAACTGGCATTGTCAAATGCGAATATTCGTAAGGCTTTGCCGGACGCCGTCGCCATTCAACAAGCTGTTATTAATGCGATTGAACCCGTTCTATGTGGAGATAATGCCCAAATATGCAAACAGATGACCATTGCGCTCTATCGTTATGGAGCCGCCTTCTGTTGTGAATATGAACGATTAAAAGCCATGCGTGGGGTGCTTGATTATGATGATCTGGTCAACCGCACTAACAGGCTTCTGGACCAAAGCGATGCCGCGCAATGGGTGGCGTGGAAACTTGACAATGGCATCCAGCATATGCTCATTGACGAGGCCCAAGATACCAGCCCGCAACAATGGCAATTGCTCAGACGGCTGATTGATGATTTTTTTGCGGGTGACGGGGCTGATTACCAGCGGTCACATCGCCAGCAAGATTCGCACCGCACTATTTTGCCAGCGCGAAGCGTATTTGCCGTTGGTGATTTCAAACAATCAATTTATTCCTTTCAGGGGGCTGACCCAAGGGTTATGGGGGATAACCGGAAGGCATTGGCGTTACGGGCAAGCGAGGCAGATAAAGAATTTCGCAATGTGGCGCTATCTGTTTCCTTTCGGTCAAGCACGCCAATTTTGCAACTGGTGAATGCGCTTATTCCTCACCGGCCCGGGATAGAGGATTTTAGTACCCATGAGGTGGCGCGTGATGATCTGAACGGTTTTGTCGAAATTTGGCCGGTGGTCAAATCTGCTGATGCGAAGAAACCAGATAATTTATTTGGTGTGCCGGCCACCAGTAGCTCTAGTGATGTGCAAACCATTGCCGCGCATCAGTTGGCTAAAACCTTAAAAAAATGGATCGGTCACAAAACCCTGTCGTCGGGCAAAGCTGTTGGGCCTGGCGATATTCTGATTTTGTTGCGCAAGCGAGGGACCTTTTTTGAACAGATTTTAAAAGCGCTACAACATCATGCGATTCCTGTTGCCGGGGCTGACCGGATGACGCTTGAAGATCAAATTGAAATTCAGGATCTTCTCGCGCTTGGCGATGTAATGATGCTTCCAGAAGATGACTTGCAACTTGCGGCTGTATTGAAATCGCCTCTATGTGGGTTTGATGAGGACGATTTATTTGATCTTGCGCATGGCCGCGGTCAGGCCAGCCTCTATACCAGATTGATGACGCATCGCGGCGGTAAAAGCAAATTTGGTCAAGTTGCTGACCGGCTGGCAGACTGGCGCATAGTCGCTGATCAAGGGTCAGTCTTTGGATTTTTCAGCCATGTATTGGTGAATGGTGGGCGACAGAATTTTATCCGGCGACTTGGTCATGCGGTGAATGAATCGCTCGATCATTTTCTGGGTCTGGCGCAAAGCATGGCGCTTGGTGACGGCGTGTCACTGTTGCATTTTCTGGCCGCTATTCGTGGCAGTGGCGGCGATATTAAGCGCGATATGGACAGTGCGGGCAGTGATGAGGTGCGCGTCATGACAATCCACGGAGCCAAAGGGCTTGAGGCGCCGATTACTATGCTTCCAGATATGCTGAAGCCGCGCACAGTAAATCAGTTGATTGGTGTCGACCAAGCACGGCGCTCGGTTTACTGGATCCCACCAGGAGCGCCGTTTTATCCACAATTTTTAAAAGATGCTAAAACTTTGCGCCGTGATCTGGAACAGCAGGAGTCAAACCGCTTGTTGTATGTCGCGCTGACCCGTGCTTGTGAAGGGCTGGTGATTGCCGGATGGGAAAAATCAGGCGGCGTTCGGACGCTGGCGGGCAGTGATTATGCGGCGATCAAATCTGCGCTGGCAACGCTACCTGATGTTGTCGAGACAGATGATGGCCATATGTATCTCTATACAGCGGCCACCCGCCTTGCAGAGTCGCAACAGGCTGGTCGTACGGCGGCGCTGCCACAAAAGCCGGTCATTGCGCCCGCCCCAGCAGAGCTTAATTGGATTGACCAGCCAGCCCAGCGTGATGCCCCATCTGACAAGCCCTTGCGGCCATCACAACCCGGCCTTGATCATGCGCCATTTCCACTTGGTGCTACTCCGGATGGGCAACGCCGCCACAGTGGGCTCGCCTATGGCCGGCTGGCGCACCAGTTACTGGAACTCTTGCCATCAGTCACACCAGCCCGGCGCGATGAGGTGGCTCAGCCAATTTTGCGCCAATACCAGGATCTGAGCAAATCCGCCAAAGAAGATATTTTACAGCGAGTAGAGGCCATCATAATGATGCCCGAACTTGTGCCGCTTTTCAGTAAAGAAGCGCTTGTTGAGGTGCCGATTAATGGGCGGGTTCATGCTGTTGGTGTGGCCGGACAAATTGATCGGCTTTATGTGGGTGCAGACCGCATTATTCTGGCAGACTTCAAAACCGGTCAGCGTCCGGATGGGCCGCCGCCAGCTAGCTATGTCAAACAAATCGCGCTTTATGACGCGCTGCTGGCGCAAATATATCCCGGCAAAGACATCACCAGTTGGCTGGTATGGACACAGACCCAGTTTATTGAGGATGTAACGGCGGCGCAACGACAGCAGGCGCTTGGGCGGTTATTTGCTGATCATCAGTGAAAATAAAGCCTGTCGTCATGCTTGACTGTCATCCGGCCAGACCATAAATTCAAACTGCGCAACGCGGCCGTGAGGGTAGGTGCGGGTGAAACGCGATATTGCGCGAACAGCTATGGGGTGGGTAACAATGGCGACTTCTAAAACAACTGACACTGATTTTTCTGCGGATGTTTTGCAATCTGACAGGCCTGTTTTAGTCGATTTTTGGGCGGAATGGTGTGGCCCGTGTAAGGCAATTGGCCCAGCATTAGAAGAAATCTCCGACGATAAGGGCGACAGCATTTCAATTGTGAAATTGAATATTGATGAAAATCCGCTGACGCCACAAAAATACAATGTGCGCGGAATCCCAACATTGCTGATCTTTAAAGACGGCGAAGTTGTTGCCGAAAAAATGGGGGCATTGCCCAAATCACAATTGGAAGATTGGATCAATCAATCGGTGTAATTGGCGGATCTGATGAAAATTGTTAAAAACGCTGCACGTCAGGCGGGCAGCGTTTTATTTTGCCATAAAATATGGCCAGCCAGATAGAGTGACCCACAAATGATGACCGGTGCATTTTGGTCTAGCTGGTCGAACGCCACCGCCAGCGTCTTGGCAGGCGATGCGGTCAGCCCAAGTTTTTGGGCGGCATCACTCATTGCGGTGGCTGATAGACTTGCGTCTTGATCTGGAATCGTGAGACAGGCAACATGACCAGCCAAAGAGGTGATTGGTGCCAGAAATTCAGCCGGATCGCGAGTATTTAACGCGCCACAAATAACATTCCATCGGCCGTCATGGATGGTGCGTAATGCGGTGGCAAGTGCCGTTGCGCCATGGGCATTATGCGCGCCATCAAGCCAAATAGGCTGATAGGGCCAGATGGTGGTAAGCGTCCCTTTATCGAGCTGTTGGACCCGGCCCGGCCATGTGGCCTTGGTGATACCTTCGGGTGTGTGGGCACCCTTGCTGGAAAGCGCCATAAACGCCAGTCCGGCATTGTCTATTTGATGCGGGCCAGCCAACCCTGGACGCGGAAAATATGTTGTTGTTCCCGATACGGTCAGACACCCACCACCATCTGGCTTGGGGCTGATAACAAAATCACGACCGGCCATATATAAGGGCGCGCCAATCTTGTCAGCGCACGTCTGCAGGGTTGCTGCAACCTCAGATGATTGGGCGGCGCTGAAGCAAGGTATGCCTGAGCGCATGATGCCAGCCTTTTGTTCCGCAATACCGGTCAGGCTAGTGCCTAAAAAATGTTCATGATCACGCGCGATGGGGGTGATAATGGTGGCCAGTGGGGTGGTCAATACATTGGTTGAGTCCAACGCCCCGCCAAGTCCGGTTTCAAGACATAATAAATCAGCCGGGTGCCGCGAAAACGCCAACATTGCGGCGGCGGTTGTAACCTCGAAAAACGTCACCGCCTGGGTGCCGTTGAGCGCCTCGACCTCTTCTAGAAGGTCAGCAAGCGCCGCATCATCAATAAGCGTGCCGGCTAGTCTGATGCGTTCGTTAAACCGGCATAAATGCGGAGAGCTATAGACATGCGTGGTGAAGCCGCCGGCCTCGGCAAGGGCGCGTAAAAAGGCGATCACTGACCCTTTGCCATTCGTGCCGGCCACATGAATCGTCGGCGGCAAGCGTAAATGCGGGTCACCCAGCTTTCGCAATAATGCAAAACTGCGCTCTAAACCAAGATCAATGAGTTTCGGGTGAAGCGCCGCCAGCCGTGCAAGCGCCTGTTCCGCCCGTTTGGCAGACTCCGTCATGGTGCTGGTATGCATCAGGCGGCCTTTATTGAACCCTTTGAACCCATCAGAAAATCGAGGATTTTGCCAAAATAAGCGGCTTGATCTGACCGTGCGACAACAGCATCTACCATGCCATGGTCCATCAGATATTCGGCTGTCTGGAAATCTTCTGGCAGTTTTTCGCGAACTGTTTCTTCGATGACCCGGCGCCCGGCAAAACCGATGATCGCCCGGGGTTCAGCAATTTGAATGTCACCAAGCATGGCGAATGACGCGGTGACCCCGCCCGTTGTCGGATGTGCCAGAAGAACAAAATAAGGCAACCCGGCGTCACGCACTTTTTCCACGGCGACAATTGTGCGTGGAAGTTGCATCAAAGACAGGACGCCTTCTTGCATTCGCGCCCCGCCGGTTGACGGCACGGTGATCAAGGCGGCATTGCGGGCCACCGCCTCGTTCGCGGCGGCGATAATGCCATTACCAACCATCCGGCCCCTCGCCCCCCCCATAAAGCGAAAGTCAAACGCGGCCATCACACATGGAAAACCATTCACTGTGCCAGCGGCAACCGCAATGGCGTCATTCAGGCCCGTTTTGTTGCGGGTATCACGTAACCGGTCGCTATATTTTTTATTGTCACGGAATTTCAGCGGGTCATCTTCGATAGCTGGCAGAGTAATGGTTTCAAATTTACCGCCATCAAATGTCATGGCAAAGCGTTGTTCTGGCGCTAATGGCGCATGCTGACCACATGTCGTACAGCAATTATTCGCAATTTCGAATTCACGATGAAAAATCATCTGGTTGCATGCGGTGCATTTTACCCAGAGATTTTCCGGCACATCATCTGATTGCACCCAGGCTTTGATTTTGGGCAGGACAGAATTTGTAATCCAGTTCATTGCATACCCCTATTTGCAAATAGCGTTTGTAAGTTCGCATACAAAAGTGGCAACTTTTTGCACTATATCATTATTAATGCCATTTTGCGGTGTATCCGACAGGTTTGTGGCAATAATATCAACAACAGCAGATCCCACGACCGCCCCATCTGTAAGGGTGGCGGCTTCGGCGGCTTGAGCTGACGTGCGGATGCCAAAGCCAGCCACAATCGGCAGGTCGGTTTGTGACCGAATTTGCTGATAGGCCGCAGAAATTGAGTCGCCAGCCGCACTTTTGGTGCCGGTGATTCCCAGAACCGACACATAATAAACAAAGCCGCTGGCTTCTTCCAAAATGGCGGGCAGGCGGGTTTCGTCACTTGTTGGCGTGACAAGGCGAATGAATTTTAACCCAGCTTTTTTTGCTGGCAGACATAATTCTGTGTCTTCCTCAGGCGGCAAATCGACAATAATCAGCCCGTCAACACCGGCTGTCACCGCATCAGCGATAAATCGATCATTGCCGTAAATATAAATGGGGTTGTAATAACCCATTAAAATCAACGGCGTGTCTGGATGACGTTTTCTAAAGTCAGCGGCGATTTGCAACGTTCCCGCAAGTGTCATGCCGCCCTTCAAGGCGCGCAATGAAGCGGCTTGTATCGCCGGGCCATCAGCCATAGGATCGGAAAATGGCATGCCGAGTTCAATGAGATCAACACCGGCCCCGACCAAAGCATCAAGAAGCGCAGGCGTCGTCGCGGCATTTGGGTCGCCAGCGGTCACAAATACGCCAAGCGTGCCGCGGCCGGCCGCTTTGGCGTTTGCAAATATTTTTTCTATCCGGCCTGTCATAAATGCCTCTTAAATCAATGCAAATGATGGGTGCTATGGATGTTGGATTATCGTCAAAAAATATGTCACCGCGGTTACAACCGCCCTAGCTTGTCGAGCATTGGCAATACCGCACCAAGATCTTTATCACCGCGCCCACACATATTTAAAATCACGATCTGGTCGGCAGACATGTCACCAATCATGGTGCTGACATAGGCCAACGCATGCGATGGTTCGAGGGCAGGGATAATGCCTTCTTGGCGGGCGCATAGTTGAAACGCGACCAAGGCTTCATCATCAGTGGCGCTGACATAATTGACCCGGCCGGTATCATGAAGCCATGAATGTTCAGGCCCAATGCCCGGGTAATCAAGCCCGGCTGATATCGAATGTGCATCGGTAATTTGGCCATCATCATTTTGTAGCAAATACGTGCGATTGCCATGCAAAATGCCAGGTTGTCCACCGGTTAGAGAGGCGGCGTGTAAGCCGCTTGGAATGCCTTTACCAGCCGCTTCAACACCATAAATTTCAACGTCTTTGTCATCCAAAAACGGGTAAAACAGCCCCATGGCATTTGAACCGCCACCGATGCAGGCTACGATTTTATCTGGCAAACGCCCTTCAGCTTTGATGATTTGTTCACGTGCCTCGGTGCCAATGACTGATTGAAAGTCACGCACCATTTGCGGGTAGGGGTGCGGGCCAGCCACCGTGCCGATGATATAAAAATGTGTTTCGGCATTGGTCACCCAATATCGTAATGCCTCATTCATTGCATCTTTCAGCGTGCCGGTCCCCGCCGTAACCGGGTGGATTTTTGCCCCTAGAAGCCGCATCCGTTCGACATTGGGGCGCTGTCTTTCAACGTCTTCTGCGCCCATAAATACTTCGCATTTCATATCGAACAACGCACAGGCAGTGGCCGTCGCTACGCCATGCTGGCCAGCCCCGGTTTCAGCAATAATTTTAGTTTTGCCCATGCGTTTGGCGAGCAATGCCTGACCAATCACATTGTTAATTTTGTGCGCGCCAGTGTGATTTAACTCATCACGCTTCAGATAGAGTTTGGCCCCACCGAAATAGGATGTCAGACGATCGGCAAAATATAGTGGGCTTGGCCGACCAATATAGTGTTTTTGGTAATAGGCCAGCTCTGCGGCAAAATCTTTGTCAGCGCAGGCAGATTTGTAAGCCGATTCAACATTGAGAATCAACGGCATCAAGGTTTCGGCAACAAACCGGCCGCCATGGATGCCAAACCGCCCAGACTCGTCCGGCTGATTATGATAGGTGTTTAGCGATGCTGTACTCATAAAATGTCTCTTAACTGGTGCATGCGCCGTGATAGCCGCGCCATGCTGGTGACCCCTACATTTTGTTTTAGCCTATTTGGGCGGCCCGAATAAAGTCGTGAATTTTGTTTTCATCTTTTTTTCCGCTTTGGCTTTCGACCCCGCTTGATACATCAACCGCACTGGCGCCGCTAATCATTACCGCTTCAGTGACTGTATCAATTGTCAACCCGCCTGCCAGCATCCACGGTGTGCGCCCCTGATAATGCGATAAAATCCTCCAGTCAAAACTGTGTCCGGTGCCGCCGGGTTGTGTCCCTTTTGCCACTTTTGCATCAAAAATAAGCCAATCAGCAACGCCTTCCCATTGGGCGCAAGCCGCTAAATCCGCACTGGTTTCGATGGGGATCATTTTTATAATTGGCAAGCCAAATTCAGCTTTTATCGCGATTGCAGAGTCAACAGATTCCGCGCCATGCAGTTGCAGATAATCCGGGCGTGCTGCCGCGATCAATGAGCGCAGTGATGCCATTGTTTGTTCGACGGTTAATAACACCCGCAGCGGCCCGGCATCGAGCAACTCGTCAATCTGATCAGCAAGGCGGGCCAATGCCTTAAGTTCAAGATGCCGCGGTGACCCCGGATAATGGACCATGCCAACCCATCGTGCGCCAGCGGCATGACAATGTTGATAATCGGCGGGTGATGAAATGCCGCAAATTTTTACATCAACCATGACCATGTCCAATTTGTTCAGGGTGTGCGAGTGCACCATATATTAAACGGTGATGCATCAGACGTCACGATTCTGGTGTTTGCGGTAAAATTAGGCTGTTGTCTTTTTCGGGGTCTGGTGCAGTTTGCTTGTTTAATTTTTTGATATGTGATTGTGCATGCCATAATTTTGCACGAATCGCCAGCATTTGCCCTCCCATCAATATCGCTCCTAAAATGCCGCCAAACGCAAAGGCGCCGACACCAAATAGCCAAATGGGAAGGTCAAGACGATGTGTGAGTGGCCATAATGACAGGCTGATCACTGCATCATTTGAGATTGCGAAACTGACGGCCAACCCCATCATTGTTACGGTAATGATGATCCATACCAATCGGCCAAAAAAATGCATTTTTCAGGACTGCCTAGCGGTTCAGGCGCTCGCGCATGCCTTTGCCCATTTTGAAAAAAGGTACCCTTTTTTCAGACACTTGCACAGATGCGCCCGTACGCGGATTACGGCCAATTCTAGATTTACGGTGACGCACCGAAAAGGCGCCAAAGCCACGAAGCTCGACCCGGTCACCGCGTTCAAGCGCACCACCAATTTCGTCAAGTATGGTGCTGACCAGCCGTTCGATGTCGCGGTGGTAAAGTGCTGGATTTTTTGCCGCCAATTTGGCGATAAGCTCTGACCGTGTCACTTAACCCACTCCATTTCTTCGTCAATTCGAATAAAGATAACAATAAGATGCCTATAAGCATCGCACGGGTCAACCGACAATTCGTAAAATATTGTGCAAGGGGACGATTGATGCCAGATCTGGTCACAGTCGCCCAGATCTAAAAATATCAGCCACAATAAAATTGTGGCTGATATATGTGTGGATGTTCAGGCCTAGATGTCCCAGTGTGGATGTCCCAGTGTGGATGTCCCACTGTGGAGATTCTCGCCCGGTATATGGTTTTATTTGTCGTCGTCGCTGTCGCGCTTGGCGAGGGCTGCACCCAGAATATCGCCAAGGCTGGCACCGCTGTCTGACGAGCCAAAATCTGCCATGGCTTGTTTTTCTTCGGCGGTTTCGCGTGCCTTGATTGACAGGGTGAGTTTGCGGGTCTTTTTATCGATGTTGGTCACAACAGCGTCGACCTTTTCACCAACGGCAAAGCGGTCGCTACGTTGTTCTGCCCGATCACGGCTGAGGTCGGTGCGCCGGATAAAGCCGGTCATGCTCTCACCAACGGTGACATCAATGCCATTGTCGCTGACGCTAGCAACGGTACAGGTCACGACTTCACCCTTACGGTAAGCATCTGCCTGACCTGCATATGGGTCATCGGTCAGTTGCTTAATGCCAAGTGAAATGCGTTCTTTGCTGATATCGATATCCAGCACTTTGGCCTTGACCATATCACCCTTGTTGAAGCCTTCTAATGCGGCCTCGCCAGTGGTTTCCCAGCTGATATCAGACAAATGTACCAACCCATCAATGTCTTCGGTCAAACCAACAAACAGACCAAATTCGGTGATATTGCGGACTTCACCTTCAATTTCAGTACCGATTGGATAGGTTGCGGTGAGGTCTTCCCATGGATTGGCTGTGCATTGCTTCAGGCCAAGCGAAATGCGGCGTTTTGACAAATCAACATCAAGCACCATAACTTCAACTTGCTGGCTGGTTGAAACAATCTTGCCAGGATGGACATTTTTCTTTGTCCAGCTCATTTCAGAGACGTGAACGAGACCTTCAACACCAGCTTCAAGCTCTACAAAAGCGCCGTAATCGGTGATGTTGGTGACACGGCCTTCCATCTTTGCACCAACTGGGAATTTGCCTTCGACGTTTTCCCATGGGTCAGACATCAGTTGCTTCATGCCTAGCGAAATACGCTGTGTTTCAGAATTAAAGCGGATCACCTGCACTTCTACGGTTTCCCCAATCTGAAGAGCTTCTGACGGATGGCTGATGCGCTGCCATGCGATATCGGTAACGTGGAGCAAACCGTCAACGCCGCCAAGATCAACAAACGCACCGTAATCGGTGATGTTTTTTACCACACCCTGCAACACCTGACCTTCTTGCAGATTTGATACAAGCTCAGATCTGGCTTCGGCGCGGGACTCTTCAAGCACCGCCCGGCGTGACACCACGATGTTGCCACGGCGCCGGTCAATTTTCAGGATTTGGAATGGTTGTGGTGTACCCATCAACGGGCCAAGGTCGCGTACCGGCCTGATATCAACCTGGCTGCCCGGCAAAAAGGCTGTGGCACCAGACAGATCCACAGTGAATCCGCCTTTAACCTTGCCAAAGATAACGCCTGTTACCCGTTCTTGTTTTTCGAATGACGTTTCCAAAACGCCCCACGCTTCTTCACGGCGGGCTTTGTCGCGGCTCAGCACGGCTTGACCATTACGGTCTTCCATGCGCTCAACATAAACCTCAATTTCATCACCAATCGCCACTTGAGGGGCTTGACCTGGTGCTGCAAGTTCTTTTAATGGGACCCGGCCTTCAGATTTCAGGCCCACATCAATGATCACCGCCTCGCTATCCATGCCGATAACAAAGCCGCGGACAACGCTGCCTTCAATATTTGTGCCCTCGCCAAAGCTCTCGGCAAGAAGATCGGCAAAGTTTTCAGTGGCAGTGTCTGCTGCTTTTGTAGTTGTAGATGTCAAAAAATATCTCCGTTATCGCCGCATTTTGAAAATGTTACGTCCGCATGATAGACGCGGTCGCCGGTTTCTAAAATGTAATGCCTCAGCCGACATGAGGGCCGCTTTAGCCAAGCACCAACCCCCTTTATGGCTGTCTATGCAAACCATCTGCAAGGGTCCTAAGCGGGTTTTTATGGCGATCATTTTGATGATTGCCGGCGCTTAAAATTATGTTTTTGGACAGCTGGTGCTTGGTGATCCACCTGTCCGAGACAATGTCGTTAAGTCAGATCATGGCGTGATGTACGATAAAGCCAACGCCAGAACATCATCTGCATCCATGCTGGATGTGTCGATGCTAATGGCGTCATCAGCAGGCCGCAACGGTGCCACTGATCGGAACCTGTCCCGGCTATCGCGTTCTTGCATATCTGTCAGAACGTCGCGGAACATAACCGATTGTCCTGCCTGAAGCAACTCTTTGGTGCGCCGTTCAGCGCGGGTACAAATATTGGCATCAATAAAGAATTTGAAATCGGCATGCGGTAACACCACCGTCCCAATATCACGGCCATCCAAAATCGCACCTTTTGGATCCGGTGGGGTGGCGGCAAACTGGCGCTGTAGATCTAAAAGGGCCGCACGTACCGCAGGCATAGCTGCCACAATAGATGCCATCTCGGCGACTTTTTCACTGCGGATCAGGGGGCTGGTTGTCAATGCGATATCAAGTTCAACACATGACTTAACACATTGATTTTCATTTATATTTTTTGAGTCTTGACCAGCTTTTAATAACTGCAAACCCACCGCGCGATATAATGCGCCGGTGTCTAGATGCGACAGGCCAAGATGTGTGGCGAGCCGTTTGGCGAGGGTGCCTTTGCCGCTGGCAGCGGATCCATCAATGGCGACAATCATGCCACGCCATCCGTAATTGAGGCGCCTATTTCTGACATCCGTGCGGCAAAGCCGGGGAAACTTGTTTCAATGGTTGCGCATCCCAAAACGGTAATTGGCTTGGCCGCAACCATGCCCAGCGTTAAAAAAGACATGCCGATTCGGTGATCATGCTGGGCGGCAATGGTCACCCCGCCTGCAATTTTGCTGTCTGTTGCCTGCCCGGTGACTTGCCCGGTCATTTGTCCGGTGATCCGCATTGAGTCATCATCGTAGGCAACGCTAACCCCGCATTGGCGCAACCCTTCTGCCATCACTTTAATTCGATCAGTTTCCTTGACCCGTAATTCGGCAACACCGCGCATGTCTGTTGTGCCGCTGGCCGCTGCCGCGGCGACTGACAGGATCGGATATTCGTCAATCATTGATGCCGCCCGGCTGGCTGGCACTTCAATGCCATGTAACTGGCTGGATTTTACATGAAGATCGGCAGTGATTTCGCCGCCCTCATTGCGTTCATTGACCCGTTCGATGGACCCGCCCATTTCAATGAGCGTATCAAGCAAACCGGTGCGCAACGGATTCATACTAATACCGGGGATCATGACATCACTATTCGGGGTGATTAAAGCCGCCACCATGGCAAAGGCTGCTGAAGACGGGTCGCGTGGCACAGTGATCTGGCGGCCATGAAGAACCGCTTCGCCCTGAAGCGAGATGAGATGGCTACCGTCCTCATCTGTGGTTTGCTGGACATCGGCGCCGAAATAACGAAGCATGGATTCGCTATGGTCACGAGACGCATACGGTTCGGTGATTTGCGTTGTGCCGCGTGCGTTCAAACTGGCCAGCAAAATTGCTGATTTAATTTGCGCCGAGGCTACTTTGGAGTGATGCTGACAGGCCAATGGTGACGCGGTGCCAGTAACAGTGACTGGCAAAAGCCCATCGCGGCTTGACATGCTGGCACCGATGCTGGTGAGTGGGTCGGTGATGCGCGCCATGGGACGGCGGGAGAGTGACGCATCGCCGGTGAATGTGGCTGTGATATCCTGACCGGCAACCACGCCCATCAGCAATCTGACCCCGGTGCCTGAATTGCCAAGATCAAGCGGCTTTGCGGGTGATATCATGCCATTCAACCCCACACCAAATACCTGCCAGTCACCATTTTTGGTTTTTTCAATCTCGACACCCAGAGCGATCAGCGCATCTTTTGTCGCCAGAACATCGGCCCCTTCCAACAAGCCAGAAATACGGGTTTCGCCAACCGCCAAGCCACCTAAAATAAGCGATCTGTGCGATATTGATTTATCGCCGGGCACGTGAATTGTGCCGCGAAGCGCGGCAACCTGTGCCGATCGCAAAATATCTTGGCTGGATTGAGACATAGGGCGCTCTAAGTTGTTGCGGTGGTTGTGTTGATCGCATTTTGCGCCTGTCTAGCATTTTTTGCTGATATGACGCAATCAACATGACATCTGGTCTGGCTACTGACCGGTAAATTGACGACCTGATGCCGCGTTTTTGCCGCACCCGGGCAAAAAAATGGGTAAATCATCAAAAAATATTTTGACAGAGACCGGAAATTGTATCAAATCGCTCTGCGTATCAAGCAAGGGTGGCCGTTGAGTTAGCAATGCAGGGGTGATTGATCATGGCAAAAGCGGATCTGGGGACAAAGCGCGCATGTTTAGCATGTGGAATGCGGTTTTATGATTTTGGCCGGAGCCCGATTATATGCCCCGGCTGTGGCGCTGAATTCGATACTGAAAATATCATCAAAAGCCGCAAAGGACGCCCAGCGGCAAAATCAGCGGCGCGTGATGATAGTGACGCGGCCGATGATGATCAGATGGAAGACGATGATAACGCTGATGAGCTGGTAGCCGATGTTGTTGACGACAATGACGATGATGATATTGATTTTGATGACGACGACGTTGATGTTGACGATGACGGCCCGGGGATCATTCAAGATGACATCGGTGATGATGATGAGTTGTTGCCAAATCTCGATAATAAAGACGATAGCTAGCGCTCAGTAAGAGTGGCTTATTGTGATCAAGCCGTGAAGTAAACCGAAAAAACTGATGCGCGGTAAAAAAGCGCTTGCGCTGACGGCTCACGCTGTAATAAACATCTGGTGCTGGCGTGACATGCGTCATCTCTTTTGTTTGCTGATGATCCAGCCGGACAGACAAATGGGGCTATAGCTCAGCTGGGAGAGCGCTACAATGGCATTGTAGAGGTCAGCGGTTCGATCCCGCTTAGCTCCACCAATTTCTCAAAAAATGCAGATGAATAGAGCGGGTAAATCCCAATTTTATTTTGTCTTTTCAAAAATTGAATGCATAGATTTTGTTGTGCGCCGCGCCGATTTTTTGTCGAATAGTTCTTCGTTGTGTCGTTAGATACTCGCCTGATGGTAAAATTCTGTCGGCATCATACTACGGGGCTGGGTACGGTCTGTTTTGGCCATCTGATCAGGCAAGAGGGAGAGTGACATGGCAGATCTGCCAAGTGACGACCAAATAACCGAATTCAAAGACAAGGGTGTAACGGTGCTGCGCGGCGTCTTTGCCGATTGGGTTGAGGTGTTGCGTGCGGGTGTTGATGCCAATATGGCAGACCCTGACCCAAATGCCCGCATTTACAAAGGTGAAAATGGCGGCGGTCGGTTTTTTGTTGATTATTGTAATTGGTCACGAATCCCCGAATATAAAGACTTTATATTTAACTCTGACGCCGCGGTTCTTGGTGCGGCCTTAATGGACAGCCAGCAGGTTCAGTTGTTTCATGAACATGTATTGGTAAAAGAAGCCGCAACTGGTGTGCCAACGCCGTGGCACCAGGATGCGCCTTATTACTGCGTGGATAGCGCTAAGACTGTCAGCATGTGGATCCCGCTCGATGACGTGCCTAGAGACACCGCGCTGGAATTTATCTCTGGCTCGCATAAATGGGATAAATTTTATCGTCCGCAGCGCTTTGATGGGTCTGCGCTGAATGAAAATGATGGCTTAGAAGCCATTCCGGATATTAATGGCCATCGCAATAATTATGAAATTCTTGGCTGGGCGGTCAGGCCCGGTGATGCCATTGCCTTTGATTATCGCGCCATTCACGGCGCGCCCGCTAATACCAGCAAGAGCAATCAACGCCGCGCCTTTTCGTTGCGATTGGTTGGAGATGATACGCGTTTTGTACGGCGTGAAGGGATTGTGACATCGCCGCCATTTCCGGGGGTGACGCTTCAGCATGGCGATGTATTGGCTGGAGATGAATTCCCTATTTTGCGAAGCTAGCGCCATTCAGTGCGGTCAGGTTTTCAGGTTTTCGCCAAGAAAAACGTTGAGCAAACAGCATAAATGATGCAACCAAGCTTAAAATTTTTATGCTGTCGAGGCGTGATGCTGATCAAAGAAATGTCTGATATCTGATACTGTTTTGGCGCCGCGCATCGCCTGACAGATGGTGCTATCAGCAAGATGTTTTGCCGACATGGACACCAGTTTCAGATGATCGCAATCAGCCTGATCAGGGCCGAGAATTGTACAGATAATATCGACCGGTTTTTTTATCATGGACGTCAAAGGCAACAGCCCTTTCAAGGGTGGTTATGGTCACCACACTTTGCGTCAGGCCCGCAAGCTCAGAGTGCGGTATGGCCATGCCACCACCAATCGCGGTGCTGCCAAGTCGCTCACGTTGAGTCAGAGCATCAAAAATTGCCCGTGCTGGGACCCCGGTCAATGATCCGGCATGCGCCGAAATATGCTCAAGGAGATGTTTTTTGCTGGTGGCTGACACGCCAACCATCACGCCGTCAGCAGGCAGATGGTCCAAAAGAGGCATTAAAAATCCTCAAGAAATGACAGAAAAAGCTCAGTCAAAAATGCCTGTTCGGCCCTAACGCACTAGTAAGCGGAGCATCCGTAGGCGCGGATCACGGTGCTGTCAAGCCATCATTATCTGGGGCGGCAGGGATTATATGCTAAAGCGATCACCAAGATAGACTTGGCGGACGCCAGAATGTTGCACTACTTCATCTGGCGTGCCCTGCATCAACATCGCACCATCATGGATGATATAGGCGCGATCAACAATATCAAGCGTCTCGCGAACATTGTGATCAGTGATCAAAACGCCGATTCCATGGTCTTTTAAATGGCCAATCAAATCACGAATTTCCCCAAGCGCAATCGGGTCAATCCCGGCTAATGGTTCATCAAGCAACAAAAAGGTTGGTCGCGCGGCCAACGCGCGCGCAATCTCAAGCCGGCGCCGTTCACCGCCTGACAGATTCACTGATGGTGTGTTGCGCAGGTGGGTGATGCCAAATTCAGCCATCAATTCATCAAGCGTAGCGTCTCGCTCATCATCACTATCATCTAGCGTTTCAAGAACCGCACGGATATTTTGCTCGACGGTCAAGCCGCGAAAAATACTCGATTCTTGTGGCAAATATCCCATGCCAAGCCGCGCGCGCTGAAAAATGGGCAGGGTGGTTACTTCCTGCCCGTCGATATATACGCTCCCCTCATCCGCCGAAATCAAGCCGGCCAACATATAAAATGTGGTGGTTTTGCCAGCGCCATTTGGCCCGAGTAAACCAACAGCTTCACCGCGATTTAATTGGATAGAGACATTGCGCACAACCCGGCGTTTATTAAAACTCTTGCCAATGCCATCGGCGCGCAAGCCTGACTGGCTACGCACCAAAGTGGGGTGCTGTCCAAGTCCAAATTGTGAATCCAATATTGCCATCTATGCCGCCGAGTAATTGGTCAACTGCCCCGGGTGCATAATCGCGACCATCACGGACAGTCTATTATGCACTCTTTTACGGTTTTAACACGCCTGTAACGCGTTTGCCAGTGTTGTCTGACAACAGCCTGCTGATTTCCTTATCAAATTCGACCTCGGCCCGGGCGCCTCGCATAATATTATCGCGATCAATGATTTTGACATTGCCGAACAAGTCGGCGCGGTCGGTTGCGGCAACATAATTCAGGCGATCAGCAGTGGCGACAATGCCCTTTGGCGTGACAACTTTTGCCTCGCCCTTGGCGTCTATCGTTTTAATGGACCCATCTTCAGCAAGAAAGGCGACAACCCTCTCCCCTTCAACAACACGGCCAGTATCGTCTTCATAAGCGGCCGCGCCACTAGCAACCACCTGTTTTTTGGCTATATCGCTGGCATTATATGTGATGGACCCAGTGGCGGTCATACGGCCGCGCGGGCTTGTCACAATGGCTTGTGGGCCGGCCAGGTCATAAGTTTCGTCGCCGATGATGTAGTCCAGTTTTGCGCCGCGCGCGACATTATCACCATTGACAAAAACCACCGATCCGGTGGCGGTAACGTCTGTCAGGTCTCGCCCCTTTGATTGTGGGTCGTAGCGCGCGATAATTTCATCGGCTTTCAGGCGTTTATCATCCTGTTCAACTATGGCGTCACCAATAGCGATGTAAACACCTTTGGTTTGGTCCCACTCCAACGAGATTCTGGCCTCGATCGATACCGGCGTTGATTGGGCATTTTGCGCCAGTGCCGGATGGCACAGCGTGATTG
Organism: uncultured SAR116 cluster alpha proteobacterium; assembly: GCA_902583715.1. Classification (GTDB taxonomy): domain Bacteria; phylum Pseudomonadota; class Alphaproteobacteria; order Puniceispirillales; family Puniceispirillaceae; genus UBA3439. The sequence continues at coordinate 35,376 of CACHXC010000007.1, forward strand.
CGACATAGGTAAGGGCGGCGACAAGACAAGCTGCTGGTCGATTGTGGGCTCGGGCCTTGTTCAATTTGATTTCGGACATCCTATATCACCCCACCTGAATCAATTTGCCGTTGTGCCGGTTCGCATCACCATGCGCGCGGCGCCGCCAAACAAGATCCGGTCTCCATTATCAAAGACGGTCATGGTCTCGGCGTCAATACGCCGGGCATCATCTGTGACGGTGACTGGAACAAGCGATCGCATTTCACCAAGTTCTAAATCGGCAAACAACGAGTCAGAGTTAAGTGTGAGATTTCTTGCCGGCTGCATAACAACTACATTTCCGGCCATATCGACGATATTATCTGGCTGGTCAAACACGCCATAATTCGACTGGAGTTTGATGATCTGGCCGTTTTTCATGGTGATGGTGGCGCGTGGTTGTTGCATATCGATATGGCCAGACCCATTATTGACTTCAGACGCCTGATCAGCGGTGATCAAAAATGGCTGACCAGACGATGTGACGCCTTGATAGCGCGCCCCAGTAAGGGCGATTTCGCCGCTGTTGCTTATCTTAACGTCTTTGATTTCCAGCTTACTATCACTAGATTGATGCAGAAAGCCAAGCCAGCTCGCCACCAACAGGGTGACCGCGACACCAATACCAAGCAAAACAACCGATAGCCGCCGCGACGGCCTTTGTTCATCCTGAACAGATCGTGTGCGCGGGGTGAATTGACGGCGTTTTGATGAGGATGGCGTGCGGGCCATAAGGGGCGCTCCGGTTCGGCAAGATATGTTGGTCTAATGATGGAAAATATCCAGATCGGCGAAACCACCCAGATCAAGCGCTGTGCGGGTGCGGATGAACGCGAAACAGGCCGCGGCAAGATGTTGGCGCGCTTCACGCTCTAGCATGTTGTCAAGACGGGTGCGTATTTGATGCAGATACATCACATCACCTGCGGCATAAGTGGCCTGATCATCCGTCAGATTGTCGGCGCCCCAGTCAGATGATTGCTGTTGTTTGGATAGATCAACCCCCAATAATTCGCGGCATAAATCTTTCAAACCATGCCGATCGGTGTAGGTGCGGGCCAATTTTGAGGCGATTTTGGTGCAATATATGTCGCCGGCGATTGGCCCAATATTATTTTCAAGAACGGCAACATCAAACCGGGCAAAATGAAATAATTTGGTCCGCGCAGGGTCACCCAAAAGGGCTGTTAAATGTGGTGCGTCAGCGCGTGGATGGGCGATTTTAACGAGATGGGCATCTCCATCTCCAGCTGATAATTGCACCAGACATAACCGATCACGAAGCGGGTTCAACCCCATCGTTTCGGTGTCAATCGCGATGCTTGCGCCCAGATCAATGGTTTCCGGCAGATCGTCATTGTGAATATGAATGGCCATGACGTTACTCTAACTTCAGATTTTTACCCAATTCATATCCCCTCCGTATCTATGCGGGACATGGGTAACAAGCGGCTGTTCTAAACCTGCCAAGGCAAAAAAATCTGTTGGTCTCAAAAAACGTAATAAACAAATTAAGGCTAGCTATCGTCTGACCATTCATTTTGTGCGTCAAACCATAGCCTTCCAACGGTAAATGGAAGCTCAGCCATAGTCAAATTTTCATTATCTATGCGGCTATTTGATTGCGGTGCTGTGCTCAGCGCAAATAAGTAGTTGGCAATATTCCAATTTTGGTCATTTTCGTGAGTGAGCACAAGAAACAGTAACTCAAGCTTTATATCATCACTAAACAGCTTGAGAAATTGTTTCTCTTTGCTTTTATATGCCAGCGCCCGCAATGGCCAGCTGGGCGTTATCGGTTCCATCTCGCCTTCCTGTCGATCACATGCCCTAAAGAGCGCAACAAAAGGAGACTGAAACCACGCAATATTGAGACCAGAGGGGATATGCCTGCCCGCATCACGATTTGTCACTGTAATTAAATTATTCTTTCAAGTGATTTATCAAAGTGCTGCGATTTGGCCCGACTGATAATGTGGCGATGCCAGTATGCGGCGCGCCATATGACGGTATTAAAACCATGCAGGGATACGACCTGGCGACCAGAGATGATGCTGTAATTTTGGCTGTGAAGATAATGGTGCCCAGGAGAAGACTCGAACTTCCACGACCTTGCGGCCACTGGCACCTGAAGCCAGCGCGTCTACCAATTCCGCCACCTGGGCACGACTTTATCAGGCGGTTGATGCAACCGGATCCTAACGGGCCGAGAGGATAGCTGTAATCACGCCGGTGTCAAACCTTTTTAAAGTCGGTAACGACCCGGCAAAATAAGCGCCAAACTGCGCTGCAGTAAAGCCACTTTAATCTTAAAAAACCAGCACAATTCATCGTGATGGGATTGAAATGCCTGACATGCTGATCTACTTTGGCATGCGGTTCGGGTAATGCGCTGTCTGGCTACATGATCCATATAACGGTGCAGTGCGTGCGTCTGGTAACAACAAGCTAAACGAAACCTGGGGTAACAAGATGATACATACCGTGGCGGTAATTGGTGGATCTGGGTTTGTCGGTCGGGCGACAATCGAAAAATTGGCGCAGGCTGGCAAACAGATCATTGTGTTATGTCGGAACAGTGACCGGGCCAAATTTCTAAAACCGATGGGACGCATTGGTCAGATCACCATTGTCGCTGGTGATGCGCTAGATGATGCGGCACTGGAATCGGTGTTGGCACCTGCTGATGCGTTGGTGAATATGGTTGGCATTCTGGCCGAGACTGGGGCGCAAAAATTTTACCCTCTACAGGCTGAATTGCCGAAACGCATCGGGCAGATGGCGGCGAGGCATCAGCATCAGGCGGTGGTGCATCTATCAGCAATTGGTGCGGATGCTACATCGGCCAGCCGCTATGCAAAGACCAAGGCGGCTGGTGAAGCTGGGCTGAAGGCGGCTTTTCCAAAGGCCGTTATTTTGCGTCCGTCGGTGATTTTTGGTCCGCGTGACGATTTTTTCAATCGGTTTGCCGCTATGGCGCAAATCGCCCCAGCCCTGCCCTTGCCTGGCGGCGGGCATATGCGGATGCAGCCGGTGTTTGTTGAAGATGTCGCGGCGGCTATTCTTGTCGGGTTGGGGATTGCCGGCGGCGATCTGAAAAAACAGCCTGCCGGGCGTATTTATGAACTTGGCGGACCTGACATCTGCAGTTTTCGCCAGTTGATGGCCTTGACGCTGCAATATAGCCAGCGTCGCCGGCTGTTGGTGCCAATACCGTTTGCGGCAATGACCGTGGGGGCAACTGTTGTTGGGCTATTGCCCAACCCGCCTTTGACCACAGATCAATTACGCTTGCTGAAAATGGATAATGTGGTTGCCAATGGGGCGCTCAAATTGGCCGATCTTGGTATTGTGCCCACCAGCATTGATGCGGTTGTGCCCAGCTATCTGGCGCGGTACCGGCCGGGCGGCCTGTTTCGTAAATAGGCTAAACCGGAACAATCCAGCCAAGCTTTAGCCCCAAAAGCAAGATAACGCCAAGCCCCAGCCGGTAGACAACAAAAATTGTGAAATTTGCCTTGGCCAGCCAAGACATCATCATGCGAATCGCCAGCCATGCAAATAATGCTGACAACAGTGCCAATAAGGCCGCGTCAATGCCAAGCTGAACGTCGCCAGCATCCACCAGGTCAATGGTTTTTAACAGGCCGGCCCCGGCAATCGCTGGCAAGGATAACAGCAGTGAAAATCGCGCCGCCGTCACCCGGTCATAGCCGAAAAACCGCGCGGCAGTCATGGTGACGCCAGAACGTGACGCCCCTGGGATCAGCGCACAGATTTGCATCAGCCCAATGCCTATGGCGGCCGACCAGCGCATATCACTCAGCGTATTCAGGCGGTCCCGACACCGGTCAGCGGCCCATAACAGCCCGGCGAACACTAAATTAGCCCATGCCAATGTGGTTACCAGTGTCAGCCAGTGCCAGTCGGCATAATTCACTACAAACCCAACCAGCACGATTGGCATGGTTGCCGCTATGATCATCAGGCCAAGCCGCCTGTCGCTGGTCTGCTGGGCGTTGGCCGCGCGGCCAAACATGGCGGCGGTGATGGTAAAAATATCTTGCCGGACATAGATCAACACCGCCGCCAACGTGCCAACATGCGCGGCCACGGCAATCGTTTGGCCCTGATAAGGCTGGGCGGTCAGGACTGGGACCAGCACAAGATGCCCGGATGATGATACCGGTAGAAATTCGGTCACGCCCTGAATAGCGGCAATGAGAAGAATAAGACTAAACGGCATATCGCATCCTGTTGGTGATTTGATCCCATGGCTACAAATAATCACGGGATAAAACAAGGGGGCAAATCATGTCCATACAGGTGGCACGGTGGCTTGCACCAACGCCAGTCAGGCTTAAATAGTTCCAAATCGGACCTAAAAATGGAATTATGCAGGAGTGTGTTTGCTTGATATTGCATCGGGCTTGCAAATTTTGGAAAAAAAGGGTAAATATTGTTGACTAATTATGAGGAGGTTTGGTTGCGTGGTGGTATGTCCTCAGGGAACCAGAGCCATCATGACTTAATTTATGCTGTCACAGCCAAGCGCCGGGAGGCAAATATGTCATCAAAAATGCTTCAATTCGTAGCGACAAAAAAAGCCATGCCAGAGAAACGGGCGGCTGATAATCGTGTGGCCGATTTTGATGAAATTTATAATGACTTTGACGCGTCTGCGGCCGAAACCCAGGCGTCGCGCTGTTCGCAATGCGGTGTGCCATTTTGTCAGGTGAATTGCCCGTTGCACAACAACATCCCGGACTGGCTGATGATGACGGCTGAAGGCCGGTTGCAAGAAGCCTATGAATTATCGTCGCAGACCAATAATTTTCCTGAAATTTGCGGACGCATCTGCCCGCAAGACCGGCTCTGTGAAGGCAGTTGCGTGATCGAAAAAGGCTTTGAGTCAGTCACCATTGGGGCGGTGGAAAAACACATAACCGAAACGGCATTTGCCGAGGGGTGGGTCAAACCCGCCGCACCGCGCCATGAACGAAGCGAATCAATTGGCATCATCGGGGCTGGCCCAGCCGGTTTGGCGGCGGCGGAAATGTTGCGGCACCGCGGCTATCAGGTACATGTCTATGACCGGTATGACCGCGTCGGCGGGTTGCTGATTTATGGCATCCCTGGCTTTAAACTTGAAAAAGACATTGTTGAACGGCGTGGCAATCTACTGCGCGATGGGGGGGTAACTTTCCACCTTGGCGTTGATGTTGGAAGCGGCGCACACAGCTTTGACAAATTACGTGCGGCCCATGACGCAATTTTGATTGCCACCGGTGTTTATAAAGCCCGCGATATCAGCTTGCCGGGTGTCGGGCTCGATGGCGTCGTGCCAGCATTGGATTATCTAACAGCGTCAAACCGCAAAAGCCTTGGCGATTCAGTGCCGGCATTTGACAATGGTATGCTCGATGCGGCTGGCAAGCATGTAGTGGTGATCGGCGGGGGGGATACCGCCATGGATTGCGTTCGCACAGCAATCCGCCAGAAAGCAGAATCGGTCAGTTGTTTATATCGCCGCGATCGGGTGAATATGCCGGGGTCACAGCGAGAAGTGCAGAACGCTGAAGAAGAGGGCGTGGTGTTTAATTGGTTGTCAGCCCCGCAGGCTTTTATTGGTGACGACCAGGTGCGGGCGGTGCGCGCACAACGCATTCATCTTGGCCAGCCCGATGCCACCGGGCGGCAGGTGCCAGAGGTGATTGACGGATCATTGCATGAGCTGCCAGCAGATCTGGTGATCAAAGCGCTTGGGTTTGATCCTGAAGATCTGCCAAAATTATTTGGTCAAGACGCATTAGAGGTGACCCGCTGGGGTACGGTTAAAATTGACTGGCAGACCATGATGACACCAATGGACGGGGTGTTTGCCGCTGGCGATATTGTGCGCGGTGCCTCGCTGGTTGTCTGGGGTGTGCGTGACGGGCGGGATGCCGCCGAACAAATTGATCGCTGGATCAATGCTGCGGTTGACGCGCCGCGCATTGCAACAGCAAGGAGCTAAAGCCATGACCAAACCATTTGATGCCCAAGACTATCTGGTGCGCCGGGCGCGGAACGAAGGCCGGCTGGGCGCCGCTGGTGTGTATAGCCCGGACATGGAGCATGATGCCTGCGGTGTGGGATTTGTTGCGGCGCGTGATGGCCAACCAAACCGGGCCGTTGTCGAATCCGCCATTGAAGCCTTGCAAGCTATTTGGCATCGCGGTGCGGTTGACGCTGACGGCATGACCGGGGACGGCGCCGGCATCCATATCGAAATCCCACGCGATTTTTTCATCGAGCATATTGCCCGCACCGGCCATGATGATGATGGTGGGCGGCTGGCTGTTGGCATGGTGTTTTTGCCGCGCACAGATTTGGCCGCCCAAGAGCGATGCCGTTGTATTGTTGAAGAAGAAATTCTGGCGTTTGGGCATTTTATCTATGGCTGGCGGCAGGTACCTGTCGACATCAGTGCGCTCGGCCAAAAAGCCATCGCAACTCGTCCAGAAATTGAACAAATCATGTTCTCTATGCCAACAGATATGAGCGAAGTGGACGCCGAAAGACAGCTTTATCTTGTGCGCCGACGGATTGAAAAGGCGGTGATCGAGGACCTGATCAGTGATTTTTATATCTGTTCATTGTCAACCCGTTCAATCATTTATAAAGGCATGTTTCTGGCCGAGCAGGTCACTGCCTTTTTCCCGGATTTGCTGGACCGGCGGTTCGTGTCGTCATTTGCGATTTATCATCAGCGCTATTCGACCAATACCAAACCCACATGGCGGCTGGCACAGCCATTCCGGGTGCTGGCCCATAATGGCGAAATAAATACTATCCGGGGCAATCAAAACTGGATGAGCTGTCATGAAGACAGGATGGAATCTAAACTATTCGGCACGCAAATCGATGATTTAAAGCCGGTTGTTGCCAAAGGCAGTTCTGACTCGGCGGCGCTAGATGCTGTCTTTGAGTTGCTGTTGCGGAGCGGCCGTGACCTGCCCATGGTCAAAACCATGATGATTCCAGAAGCGATTGATGTCAGCGCGGATAATCCGCGGGCCAATCTCTATGCCTATTGTAATTCGGTGATGGAACCATGGGACGGGCCGGCGGCGATTGCGGCCTATGCCGGCGACTGGGTGGTGGCTGGTCTTGACCGTAACGGTTTACGGCCCTTGCGGTATGTGGTGACGCATGATGGGCTGGTGATCGCCGGGTCTGAAACTGGCATGGTGGTGGTCCCAGATACCAATATTGCCGAACGTGGGCGTCTTGGGCCGGGTGAAATGATCGGCATTAATTTGGCTGAGGGCCGGCTGTATAAAGACCAAGAACTCAAAGACGAGCTGGTTCAAAAATGTGATTGGGGCCAATGGATTGGTCGGGCGAAACAGATGGATTCCTTGTTGGCGAATGCGTCAGGCAAGGCCAGTGCCCCTCTCGATGCAAAAGAGGCTCGGCGGCGTCAATATATGGCGGGCTGGACGATGGAAGATGCCGAACTGGTGCTGCAGCCTATGGCGCAAACCGGCAAAGAGGCCATTGGTTCGATGGGTGATGACACGCCGCTGGCGGTGTTATCAGGGCATTATCGTGGCCTGCATCATTTTTTCAGACAAAATTTCTCGCAGGTGACAAACCCGCCAATCGACTCATTGCGCGAGCGTCATGTTATGACCCTGCGGACGCGGCTTGGCAATCTCGGCAATATTTTGGATGAGGCGCCAGAGCAATGTGACCATCTGTTGTTGCACTCGCCAGTGCTGACCGTGCCAGAGTGGGACGCGCTATGCCTGTATCTTGGGGATAAGGCGGCAACGATAGATTGTACATTTGTTGATGATGGCAGTGATCATGCCTTTAACGTCGCGCTTGAGCGTATTCAGGCCGAGGCTGAAGAAGCCGTGCGGTCGGGATGCGAACATGTCATGCTGACGGATCGCAATGTGAGTGAAGACCGCGTACCATTACCAATGATTTTGGCCACAGGCGCGGTGCATTCGCATCTTGTAAGACAGCAATTGCGTACATTCGCATCCGTCAATGTGGCCAGTGGCGAATGTCTTGATGTGCATCATTTTGCGGTGTTGATTGGTGTTGGGGCGACAACCGTCAATGCCTATGTTGCCGAAGCAGCCATTGCTGATCGCCAGGTACGCGGGTTATTGCGGGGTCTGGAAATTGCAGATGCGGTTGCCAATTACCAAAAGGCTGTTGAAGATGGGTTGCTGAAAATCATGTCAAAGATGGGTATTTCGGTGATCACCTCGTATCGTGGGGGTTATAATTTCGAGGCGCTTGGGCTATCTCGCTCACTTGTCGCCACTTATTTCCCGCCCATGTCATCCCGCATTTCTGGCCTTGGTCTTAAAGGGATCGCGGCCGGCGTGTCGGCGATGCACAAAAAGGCATTTGCCGTCGATGATGTGCATCTGCCGGTGGGTGGTTTTTTCCGTTATCGCAAATCTGGCGAGCGGCATGCCTTTGAAGGGCAATTGATCCACGCCATGCAACATGCGTGCGATACGGGTTCGTATGAAAGCTGGAAAAAATATTCGGCATTGGTGGCGTCACAAGACCCGATCAATTTGCGTGATCTTCTTGATTTTAAATCAATGCATGAGCCAGTTGATATTGATCGGGTTGAATCCATCACCGGCATCCGTAAACGGCTTGTGTCACCTGGCATTTCGCTTGGCGCACTCAGCCCAGAGGCGCATGAAACATTGTCGATTGCGATGAACCGGATCGGTGCAAAGTCAGATTCGGGCGAGGGTGGTGAGGACCCGGCACGCTTTAAATTGCGCGAAAATGGGGACAACCCATCAAGCGCAATCAAACAGATTGCATCTGGGCGGTTTGGCGTGACCGCTGAATATCTGAATAATTGTCAGGAAATTGAAATCAAGGTGGCACAAGGTGCCAAGCCTGGTGAGGGCGGCCAGTTGCCGGGCATCAAGGTCGATAGCCTGATTGCGCGGCTTCGCCATTCAACGCCGGGTGTCACATTAATTTCGCCGCCGCCGCATCATGACATATACTCGATCGAAGATTTGGCCCAGTTAATCTATGATTTAAAACAAATCAATCCGAATGCCAAAGTCTGTGTCAAACTTGTGGCATCAACCGGCATTGGCACAATCGCCGCGGGTGTTGCCAAGGCCAAGGCCGACGCCATTTTGGTGTCTGGTCACGGTGGGGGCACCGGGGCCAGCCCGCAATCATCGATCAAACATGCTGGCATGCCATGGGAAATGGGCTTGTCCGAGGTGCATCAGGTCTTGTCGATGAATGATTTGCGTAACAAGGTTGTGCTACGCACCGATGGTGGGCTGAAAACCGGCCGTGACATTGTCATGGCGGCTATGTTGGGGGCAGATGAATATGGTATTGGCACATCTTCGCTGATTGCCATGGGGTGCATTATGGTGCGCCAATGTCATTCGAACACATGCCCAGTTGGCGTTTGCACACAGCGTGATGATCTGCGTGCTAAATTTGAAGGCACCCCAGAAAAAGTTGTTCAGCTCTTTACCCATTTGGCCGAAGAGGTGCGTGAAATTCTGGCGGGTCTTGGCTTTACCTCATTGCAACAGGTCATTGGCCGTACTGACCTGCTGACACAGGTCAGCCGCGGTGATGCGGCACTTGATGATCTTGACCTGAATCCGATTCTGGTGCGTGTTGATGGGGCGACTGATTTGGTGAGTTGCCGCAACATGCCGCGGGTTGAAGTGCCGGATACGCTGGACTCATTGATGGTGGATGATGCTAAATTGGCACTGGAAAATGGCGCCAAGATTCAACTCTCTTACAATGTGGAAAATACCCAGCGTGCCATTGGCGCAAGGTTGTCATCGCATATTGTGCGGCGCTTTGGCATGACTGGTCTGCGCGAAGGGCATATTTCGGTGCGTCTGCGTGGGTCGGCTGGGCAATCGCTTGGGGCGTTTGCGACTCAAGGGCTGTGGCTGGAGGTGATTGGTGACGCTAATGATTATGTTGGCAAGGGCCTGTCTGGCGGGGTGATTGTGATGCGTCCATCGGCGGCGGCCAGCTATATCGCCAGCGACAATACCATCATTGGCAATACGGTTTTATATGGGGCGACGTCAGGCAAATTATTTGCTGCCGGACAGGCAGGTGAACGTTTGTGCGTCCGGAATTCCGGTGCCACCGCCATTGTTGAGGGGGCCGGTTCAAATGCATGTGAATATATGACTGGTGGCAAGGTCGTTGTGTTGGGTGAAGTGGGGCAGAATTTTGGTGCTGGCATGACCGGCGGCATGGCCTTTATTTATGATCCACAAGACAGTTTTCTTGACCGCGCCAATACTAAAACCCTGTATATTGGCCGTATCCAACATCCACATTGGGACGCGGTGTTGCGTGATCTGATCATCGAGCATGGTAAGGCCACAGAAAGCGTCATGGCGGCGCGGTTACTGAATCAATGGGCAACGGCGGTCGGGCAGTTTTGGCAGGTCGTACCAAACGAAATTATCCCGGTACTAGACGTGCCGCTTGACACAGGTGATGCGGCGTCACAAACGGCGTAACGGATGCAGCGCTTGACCAGCACAGATCGAGGCTGATGCGTGGATTAGTGGCGTTGAAAAGCTGATTGCGTCGGTCGGGGCTTTGGTGTAAGTCACCAAAATGGTTGAAATTTCAAAGCAAACAGTAGCCGATGATGTGGCAGTTGAGCTATTGATGGACGGGGCATTTGGCCCGGCCCGTTATAGCCGGTCTGTTTGGTTGTTACGTTCTGGGCCGCCGGTTGCTGATTTATGCTTGGTATTACGCGTCTCTGACGCCATGTTGGCATCACTTCGGTTCTGGGAAGTGCAGCTTGAGCAGCAGACCGTGTTGCTTTTGGGGCCACTTGCTGTCCAGCCAGATTTACGTGGTCGAGGGTATGGCTTGCAGATTGTGGCAGAAGGGTTGGCGCGAGCCGCGGCCATAGGAAAATGGCCATTGGTACTGGTGTCAGGCGAGCCGGATTACTATCCAAAATTTGGTTTTGTGCCAGCCGCCCCCTATCAGTTAGCCTGGCCGGGATTCGTCGAGCCAGAACGGTTGCAATTTCTGGAATTACACCAAGGGGCGTTGGCAGCGTTACGCCCCCCCTTGCGGGTACGGGCCATAGATGCATAAGGCAAAATAAGTTAGGGTGTATTAATCAATGCGTGTGCTGCATCACTATCAGCTGTCGGCCTCGGCACGATTTATCCGTTTGGTTCTGGCTGAACGTGGCCTCGTGTTTCTCCCAAAAATTGAAATCCCTTGGGAGCGTAATGACGCGTTTTTGTCGTTGAACCCGGCGGGGGACGTGCCGGTATTGGTGGCGGAAGATGGATTGGTCGTGTCCGGCGGTACGGTGATTGCTGAATATATTGAAGAAACCGAACCTGCCAGCACCACAGATTTATTGTGGGGAGAGGCGCCAATGCGCGCTGAAATCCGACGTTTGGTACAGTGGTTTGAATTTAAATTCAACCGTGAAGTAGGTGGCCCATTAGTCAGTGAACGGGTGATCAAACGGTTTTCTGGATCAGGTGACATATCTTCATCAGTGATCCGCGCGGCGCTGAATAATTTGCAAATTCATATGGATTATATCGACTGGCTTTCAGAACAAGGCAATTGGCTGGCTGGCAAGAGATTGTCACTGGCTGATCTGGCGGCTGCGGCGCATCTGTCTGTGCTTGATTTTTTAGGTGACATTGACTGGAGCCGCCACCCGGAAGCAAAAATCTGGTATTCGAAAATGAAGTCGCGGCCGTCGTTCCGCGATCTCTTGGGGGATCAGGTTGTTGGCTTGGTGCCCCCGCTACATTACAGCGATATGGATTTCTAGCCAGACAGCGATCGACAAATTGTTAAATGCCAGGGCTGGTATTGGCGATCAGCGACACCAGCTCGTCAAGAACGCGTTCCAACTGGGCCAATTGGCGCGGCTCGGAAAATCGGTGTGTGGCGGTTTTGTCCAAGAGCACCGCCACATCGTCTGATTGCAATTGGTCTGCTAGTCTGGTTGCGGTTTGCCATGGCACCTCGGCATCTTGTATGCCATGCAACAAACGCACTGGTACAGTGATCGGCAACGGCGCCTGTAATCGTAGATGCTGGCGCCCATCCTCGATTAAATGATAAGGGTAAACCACCGGATCATCCGCATAGGGATTTTCAAAGCTGATTTGCCCAGATGCCTGAAAACCGGCTTTTGCCGCCTCATCGAGTGGATTCCAGATCAATTCTTCGGTGAAATCAGGTGCGGCGGCGACGCCAACAAGGGCCGCAATGCGTGCCGGCCGGGCCAGCGCCAGATTAAGCATGAGCCACCCACCAAGAGATGACCCCACGACAATTTGAGGGCCGTCGGTATGGGCGTCGATCATGTTAATGGTATCGCGGGTCCAGTCTGAAATATTGGTCTGCAGAAAATCACCGTCAGACTGACCATGACCGCTATAGTCAAAACGCAAAAATGACTGTCCGCGCCGCTGTGCCCAAGCCTCTAAATGCATGGCCTTGCTACCATTCATGTCAGACCCATGGCCGCATAAAAACACAACACCTGGTTGTGTGCCAGCATGCCGGTTATAGGCGATGGCGCCAAATTGATCTATGATATGTTTAGAAACTTCTGTCATCCCCATCACCTTGCGCTATAGTAGCGGCTACTCAAGTCTCATCCAGCACGTCTTTTATAATGACAAAACCAACAATCAAATTCAAACGCCTATCTGGTAGACGACCGGTGATCGTGCAAATTCTGCCAGCGTTGGTGCGCGGCGGTGTTGAGAGAGGCACGGTTGAAATGGCGCAAGCCATTCAGGCCGCCGGCGGGCGTGCCGTGGTGATTTCAAATGGTGGGCCGCTGGTGCGGCATATCGAACGATACGGGGGCAAGCATATTGTCTTGCCGGTGCATGTAAAAAACCCGTTGCGCTGGCCCGGGTTGCGCCGCCAGTTGAAGACAATTTTTGAAGCTGAGAACGCTGATATCGTACATGTGCGCTCACGCGTGCCAGCATGGCTTGCGCTGACGCTAGCGAAATCCATGGGCATTGCCACGATCAGCACTGTGCATAGCCGATTTACCGCCAAATCATTTTTAAAGCGCCGCTACAATTCCAAACTTCTCGATGCCGGACAGGTGATTGCCATTTCTGACTATGTGCATGGTCTGATTACCAGCCAATATATTGGTGTTGAGGACCGCTTGACGGTTGTGCATCGCGGTGTTGATACCGACACATTTGATCCGGCGGCTGTCAGTCAAGCGCGGATCATCAATTTTGCTGATACGGTGGCACTGCCTGAAGATGTTCCGGTGATTATGATGCCAGCGCGGTCTTCATCATGGAAAGGTCATCATATTTTGCTTGATGCGCTGGCAAAGCTGAAAGATCTGAATTTTGTCTGTCTTTTTGTTGGTGCCAGTGATGGCAAGGCTGGGTTTGTGAAAGACATAACAGATTATGCCAATGCCCGTGGTCTGGAAGGCCGGTTTCGGTTGACCCCGGTGGTTGATGACATGCCAGCCGCGCTGATGGTGGCCGATGTTGTTGTAATGCCATCAATCACGCCGGAACCATTTGGCCGGGTTGCGCTTGAAGCCCAAGCCATGGGGCGGCCGATCGTCGCATTTGCGCATGGCGGTGCGGTTGAATCAATTGAGCATGGAAAAACCGGGTGGCTGGCAACGCCCGGCGATGTTGACAGTTTGGCAGAAAATTTGCGCGCCGCTTTAAAATTAAAGCCGCGCGCCAGAAACGCCCTTGCAACGCATGCACGCGCGCACATCAACGCGCATTTTTCAACGGATAAGATGTGTCAGGAGACGCTGAAAATATATCGCCGTATGCTGGCAAAAAACCAGAAGAATAGAGCTGCTGGGTAAGCCGGCATAGTGGCTCTGACGGCCGAATGCGCTTGGGCTTGAGTTTTCAGTAGTGAACGACTATTTTCGGTGCGTTTCATGAGGCGGTGTCGGTGTCGCCGTGCCTGATGAGATGTCCATTCGCATACGAGTTAAAACAAAGGTAAATCGATACAATGCCAAATATCACGCTTCCAGATGGGTCGGTTCGATCATATGATGGGTCGGTAACCGCCGCGATGATTGCAAGCGATATTGGCCCCGGATTGGCAAAGGCGGCATTGATCGCGGTTGTTGATGGTGATGAATGGGATCTGTCGCGCCCAATCGAGACAGATGCCGCGGTGGCGCTGGTCACGGCTAAAGATGACGCGGCATTGGCATTGCTACGTCATGATTGTGCGCATGTGATGGCCGAAGCTGTATTAGAGCTTTTCCCGGAATCGCAAGTGACCATTGGCCCGGCCATTGAAAACGGGTTTTATTACGATTTCCACCGCGACACAGCTTTTTCCGAGGATGATCTTGCCGCTATTGAAAAACGCATGCATGAGATTGTTGATCGCGATGAAGCCATTGTGCGTAGCGTCTGGTCACGGGATGATGCTGTTGCCTTTTATCAAAAAAATAACGAGCCTTTCAAAGTCGAACTTGTCGAGGCCATTCCGGCTGACGAAACGGTAACATTCTATCAACAGGGCAATTTTATTGATTTATGCCGGGGGCCTCATGCACCGTCGACTGGCAAGATCGGACATGCGTTCAAATTGATGAAGGTGGCTGGCGCCTATTGGCGCGGCGACCCAAACCGGCCAATGTTGCAACGTATTTATGGCACAGCCTGGACGAGCGAAAAGGACCTCACTGCCCATTTGACAATGCTGGAAGAGGCGGAAAAGCGAGACCACCGGAAACTTGGCAAACAACTGGGGCTGTTTCATCTTCAAGAAGAGGCGGCGGGATCGGTTTTCTGGCATGCAAAAGGCTGGGTGCTTTATCGCGAAATCGAAGCCTATGTTCGGCGCCGGCTTGACGCGGCGGGTTACAGCGAAGTGAAAACACCACAATTGGTTGACAGATCGCTGTGGCAGGCGTCAGGCCATTGGGAAAAATTCGGTGAAAATATGTTCACCGCGCAGTCTGAAGATGAGCGCACCTTGGCGCTGAAACCGATGAATTGCCCGTGCCATGTGCAGATCTTCCGGCAAGGCGTCAAGTCTTATCGCGATTTGCCCCTGCGCATGGCTGAGTTTGGATCGTGTCACCGGAACGAGCCATCAGGTGCATTGCATGGCATTATGCGGGTGCGTGCCTTTACCCAAGATGATGCGCATATTTTTTGTACCGAAGATCAAATTACCGAAGAGTCAGTTAAATTCTGCGCATTATTACAATCCATTTATGCTGATTTTGGGTTTGATGATGTGCGGGTTAAATTTTCCGACCGCCCCGATGTAAGGGCGGGTGATGATGCCACATGGGACCGCGCCGAGGCGGCTCTGACCGATGCCACCCATGCGGCTGGCCTTGATACGGTTTTAAATCCGGGTGAGGGCGCTTTTTATGGGCCGAAGCTGGAATTTGTTTTACGTGATGCGATCGGCCGTGATTGGCAATGCGGTACGTTGCAGGTTGATTTTGTCCTGCCAGATAGTCTTGACGCTGAATATGTTGGTGAAGATGGCAACCGGCATCGCCCGGTTATGTTGCACCGGGCAATTTTGGGGTCTATGGAACGCTGGATTGGCATCTTGATAGAGCAATATTCTGGCCGTATGCCGGCATGGCTGGCGCCGGTACAAATTGTAGTGGCGTCGATCACAGATAGTGCGAACGACTATGCGCGTGAGGTTGCCGCCCGCGCCGCCGCGGCTGGCCTTCGTGTTGAAACTGACCTTCGCAATGAGAAAATCAGCTATAAGGTGCGGGAGCACAGCGTCATGAAAGTGCCGTTTATTCTGGCGGTTGGCGGACGTGAAGCCGAAGCTGGTACGGTGGCACTGCGGCGCCTTGGGTCAAATGACCAACAGGTGCTGGATGCGAATGAAACCATTTTGATGCTAAGAGACGAAAGTCTTGCACCTGACATGCAAAGCCGCTAAATAACCGTGAAATACTAAAAAACTGGCAATTTTGTGTTGGTTTTGTTAGTTATTCTAGCCTGAATGTTGCACGGGACCCGGCAAACAGACAGGTGCAGTATGTCAGCTACAGGAGAGTTACATAGCACGTCCACATAGTAATACGCCGCCAACAATTGACGGCCCGCGCATCAATGGGGCCATTCGTGCGCCAAAGGTGCGTTGTATTGACCCTGACGGCGAACAGCTTGGGGTTCTTGATACGTTTGACGCCATTCGCAAAGCCGAAGATTTTGGCCTAGATCTAGTTGAAGTCCAGCCCAATGCAGATCCACCGGTATGCAAAATACTGGATTATGGCAAATTCAAATATGAAGCGCAGAAACGCGCGAATGAAGCTCGCAAAAAGCAAAAAATTATCGAAGTCAAAGAGATCAAGCTTCGTCCTAACATTGATGAGCATGATTATCAGGTGAAGATGCGCAATGTGCAGAAATTCTTGAATGCCGGCGATAAGGTCAAGGTGACACTGCGCTTTCGTGGCCGTGAAATGGCGCACCAAGAGCTGGGCGCGAATGTGTTGACGCGGGTGCGTGAAGAAACAGATGAATTTGCCAAAGTCGAGGCCATGCCAAAAATGGAAGGCCGGCAAATGATCATGGTATTGGCACCAAAATAGGCACCATATTGACAGGTGATATCTGTGTTGGCTGGCTGATAAGACCAAGCGGTTTTCAGGGCTTGATTCCGCGGCCATATCACCGTATAAACGCAGCGTTTTGAAGATTGCCGCGACCGGGCCTGAAAAAATAGGGCATGCCCGGCCGGTAAATGCCAATAATTAATTGGCCCCCTTTACAAAAGAAAGAGGTTAAAATGCCCAAAATGAAGACCAAAAGTGGTGCGAAAAAACGATTTCGCCTCACCGCCAGTGGCAAGGTTCGTGGCTCTGCCGCCTTCCTCAGCCACAATCTAAGACGCCGTTCCCAGAAAATGAAACGTCAAGCCCGTGGCACCATGATTTTGAATGATGCTGATGCGCGGATTGTAAAACGTTTCCTTCCCTACGCTTAACGGAGGCTGGAACATGGCACGCGTTAAAAGAGGTACCACGACACATGCTCGTCACGCCAAAGTGATTAAGGCGGCAAAGGGCTATTACGGACGTCGTAAAAACACATTCAGAACAGCAACCCAAGCGGTCGACAAAGCGCGGCAATATGCCTATCGTGACCGCCGTGTCCGCAAGCGGGAATTTCGCGCATTGTGGATCCAGCGGATCAATGCAGCAGCGCGTTCGCATGACCTGACTTATTCGCAAATGATGGGTGGCTTGATCAAAGCCGGTATTGAGATTGACCGGAAAATGCTTGCTGATCTGGCGGTGAATGAACCGCAGGCTTTTGCGGCCTTGGTCGAACGGTCAAGAGCGGCAAGCTAGGGGTATTCCCGCACTATTTAAAAAACGCTAAGCCGTTGCTTTGACCTGTATCTGCCCGACTATGTGGCAGGGACATGCCAGCAACGGCTTGTTTTATTTGATTGGCATGATGCCAAGGCGTAAGACGATGAAGGGTGAGACATTATGCAAGGCCTTGATGCCCAGAGTCTAAAATTTGTATCTGATGAAATTGTACAGGCGGTGGACGCGGCTGAAAATCTTGATGAGTTAGAAGCTGTGCGGGTCAATGCACTTGGCAAAAAGGGACGAATTTCCCTGCTGATGCGTGCATTAGGCGGCATGGATGCTGATGCGCGGAAAGCTGCTGGTCAAGCTCTTAATATCGTCAAAGACCAAGTGGCCGCGGCGCTGGAGTCAAAACAATCTGCCTTGGCACAAGCGGCGCTGAATGAAAAACTGGCCACTGAAGCCATTGATGTCAGCTTGCCATCACGCCCCAATAGCGAGGCACGCCTGCACCCGTTATCGCGCACCATTGAAGAGGTGCTGGCGATTTTTGCCGAAATGGGGTTCCAAGTGGCCGAAGGGCCAGATATCGAGTCTGATTATTATAATTTTACCGCATTGAATATCCCGCCTGAACATCCGGCTCGCCAGGAACATGACACATTTTATCTCCCGGCAAATGCGGATGGCCAGCGCAAAGTGTTGCGCACGCATACCTCGCCAGTCCAGATTCGTACTATGGAAGCAAGTGAGCCGCCAATTCGCATTATTGTGCCGGGGCGCACCTATCGGTCTGATCATGACGCGACCCATTCGCCTATGTTTCACCAATGTGAAGGGCTGGTGATTGGTAATGGCATTCATATGGGGCATTTAAAGGGCTGTCTTATTGATTTTTGCCGGGCCTTTTTCGGCGTTGATGATTTGCCGGTGCGGTTCCGTCCTAGTTATTTTCCCTTTACCGAACCATCTGCCGAGGTCGATATCGGCTGTACACGTGATGGTGGCGGGTTGAAAATTGGTGCTGGTGATGATTGGCTGGAAATTTTAGGATCCGGCATGGTCAATCCGCGGGTGCTGGCCAATTGTGGCTATGATCCGGAAAAATATCAGGGCTTTGCTTTTGGTATGGGTATTGAACGCATTGCGATGCTGAAATATGGCATCCCAGATCTACGTACATTTTATGACAGTGATCTGCGCTGGATGCGGCATTACGGGTTTCTTCCTTTTGATGCGCCGTCTATACATGCCGGTTTGGTTGGGGGAGCAGGCTGATGAAATTTACCCGCGACTGGCTGTTTGATCATTTACAAACAGACCGTTCATTGGACGAAATTCTCGAGGCGCTCCCGATGCTGGGTCTAGAAGTTGAGTCGGTCGTTGACCGCGCTGAGGTGCTTGCTCCCTTCACCATTGCCGAGGTGCTGTCTGCCACGCAACATCCAAATGCGGATAAGTTACGTGTGTGTATGGTATCAACAGGTACAGGTGAACCAGTGCAAGTGGTATGCGGGGCGCCAAACGCACGGGCGGGTATGAAAGGTGTGTTCGCACCGGTTGAGGCTTTTGTACCGGGCATTGAACTGACGTTAAAAGCTGGAGAAATTCGCGGTGAGGTGTCAAATGGGATGCTATGTTCTGAGCGTGAAATGCAATTATCTGATGAGCATGATGGCATTATTGAATTGCCAGCTGACGCACCGGTTGGTCAGCCATTTGCGCCCTATGCCGGACTAGATGATCCAATCATTGAAATTGCGATCACACCAAACCGAGCTGACTGTCTTGGGGTGCGCGGCGTGGCGCGTGATTTAGCGGCGGCTGGCTATGGCAAGTTAAAACCGCTGGACACAGCACCACATCAAGGCACATTTGACAGCCCGGTGCGCTGGCAGTTGGATCTTGGCGGACAGGACCATTTATGTCCGTCAATCACGGGCATTGCGTTTGATAATGTGACCAATCCGGCCAGCCCAGAATGGATGGCCCGACGTCTTACAGCCGTTGGCCAGCGTCCGATCAGCGCGCTTGTCGATATCACCAATTATGTGATGATTGATCTTGGTCGTCCCCTTCATGCCTATGATATTGATAAAATAAACGGCGATACGCTCTATGTGCGGTTGGCCAAGCAAGGTGAAACATTCGCCGCGCTGAACGAAAAGATCTATGACCTTAGCAGTGACATGCTGGTGATTGGCGATGCTGATGGGACTGATGATCTTGCCGGGGTCATGGGCGGTGAACGCACAGGCGTGCGTGCTGAAACCACAAGAATGTTTCTTGAAATTGCGATTTTTGACCCGATTTCAGTCGCTACCACAGGGCGCCAACTCAACCTTCATTCAGATGCGCGCTATCGTTTTGAACGTGGCTTGGATGCGACAGCGCCGCAAACCATGGCCGGGCATATAGCACGTTTAGTGACATCTATTTGTGGCGGCCAAGCCAGCCATGCGGTTGAAGCCGGAAGCGGTGTTGATTGGCAACGTCAGATTGATTTGACACCAGATAAACTCACGCAGTTGACGGGTATTGAACTGCCAGCAGACCGCCAGCAACACATCCTTGAACAACTTGGATTTATTGTCGAGACAACGGCAACAGGCTGGCGGGTCACGCCACCATCATGGCGCGGTGATATTGATGGTGCGGCGGATCTGGTCGAGGAAATTGCCCGTATTCACGGATTTGACCATTTGCCAGTTATGGCATTGCCGCGCACGCAAGAGGTGCCACAACCAGCGGTTAATGCCGCGCAATTGCGCCCTTTGCAATTACGCCGCGCGCTCGTGGAATGTGGGTTAATGGAAGCGGTCACGTTTTCCTTTCTGGCACCAAAAGAGGCTGATTTGTTTGGTGGTGGCGCGGCAGCTTTGACATTAGTGAATCCAATCAGTGCCGATTTGTCGGTTATGCGCCCGTCAGCCTTGCCTAATTTGCTACAGACGGCTGGCCGCAATCAGGATCGTGGTGAAGTGGATTGTGCCATGTTCGAGGTTGGCCCGGTATTTTTGGGTGATCAACCCACCGATCAGCGCACCGCCTGTGCTGGTATTCGTCATGGTCATACGGCACCGCGCGAATGGCACGGCCAGCGCCGGCGTGTCGATGTGTTTGATGCTAAGTCAGATGCCGAAATGGCACTGGGCGTGCTGGGTGTGCGCAAAGCCAGCCTTCAGGTAGACAAATCTGCACCAAATTATTTTCACCCGGGGCGTTCCGGCGTATTGACGCAAGGCCGCACAAAATTGGCCAGCTTTGGCGAATTGCACCCAAATATTGCGTCACATTTTGGCTTACGCGGCCCGATTGTCGGGTTTGAGCTGTTTCTCGATGACGTGCCATTGGCAAAAGCCAAAGGGCCGGCCAGAAGCTTGTTAAAAATGTCGGCGTTTCAGCCGGTGAGTCGGGATTTTGCTTTTGTTCTTGATGCGGATGTTGCCGCAAGTGATTTGTTGCGGGCGGTTAAATCTGCCGCTGGGCCGTTGTTGAGCGATATACAGCTTTTCGATGTCTATCAGGGCAAGGGTATTGAAGATGGGAAAAAATCACTGGCGGTGACCATCACCCTGACGCCGCAAAAAGCCACATTGACCGAACAAGAGATTGAAAAGATATCTGCGGCGGTGGTGGCGCTTGCCAAGAAAAATTGTGGAGCCATCCTGCGCGGGTAACTTGCGCTATCATCAAATCAACTCATGCCCGGCGGCATCACCTCAATTTGTTGTCTGTGTTTTTCTGTCAGCGTCTAGCCCATATGTTCGACATCGGGCATAGGAAAAAGACTGCTGGTGTCCTCACCTTTTGCCAGCTTTTCTATGACATCAGCTTCGAACTGCACTTTCTTTTGTGCGTCGGACAAGACTGAATCTGCGCGGGCTAATGGGACAACTGTGACACCATCGTCGTCAGCCAAAATGATATCGCCAGGGGTTACCGATATGCCGCCACAGCTGATCACGTCGTCGATGGATCCGCCCCATCCCTTATGCGGACCTGCCGGGCTGGTGGCGCTGGCAAAAACGGGCAATGGCATATCGCGCAATTCAGCGACATCACGCACCGCCCCATCGACAACAACGCCATTTATCTTTCTCAACATTGCGCGGCTGTTTAAAATACCGCCCCATACGGCCCGATCATCAAAATTTTCAGCGTCGATTACCAGCACTTCGCCTGGGCGCAACAAATTGATAATGGTGTGCATCGCTGCATTGTCTCCAGCAACCGAAGCAATGGTGCGGGCCTGCCCAACAAAA
>CACHXC010000008.1 GCA_902583715.1 uncultured SAR116 cluster alpha proteobacterium
CTATACCAGCCAGACCAGCCTTGATGATGCCACCGCCTTGGCAAAAAATCTGGGCATTCAACTAGACAACATATCGATTGTGCCCGGCATGAAGGCTCTGACTGAGATGTTGGCTGAACAATTTGCCGGAACTGAAACGGGTATTGCTGAAGAAAATATCCAGTCACGGTTGCGTGGTTTGGTGCTGATGGCGATTTCTAACAAACATGGGTCTATGGTGTTGGCGACTGGCAATAAATCTGAATATGCGGCCGGCTATTCTACCTTATATGGCGACATGTGCGGTGGCTTTGCCCCGTTAAAAGACATTTGGAAGGTGGATGTGTTTCGATTGTGCAGATGGCGCAACCAAGCCCTGCCGCGTGGTGCCGCTGGTCCTGACGGTGAGATCATCCCCGACCGGATTATCACCAAACCACCAACTGCCGAATTAAGGCCTGATCAAAAAGACAGCGACTCCTTGCCGCCTTATGAACGTTTAGATGCGATTATGGCGGCCTTATGTGAAGAAATGGCGGATATTGATATGATTGTGGCGCGGGGCTTTGACCGTGACGAGGTCAGCCGTGCCAGTCAGCTTTTATTCCGGGCCGAATATAAACGCTTTCAAGCGGCGCCTGGGCCAAAAATGACGCCGGTGGCGTTTGGCCGTGATCGCCGTTTACCCCTGACCTCGGCGTTCAATCCGAACAGAAATGCCGGATCGTGATTTGACATGCACACGCGGTTTATGACCATGATGGAGCGAATATGAGTTCAGTCAAAGTCCGTTTTGCGCCAAGTCCGACTGGCCGACTTCATGTTGGTAATTTACGGACGGCACTGGTGAATTATCTTTTTGCGCGCAAACATGGTGGCAGTTTCATGTTGCGCATTGATGATACAGATGAAGAAAGGTCATCTGCCGAATTTGAAACCGCCATCAGAGACGATCTGAACTGGATGGGGATGGGCTGGGATTGTGAAGACCGGCAATCATCACGTTTAAAGAGGTATGATGAAGCGTTAGCACAGCTGGTGCAGGCTGGCCGTGCTTATGCGTGTTATGAAACGCCGGATGAATTGTCGCTCAAGCGCAAGGCTCAATTGTCGGCTGGACGCCCGCCTGTTTATGACCGCGCTGGATTGAAATTAACCGATCAGGAAAAAGCAAAATTAGAAGCTGACGGGCGCCGGCCCCATTGGCGCTTTTTGCTGAATGATGCCGAGGTCAGCTGGCATGATATGGTGCGCGGTGATGTTGCCTATCACATGTCCAGCTCGTCAGATCCGGTATTGATGCGTGAAGATGGAAGGGTGATATATACGCTGGCATCGGTGGTTGATGATATTGACCATGGTATCACCCATATCATCCGCGGCGAGGACCATGTCACGAATTCAGCCGCGCAAATACAGCTTTTTGAAGCCTTGGGCAGCTCTACCCCGATGATGGGGCATGTGGCCTTGCTTGCGGGTGCTGGCGGTGAAAATTTATCGAAACGGCTGGGCAGCCTGTCGATTGACGTGTTGCGGCAAGATGGGATAGAGCCGGTGGTCATTGCCAGTTTGCTGGCCCGTATCGGCACCGCCGATCCAGTTGTGCCGCAAAGTCAATTAGCGGCAGTAATCGATAGTTTTGACCTTGGTAAATTTGGCCGGGCAACAGCAAAATTTGATCCGTCTGAGCTTATCAAGCTTAACAGTCAAATTGTGCAGGAACTTGATTTTGCCGATGTTGAAACGCGGCTTGCTGATAGCGGCGTGACAGGTGATGCACAATTTTGGCTAGCGGTGCGGGGCAATCTGGCAACGGTAGATGAAGCGCGGGTCTGGTGGAAGATCTGTACACAGCCGCTTACACCAGTTATTGACGCACCGATGGTTACAAATGCGGCGGCGGCATTATTGCCAGCGGGTGATCTGAACAGCGCCGTATGGTCGTCTTGGACTAAATCAATAGCCGCTGAAACCGGGGTGAAGGGAAAAGGCTTGTTTATGCCGCTTCGTCTGGCTTTGACAGGCCGGGACGCTGGGCCAGAAATCGCACCGCTATTGGCCATTATGGGCCGCAAGCGGGTGATTAGAAGATTGCAAGGCGATACCGCATGAAGGTGATGCAACTTTACAATACTCTGACCCGGCAAAAACAATCATTTGCACCGATTGATCCATCGCATGTGCGTGTTTATGCCTGCGGCCCCACTGTTTATGGGCGCATTCATGTTGGAAATGCGCGGCCAATTGTGGTGTTTGATGTGTTGGTGCGGGTATTGCGCCGGCTCTATGACCGCGTCACCTATGTGCGCAACATCACCGACGTTGATGATAAAATTAACGAACGCGCCGCGACAAATGGACAGTCGATTACAGATTTATGTAATGAAACCATTGCAAGTTTTCATGCTGATACCGCAGCCCTAGGGGCTGAACCCCCGGATGTTGAACCGCGGGCCACGCATCATATTGACGAGATGATTGCGATGATCTCTTTGTTGATTGACAAGGGGCACGCCTATGTCGCTGATGGGCATGTCTTGTTTCAAGTGTCCACCATGGACAATTATGGGGCGCTGTCAAAACGCAGTATAGACGATATGATCGCTGGCGCCCGTGTTGAGGTTGCCCCCTATAAACGCGCAGCTGAAGATTTTGTCTTGTGGAAGCCGAGTGTGCCCGAACAACCCGGGTGGGACAGCCCATGGGGGCGTGGGCGCCCGGGCTGGCATATTGAATGTTCGGCGATGGCAAAAACCTATCTTGGTGAATTGTTTGATATTCATGCTGGTGGGTTGGATTTAATTTTTCCACATCATGAGAATGAAATTGCACAAAGCTGTTGTGCGCATGGCACCAGCCATATGGCCAACTATTGGCTACATAATGGCTTTGTCACTATGAATGATGAAAAAATGTCAAAATCACTTGGCAACATCATTACCGTTGAAGAAGCGACAAGCCGCTATCGTCCAGAAGTGGTGCGGGCCGCCCTGTTGTCGGCGCATTACCGCGCGCCTCTCGATTTGTCTGACAGCACCATGCAAGACGCGCATAATAGTCTGGACCGTTTATACCGGGCGGCGGGCACAGCTGAAATCTCAGATGATCGCGTTGATGACGAGTTTCTGGCTTGTCTGTGTGATGATTTAAATACACCGGCGGCCTTGGCACGGCTTCATGAACTTGCACGGTTGGCCAACAAAAGAGATCAGGTCGCGGCCATAGCATTAAAATCAAGTGCCGCTCTTCTTGGTTTGTTGCGGCAGGAGGGCGATGTATGGGCAAAAGGCGCAGGCAGTGTCAGCGGTGGTGATGACAAGCGCTTGGATGACACCGCCATTGATGCCGAAATTGCCGCGCGCAATGCAGCACGTACCGCGCGTGATTTTGCCAAGGCTGATGCCATTCGCGACGCGCTTGCAGACGCTGGCATCATTCTTGAAGATGGGCAGGATGGAACCAGTTGGCGGCGTAGCTAGTTTTTTCATTGCAGATTTGCTAGACCAACCAAATTGAAAATAATAATCACGACTGACGGCCCAAGGAAAAACCTGCCCCGTGACATCTGTGATGTGGAGCAAAACGATGAGTGGCGAAAAAATATGGTTGTTTGATACCACTTTGCGCGATGGTGGCCAGACCCGCGGCGTTGATTTTTCGCGCGCCGACAAAATGGCGATTGCCCACGCACTGGATGATATCGGTATTGATTATATTGAGGGTGGCTGGCCGGGGGCCAACCCCACTGACGATGCGTTTTTTGCCAAACCGCCACAACTGAAAACAGCGAAATTATTTGCTTTTGGGATGACCCGCAGGGGCGGGCGCAGTGCGGCGAATGACCCTGGTCTAAATGCAGTCATTGATGCTGAAGTCGGTGGGACATGCTTGGTGGGTAAAACCTGGGATTTTCACGTTGAAACAGCGTTAAACACAACGCTGGATGAAAATCTACTGATGATCCGGGAGTCGCTAGCGGCAGCCAAAAAACGCGGCCGCGAACCTATGTTTGATTGTGAACATTTTTTTGATGGCTATAAAAACAACCCAGATTTTGCCCTTGATTGTGTGCAGGCCGCGCATGAAGGCGGGGCAAGCTGGGTGGTCTTGTGTGACACCAATGGTGGCACCTTGCCGGACACCGTTTTTGATATTGTGCAGGCGGTGAAAACCGCCCTGCCAGATGTTAATCTGGGCATTCATTGTCATAATGACTCTGGGGTGGCGGTGGCTAATTCATTGGCGGCAATTGCGGCTGGGGCCCGTCAGGTACAAGGCACAATCAATGGGATTGGCGAACGGTGCGGCAATGCTGATCTGATCAGCCTGATCCCAACATTGGTATTGAAATCTGATTATGTGACTTCGGTATCAGAAGACAATTTGCCTCGGCTCATGGGATTGTCGCGCCTGCTTGATGAAAGGCTGGGACGGACACCGAATGCGCACGCCCCTTATGTTGGGGCGGCGGCATTTGCGCATAAAGGCGGGTTGCACGCATCAGCGGCGCAAAAAGACCCGCGCACCTATGAACATGTGCCGCCAGAAAAAGTTGGCAATGAGCGGCAGTATCTTGTCTCAGATCAAGCAGGCCGGTCTAACATGCTGGCACGCTTTGCCATGTTGGGGATCGAGATTGATGCCAAAGACCAACGCATTGATAAATTGATCAGCGTTGTAAAAGACAAAGAATTTCAAGGCTGGGCCTTTGATTCAGCCGAGGCAAGTTTTGAACTGCTGGCCCGCCGCATGTTTAATGATGTGCCGGACTATTTCCGTATTGGCCGGTTTCGGGTTATGGATGAGCGCCGGTTTAATGCCCGCGGTGATTTGGTTGTGGAGTCAGAAGCCACGGCAACTATTTTTGTTGGTGACCAGTCATTTCATGAGGTGGCAGTTGGTAACGGGCCGGTGAATGCTGTTGATACAGCCATGCGCAAAGCTCTGGTAGCCGCCTATCCAACATTGGCCAACGTCGAGCTTGTCGATTATAAGGTGCGAATTTTGGATGCAGTAGAGGGGCGGGCGGGTACCGGTGCGATGACCCGTGTCTTTATAGAATTTTGCGTCCCTGACGGCACTGTATGGCGCACTGTTGGCGTATCCACCAATATCATTGATGCGTCGGTTGCCGCGCTTGGTGATGGGATGATCTGGAAATTATTACACGACAAGGTTGCAGACCCGAAAGCAAAGGCCTGACCGGTTATGGGCCATGATATTCAAACCGTCCCCCCTGTTGTGATTCTGGCGCGTCCGCAGATGGGCGAGAATATTGGTGCCGCGGCACGGGCAATGATGAATTGCGGTCTGTCGGATCTTCGGCTTGTCGCACCGCGTGATGGCTGGCCAAATGCTGCGGCGTTACCCATGGCGGCAGGCGGTAAATCGATCATCAAACATGCTCGTGTGTTTGATACGGTGGCTGCCGCCACCCATGATATCAGCTTTCTCGCAGCAACGTCAGCGCGGCGCCGTGATCTAGCCATTCGGTCAAGCGATCCACGACACGCCGCGGCGATGATTGTGGCGCATACCAGCCAATCGCATGGCAAGGCGGCGTCTGATCGTAAACATGCCGCCATATTATTTGGACCAGAGGCCTCCGGCCTTGATAATGATGAAGTTGTTCTAGCTGATATTCTGGTGACAGCGTCACTAAATCCAGATTACCCGTCCTTAAATTTGGCGCAGGGTGTGTTATTGCTGGCATGGGAATGGCGTATGGCCTCCCAGAGCGCCGCCGATCAAAACCAAGACAAGCTGGTGAACCCGGTCCGTCTAGAGGACCGCGCATCAGCTGCCGAGCGTGATTTTTTCTACAATAGGCTGGAAACCGCGCTTGATGATGGTGGTTTTTTTATCGCGCCGGATATGATGGCAACCGTCAAACGCAATATTCGGGCATTGTTCAGCCGTGCTGGTCTGAGCAAACGGGAAATCAACACGCTTCACGGCGTTTTGCAAGCCTTGACAAGCCAGCGTAAATCCTAGGTTTGGTCGATCTTATGCCAGCCGGGTGCCAGCCAAGTGCCAGCCAGATGACAGCCGCGTCGCCGGCGCGAAGATGGTTGACAAATACCGGTAATCTGCCTAGTTTGCGCACATTCTCGGGAACGTGGATTGCACCAGCGGGGTGTGATACCGGTGACTTTGTCGATAATATGGTGAGGTGACCCTACCGGGGCAACAACGAAAAGGAGCCAGTTCATGGCAAAATCTGATCATAAGCGGCATGCTGCGAAACATAAAATTGACCGCCGCCTTGGTGTGAATCTGTGGGGTCGTCCAAAATCACCTGTCAATGCCCGTGAATATGGCCCCGGCCAGCACGGTCAGCGCCGCAGAAAGCCTACTGACTTTGGTGTGCAGCTTATGGCCAAGCAAAAGCTGAAAGGCTATTATGGCAATATCGGTGAAAAACAATTTAAAAAATATTATAATGAGGCGGTGCGACGCAAAGGCGATACAGGTCAAAATCTGGTGGGAATTCTGGAATGTCGTCTTGATGCCATGCTTTATCGCGCAAAACTCGTCCCAACAGTGTTTTCTGCGCGCCAGACCATTAACCATGGTCACGTGTTGCTGAACGGTAAGCGCTGTAATATTGCGTCGGTTTTGCTAAAGCCCGGTGATGAAATTACTTTAAGAGACAAAGCTAAAACCATTCCGGCGGTGCTTGATGCCATCGCATCTGTTGAACGTGACGTGCCTGAATATGTTGAAGTCGATCACAATAAATTCAGTGCCAAATTTGTTCGGGTACCATCTCTGGACGAAGTGCCTTATCCAGTTCAAATGGAACCAAACCTGGTTGTCGAATATTACTCACGGTAAGTGATGCAGGCGGGTGGCCTGCGATGATGTAAATAGTCATTTCCCCAAGCGTCACAACACAGCTGTCCGGCGTTTTTTAATGCCCGTGGCCCCTATCAGCCGCAGTTTGTTTGACTGGGAGCTGATGGGGAACTGACGGTGTAGCCAGTAATGGGGATGTTGAAATTGCGTCCCCTTTGTCAGTATTGTTTTAAAAAAATGCTGCATAAAAACCATTAACCCATAAAAATATCCGATAGTTTGCCGTCATGGGGCATACGGTTGAAGAAGTCGGCTGGGGGGTTTATCTGGAAAAATAGGACATATGCTGGCCATTAGCCGCGCCAGTATCATTAGGTGCCAGAGACAGTGGGTGCGAGACTAAACAAATGCTAAATAAAAAACCAAGCCGGGCAGATTAAGATGATGGAAACCGACTCAGCACTTGATAAAAATGGATGGCCTGAGCGTTATTTCGCGGTGATTTTTACAGCACAGCGTAGCCTAAGCGGTGATGACATATATGATTTGACGGCCGACCGCATGGTCTGGCTGGCCCAGCGCCAACCCGGATTTTTAGGGGTCGAGTCGGTAGGAGGGGATGACGGTATTGGTATCACTGTGTCTTATTGGGTAGACCGTCAAGCGATTGCCAACTGGCGTCAACATGCCGAGCATCTGGCGGCACAAGCCCTTGGCCGTCAGGAATTTTATGATTGGTACCGGATACGTGTGGCCGAAGTGGTGTCAGAGCGTAGCTTTATCGCCGATACAATTGTCAAAAACAGTGAGCTGGACCGAGACATATAAAGCCAATGGCCTAATTTGGCCGCGCGTCAATGCCGTGTGTCTGGAACATTTCAGTCAACTCGCCTGACTCATACATCTCGCGGATGATATCACAGCCGCCGACAAATTCGCCCTTCACATAAAGCTGGGGGATGGTCGGCCAATCTGAATAGGCTTTGATGCCTTCGCGGATGCTGTCATCTTCAAGTACATTAATGCCGCGAAATTTTACCCCAAGATGCGACAAGACGCCTACAACCGCGGCTGAAAAACCACATTGAGGGAAAATCGGCGTTCCCTTCATGAACAGCACAACAGACTCACTGGCAATTTCGTTGTCGATACGGTTTTTTAAGGCGTCGTCCAACATGATTTAGTTCCTCGCTTCAGGTGGTTTGCAATAATGTAACTAAACGGCGGTTAGGCGGGTGTAGATGTCTGGAGTGCTAGCGCATGCAACTCGCCGCCCATACGCCCCCCCAGAGCGTTATAGACCATTTGGTGCTGTTGCACACGATTTTTACCGGCAAAGGCAGATGATACTACCTGGCAAGCATAATGGTCACCATCACCGCGCAGATCCTCAATGGTGATCACGGCATCGGGAAAAGCGGCTTTGATCAGCGCTTCGATTTCACTTGCTTGCATCGCCATTGGCTTGTCCTTTGTCTTTTTTGTGTCGGCAGCGTTACCCTGCCATTAATGCAGGCAGGCACCCTTCTGAAAGATTTTTCAACGCTTCAATAGATATGGTGTCATTATCACCAAATTGCAATTCCGTTTTTGCTGTCACTATGCCGATTTTGCTGATGGCTACGCCAGCGTTTTGCGCCGCTTCGCACAGCGCCACGCCATCGCCCGTGGTCACAACGTAGCGGGCCTGTTCCTCGCCAAATGCCCAGCCATGAAGATGACCAGCGGCCGGAGGCGTGATATGGGCACCAAATGACGAATGTAGGGTCATTTCGGCAATGGTGACAGCAAGTCCGCCATCGCTTATATCATGGGCGGCGGTGATTATGCCGGCGGCAATAAGCTCGATCAGCAGTTTACCGGCTTGTTCTTCGGCCACAAGGTCGATTGGCGGTGGTGCATGAACCGCGGTGATACCATGATGTGCGGCGTATAAAGAGGCGCCGAGCCAGCCATCATTTTGACTGTCATCTTGGCCTAAAATGAAGATCTCTTGATCTGCGGCAATAAACTGGCTACCAACTGCCATGGTCACATCATCAATCACCCCCACCATGCCGATAACTGGGCATGGGCGGATCGCGATACCATCGGTCTCATTGTACAAAGAGACATTGCCTGAAATCACTGGGGTGTCAAGATGCTTTGCCGCTTTGCCCATGCCAACAACTGATTGGGCCAATTGCGCCATAATGTCGGGTTTTTCCGGGTTGCCGAAATTCAAATTATTGGTGATCGCCAGCGGGCGTGCACCAATCGCGCAAATATTGCGATAGGCTTCGGCAACCGCCTGTGCGCCACCGGTTTCGGGATCAGCCTCTACATAACGCGGGGTACAATCTGTGGTGATGGCCAGCCCGCGCTGGCTACCGTGGACGCGAACCACGGCTGCATCGCCGCCCGGCCCCGCAATGGTATCGGCCATGACGTCACTGTCATATTGTTCATAAACCCAGCGCCGGCTCGCCAGATCGACATGGCCAAGCATCGATTTCAGCACATGGGTGACTGGTCGATCACTGCCCACGTCACCACTTGTAAGCCGTGGCCGTTGTGGTATCGGGTTTTGTGGACGGTCATATTCGGGTGCGTCATCAACCAATGGGGCCAGCGGAATATCACATGCTGTGCCACCATCTTTCAACAGCACCAGACGGCCCGTTTCGGTGACCTGACCAATGGGCATGAAATCGAGGTCCCATTTATCAAAAATGGCCCGTGCGGCATCTGTGGCATCTGGCTTTAACACCATCAGCATACGTTCCTGAGATTCTGATAACATCAATTCATAAGCTGTCATGCCATTTTCACGGGCCGGCACCAGGTCAAGGTCAATCTCCATACCAAGGCCACCCTTAGAGGCCATTTCAACAGATGATGATGTTAGTCCGGCGGCGCCCATATCTTGGATGGACAAAACCGAGTCAGATGCCATCAGTTCTAAGCAGGCTTCCATCAGCAATTTACCAGTAAATGGGTCGCCAACCTGAACGGTGGGGCGCTTGCTTTCGGTTTCATCTGAAAATTCAGCCGAGGCCATGGTCGCCCCATGGATACCATCGCGTCCAGTTTTTGCCCCAACATAAATCACCGGGTTGCCGGGGCCAGTGGCGGCAGATCTAAAGATGCGGTCACTATTGGCAAGGCCAACCGCCATGGCATTAACTAAAATATTACCATTATAGGATTTATCGAAATTAACTTCGCCGCCGACAGTTGGGATGCCAATACAATTGCCATATCCGCCAATACCAGCCACAACGCCGCTTAAAAGATGACGTGTTTTTTCATGACTTGCCTCACCAAAGCGTAAGGCATTGAGCAGGGCAACTGGCCGCGCCCCCATGGTAAAAACATCGCGCAAAATACCGCCAACACCAGTTGCTGCGCCTTGATAGGGTTCAATAAATGACGGATGATTATGGCTTTCAATTTTAAAAATAGCCGCAAGCCCGTCGCCGATATCGACAGCGCCTGCATTTTCACCCGGCCCCTCGATCACCTGAGGGCCGTCAACAGGCAATGTTTTTAGCCATTTCTTTGACGATTTATACGAACAATGTTCTGACCACATGGCAGAAAAAATACCCAATTCACATTGGTTTGGCGTGCGGTCAAGGCGCTTTAAAATCAGGTCCCATTCATCTCGCGACAGACCCATCGCGGCGGCATCGTCAAAGGTCATTAAGGGCTCTTTTTGCGTCATGACATCAATGCCTCTAGCGATTTGGAAAGTAGGGTGGCGCCATCAGAACTGCCATGCAGGGGCGATATCGCCCGTTCTGGATGCGGCATCATGCCCATAACGCGCCCATTATTTGACAAAATACCGGCAATGTCGCGCGCCGCCCCATTCGGGTTGGCTGGCCCTTCGGCACTGCCAGCTACATAGCGAAAGGCAATCTGGCCGTTGTCTTGCAACCGGTACAGCGTATCCTCATCAGCAAAATAATTGCCCTCATTATGGGCAACGGGGATATCAAGAGACTGTCCGGCGGTCAGCCCCGCGGTAAAGGGTGATGGCATGGTTTCAGCAGTTTCCAGACGCACCATCCGGCAACTGAAACGCAGGCCGGAATTGCGGATCAGTACGCCGGGTAACATGCCCGTTTCGGTTAGCACCTGAAAGCCGTTACACACGCCCAACACCGCGCCGCCGCGTGCGGCGTGATCCATCACCGCACTCATAATCGGTGACCGGGCAGCCAGCGCGCCGCAGCGCAGATAATCGCCAAATGAAAAGCCGCCGGGGACGATCACCAGATCGACCGGTTCGAGGTTTGCCTCTTTATGCCAGACCAATGCCGGGCGGCGATTAGTCAATCGTTCAACCGCTACCATCATGTCACGGTCACAATTTGAACCGGGAAATACTGTGATCGCAACGCGAAGAGATACCAGAGATGAGAGTGTCATAATTTGCTACATGCTGAAAATTGCGTGGTAAATCAGGTTTCGTCAGCTATGTCGATACTGTAATCTTCAATCACAGTATTTGACAGCAACGTTTCGCACATGCGCGCAACACGCTGGCGTAAACGGGCCGGGTCGGTTTCGTCAACATCCAACAAAATCTGTTTGCCGACCCGTACATCATTAACCTCGCTAAATCCGAGGTCGCCCAGCGATCTTGCGATGGCGCGTCCTTGCGGGTCTAAAACGCCTTCTTTAAGAGAGATATTCACTATGGCTTGCATCATTTTGCCTTTAGTTGGTTAGTGCCTGTTTGTCCATATGGTTATTGGTTCAGATCGGGAATGTTTACACCCATTCGCTGGGCGATTTCTTGATAGGCTTCAACAAGTCCCCCCAAGTCACGCCGAAATCTGTCTTTGTCCATTTTTTCATTAGTTTGTGCGTCCCACAACCGGCAATTATCCGGGCTGATTTCATCGGCCAGCATAATAACCGGATCGTCTGCGGCGTCTTGGTCACGGTAAAATCGACCAAATTCCAGCTTGAAATCAATCAGTCTAACGCCAATTCCCAGAAACAATTCGGTGAGAAAATCATTGATACGCAAAGTGTCTTCAACAATGATTTCCAGCTCTTTTGGTGTCGCCCAGCCAAACGTGAAAATATGTTCGGGCGCGACAATCGGGTCGCCAAGGCTGTCATCTTTGAGGAAAAATTCGACCAATTTGTTGTTTAATATCGCGCCTTCTTCCAGCCCAAGGCGCGGGCAAATTGACCCGGCAGCTACATTTCTAACAACGACTTCGACCGGAATAATTTCAAGCTTGCGGATCAGCTGTTCACGGTCATTCAGGCGGGCGATAAAATGGTTAGGAATGCCCAAATCCCCGACCGCTGTCATAATATGCTCGCTGATGTAGTTATTCAGCACGCCTTTGCCTTTGATCACGTCTTTTTTCTGCGCGTTAAAGGCGGTGGCGTCATCTTTAAAATATTGCACCAAGGTGCCAGCTTCCGGCCCTTCAAAAATGACCTTGGCCTTGCCTTCATAGAGCCGTTGTCTCTTTGTCATGATCGTCTCTGTCCTTGCGAAAAGGTAGCGGGCATCTACGGCTATCCGAAAACGCGTTTAAAAATTGTGTCGACATGTTGAAAGTGCTGGTCAAGGTCAAATAAGGCGTCGAGTTCCTGATCGGTCAGGCGTGCGCTGACATCTTCATCAGATTTTAGTTTGTCAAGATAACTGCCACCTTCGGCCCAGATTTTCATGGCATTGCGCTGGACATATACATAGGCGTTTTCCCGGCTAACCCCTTTTTGCGTTAGTGCCAACAACACTTGCTGTGAATGCACTAGCCCGCCAAGCTTGTCGAGATTGCCCTGCATGGCATCTGGATAGACAAGCAAGTTTTCAACAACACCAGCTACACGGTGCAAGGCAAAATCAAGCGCGATGGTGGCATCCGGGGCAAATACACGTTCGACGGATGAATGCGAAATATCGCGTTCGTGCCACAAAGCAACATTTTCCAAGGCAGGCACCACTGCCGCCCGTACAATGCGGGCAATGCCGGTCAAATTTTCGGTCAGCACCGGGTTGCGTTTATGCGGCATGGCCGATGACCCTTTTTGCCCAGCCGAAAAAAATTCTTCGGCTTCGCGCACCTCGGTGCGTTGCATATGGCGTATTTCAACCGACAGACGTTCAATTGAACTGGCAATGACCCCTAATGTCGCAAAAAACATAGCATGGCGGTCACGCGGGATCACCTGCGTTGAGACAGGTTCAATCTCAAGCCCCATTTTTTCGGCAACATGCGTTTCAACGAAAGGGTCAATATGGGCAAAGGTGCCCACCGCACCAGAGATAGCACAAGTGGCGATTTCGCGGCGTGCTGCAACCAACCGCTCGCGGCAACGCGTAAATTCAGCGTAAAAACTGGCAAGTTTCAGACCAAGCGTAGTTGGTTCAGCATGAATGCCATGGCTACGGCCAATGGTGGCGGTGCGTTTGTGTTCATGCGCGCGTTTATCAAGACCCGCAAGCAAGCGATCAAGCCCGACCAGCATCAAGTCAGTGGCCCGAACCAGTTGAACAGATAGGGTGGTATCTAACACATCGGACGATGTCATGCCTTGATGCACAAACCGGGCGTCCTCACCAATATGTTCGGCAAGATTTGTCAAAAAGGCGATGACGTCATGTTTGGTCTCGCGCTCAATCTCGTTAATGCGGTCAATTTCAAAGGCGCCGCGTTGCCAAATCGTGGCGGCCGCCTCGGCCGGAATGACGCCCAGTTTTGCCTGTGCATCACACGCGTGGGCTTCAATTTCAAACCAAATTTGGAATTTGCTTTCCTCCGACCAAATTGAGCTCATCTCGGGCCGGGAATAACGAGGGATCATGCGAACAATACCTTTTGCGTTGGAAGACGTCAGGTTGTAGCATTGAGGCAGGTAAAAAGCCAGACTTTAACTATAATTTGTGGGCAATTTGGACGGGAACACACAATATGCTGTTTCGACGTATTTTGATGGCGGCGCTGATGACAGCCGCGCGCAACCCCGCTGTACAGAAAAAAGCGGGTGAGGCAGCAGGAAAAGCCTTGAATGCGGCACGCCCCGGCTTGTTAGCGGCAAGTCGTAGGGCTGGTGAAATGACCCGAAAACTCTCTGAAAATATGAAAAAAAAGTGAATTTTTGGTAAGCCGCCCCCGATGTTGTAAATAGCCGAGGCTTTCAAAGCTGACGCAAATGGTGTCGGCGATAATGAAATGATCATGAAGGGTCGCCCATTACCGTTAGGGCCTTTTCTATGCCACGCGTTACCGCAATATCAACGAGCGATGGTTTCGCCTCGCAGCTTGGGTGATTGCGGACAAGAATCACCGACCGTGCGTGATGCTTCAGGGCGGCATTAACCACTTCACGCGCATAGACTGCGGTCTGATTGATTATGCCAATTGACATGGTCTCCTCGCCAATCAACCGGTTCTGATTATCCAGACATAAAATAACAAAATGTTCGACAGGTTTATGCGCTAATCTGTTGATGCAGTAATCTTGAACATGCATCCAATTGCTCAACACCGGCTGGTTTTTTTGCGTGAATGACTAAGATGAAGCGCCGCCTCTTCGGTGACTTTAATCGCCACAATGGTGGCTGGGCCAACTTGTTCTACCTCTTGCAATTTTTCCACTGGTGCGCGCAACACACTAGCCAACTTCCGGAATCGGTGCATCAGCCGTTTGGCGATTGGGTTGGTGTCACCGCGCGGAATGCTCTGATAGAGAAGCATCTCCAGCAGTTCAAGTTCGGTCAAAGACTCGGCCGATTTGCCAAGCACCTTGTTGCGCATACGTGCCTGGTGCCCACATATATCTGGGTTTTTTGACCGCGACCCGCGCGGTTCATCGTCTGGTTGTGATGGGGTGTTCATACCCCTTAAGATAGAGAAAAACCGTAAAATTTGGTTAATCTCGAGCAGATTGGGGGCGCTGATTTTCCGATATAGTTATAAATTATACGGCGGCATGGTCAGGCCTGCTGGTGACAGGGTGAAAATTTCGGGGGCATCGTTGGTGACGCCAATCGAATGTTCGAATTGTGCAGACAGGCTTTTATCGCGGGTCACGGCGGTCCATCCGTCGGACAGGATTTTTGTTTCATTGCGCCCTGCATTGATCATTGGCTCGATGGTAAAAATCATCCCGGGTTCAAGCCGCATACCTTCGCCCGGCAAGCCATAATGTAAAATGGTTGGGGCGCAATGAAATGTCTGGCCCAGACCATGGCCAGTAAAATCCTGCACCACAGAAAATCGCTGAGATTCGGCAAAAGACTGAATAGCATGGCCAATATCCCCAAGCGTGTTGCCAGGGCGAGCCACCTCTATGCCGCGCATCAGGCATTCATAGGTGATTTCAGTCAATCTTTGTGCTTTGACGGATGGTGTGCCCACATAAAACATGCGCGATGTGTCGCCATACCAGCTATCTAGAATGACGGTGACATCTATATTGAGAATATCCCCATCACGCAGGCTCTTGTCACCGGGGATGCCATGACAAACAACATGGTTCAGCGAAATACATGTTGATTTAGGAAATCCCTTGTAATTCAGTGGAGCGGGTACGGCGCCATGTGCCAGAATATAATCATGACATAGCCTGTCGAGTTCTTCTGTTGTGACGCCAGCAACAACATGCGGCGTGATCATATCCAGAACCGTTGCCGCCAGCCTGCCGGCTTTGCGCATGCCAGCAAATCCGTCTTCACCATGCCGAATAACTGTTTCTTGTCGCATTTTTAATCCTGTCAGCTTCCGGTGGACGCAAAAATTTGGATAACACCCAAATCTGATTTACCGTGTCTGCGGCCTGTCTAGCATATTCTGCATGCTTATCGGTGTAAAAATTTTCTGATACTGCAGGACATGTCACAAGCAAACAGCACGATTTGACAAAATCTTTCTTGGCGCTCATTCTGCCGCGCTTACAGAACTTTTTTATTAAGGTTTAGGTGATGTCCCAACCAAAAAACCCGACTGCCGCGATTATTGTGATTGGTGATGAAATTTTATCAGGCCGGACCAAAGATAAAAATATTGGCTGGTTGGCAGAAAAATTACGTGCACAAGGCATTCAGCTTGTTGAAGCACGGGTGATTGCTGATAACCGGCAGGTGATCATCGATACCGTAAAGACGCTGTCTGCGGCTTATGATCTGGTGTTTACCAGTGGCGGCATTGGACCAACGCATGATGATATTACAACCGAGGCGGTGGCGGCGGCGTTTGATGTGCCGGTTATACGGCACCCAGAGGCTGAACGCCGGCTGGTGGCGCATTACGAGAATACTGATCTGGAATTTAATGCGGCCCGCCAGAAAATGGCTGACATTCCAGCAACGGCAACGCTGATCGACAACCCGCTATCGGCGGCCCCTGGGTTTATTTTGGGTAATGTGCATGTTTTGCCGGGGGTGCCGGCAATTTTGCAGGCCATGTTTGAGGGGGTGTGCAGTTCTTTGCCGGGCGGTGTGGTCATGACCCGGATCACAGTGCAATGCGGCACTGGCGAGGGCAATATTGCGACCATTTTGGCAACGGTGCAATCGCGCTATGAGGGGGTCAGCATTGGGAGTTATCCGTGGTTTAAACCCGGTCAATTCGGCACAGCTGTTGTGGTGAGTGGCCTAGACCAAACCGCAACAGCATCCGCGGCAAAAGAAGTCGAATCTGAAGTCCGGCTTTTTGGTGCTGATGCGCAGATCGTTGAGGCTGGCGGGACCCCGCTGAGCTAGCACGGGCTATGCATAGAGGTGGCTATCCCCATGGACCGGTTGGGTGATCACCATCAGATTTTGTTTTTTTGCGGCGCGATAATGGTACCGAGCTTTTTGGTGGCCGTGTTGATGTTGCTTTTATGGCGGGGGGCGAGCCTGCCGGGGCGGCCCGGCGATAGCGAGCGCGTGCTTCGGCTTTTACTTCGTGAAAATTTAACGGGCGATCTGCCCAGTTTTTTAGGTCAACATCCCGGTCAAAAAGCGCGACATGGCGGTATTTGAAAAATGGGATCAGCGCCATACCAGCTAAAAACCCACCAATATGCGCTAAATAGGCAACGCCGCCGCCGGTGTCGCTTAGGGCTTGCGGCACCGCAACAAATTGCCCGCCAATCCATACACCAAGCACCAGCCATGCGGGCAGATTAATGAATCTAAAAAAAATCAAAATCAGAAAAAAACATCTGATTGCGGCTTTTGGATGCAATAGTAAATAGGCCCCTAAAACGCCGGCAATACCGCCTGATGCGCCGATCATGGGAATTGTCGAGCTGGGGTCGAGTGCGGCTTGTGCCATCGCCGCCGCGGTACCGCAAATCGCATAAAACAGGATAAATCTGCCACGCCCCATGGCCGCTTCGACATTATCGCCAAAAATCCAAAGATACAGCATATTGCTACCAATATGCATCCAACCGGCATGTAAAAACATAGAGGTGAAAATGGTGCTCCATTCTGGCACCAACACCATATTTTCTGGCAGGTCGGCCGGGGTGAAAAACACCGCTGGGATAAAACCAAGCTGATACACAAGATTATGCGCGGTGCGGTAATCTAGCGATTCCTGCCAGAAAAACCCAGATAAGCATAGGGCCATAATTATCCATGTCACAAACGGGCGTGCCACAGTCGGATTATTGTCAAATAATGGCAGAAAAAACATGCAAAACAGCCCGCTATTGGTATGATCAATACGCCTACAGCCTATCGCGCTTGCGCGGCTTTGTCATGCACTGGGTAAGGGGGGTGGTTGATGTTAACTCAATTGAATTGGGTTATGGTGCGGGCGGGGAGACTTGAACTCCCACGGCCTAGGGCCCACGGATTTTAAGTCCGTTATGTCTACCATTCCATCACGCCCGCAAAAGCGCTGTCTGCTGAAGTTTGTAAAAACCGGCAGGGGGTAACAGCACCAAACTGATAGCCCAACAGTGCACCAGACGCAAAAGAAACTCACCAAAAATAGCAAAAATTTTTCTGTCATTTAATTTTGACCAATTGGCGGTGCTGACCGCCGAGTGTTCTCGCATCAGAAAACCGAGTCTAGTCATCTGTAACTAGGCTGATCCCATTAATCGTCACGCAAAAGTTATTTGACTTTGGCCGGCCCATTGCACAGGCTCATAAAGTCAGCGTGATGTTGGGTGACCCCATGGACAAACTTGTATGTGATGAATGTGGCACAACTTTCAATTGTGGGGCCCCGCCCGGGAAATCGCGTTGCTGGTGCATGGATTTGCCAAATCTACGTGGCAGTTTTGATCTTGCTGGCAGTTGTGTGTGCCCCGATTGCATGACGCTTGGCAAAGCCAAAGACATCACCAAAATGCGCAAAATCAAAAAGCAACAGCGTGAAGCATCAGCATTGCGGACGAAAGCCTAGGCTATTTTTGTTTTTTCTGACCGCCAAGGATGGCAAAGCGCCGTAGGAATGCGGCGGCGGCATCGGCGGGGGGCTGGACACGTAATTTGATATGTGATGGTGTGCCAGATGGCTTGATAAAAATTTTTGCCGCCTCATCATGTCTAAATCCGGCGATTTGTGTGGCTTCAATCCAGGCTGCCATACGGTCCGCGCGTTTAATAGTGCGTTGCACCGCGTTTGGCAAGTGGGGTGGTAATCCAAAGCGGATACTGACAGCCGTATCAAGCCGGTGTTCAATGTCGCGATATATCCCACCTAGTGCATATTTAAACGGCGTAATCATATCGCCGATTACATATTCAGGCGCATCATGTAATAACGCGGCAAGACACCATTTTTGATCGGTTTTTGGCGCATTCAAACGCACCAGACGTTCTACAAGAACGCAATGTTGGGCAACAGAAAACCCATATTTGCCTCGGGTCTGCCCATTCCAGCGTGTCACTCGTGCTAGTCCATGGGCGATATCCTCAATTTCGATATCAAGTGGTGACGGGTGCAAAATATCAAGACGCCGCCCACTTAACATGCGTTGCCAGGCACGTGGTTCTGGCGCGTCATCGGTCTTTTTTACCGTTTTACTGTGCTGTTTTGGCATGTTTTGGTGGGCTGAAGCTGAAAAAGCGGCATCTGTAAGTTTGTGTAAAATCTGCCTGAATATTATGGCACGCGGCACCAGTTGAAAACCAAAAACACGTTTGGTTCCGGATCAGGCGGCATTATGCTGCACCGCAGATCGACTCGCACGCGGTGTATGGTATCGTGGCCGGCAAGCCATCTATTGGTGGTCATGACTTGGCCTTTACTCCTGGTTGTTGTATGCAATGGGTCAGACCAGCTGTTAACGAGACCCTGTTAATGGATTTTTTTGAAACACAAGAACGCTATCGTCGCCGTGAGATGCGCGGCTGGATGACACTGCTTATCCGCGCTTTAGTGATCGGTGGGTGTTTGTGGCTTGGCTGGTTATGGGGCCATGCTGAACAAACGAGCTTGCAAGCCGAAGCCGAATTAGTGATCTATGAGAATAATGTCAAAATCAGTGAGCTTAGCAACGAAAATCAGGCCTTGCAAAGGCAGTTGGCGGCATTACGGGCTGAAAAAACAGCCGGATTTGTATCGGGTGACAATCGTAACGATTTGCGCCGGGTGATTGCAAAACAGATCGCAAATGGTGTGAATGCAGAACAAATTGTACAATCTATTCAGTCTCTTGGTCGGCCAATTAATTGCCGTGTCGTTGCCACAAATGATGTAGCGGTGGCAACGCCGCTCTATGGTGGACCTGAGTCTAAACTGTCTTTGTTTAATGGCGGACTGAACCTGTTTATTGAGGGAATTGCTGGTCAGCAGGCACAGCGTGATACCCCTTGGTTTGATCCAAACGCCCCCATTAAAATCCGCCAAGTGTTTCTAAATGGGCAAAAGACCGTTTCGGGCACATTGCCCATGGAAACCATCATTCCTGCTGAAGACTGGGTGCTAAAATTGCGCTATGAAAAGGCTGATTTGCAAGGCTATGTAACGGCGACTGTGCTCAATTGCCCATTGCGTTGACAAAAACCGCGGTGTCACTTGATTGATTTGGGGGTCACCCGGCTGGCCGTTGCATCTCAAACAGTTTGGTGATTTGCGCATAATCCATATATCCAAGCCGTGCCAGCGGTTGATAGATCGTCACATCAACCTTGCCATTGACAATTACATCATCGGCAATGTGAATACCTGTCACAGTGCCAAGTACAATGGTCGACGCGGCTCCATCTGTTGACGCTGGCAGATCAATGGCCCGCCATAAATGACATTCAAGTGCGGCGGGTGCGGCTTTGACTCGCGGCACTGAAACGGTTTCACCATTAGCCATGTCAAGACCAGCTTTGGTAAATTCATTGGTGCCATAGGGGAAACTGCCTGAACTGATATTCATTGCATCGCCAAGGGTGGCGCTTACGATATTCACCACAAATTCTTTGGTTTCCAGAACGTTTCGTAACGAGTCCTTTGCTGTTTCGCCGCCTGGTGCGCTACTGAACATAACCATCGGTGGTTGTTCGGCAATGGCATTAAAATAGCTATAGGGTGCCAGATTCACCGATCCATCATTGCCGCGGCTTGAAATCCAACCAATTGGCCGGGGCGACACAATGGCTTTTAACGGGTTGTGTGAGAGGCCGGCCTGAAGATGTGTTCCGGGGGTGAAAAACATGGTATCTCCTGTTTAACATTGCGCGTGTATATAGGCTGCAATCGAAACAAACGGCAAGCCCTTATTATGGTCAGTGCGGTACAATAAATGGCAAATGATGGTTTGAAAAAAAGGGTTTTGGAATGATTGATCTTTACAGCTGGGCCACGCCAAATGGTCAGAAAATTTCTATTGCGCTCGAAGAATTAGGCCTCGCTTACAATCTACATTTAATCAATATAGGGGCTGATGAACAATTTGCCCCGCATTTTTTGGCCTTCAGCCCGAACAATAGGATCCCAGCAATTATTGATCATGATGGGCCAGATAGCCAGCCAATAAGCCTGTTTGAATCGGGTGCCATTTTATTTTATTTGGCTGAAAAAACTGGCCAGTTGATGCCGCATGATCTACATGGCCGAGCAGATGTGATGCAATGGCTGATGTGGCAGATGGGCGGGTTTGGTCCAATGTTGGGCCAAGCGCACCATTTTACCCTGCATGCCAAGGACCAAGTCTATGGCAAGCAACGTTATTACAAGGAAGCTAACAGGCTGTATGGCGTTTTGGAGCGCCGGCTTGCTGCACATGAATTTGTTGCCGGCAAGGATCTGTCAATTGCCGATATGGCGATATTTCCTTGGACGCGTACGGTCTGGCGTCAAGGTGTCGATCTTAATGATTACCCGCATGTGGTGCGGTGGCGCCGTATGCTGATTGACCGGCCGGCATTTCTTGCCGGGGTTCAGGTTGGCGCGGCGGCCCGTGCCGAAACAAAAGATATGAAAGCGCAAGATTGGGTGGATCAGT
Source organism: uncultured SAR116 cluster alpha proteobacterium (assembly GCA_902583715.1). Lineage (GTDB taxonomy): Bacteria > Pseudomonadota > Alphaproteobacteria > Puniceispirillales > Puniceispirillaceae > UBA3439. The sequence continues at coordinate 21,181 of CACHXC010000008.1, forward strand.
TCAGTGGCGTCACAGCGACCAGCTAGCTTGGTTCTTTTTGGCCGTCAAAGCGCAATGTACATGCCCCGGTAACAACTTGCGTGAATAATGATTCTTTACACATAACATGTTGCGGGGTTGGCATACCTGATTCTTGCCGCCAAATGGTGCCAATCGACAAAATGGCCATCAGGCCAAGAAGAATCCACATTGTTCGGCTCATCAGCGGCCTCCCCCATTGCATCATGTGCTACCATTTGGTGATATGGTCAGGCAGATCATCTTCGTCAATGGCTGTTTCTGGAAAAATACGCCCGGCCACCGACTGACCGGCCGCAACTGGGCTCATTGGGTTGCCACTGATCAGCGGATGCCAATCAGGCAATGATTTGCCTTCATACAACAAGCGGTAGGCACAGCTCACTGGCATCCAGCGCAATTGTGGTAAATTATCCATCGACAGGACAATGCAATCTGGTACGTGGTCTTTGCGGTTCTGGTAATCGCAACAGCGGGCTGTTGCGCAATCAAGCAACTTACACCCAACATCGGTGTAGTATATGTCATTGGTGTCGACATCTTCAATTTTAAGAACACAGCATTTCCCGCACCCATCACATAATGATTCCCATTGTGTTGGTGTCATTTCGTCGAGGGGGGTGTGTTGCCAAAAAAATTCGTCTTGCACAATATATCCCGGTAACTGCCTTCTGTCTTCGCGATGTAACGGCGCTCCAGCGGCGTGGCGGTATAATCATGGCCGAGCTAAAGCTGCAACACTATACTAGCTTGTGACCGAAAAAAACACTCACAACCAGCAAGATAGAATTCCCACATGCGGATAAAACGCTCATCAGAATAACGGCGTACCATGGCAATATTTGCAAAAAATGCGCGGCGCCAATGTTTGAGCCTTTCTTCGTAATGACCGCTCATAACTTCTATATCCAGAATTTTCAAACCTTGCTGGCTGGCAGCGGCTGTTACTTGTTCGAGCGGCGGCAGATACCCGCCAGGGAAGATATATTTTTTGATCCATCTGTTACAGCGGCGGGGTGTGCCGCTGACACCAATCGAATGCACAAGGGCTAGACCATCGGCGGACAGCAATCTGGCGATGCTGGCAAAATAGCTGGGTAAATGTGCCGTGCCGGCATGTTCAAGCATGCCAACTGATACAATTTTATCAAATTAGCCGGTTTGGTGGCGATAATCACGAAGTTCATAATGGATATGTTTGGCTTGTGGCGCGGGCTCGACACCAGTTTTGGCATAGGCATGTTGATTTTCTGACAGGGTGATACCGGTGACGGACGCGCCCGATTCCACCAATGCAAAGGCAAAAGCCAAACCGCCCCAGCCACAGCCACAGCCAATATCGAGTATTTTGTCATGTGGTTGCAGTCGCAACTTTGCGGCAGTACGCGCCAGCTTGGTGATTTGCACATCGGCTAATGGTTAATCCATTGAATGAAAATAAGCACAGGAATATTGCCGCTGTGGGTCTAAAAATGTGTCAAAAAGACTGTCTTTCAAATCGTAACGGTGTGCCGCATTCCGCTGTGACCGATCGGGGAAATTTAGCGCGCTGAACCGGGATAGCAGGGTGTCGAAAGCCAACGTCAGACGGGCGAGCCAATGGCGGTTCCATTGGTCATTATTGGCAATAAGCAACGCCTGCAGATCATCAATGCTGTACGACTCGACCTGCAGGTCGCCATCCACATAGCTCTCACAAAGGCTAGATCCGGGCAGAGTATCAACCGCCATAAAACGCCGCGGTGGGCAAGACGAATGACAACATCTGGCCCGGAATCGCTGGCTTTTATATGTTGCATCGGACCGTCTGCAATGGCGATTGACAATCGCCCAACGGCCATGAACTGGCGCAGAATGAAACAAGCAAACCCCATGCACTTGAAATTTTAGCTCTCACCAATTGTGATGGGATTAGCCTAAAGGTTAAATCCAAAGAAAACGTTAAAACCAGATAAAAACCAAGCTGTTTGACCGATGCGCATACAGCATTATGAAGTTGCCGCAGATACAGATTCTAGGCACATTAGCTTATGTCTAAAGATCAGATATCACCGCATGAGGGGGCCAGTTACCGGCTTGACGCGCCTGTTGTGTCGTGGCGTGATGGCGTTTTGCGCGCTGATGATTTTGATGATCCGTATTTTGATGTACATGATGGTCTGGCTGAGAGCAAATATGTGTTTATCAATGGCACGCGTCTTCGTGAAAAATTGTGCGGTTCGAACCATCTTACAATTGCCGAGACTGGCTTTGGTACCGGGCTGAATTTTTTAGCTGTTTTAGATTTGCTGGCAGAATTTCCAAACCATCAAATTGACTACATATCCTATGAATCAAGGCCGCTATCAGCCGATGTTTTGGCAAAGGCGCATGCCGCATTTCCATCGCTCTGCGCCCATAGTGCGGCGTTGCTTGGCAATTTGCCGCCGCGCTGGCCGGGGGTGCATTTGCGCCATTTTAAAGATGGGCAGGTGCGGTTGCAGTTATATTATGGCGCGGCTGAAGATAGTCTGGCGGTGAGTGATTTTCATGCTGATATCTGGTTTCTCGATGGGTTTGCCCCGGAAAAAAATCCACAGATGTGGTCCGAAACGGTTTTGAGCCATGTTGGCCGGCTGACCCGGGCTGGCGGGCATCTTGCCAGCTTTACCGCGGCTAGTGCTGTACGCAACGGGCTAAATGCGTCTGGGTTCAGTATCCAGAAACAACCGGGCTTTGGTCGCAAACGTGATATGATTACCGGGGTAAAAACGGGCAATGCGGCGGCGCTGACTAGACCGGTTGCGGTTGGTATTATTGGTGGCGGTATTGCCGGAGCGTCTGTCGCCGCTGGTTTGCGGCATCGCGGCATTGAGGCCACCATTTTAGATGCGGGGCCGGCGCTGGCAACAGCGGCTTCGGGTAATCGGTTGGCCCTACAGACACCGCGATTGACGGTTGATCACAATGATGCAAGTCAGCTATCGGCCTCGTGCTTGGCATTTGCGGCCTATTGCAGCGATCAAGCTGGTGCCACGCTTGCTGACAAAGTGATCTCACTTGATTGGCCTGACCGAGAGGCTGTTCGGCAAGATAAATTCCGTAGCCAATTTTGGCCGTATGATTTATTGCGCCCGGTTGATGTTGATACGGCCACGTATGTGGCTGGCATGCCAATGCCAGTGGGCGGGGTTGTGCATGATTTTGGGCGGGTGATTGAGCCAGCACGCCTGTGCCAGTATTTGGCCGGGCCTACACCGGTTATCATTGATGCCGACATTATAAATATCACCCGGCATGAACATGGGCTGGTGCTGTTGGCAAGAGATGGCCGCCAGTTTGATTTTGAACAAATCGTTGTGGCGACTGGTGCCGAACTGCCCGCAAGCTTGCACCAATTGGCAATTACCGGGGTGCGGTTGGATATCACTGCCGGTCAGGTCAGCCATATCCCAGAACAAGCTACATTAGCACCGCTGGCAGCTGGGCTTAGCTTTGGCGGCTATCTTACCTCATGTCATAATGGGTTTCATGACCTTGGCGCGACATTTGATCGAAGCGGAAAGGGCATTAACGATGCTGATGCCTTTTGTCAAAACCGCGATCTGCTGCCGCCAGGGCTAAAAGATCTTTTGACGCATTTAGAAGGCTGTTTGGGGCGTACCAGCCAGCGTGCCAGCACCCCTGATCGCAACCCCATTGTCGGACAACTGGCCGAGGATGTTTTTGTGTTAGGCGCCGTTGGTGCGCGCGGTTTCACCGTGGCCCCGCTATTGGGCGAATGTCTAGCAGCGCAGGTTGCCTTGATGCCAAATTGTCTGAGCCGCTCTATTCAGGCCGCACTTGACCCGTTTCGCTTTCGCCTGCGACGTGGGTTATAAACCCAGCATCTCGCGTGCCTGAAACAACCGACCATGATCCTGAAAGTCGCTGGATAACAGCTGTAAAAATGCCGGGGCAATGGCATCTGGGCTGGGTAATGTGTTTGGATCTTCGCCTGGGAAGGCGGTGGCACGCATGCTGGTTGCGGTGCCGCCGGGATTGATCATATTGACCCGCAGATTGGTTTGTTCTGTCTCGCCAGCCCAAACCCGCCCCATGGCTTCAAGACCGGCTTTAGACACGGCATAGGGTCCCCAAAATGGATAACTACCGTGGGCGGCACCAGACGATACCAAAATGGCACGACCAGCAGGCGCCGCGGTTAATAATGGTTCCATCACCTTTATCAGATGCCATTGCGCTGTCAGATTGATCGAGATCGTCTCATCCCAGACATTTTGTTCAAGATGCGATAACGGTGTCAGCATGCCGAGTATGGCCGCATTCGCCACCAATCCATCCAGCCGTCCCCAGCGTTCATGGATTGCCTCGGCGAGGCGGGGCAGGGCGGTAACATCACTCATATCGTGTTCGACAATGGTGGCATGGGCACCGCTTGCCTTGATTGCATCATCGAGTTCTTCAAGCGCGCCAATCGTGCGGCCGGTGATAATTACATCTGCACCAGCCTGCGCTACGGCAAGAGAAACCGCATGGCCGATACCACGGCTGGCCCCAGTCACCAAAATAACCTTGCCCGACAAATCTGCAGAACTGCCCATCATGTTACCCCGTAATGGTTAGCGGCTATTGCCATGTGACACGCGCTTGCTGGACAGGCCAGAGGCAAGCTTTATCGGATAATCGCCGGTAAAACAGGCGTCACAAAATTGTGGATTATCGCCGTTTCGTGCGGTTTCACCCATGGCTCGGTAAAGCCCATCAATCGAGATAAAACCAAGTGAGTCAGCACCAATGTCGGCGGTGATTTCCGCTATGGTTTTTAGCGCGGCAATCAGCTGGTCTTTATCCGGTGTATCCACGCCATAAAAACAAGGATTGGTTGTGGGTGGGCTGGCAATCCGCATATGCACCTCGACAGCACCAGCGGCGCGGACCATCGAAACGATTTTGCGTGATGTGGTGCCGCGCACGATTGAATCATCGACTAGAACAACACGCTTGCCGGATATTGTTGCTGGATTTGCATTATGCTTCATTTTGACGCTGTCATTGCGTCCTTTTTGGGTCGGCTGAATAAAGGTGCGACCGATATAATGGTTGCGAATGATACCAAGATCGAACGGGATTTTTGATGCGTCGGCGAACCCAAGGGCCGCCGGCACCCCAGAATCCGGAACCGCCACCACAAGATCGGCATCGGCAGGTGCTTCTTTGGCAAGTTCTGCGCCAATGGCTTTGCGTGCGTGATAGACCCCGCGGCCCTCTAAGATGCTATCGGGACGGGCAAAATAGATATATTCAAAAATACAAAAACGGTGGTCTTGCGGTTGAAAGGGCTGGCGTGAATTAATTCCATTTTTATCAATAGCCACCATTTCGCCGGGGGCGAGGTCACGCACAAAACTGGCCCCCACAACATCCAAAGCACAGGTTTCTGAAGCTAATACATAGGCATCACCCTGTTTGCCAAGCACCAGCGGGCGGACACCATACGGATCACGCACACCGATCAACATATCTTTGGCAATACAAACAAGCGAAAAAGCGCCTTCAATCTGTTTGAGGGCATCGATCAATCTGTCAATCACCGTGTCTTGATGGGACCGCGCCACCAGATGCACAATAATTTCAGTGTCGGATGAGGATTGAAACAGACTGCCAGTTTCTACAAGCGATGCACGCAATCGCGCCGCATTGGTCAGATTGCCATTATGCGCCAGCGCAAACCCGCCAAAAGCAAGTTCTGAAGAAAATGGCTGGGTTTCCATTAAGGCATTGGTTTTGCCACTTGTTGAATAGCGATTATGCCCAATCGCCACATGCCCATGTAAACCCTGCATTTCAGCTGATCCGGCATCAAAATTTTCACCGACATGACCAAGGCCGCGATGCGCATGAAAATGCCGCCCATCAAAGGTGACGATGCCAGCCGCTTCTTGGCCACGATGTTGCAAAGCATGCAGGCCAAGGGCTGTGTTGATATTGGCCTCATTGGTTCCATAAATGCCAAAAATGGCACATTCTTCATGCAGATGGTCATCATCAAAGGGGTTGGTTGTGGTGCGGGTCATGGTCAGTTGGACTTTTCATCATTGAGTAATTCAAGCGGTTTTTTCACGATCGCGGCCCCATCATCTATCATCTTTTCAATCGTCTCGGCGGCTGTCGCGTCATCGCCTGTGTGATCAATCAGATTGGACGATAATTTGTCGTTGTAATAATCTGGCATAAATTTGGCAAAATACTGGGCGCTTTGGCTGAAAAGGGGTGTGCTTTGGGCATTTTGTATCGTTGCTGGCAAATTGTTTTCGCCTTCGATAGCAAGCACCGTCCCGATAAAGGCAAGAAGCACCAATAGATAGCCGCGGGCCAAACCAAAAATAACACCAAGCCACCGGTCAAGACTGCCGAACCCGGCGCGGGTTAGCCCGGGAGACAAAAAGCTGGCCATTAAAAACCAAATGATCACTGTCGCCGCAAAGGGAAGCCCCCACGCCAAAGCCGCGCTCAACCCATCGGCATTTATCGTATCTGCGATCGGGTCTTCCAGCAGGGGTTTGGCATAATTGGCGACCACAACCGCTACAACCCAGCCAAGAAGCCCCAAAAATTCGCGGGTCATGCCACGCAATGTCGAAAATATAGCTGATACGATCAGCACAAAAACAACAGCGTAGTCGGCAACAGTAAGGGCGGTAAACTCGATCATGAAACGGTTATAACAGAAATATCGATGATAGCGATAGACACTATCACGGTCAGTTCATGCCCCCCATAATGTTGATTAAATCAGCCAATGTCGGGGGTTGTGACAAGCTGATTTCGGCATTTTTGGCGCTGGCTTTGCGTGGCCGAGGCATCACCGCATTGTCAAAGCCAAGTTTGGCGGCCTCTTTCAAGCGGGCATCTGATTGCGCCACCTGCCGCAATTCGGCAGATAGGGCAACTTCACCAAAAAACACGGTTCGTTTCGGGGCTGCCCGGCCCGTAACTGACGAGATGAGGGCCGCCGCAACGGCAAGATCAGCCGCGGTTTCATGAATTTTTAACCCGCCAGCCACATTCAGGAAAATATCGCGCCCCGATAATGGCACGCCGCACCGAGCCTCTAAAACAGCTGTTAACATGGCAAGCCGACTACTATCCCAGCCAACAACATTGCGCCGCGGTGTGGCGAGCGATGAGGGGGCGACAAGCGCTTCGATTTCGACCAGTACTGGGCGGCTTCCCTCAATACCTGCAAACACCACCGCGCCAGTGACGTCATCACGCCGGTCTGCCAGAAACAGTTCTGACGGGTTCGGCACTTCGGCAAGTCCGGCCTCAACCATTTCAAACACGCCTATTTCATCAGTCGCGCCAAACCGGTTTTTTACACCGCGCAAAATTCTGAAGTGATGCGACCGGTCGCCTTCAAAATATAACACAGTATCGACCATATGTTCGAGCACGCGCGGCCCGGCAATTGCCCCGTCTTTGGTCACATGGCCGACAATCAAAAGGGCGACACTGTTATTTTTTGCCGCGCGGATTAATTCTTGGGCGCTGGCCCGTACCTGCGACACGGTGCCGGGGGCTGAGTCAAGGCTTGGTAAAAACATTGTCTGGATCGAATCAATGACCACAATGTTTGGGCGGTCCGGTCCGGTCATGGAGGCGGCAATGTCGCTGGTGTTGGTCGCGGTGCCAAGCTCAACTGCGGCATTGGCAAGGCCCAGACGGCTGGCCCGCATGCGCACCTGATCGGCCGACTCTTCACCGGAAATATAAGCCGCACGAAAGCCGCGCTTTGCTAAATTACAGGTCAGTTGCAACAGTAATGTTGATTTGCCTATGCCCGGATCGCCGCCAATTAAGGTGGCTGACCCCGGCACCAAACCGCCACCTGCCACGCGGTCAAATTCTGAAATATCAGATTGCATCCGCGGCAATGGGGCGGCGGCTTGAGCGCTTTGTAATGGTTCTAAAGTGATCTGCCGGCCCGTGGCCCTTTTTCCGGGCCCGGACGGGGTATCTTTGCGTTCCTCAACAAGCGTGTTCCACGCCCCGCAATCATCACATTTGCCGGCCCATTTAGGAAAGGCGGACCCGCATTGTTGGCAGACATAACTGACCGCGGCGCGCGCCATCACTTGCGGCCTTTTTGCGCATTGGCTGGAATTTGTGTCAGTGGCCCTTCAGCAAGGCCGTGGACAAATTGATGGACTTCGGGAACGCCGCTCTTGTCCATGTCTTTTACATTACCGCACCATAAAATAACGCCATTATGAACCATCGCCACCTTATCAGCGATTCGCCGCACAGAGGCCATATCATGGCTAATGGTGACGGTGGTCGCTCCTAAACGTTGGACCGCATTAATGATCAACCGGTCAATGACGCCGCCAGTGATTGGATCAAGGCCAGAGGTTGGTTCGTCAAACAATAAAATTTCAGGCTTGTCGGCAATCGCCCGTGCGAGGGCCACACGCTTTTGCATGCCGCCCGATAATTCGGCGGGATATTGATCAATCACATGCGGGGCAAGTCCAAGATCGGTGACGGTGGCAACAGCAATGTCGCGGGCGGCGGCTTTGCTGAGTTTGCGCTGTTGGCGAAGCCTGAATGTGACATTTTCCCATATGGGGAGCGAGTCAAACAACGCGCCAAATTGAAATGTCATGCCAAACCTACGGCGCAAACCTTCCATCGCGGCGCGGCCACCACCCAAAATTTCAACACCATCAATTTTTATACTGCCTCCATCTGGCGTGATCAGGCCGTTTAAACACTTTAATGTGACTGATTTGCCGCATCCAGAGGTGCCAATAATGACCAACGATTCGCCGGCCGCCACCTGCAAATCAATGCCCTTTAAAACCGTGTTATCGCCAAAAGTCTTGGTCACGCCTTGAAGCTCGATTTTTGGCATTGCGGTCATGTTACACCCCAAAAAACAAAGCGGTAACAAGATAGTTGGAAATCAGGATCAAGATGGATGCAGATACAACCGCGTTGGTGGTTGCGCGCCCAACACCCTCGGCACCGCGTCCTGAATGATAGCCGTGATAACATCCCATTAAGGCAATCAGGAATCCAAAAACCGCGGCTTTTATTAGGCCAAGCGTGACATCTGAAACTTCAAGATATTGCAGTGTGCGCGACAAATAAATCGCCGGATTAAAGCCCAGCCGAAACACACCGACAATATAACCACCAAACACCCCGATCACGTCGCCAATAAGCACCAAGAACGGCAGGCAAAGCGTACCTGCCAAAAGCCGCGGGGCTACTAGATATTGCATCGGGCGGGTTGATAGCGTGTCAAGCGCATCAATTTGATCGGTCACCCGCATGGTGCCAATCTCGGCCGCCATCGAGGCACCAATGCGTCCAGCCACCATTAATCCGGCCAGTACCGGCCCTAACTCACGGGTCACTGATAGCACCACGACAGTCGCCACAGTGTCTTCGGCGGAAAACCGGGCAAAACCAGTGTAGGATTGCAACGCCAAAACCATCCCAGAAAATAACGTGGTCAACCCCACAACAGGCAGAGAATAATATCCGATATCAATGATTTGCCGGAGTAATTGTTGCCAATAATAGGGCGGTGTGAAGATCCATCTGACAGCGATCACCGAAAACAAGGTCAGGCGGCCCAGAGCCGATAAAAATGCCAGTGCGGTCCGGCCGATATTTTGGATGAAGCTGAGCATTGCTGGCAGGTGTTACAATCTTTATCGCTGAAATCTATCTGTTGGTTATGCCGATATTTCCATTTTTTGGCTACCGTTAATAGTAATTTTATGAATTTTGATAGTGGCGTGATGGACGCGTCCCAAGCCGTGTCAAAATCTCATAGGCAATAGTTTCGGCGTCTCCGGCCATGCGCGATAAATTATAGTCATCATGCAATAATTCAACAAAGCCATGTTGCAAATGCGCTGGATCAATATCGGTCACATCAACTGTGACGCTATCCATAGACACGCGGCCAATTACTGGGGCGGTCTGTGGGCCAATTAACACGCTGGCCTTGCCGCCAAGTTTGCGATTATAGCCGTCAGCATAACCAACGCCAATCGTGGCAATGCGCGAGGGACGGTCCAGCAGATGGGTGCCGCCATAACCGACGTGATCACCGGCTTTGGCCTGCCGCAGTTGAATAATGCGTGCCTGCCAGGTGACAACGCGCATCAATTTATCCGTTGCCTGATCTGCAGGGTCTGCGCCATATAAGGCAATGCCTGGGCGTGTCATTTGAAAATGATAATCTGGCGATAACATACTGCCGGCGCTGTTGGCGAGACTTGCCGGCATGCCGGGAAACCACCGGCGCCATTCATTAAAGGTGGCAAGCTGTAGGGCATTTGTTGGGTCATCCGCCACTTCGGCTGACACCAGATGGCTCATCAGATAGCGGCAGTCTAAGCCGTCTAGGGCGGATTTATTTTCAATTAACCAGTCAATTTGGTCAGCGTCAAAGCCAAGTCGGGTCATGCCAGTATCGATATGCAACAGAGCCGGCAGGCTTTCGGATCGCTGTTGGCTGCACATGTGCCAGCGTGACAATTGTTCTAGATCATTGAGCACCGGCGTGATGCGAAAGGCTACATGATCATCAAGCCCATCACGCTGACAGCCATGTAGGGTCATGATGCGTAGCTGTTTGTGACCCCGCTCATCAAGATGTTGGCGCAGGGTAATAGCCTCGCCAAGATTTGCCACAAAAAATTCAGTACACCCAGCATTTGCCAGCGCCTCTGCCACATTTTTGGCGCCCAACCCATAGCCATTTGCCTTGACCATTGCCGCTGTGGTGGTGGTGGCTGATGACAAGCTGTCGATATAGCGCCAATTGGCAATAATGGCCCCAAGATCAATAGTTAAACAGCTATCTATATGCCCCATGACCGACAATGGCATGGCTATCAAAATCCTTCGGGAAGTTTTGCGAGGTCAGTCAAATCAGTGAAGTGTGTAAATTGCTTCTCAAAATGCACTTGGACCGAGCCCGTCGGTCCATGACGTTGTTTTGCGATAATGATCTCAGCTTTATTTTCGGCGGATTGCAAGCGGGAAAACCATTCATCATGTCTAATGTTATAACTTTCTTCTGACTCATTAACTTTGCGTTCTGGCTCCCGTTTGTTGAGGTAGTATTCTTCCCGGTAAACAAACATAACTACATCAGCATCTTGTTCAATTGATCCGGACTCCCTCAGATCAGCCAGATTTGGCCGTTTGTCTTCACGTAATTCTACTGCACGTGACAATTGTGATAACGCAAGAACTGGCACATCTAACTCTTTGGCAATGGACTTCAAACCACGGCTGATATTTGAGATTTCTTGAGTTCTGTTTTCTGGTTTTTTTCCAAGCTCTGGCCCCAAAAGCTGTACGTAATCAACGACTATAAGCCCCAATCCACTGGTCCGTTTGAGCCGCCTTGCGCGGCTAGAAACCTGAGATATTGATATGGAGGGAGTGTCATCAATAAAAAATGGTGCGGAGGAAATCGCGTTGCTCGCATCAACAAGATTGTCGAAGTCTCTGCTGTTCAATTTTCCGCGCCGTATTTGTTCGGAGTCAAGCCTAGCTCGCTCACTTAAAATACGGGTTCCGAGCTGCTCAGCAGACATCTCTAACGAAAAAAATGCTACTGGGACTGACTTTTCACCACTCCGGGTCGTTGTTGCTGCATGAAAAGCCATGTTGGTAGCGAGCGCAGTTTTTCCCATTCCAGGCCTTCCTGCCAAAATTATTAAGTCTGATTTATGCAAGCCGCCAAGGAGATTATTTAAATCTGTTAAACCAGTGCTCTCACCAGACAAATTGCCATCATTTTTTCTAGCTGCATCTGCTTGGCTGATACTTGCAACAATGATGTTTTCAAAGTTTCTGAGTCCTGCTGTTGATATTGAAGTTTCTGCAAGCCTAAATAGTTTAGCCTCGGCCGTTTCTATCTGTTTCAAAGCGGGTGTATCAACCGACGGATTGTTCGCATCGTGTATTGTTTCATCGCCAACCAATATCAGCTGGCGGCGAATATGCGCATCGTAGATTGTTTCTGCGTAGTTAGCTGCCTGCGTTATACTAATTACCCCATCAGCTAACTCGGAGAGATACACATCAACATTATCAATAGTGTTATCCTGATCGTTGGAAAAATAACTTCTGAGTGTCAGAGGATTAGCTAGCTGACCACGATTGATTAGCCGACATATTGTATCGTATATGCGGCCATGAAGTGGATCATAAAAGTGTGCCGCAACAAGCCGATCATCGATCCGTTCAATGACACTGTTATCAAGCAGTATCGCGCCCAACAAATTTTGTTCTGCTGGCAAATTATGCGGCATGCTGTGCGGGTTGTTAGAGGAGACACCTGCTAACGGAAAATTTTTAATATTTGTTTGTTCATCAGCCATGATCAATTTGTAACAAATTGTGCATTATTTACCATCCGCTTATTGCTCGGTAGTGCATGTTACTTGTGGGGATAATGGGGATAAAAAAGCCGAGGATTATCCCCGGCTTTTTCAGATACAGGCAAAAGTCTGATTTATGACTGGTCGTCGTCGGTGTCGCTGGCGGTGCCGGCATCGTCTGCTGAATTGTCGCCCTCGGCAGTGGCCGCGGCATCTTCGCTTGTTTCTGCTGGGCTGGCGGTCTGCTGATCATTGTCATCAGCTTCACCCGTTACAGCCACCCCAGTTTTCAGCTGGGTGTCGGCTTCGGCCAGTGACCGCGCAATGTTGACAATGACTGATACGGACACTTCTGGATGCAAACGGATGCGTGTATCGGTTAGGCCAAGTGTTTTGATCGCACGGTCCATGATGACCTGACTGCGGCTAATGGTAAAGCCAGCTTCGGTGACAGCCTCGGCAATATCACGTGATGTCACGGACCCAAATAATTGGCCCATTTCAGATGCTGCCCGGACCATATTGACCGCCAGACCTTCCATTTTTTTGGCTTGGGTTTCGGCTTCTGCCCGTTTGGTCAGATTATCAGCTTCGCGTTGTGCACGTTCTGATTCGAACCGTTCTATATTGGCTTTGTTGGCCCGTAGAGCTTTGCCTTGCGGCAACAGATAATTACGCGCATATCCTGGCTTTACGTTCACCAGATCGCCCATCTGTCCCAGCTTTTCGATGCGCTCAAGAAGAATAATTTGCATGTTATTGGTCTCCCGTTATCCGGCTATGCCTATTCAGAAACATAAGGCATTAATGCCAGAAAGCGTGCGCGCTTGATGGCGGTTGCAAGTTCACGCTGTTTCTTTGCTGATACGGCCGAAATGCGCGATGGAACAATTTTGCCCCGTTCCGAGGTAAAGCGAAGCAACAACTTGGTGTCTTTGTAATCAATTTTTGGCGCGTTTGGACCAGAAAATGGACAAGCTTTACGACGACGATTAAACGGCTTGCGAACGGCTTCGCGTTTGATTTCTAACTGTGTCATGGATTAGTCCTCGCTACTGTCTGAGGTGTCATCTTTTTCCGCAAGTGCGTCGGCATCAGCTTGATCGCGCTGGCCGCGAGATGACCGTTCTGTTTTAGCCTGCATCATGATTGATGGACCCTCTTCAACCTCTTCGATACTCAGGTTTAAAAACCGTAAAACATCTTCGCTCAGCCCCATGATGCGTTCATATTCACGCAACGCTTCAGGTCCGGTCTCAAGATTGAACATCACGTAATGGCCTTTCCGATTCTTTTTGATCCGATAGGCAAGGCTCCGAAGTCCCCAGTATTCGCGTTTCTTAATCGAACCGCCAGCAGATGTGATGATTTCAGCAAATTCATCTGCCATGGCTTCAACTTGGGCAGATGTGATGTCTTGGCGTGCAATAAACACGCTCTCATACAAGCGCATGATAACTCCTTATGGCTCATTGTTGATTTTGATGATCTGGCTTTTTTGCCTAACCAGCATGATCAACTAACCGGATATTCCGGCAAGGATTTAGGTCTCAGATTTATCGTCAACCAGCCTTTTGACTAATTGAATGCGACGCACAATACACATCCATTGTGATTTTGCAAGTCTTTCAGTCGGCTTGTGCCATTGTTGCCGCCGGGTAGACGCGTTGACCTCGGGTGCAAAAACTTGTCTTATGGGTGAAAATTGGGAGTCGGTCAATGCACGCATTGCTTTTTTTGGCCGAGCCATTCGTCACTGTTTCTTTTTGCTGGCATGGGTCTGGCGCTATAATTGGGTTAAAGCATATGACATCCTATGAGATCGCGTTTTTATTTCCCGGACAGGGGTCGCAGGCTGTTGGCATGGGGGTCGCCTTGGCGGCATCACACCAGCGGGCCAAACAAGTGTTTGATGAAGTGAATGACGCCTTAGGCGAAAATCTATTTAAGATCATGGCCAATGGCCCGGATGATCTCATTAGGATGACACGTAACGCGCAACCAGCATTGTTTGCGACATCGATGGCGGCGGTACGGGTGCTGGAATCAGAACTTGGCAAGCCCTTGGCAGATCAAAATGCAGTTTGTGCCGGACATTCGCTGGGCGAGTATGCGGCATTGGCGGCGGCTGGCAGTCTGCAGATTGGCGATGCGGCAAGCTTGCTCCGCCAGCGCGGTGATGCCATGCAGGAAGCGGTGCCGGTGGGTGCTGGGGCGATGGCTGCTATTCTTGGTGGCGATGAAGATCAGATCAGCGCTATCATTGCGGCATCACAAGATGCGGGTCTGGTGGAAATCGCCAATGACAATGCGCCCGGACAGATTGTAATTAGCGGTGCCGCAGATGCCGTTGATAAGGCGATTGATGAAGCCAAAGCCGCCGGCTTGCGCCGCGCCATTAAATTGCCAGTATCAGCGCCGTTCCATTGCGGTTTGATGGCACCAGCCGCTGCTGTCATGCGCGCGGCATTGGCGACTAGCCAAATCAGTGATGCGGTGATGCCGGTATTTTGCAATGTTACCGCCGCCGCTGAAACGGTCGCCGATAAATTGCGCGACAATTTGGTCACGCAAGTAACAGCGCGTGTGCGCTGGCGTGAATCTCTGATCGCCATGCAGGCGGCTGGGTGCCGGCGCTATGTTGAGCTTGGCACCGGGAAAGTTCTATCAGGTTTGGTTAAGCGCAGCCTAGAGGATGTCACTGTGGGAAATCTTGATGGGCCAGACGACCTGGACAGTGTGCTGGCCGCGCTATAACATAGACAATGGCGCGAGGCCGAAGTTAAAAAAGAGGAATTTTGATGTTTGATCTAACCGGTAAAAACGCGCTTGTCACTGGGGCCAGTGGCGGTATTGGTGAGGCTGTGGCGCGCGCGTTGCACGCCCAAGGGGCCACTGTGGTGCTACATGGCACGCGGGCAGAAAAACTTGAAGCGCTCAAGCAACAGCTTGGCGCGCGGGCGTTTGCACTGGCGGTTGATTTGTCTGACCGCGATGCAGTGGCTGGTTTGATCAAGGCGACCACCGATCTAGCCGGGCCGATTTCCATTCTTGTCAATAACGCGGGCATCACCCGTGATGGATTGTTGATGCGGATGAAAGATGAAGATTGGGACGCTGTGTTAGAGGTCAATATGACAGCGTTAATGGGCCTTTGCCGGGCGGCAATGCGCGGCATGATGAAAGCCAAAACCGGTCGTATCATCTCTATTTCATCAGTTGTTGGCGTGACCGGCAATCCTGGGCAAACAAATTATGCGGCCTCCAAAGCTGGGATGATTGGCTTTAGCAAATCGCTGGCGGCTGAAGTCGCCAGCCGCGGTTTGACAGTAAATGTCGTTGCCCCCGGTTTTATCGAAACGCCGATGACGGATGTGCTAGATGAGTCGCAGAAAACAGGGCTGCTGTCGCGGGTGCCAGCCGGGCGTTTAGGGCAGGCCGATGAAATTGCTGCCGCTGTGGTGTTTCTGGCAAGTGATGAAGCATCCTATATTACCGGTGCAACACTTCATGTGAATGGCGGTATGGCAATGCTTTGATTCCGGCACGCAAACCGGTATAATGAACAAACAGGGTAGCATATCAGTAAAAACTATGTTATCTGCCGCCAACTTTGATTTATCCGGCCAGTTTCGGCCAACATCCAAGCTTCTAAGAGGGGGCAGTTATGAGCGATATTGCAGATCGTGTTAAAAATATTGTTGTTGAACATTTGGGCGTTGATGCCGATAAAGTGGTCGAGGGCGCAAGTTTCATCGATGATCTTGGCGCTGATAGCTTAGATACAGTCGAACTGGTTATGGCGTTTGAAGAAGAGTTTGGCGTTGAAATCCCAGACGATGCTGCAGAACGTATCCTGACAGTGAAAGACGCGGTGTCATTCCTCGAAGAAAACGCTGGTTAATTATCGCAGTTGACCACCGCTGTGCATTGCCGTTGCGATGGTGATGCGCAGCCGCTAACTGGCCAATAATATCTCCTGGAGGGTTGCTTTGCGTCGAGTCGTAGTTACCGGATTAGGGATGGTTACCCCACTTGGATCGGGGGTGGACCATAATTGGTCAAAAATAACCGCTGGCAAAAGCGGTATATCCAAAATTGAAAATTTTGATGTGTCTGACATTAGCTGTCGTATTGCTGGTCAGGTGCCGGGTGCCGACCAACCCGGCGGTCTTAACCTTGATGATTGGATTGACCCGCGTGAGCAACGCAAGCAAGACAGATTCATTCAGCTTGGTCTTGCTGCGGCATGTCAGGCGGTTGAAGATTCCGGCTGGAAGCCAGACGACCGCGAGGCACAAAATCGCACGGGTGTGATGATTGGGTCTGGTATTGGCGGTCTTGAGTCGATTGTTGTTACCAACCAATTGATGAATGAAAAAGGGCCGCGTCGCATCAGCCCGTTTTTTATCCCGTCAGCCTTGATCAATCTTATTTCGGGTCATGTGTCGATTCGTTATGGGTTTCGCGGGCCAAACCACGCGGTTGTCACGGCCTGTTCAACCGGCGCGCATGCCATTGGTGATGCGGCGCGGATGGTGGCGCTTGACGATGCTGATGTGATGATTGCTGGCGGTGCTGAAGCCGCTGTCTGCCGGATTGGTATGGCTGGGTTTGCCGCCGCGCGTGCGCTGTCGACAGGCTATAATGACACACCTGAGGTGGCATCACGGCCATGGGACAAGAGGCGTGACGGGTTTGTGATGGGCGAAGGCGCTGGTATTGTTGTTCTGGAAGAATTGGAACATGCCAAAGCACGCGGTGCAAAAATTTATGGTGAAGTCAAAGGCTATGGGATGTCTGGTGATGCGCATCATATCACTGCCCCAGCTGATGATGGCGATGGTGGATTCCGTGCCATGCAAGCCGCGATGAAGCGTGCTGGTTTAACCCCGACTGATATTGATTATGTCAATGCACACGGCACATCAACGCCGCTTGGTGATGTGATTGAGGCCAAGGCTGTGGCACGTCTGCTTGGTGATGCCATTGGCTCGGTGTCGATTTCTTCCACCAAAAGCGCGACCGGGCATTTACTGGGGGCGGCTGGGGCCATTGAGGCCATCTATTCAATTAAAGCCGTTGAAACTGGTATGTTGCCGCCGACCCTAAATCTAATGGAACCTGAAGATGACGTGGCTGGATTTGACCTGGTGCCGCTGAAAAGCCGCCCGCGTCAAGTGCGCAACGCCATGTCTAATTCGTTTGGCTTCGGTGGCACCAACGCATCCTTGATTGTTGGTCAGGTGACCTGATGTTCGGATCTGCCGCCCGGTTGATCGCCCGGCCGGCAATTCTTTGTGGGGTGCTGGCATTTTCCATAGCGACCGCAAGCTGGTTGTGGCTGTCCACGATGCTTGACCGTCCCGGACCACATGCAAGCGACAGCGTGATTATTGTCAGTCCCGGCAGTGGACACGCGCTGTTGCGATGGGACCTGCAACGGGCTGGCGTTTTACATCAAATCTACCATTACGATGCGGCGCGGATGCTGGCCGGCGATAAATTTATGCCAAAGGCCGGAGAATTTTTGCTGCCAGCAGGGGCTAGTCTGCGCCAGGTTATGGATATTTTGCACAAGGGCAAAAGCCTGCAACGCCGGCTCACCATTGTTGAGGGACAAACTAGTGACGAAATTGTTACTGTTTTAGAGGCCATGCCCGCATTAACCGGTGCGATTAAGTCACCGGTCGATGAGGGCAGTCTCTATCCTGATACTTATTTCTATACCTACGCAACCGCGCGCCAAGATGTGATCATGCGTATGCAAGATGAAATGCAAATCACTCTAGCCGAAGCATGGGCCAACCGACAGTCTGATCTTCCCTACAAGACACCCTATGAAGCGTTAATCCTGGCCTCTATCATCGAAAAAGAAGCTGCCAGCCAAACGGACCGGCAATTGGTGGCGGCGGTACTGGTCAATCGGATGAAACGCGGTATGCGTCTACAATCAGATCCAACCGTGCGCTATGGTATTGACGTTGAGACGGACCGGCCGATCAGCAAAGCTGATTTACGGCGCAAAACGCCATGGAATACATATGTCATTACCGGTTTGCCAAAAACGCCAATTTGCAACCCCAGTTATCAATCAATAGACGCGGCATTGCACCCTGCGGTCAGTGATTTTTTATATTTTGTGTCAGATGGATTTGGCGGGTTGCTATTTGCAAAAACGCTGGACGTTCACAATAAAAATGTCAGATTATTTCGGGCGGTTGAAGCGCAAAACCCAAAAGGACCAAAACCATGAAACAGGACCGTAATGCCACATTATTAGACAATGGGGAATTGGGCGGGCGGCGCGGTTTAATGCTGGTGCTGTCATCGCCGTCCGGGGCGGGCAAAACCACTATTGCCAGACGGCTTTTAGCTGAAGATGCAGGGCTTGAACTGTCGGTGTCTGCGACCACAAGGCAGCGCCGCCCGGGAGAGGTTGAGGGCAAAGATTACCATTTTGTCACGCCGTCAGATTTTCAAATCATGATCAATGAGCTGGCGCTTTTAGAATATGCCAAAGTGTTTGATAATTATTATGGCACCCCATCGGCCCCAGTTATGGCGGCGCTTGCCGAGGGGCGTGATATGCTGTTTGACATTGATTGGCAGGGCACCCAGCAACTCGCCGACGCCAGCCGAGAGGATTTGGTTTCAGTTTTTATTTTGCCGCCCTCTACCCGCGATCTGGAACAACGGCTGTTAAAGCGGGCTCAAGACAGTGCTGATGTAGTGGCCGCGCGCATGTCAAAAGCCGCTGACGAAATCAGCCATTATCGAGAATATGACTATATTCTGGTGAACCGTGACATTGAATTGGCGGTGGCGCAGGTGAAGGCTATTTTGCAGGCAGAAAGGCTACGTCGTGACCGTCAGGTGGGACTAACTGGGTTTGTTAAAACATTGCGCGCTGGCTATTAAAACGCCGTTTTAGCAGTCGACTCATACAGATGTGCTAATTTACAAAACCCCTCAATATCAATGTCTTGCGGTCTTAATTCAGGGGCAATGCCCGCCTCCCTCAACAATTGGTCGCCGTTGATTTTCTTTAACGAACTGCGCAACATTTTTCGGCGTTGGCCAAATGCTGTGCGTGTAATAAATTCTAGGGCTTTTTGTGAACAGGGGTAACGTGGCTGTGCCTGCGGGACAATTTGGACAACTGATGAGATGATTTTTGGGGGCGGGACAAAGGCTGACGCGGGAACATCGAACAGGATCTCAGCATCAGCTCGCCATTTGGTCAGAACGCTCAGCCGTCCATAGGCATCCGTGCCCGGTTGGGCGGTGATACGCTCAGCGACTTCGCGCTGAAACATCAGCGTCATTGAGTCAAAGCAATTAGCTTGTGACAGCCATTGGATCAGCAATGGCGTAGCAATGTTATAGGGAAGATTGGCAATAATACGCCGAGGGGAAGTGCCGATATCCCAAATTGGACTGGTCAGCGCATCGTCCTCGATCAATGTCAACCGTTCGCCTGCCGCCATGGATAATGATGATAACACCGCATTGGCGCGCCGATCTTTTTCAATGGCAATGACATGTGCCGCACCTTCCAAAAGCAAGGCACGTGTCAGCCCGCCCGGACCTGGCCCTATTTCGATGGTCGTGCCTGTCAGCGGGCCGGCACTACGTACAATTTTTCGGGTCAGGTTCAAATCAAACAGGAAATTTTGTCCAAGTGATTTGCGTGCCCGCATATCCATGCTTTCGACAAGCTGACGCAAGGGGGGCAGGGCGTCAATGCGGGCCGCTATATCGCCATCTTTCATTATGAAGCCGCCAGTGATGTGCTAGCCATTTTGCGGGCCATAGTGATCGCGGCAATCAAGCTGTCTGGGCGTGCCGCTCCAGACCCGGCAATATCCAAACCGGTGCCATGATCAGGTGATGTGCGGATAAAATCTAGCCCCAAGGTGATATTTACACCCCCAAAAAAATCCAATGTTTTTAGTGGTATAAGCACCTGGTCATGATACATGCCCAAAACCGCATCATAGGATTTGCGCGCCTCTTCATGAAATAATGTATCAGATGGATGGGGCCCGCTGACATTGAGCCCGCTTTGTTGTAATGCAGTGATTGCTGGTTGGATTATGTCTTGGTCTTCGCGGCCAATATTGCCGTTTTCGCCAGCGTGCGGGTTCAACCCGGTGATGGCAATACGCGGATTAGGCAGACCAAAATACTTTTTTAAGCTGGCATCTAGTAACCATGCTGCGGTGACGATTGATTGTTTTGAAATGCTGTCAGCCACAGTGTTCACCGGTATATGGATTGTGAGTGGTACAACCCGTAACACCTCGCTGGCAAGCATCATCATTGGGCCGCCATGATCAACAGATGCCAGACTTGCAAGAAACTCGGTATGGCCGGGGTATGTAAAGCCAGCTTCATAGAGTGATGATTTCTGGATGGGGTTTGTCACCATGCCGGCGGCGACCCCACTACGGCAAAACCCCACGGCAGTGGCGATTGAATCGATTACCATTTTCCCATTTCGATGGTCTGGTGATCCAAAAACGGGCGGCACCGACCAATCAATTGGAATCACATTCAACGCTTGATCACCGCTGATAAATTGATCTGGGTGTGTGATCGTATGTATGGCGAGCGGCGTACCAAGTGTGGCGGCAATGTCTGCCAGGCGAGTGGGCGACTCAATCACGCAGATTTCGCGCTGGCCGGCATGCCATGATTTAATCGTGATTTCAGCCCCAATGCCAGCTGGTTCGCCCGGGGTCACGATCAAGGGAAGGCTGGGTGACATGATACTAGCGACGTTCTATCGACGCGGCGCGGCGCAACCGCAATAAATACCGTTCGCCAAGTGAACCGAATAATTTATCGACAATGGCACGTTCCACATCTGCGCGTGACGGTAAATCAATTTTTGCCTTTTCGCGTTTGCACAGCATAAACACTGCAATCCCCTCGCTAAAAGACAGTGGTGCACTGGCCACACCGGGCTGTAATTCATTCACAAGCGTTAGCATTTGTGGGGCCAGACTGCCAACAATGATATTGTCAAGACGGCCTTGCATCCTCGACCCATAGCTATCATGCAGTTTCAGCAGATCTGGACAGTTTGAGATGCCGGCTGTGTCGCGTTCGAGGCGCGCCGCCGCTTCAAGTCGATCGGCATTTGCTGCCGCGGCTGCCAGCGGGAGAAAGGCACGGGTTAGCCATATACGATCTTGATTGGGATCGGCTTTACCATTCTTACGTTCCCCATTTTTTTGAAACAGCAAAATAGCACCATCTTGCTGTATTGGGGGGGTCACCGCACCAACATCAATCTTGGCCAGTTCGTCACTGATATTTTGTGGCAATTGACTTGTTGATAGCCAGCCAAGACGTCCCCCATTTTGGGCACTGCCGGCGACCGAATATTGTTGTGCAATAGCGTTAAAATTAGCCCCTTCGGAAACGGCTGAAAAAATTTCATTGGCAAGCTTCAGGGTGTCTTGTAGGGGGCGGCTTGGTTCAGGTACCAGAACTAGCTCGCTGACCCGGATTTGCGGTTTTGTGGCATCTTCCAGCATGCGCGCAAGTTCAGCATCAATTTTGACGTCAACATCGCTTAATTTGTTCCTGAATTTTGCCTGAATGAAACTAGCCCACGCCACATCAGTCACAAATTTTTGCTGGATAGATGCAGTGTCTAGTTTCAATGCACGCAAAACTTCAAAACCGTTTTTGTCATTTTGCTGAAATGAGCTGTCAATAAGATTGCGCGCAATGGCAAGGCTACGCGATGCAATATTGGGATCAATTTCCTGTGCGGCGGCAAGTTTTAGCTTTTCATCAATCAACATCTGCAACGCATCTGTTTCGATACGTTGTCGGTTGCTCTCATTCCGTTTTATATTGGTGACAGCGGTGAGAAAATTCACCCGCTGTGCTAAGTCATAATTGGTGATGGGTTGACCATTTACCTTTGCCACAATTTCAATAGCCGCAAATGACGGCTGTATCAAAGCGCTGATCAAAATAAGACCAAAAATGAGCGTCTGTATGAATTGTCGATAAATCACCGGGCAAAAATCCTTTTTGGAACCACCATATCAGCATGGTGGGATCTGGGTAATTAATGATTTACGCTTCGTCACCACGGGCAAGAATGATGGCCCCTATTAAAAACACGGCAAATGCGGGTGTCCATGCAGCAACAATTGTAGGCACACGCAAAGATGCACCCATGACTTGCATGAAGTAAGTGAACATGAAAATGACCGTCGCCAACAACACACCGCGTATAAATAAACGAGACCGACTGCCACGTAAACTATTGGTCAATGTCGCGCGTGCCGCCAACATGGTGATGCCAATCATCATCAGCGGCAATGCTAACAGCTGATAAAGATGCATGCGGTGGGCTGTCGCCGGTATGCCGGCATGTTCAAGTGACAGGATAAAATCTGGTAATTGGAAAATCGACAAAGCACGCGGTGAGAGGCTTGATTGCTGCAAATCAAGTGAGCCAAGACCCGTTGGCAAAATGATAGTGCCAAGCATTTTTTCTTCACCGTTATTTTGCCAGCTGATCGCGTTTTCGACCATCCAGCCGGTTTTTGTTAATTGGCTTGATTCAGCTTTGATAACGCGGCGCAGATTTGACGTTTCATTAAATTCATAAATGATCGGATTCAGGATGCGCGATGAGTCCGCATCCAATGTGTCGCCTATAAAAATTAACCTGCTGTCTGGCAGATTGTCTCTAATCCAAATACCGCTGTCTGATACAGCCAGATCATTTTTATCGGTGCCAAAAATTTCAGCCATTCTGGCCTCATACGCAAGCGACGTAACAGCGCCAATCGGATTAATAATGGTAATAAAGGCCATGCCAACCATAAAGCTGGCAAACAATGCCGGGCCCAGCGCCGCCCATATTGATTGCCCAAAGCCACGAACAGCGACAAATTCATTGCTACGATTCCATGAGGAAAAACACAATATAGCCCCAGTTAAAACGGCAAATGGTAAAATCATATGCATAACATTTGGTATATTTAACGCGGCCATACTAACATAATTTATATCAGGGATGGTGCGGGTCAAAACGCTCACCCGGCGCACAAGCTCTATAGTCTGGATCAGGCTGATAATCGAGACCAGACCAAATAGGCAAAAACATACCCAGCCGGCAAACCGCAGGGCAAAATAGCGAAATAATGTGCCAAATGGGGCAAACTGGCTCATGTCTGCATACCTAACGCCGGCGTTTTTGGACTGATCAGATGCCAGCTGGCAAAGCCAATCGGTGTGATGATGCTGAGATAAATTAATGGCCATAACGCTGCCTGATTACTGGTCCATCCACGGCTGATGACCACACAAATTATAACCAGCACACAGGCACTTACATTAACTATAATGCGTTTTGACCATAAATCCCGGCGGATTTGCCCTTTCAAGATCAGCGCGGCTGATAACATCGTCAAGGCAATGCCCAGCCAGGGTGAGGCCATCCGGTAATGGGCTTCAGCATGGCGTTGGAGAAAATATTTAGACGTGGTGGCCAGTTCTGGTGACAGCAGATTGCGGATGCTGTCCTCGTTCATATCGACTGTCTGACGCTTGGTTGGCTGGTCATTTTTTTGGGTGATTGACAACGAATAGCTTTCAAACAGAAGCACCGCACCCGTCTGTCCTTCATTATCACCCTCGGAGCGTTCACCATTTTGCAAAATCAGCGTCGGCACACCATCACGATCAACAAATTTACCAGACTCGGCTGTCATCGTGATCATCCGGTCGGTGGTGCGCGTGTCATGGATAAAAATATCTTGCAACACATCATTGTCACCGCGCTTGCCAATAAACATAGTTAGCCCATCGACAATTTCGATAAACACACCTTCGCGCAACAAAACGGTGGGGATGCTGTGCCGGAGTTTAAATTGCAGGTCTTTGTAGGTTTGAAAGGAGCTTGGCAAAATATAAACCGAATTGATGGTCAAAAATGCAGATAACACCAAACCCAATGCAATCGGGGCTTTGGCAAGTTGAAACGGGCTGAGACCGACAGCTTGCATGACAGTGAGTTCACGGTCTGCAAGAATACGGCTAAACACCCAATTCACCGCAATAAATCCCGATATTGGCACGGTAATCATCAACCAAAGCGGCATGGACGCAACCGACATGGTAAAAAATTCCCCGACTGAGGCACCTTTATCCACCACAAACTCAAGCAGTCGAATACTCTGAAACAACCAAATGATGCTTATCAGTACCGTGATCAAGGCCATGCAGGTCCGAAATAGCTGGTTGAAAATATACAGATTTAACTGCATTAATGTCCTCTTTGATTTGCTAACCCGTCCATACCACATTCTTGCTGGTCATGGCAAAACCATATGTAATGCTAAGGTGGATTGACAGCCGGGCAACCAGCCTTATTTACTGAACGCCAAACCAAATGAAGTTACAGATGCAGATATAGAGAGTAATATGCCGACAAAATTACAGCTTACCTTTGCCGCAGATGCCCCGAAAGGCGACGTCATAACCATTTGTCTTATTGGTAAAGGGGGGCAGATTGTCCCCAACTTTGATCAGGATGTCGCCGCCTACCTGATTGACGCAATGGCGGCGCTGAAATTTACTGGTGCCGTGGGTAAGACCATGTATACCTACTACCGCCAAACAAGTTATCTGCTAGTCGGGGTTGGGGCCGATTTAGGCGCTGGAAGAGCCGCTGAAAATTTGGGTGGTTGGCTATTTTCAGCTCTTGCAGATACTAACGCAAAACGCGGCTGGCTGCTGGACCATCAGCTTGATGAGACGGTACTTGCTGATATTTGTTTTGGCGCAGAGCTGGCATCTTATCATTTCGATAAATATTTTACCGATAATAAATCTGATGATTTACAGGTGCAGTTGGTTATCGGCGGGGATGGTGTGCAGGCGGACAGTCCGCTGATCGCCGATCGCAAAGCCCTTTCAAATGGGGTATTTGTGGCGCGCGATCTGGTGTTTGAACCAGCAAACAAATTATTTCCCGAGTCATTTGCATCACGATGCAGTCAGCTCGAAGCGCTTGGTCTTGAGGTTGAAATTCTGGATGAGGCCGCCATGGAAAAGCTGGGCATGGGTGCATTGCTTGGGGTTGGTCAGGGAAGCCGCCGAGAGTCACGTCTTGTGGTCATGAACTGGCGCGGTGGTGACGATGAGGCACCGCTGGCACTTGTTGGCAAGGGTGTTACTTTTGATACTGGTGGTATCTCGCTGAAACCGGCCAAAGGCATGGAAGATATGAAATGGGATATGGGCGGTGCGGCGGCTGTAACGGGTGCTATGGCCGCCATTGCCGGACGCAAAATAAAGAAAAATGTTGTGGGTGTGATTGGCTTGGTTGAGAATATGCCCGATGGCAATGCCCAACGCCCAGGTGATGTCGTGACGGCAATGTCGGGTAAAACCATCGAGGTGATCAACACCGATGCCGAGGGTCGGTTGGTGTTGGCGGATGCCCTGCATTACACAGAAACCCGGTTCAAGCCGCGGATGATGGTGAATTTAGCAACGCTTACCGGGGCGATTATTGTGTCATTGGGTAAGGAATTTGGGGGGATGTTCACCAACAGCAATGGGTTGGCTGAGCAATTGCGCGCCGCTGGTGAACGCGCCGCGGAACCAGTCTGGCATATGCCAATGGGAGCGGCGTACCATAAGATGCTAAAATCACATATCGCTGATATGAAAAATATTGGCGGACCCTATGGTGGTGCGATAACAGCCGCGTGTTTCTTGGCTAAATTTGTGAATGACACACCATGGGCGCACCTCGATATTGCTGGCAAAGCATGGTCGGATAAAGCCACGGCAACTGTACCAAAGGGCGGTACCGGATATGGAGTCAGACTGTTGAACCAATTGATCGACAATTGGCAGGATGTGACCCGCGATAGTGATGATGCCGGGGCTGATGCGAATGCGGACTAGGCGGCGGGTGTGATGCTGCATATAGGGTTTTACCAACTTGGCGAAGCCAGTGTGCATGATGCTGTGCTGATGCTTGTGCAAAAAGCGCGTGGCACGGGCAAAAAAATGCTTATTTATTGCCCAAGCCCCGCAGCCACAGCGTTTGATGATGCCTTGTGGAGCCATGATTCAAACAGCTGGTTACCACATGGGCTGGATGCAGCGCCGGGGGCGGAACTGGCATCGGTTTGGGTATGCAGTGACATGACCAGCAACCCAATTGATGCTGGCTATGTGATGCTATTGCACGGGGCGGAGCCCGAAAGCTGGACTGGGTTTGAACGGGCATTTGTGGTCTTTGATGGGAAATCAGATGCGCAGTTACAACAGGCCCGGTCCCAATGGCAAAAATGGAAATCTCATGCTGAAACGGAGCTCGCTTATTTTGCACAAACGGCTGGCGGCAAGTGGGAAAGAAAGGCCTGACCACCCAGCGGTATCGTCACCAGCACCGCCACCAGCACCGTCTGCATCCAGCGATATAATTTTGTTACCACGTTCAAGATTAGGGGTTGTCTATGCTGGCTTGCTTGCCGTATTAAGACATCACCTATTTTGGCTTTTACTCTGGGGTTGGCACAAGGTCTGCCGGGCCCCTATACCAAAGGATGCATAATGGCTATCGAAAGAACCTTCTCAATTATCAAACCTGATGCAACACGCCGTAATCTTACCGGTCAAATCAATGCGCGGCTCGAAGCGGCTGGTCTTCGTATTGTTGGACAAAAGCGCAAACAGCTGACCGAAGCTGAAGCCAAGGCATTTTACGCAGTGCATGCAGAACGCCCATTTTATAATGATCTGGTTGCCTTTATGACATCTGGCCCGGTGGTTTTGCAGGTGCTTGAGGGTGAAAATGCTGTTGCCGCCAACCGTGAGGTGATGGGCGCTACCAACCCGGCTGATGCGGCTGATGGCACAATTCGCAAAGATTTTGCTGAATCAATCGAGGCGAATTCGGTACATGGGTCAGATAGCTCAGAAAATGCAGTCATCGAAATCGGCTATTTCTTTGCCGGGTGTGAAATCACATCATAACGCATGACCCGCGTGTCATTGCCTTTAACAAATGAACATCATAACAAAATAGGCGGGATTTTCCCGCCGTTTGCTGTCTATTGCCGCCGGTTTTATACCAGCGTGGCAGCCATGATCGCCAAGGTGATAATGATAGCGACGAGGCAGATTTTTGCCGCAAACATCACATTTTCGTAAATTTTCAGATGCTGTTTGGCCTGTTTATCAAATGAACTGGTATCCATTTCGCGATGCTCCCCTGTAAATTCTTCTGATGCACCCGTGGCTGTTTTGGCCTGTGTTTACATCTCATGTCAGATATATGGCCGAAATAGCGGTGTAAATCAACTGACAAATCGCCGCGATCATTGTCAGTGCTGTGGCCATTTTAGTGTTTTGATGAGGCGGCGATCAGCAGACAATGACGGTATCACAAGATCTGGACTGTGCCAGTTTACTTGGTACGCAGCGAGGGTCAGATGTCCCTCGCACAAGCATTTTAGTACAAAAGGATAGAGATGATGTTCGAGCTGTAACACGCGTGCGGCCAGGCGATCTGCATCATCATCAGGCAAAATTGACAGCTCGGCTTGCAGAATGATGGGGCCTTCATCCAGCTCTGCAGTAACGAGATGGACGGTTGCGCCATGCTGTCTGGCCTGTGCGTCAATCGCACGTTGATGAGTGTCAAGTCCTTTAAATTCAGGTAAAAGTGACGGGTGAATATTGATCAATTTACCAGCAAACGCTTTGGTAAATTCAGCGCCAAGAATGGCCATATATCCCGCCAAAAAGACATAATCAGCGGATGATGATGTTATAGCATCTTGGATGGCCGCATCATGCGCCTGCCGCGTGGAAAAATTTCGCCTTTCGATGACTTTTGTTTCAATGCCTAATTTTACCGCATGAGCAAGTCCAGCACAATGCTGGTTACTGATAACAATAGCGATACGTGCATCAAGTTGGTCTGTCTCGATGGCCTTGGCAAGTTTCACCATATTGCTGCCGCGGCCAGAAATAAGGATGGCAAGTTGAAGCATTACTGCCCCAGCCAGCTATCACTGTGATCAAGCAAAACAGCACTGCTCGCATTGCGGTGGATCAATTTTCCGGCAACCCACGCATCTGGCTCAGGACCGTTTTGCAAGGCTGTTAACACCGCGTCAGACCTGCCGCTATCAACGAAAATCAGCAGGCCCATGCCGCAATTAAATGTGCGTGCCAATTCCTGTAACTCCATGGCACCTTGATCACGCAACCAAGCAAAAATAGGCGGCAATGGCCGTGCCGCACAATCGATCTTTAATGCAACATCACCATGATAGACGCGGGGCGGGTTTTCTATTAATCCGCCACCTGTGACATGGACAATGCCATTGACCCCACCAATTTGTAGCGCGATGGCGGTGGCCTTCTGGTAAATCCGTGTGGGCGCCATGACAGCATCGCCCAATGTGGCGTCGGTGCTATCAAAAGGGGGAGCCGTATCCAGAGCCGCCCCTGACAATTCAATGATTTTTCGCACCAGAGAATAGCCATTTGAATGCACACCTGATGATGGCAAGGCGATGGCGACATCCTCGACTTTAGGCTGTCCGGGCGAGAGCAAACTGTTACGTTCGGCGGCACCAACACAAAATCCGGCCAGATCATAACTGCCAGCCGGATACATGCCCGGCATTTCCGCCGTTTCGCCGCCAATCAGCGCGCAATCTGCCAAAAGACAGCCATCAGCAATGCCAGCAATCACTTCGGTTGCCATGCCGCGATCTAATTTTCCGGTCGCAAAATAATCAAGAAAAAACAATGGCATCGCACCTTGTGCCAGAATATCGTTCGCGCACATAGCCACCAAATCAATGCCAATGCCGCGATGTAGACCGGTCTGTTTGGCAAGTTCAAGCTTGGTGCCGACACCATCGGTTGCGGCGACCAGAACCGGGTCGGTGAAACCGGCCGCTTTCAGGTCAAACAGCCCGCCGAATCCGCCAAGATCAGACTCCGCACCAGCACGCCGTGTACGTTTGGCATGCGGGGCAATATCACCAATCAACGCGTCACCAGCATCAATATCGACACCAGCATCGCTATATTTTAGGGTTTTTGGTTGTTTTTGTCGGATAGACATGCTGGCCTCAATCGATAGGGGTGATATAACAATATGGCGATCAGTTTGATTTCATCTTTAATATAATAGGCATTTGACAATATGCATCTAGCAATAATCTCTCACAAAGTTGCAAAATTCATCACACACATGACTTGCCGGGCGACCTGTCTTGTCACGATGGTGATGATATGCCTGACAGCCACACCCCCGGCAATCGCAAAAATGGCCAATCGTTGTGACGAACCGGTATTTGGCGCCGCCAGCATTGTCATTGACAAAATGGCCGCTACCGCCGCTGAAGCCCGGGAAACAGGCGTTGATGCCGCCGCACAAGAAGCTTTTCAGCAAGTGTTGAAACGCGTTTTGCTATCAAATGAAGATCAAGCCAATTTTGCTGCGGCGCATTCTTATGACGCCTTTACTGATTTTGTGCACATTATCGAGGAAAAGAATCTCGAAAAACGCTATATAGCGCGGCTGGATTTTTGTTTTGATGCTGAACGGATGCGTACCGCCATGCAAAAGGTTGGTTTGCAATGGGTGGAACTACAAAGCCCGACAATATTACTACTGCCCGTCTGGAAAGACCCGGATGGTACCAGCGCGTGGTTAAAAAATAATAGCTGGATTGTTGGCTGGCATGATGCGGTAGATAAATATGACGGCCTTGTCAGCTTGCGGCGTTTACCGCATAGCCTGACGCATGAGCGACGTTTTCGTGGCACTGATCTTCTGGCAGCTAACCCCGTCAAACTGGCCGCCGCCACCCGTATCGCAAAAGCCGAACAGGTTTTGGTTGTCGCCGCCACGCTTGATTATGAGGGAAGCAAGCGCGTTGTCGATGTTGAGGCGCGCTTGTTCGACAAAACTGGACAGCCAATCACCACCATTTCGAGGCTGTTAGACATAAAGCTTGGTAAATCTGATAACGCGCAACTTGATCAAACGCGGCAATCCATTCTTGATCGGATTGAAGGGTCATGGCGCAATGCCAATCTTATCGACAGTAACGCGACAGGTTATTTGCTGGTCGATGTGCCGGTAACATCTGTAAAACAATGGTCTGACCGGCTAGCGGCGTTGCAACAGGTGGCGGTGATCAAAAATGTGACCATCCGGACGTTGAACTCCGATGGTGGTAGCGTTTCGCTGGCCTTGGTAGGGTCAAGGGAAGCCTTGAAAAATGCGCTGGCGGCACATGATTTGGCGCTTGTTGATACAGGTGACGTCTTATCCATCATTGCAAAATCAGACAAGCAATGAATGACCGATGCTGGTGATGTGATGACACGCAAGATGCAACAGATGCCGCTGAAAATGCCGTTTCCAAAATTACAGGGGCGGGATGATTTTATCATTGGTGATTGCAATAGGCTGGCGGCGGCATGGATAAATCGTTGGCCTGACTGGCCAAAACCCGGGCATAGTCTGAATCTGGTTGGCCCGGCGCGGGCTGGCAAATCGCATCTGGCGGCAATTTGGCAGGATATGTGTGGGGCGCGTCTTTGTGATCATCCGGCGGCACTGGCTGCGATAATGACTGATGCGGATGTGCCGCTTGTTATTCTGGACAAAATTGATGGCGCCTTTGATTGGCCGGAAGACACATTATTTCACTTGTTCACCAGAT
>CACHXC010000009.1 GCA_902583715.1 uncultured SAR116 cluster alpha proteobacterium
TGGCACCAGCAATGCCATTATCTTACCTGAATTCAATAAATTTGCCGTGCAGTTTGGTGGGTTTGGAATCCGTTGGTACGCAATTGCCTACCTGGTAGGGTTGCTGGCTGGCTGGTATTTGCTACGGCGTGAAGCCGACAAAATAGACTCGCCGCTTCGTCATGAAACCATTGATATTTTGCTCAATTACGTGTTGTTCGGCATCATTATCGGTGGCCGGCTTGGCTATATTCTGTTTTACAACAGCGCATATTATTTGGTGCACCCGCAGGCGATTTTACGGATATGGGAAGGCGGCATGGCGTTTCATGGCGCGCTGATTGGCATTGCTGCTGCCGTTCTACTTATGGCCAGACGCCATCATCTGCCATTTTTCGCTTTAACCGACAGGATTGCGCTGGTGGTGCCGATTGGGCTGTTTTTTGGCCGCTTATCCAATTTCATCAATGGTGAATTATATGGCCGTGTCACAAGCCTGCCTTGGGCCATGGTGTTTCCAAACAGCGATGGCCAGCCTCGCCATCCGAGTCAGCTTTATGAAGCTGGTCTCGAAGGAATGCTTCTTGGCACTGTTATGGTTATTCTTTGGCATCGCGGATGGCTAACGCAACATGGTCGCGTGACCGGGGCACTTCTTACTGGTTATGGGGTGGCGCGCAGTCTGATTGAATTTGTCAGAGAACCAGACGCGCAGATTGGTTTGCTGTTCGGCTGTGTCAGCATGGGGCAGTTGTTATCCGTCCCAATGATTATAATCGGGGCCTATTTAATCATCAGCAAAGCGGCACCATTTAGCCGTGATCCGGCATCACGGTAGCCGGTCATGTCTGATACACCAAATTCTCAGTCAGCTAGCGACGCCATCCAAGCCCTGTTGCATGGGATGATTGCACAAGCTGGCGCCCTGCCCATCAGTCAGTTTATCGCGCTTACACTTGGTCATCCTGAATATGGGTATTACAGGCGGCAAAACCCTATCGGTGCTGCGGGTGATTTCACCACAGCCGCCGAAATATCCGGCCTGTTTGGTGAAATGTGCGGCGTCTATCTGGCGCATATGTTTGAAATTGTCGGGCAACCGGATACTGCGCAGATTGTCGAGCTTGGCCCCGGCCGTGGCAGTCTTATGGCTGATATGCGGCATAGCTGGGCCCACACCACGCCGGCCATGACAGAGTTTCCAATCCATCTTATTGAAACCAGCCCAAAACTCCGCAAACTACAAAGACAACGTATCAATGCAGCAAAAATGACCTGGCATGATGATGTGCAAACCCTGCCCAACGCCGCATTGTTTGGCGTGGCAAATGAATTTTTTGACACTTTACCAGTTGATCAGGCCATATGGCGGCAATCGGCATGGCGGCATCGCCTTATCACTGTTACGCATGGCACGCTGAGCTTTGTTGACGGGCCCGCACTCACCCAAGCAGAACTGGCCGCCTGGCAGATCAGCAATGATCAGACCAATATGACAGACGGCGCCATCGCAGAATATTGTCCGACAGCTGAACCAATCATTCAGCAGATTGCTGGCCGTATTGCGTGCTATGGCGGCGCCTGTCTGGTCATTGATTATGGAAAAAACGACAATTTCAGTGACACTCTACAGGCCGTGGCGGCACATAAGCCTGTTGATTTGTTTTATCAGCCGGGCAATGCCGATATTTCCCATTGGGTTAATTTTGCAGCATTACGGCGGGCCACTGTCTCGGCCGGTGCACGCTTTATCGGCCCGGTGACGCAGGCAGATTTTCTGATGTCAATTGGCCTACGCGAACGCGCCGAAAATGCCGCCCGCTTATGCGATGCTGACGGGAGACGGGCGTTATATGCCGCGGTTGACCGCCTTGTCGGGGCACATCATATGGGCACAGCCTTTAAGGTTGGTTTGATCGTGCCAGTTGGTGATGGCGTGCCTGTTGGCTTCAGCCGAGGAGACATTTCATGACAGAAACCATGCTGACCCCGGACCTGCCATGCCATAACTATGCTGGCTGGCCTGTCTCATCACCTGCCAAAGCCTCGTTAAAACATGGGTTTTTCACTGCTAAGGGCGGCATCAGCCGCGGCGTTTATGAAAGTTTGAATTGTGGCTACGGCTCAAATGATGACCCCGCCTGTATCGATGAAAACCGCCGGCGGGTAGCGGCGGGGCTTGGGTTTGCCCCGGATAAATTATTTGGGCTGAAACAATACCATTCGGCGACAGCGATTTTGTTATCCGAGTCCGCCGGGTCTGCCTGCGACCAGCGCCCTGATGCAGATGCCTATGTCACCACAAGACGTGATGTTGCCGTGGCTATTTTAACTGCAGATTGCGTGCCTGTGTTATTCGCCGATCGGGATAATGGCGTCATTGGCGCGGCGCATGCTGGCTGGCGCGGGGCAAATGGTGGCATTCTAGAATCGACAGTGAATATGATGTGCGCCAATGGCGCCACACTTGCCAGCATTGAAGCTGTGATTGGCCCCGCTATCGCCAAATCCAGCTATCAGGTTGGTGATGATTGCCGCGATGCGGTTGTCACCGCGCATGCAGACGCTATGCAGTTTTTCTCCGTTGATCCGAAGGCGCCGGAAAAATATCTCTTCGACCTCCCCGCTTTTACCGCTTGGCAACTTGGTCGAATCGGGCTGACAGATTATGTAGATTTGGCGATAGACACCTATGACAGCGCCAACAATCTATTTTCGCACCGCCGCGCTACACATGCACAATTGCCTGATACCGGCCGCCAAATCTCGGTCATTGGTCTGACCAGTTAAACCGGTTTAAACATAACATTTGCCAGAGTTTTTCATGCCTCATCTATATATTTTTTTAGGATTGATGATCGTTGCTTTGCTCGGGTCATGCTTTATCACCTGACCAGCCGCATCATTTTTCTTTTGGTATTTGGGTGTCAACACTTGCCCGGACGGGTGCCGATTGCTATAGCATCCGGATCGGACGCTGGACAGAAGTGCGTCAAATTAAGGTTAGACATATGAAGATCTTATCGTGCAATAGTAACCGTCCCTTGGCCGAGGCTATTGCCGCTTACCTTGATGTTCCTCTCACCAAAGCCGAAGTCAAACGATTTGCCGATATGGAAGTGTTTGTCGAGATCAGCGAAAATGTCCGCGGTGAGGATGTATTCGTGGTGCAGTCCACCTGTTTCCCAGCAAATGACAATGTGATGGAATTATTGGTCGC
The DNA here is from genome assembly GCA_902583715.1 of uncultured SAR116 cluster alpha proteobacterium. GTDB lineage: Bacteria > Pseudomonadota > Alphaproteobacteria > Puniceispirillales > Puniceispirillaceae > UBA3439. The sequence goes on from CACHXC010000009.1 coordinate 3,200, forward strand.
GTTGGATGCGTTACGCCGTGGTTCCGCGCGCCGGATCACGGCTGTCATCCCCTATTACGGCTATGCACGCCAAGACCGGAAATCTGGACCGCGCACGCCCATCTCGGCAAAATTACTCGCAAATCTGATTACCTCAGCCGGCGCCGACCGGGTGCTGACAATTGATTTGCACGCCGGACAAATTCAGGGGTTCTTTGATATACCAACCGACAACCTGTTTGCCGCGCCAGTTTTTGTCAGCGACATCAAAGCGCGTTATGACGGCTCGAAACTGATGATTGTGTCGCCGGATGTTGGTGGCGTTGTGCGCGCCCGGTCTTTAGCGCGTCGCCTCGAAGCCGATTTAGCCATTATCGACAAACGTCGGCCAAAAGCGGGTATGTCTGAAGTGATGAACATCATTGGCGATGTTGAAGACCGGCATTGCATCATGGTTGATGATATCGTTGACTCAGGGGGCACCTTGTGCAATGCGGCGGTTGCGCTGATGAATAATGGGGCTTTGTCTGTCGATGCTTATGTCACGCATGGCGTGTTATCTGGCGGGGCAGTCAGCCGGGTGGCGGCGTCACCGCTTAATTCACTAGTTACAACTGACTCTATACCCGCTACCGAAGCGGTGCGGGTGGCACGCAACATAAAGCAATTGTCAATCGCCCCCCTACTTGGCGAGGCCATGTTGCGGATCAATCAGGAACGGTCGGTTTCAACATTGTTCTGATGCGTTCCAGCTGGCCTGTATAAAACATGCGAAGACCTGACTGACCGGTCTGAAAATCCTTGTAATTTGCCGATAATCGGCCTATACCACGCACGCCGCGCACCCCTGGAGGCGCGGTACATTGTTTTTACAAAAGGAGTTAGCAATGTCTGACAATACAACCATTAGCGCTGAACAGCGCGAACGGGTCGGTAAGGGGTCCGCCCGTGCGGCACGCCGCGCAGGCCTTGTCCCTGCCGTCATTTATGGCGACAAAAAAGAACCCGTAGGCATCAATCTGAGCGCCCGCGAAATCACCCGAATCGTCCATCAACCTGGTATTTTTGGCCAGCTTCTGGACATTGAAATCAGCGGCCAAAAACACACTGTTCTGACCCGTGACATTCAGTTCCACCCAGTAACAGATGTTATTCTTCATATGGATTTTCTGCGGGTATCAGGATCTGCAAAAGTGTCCGTAGCGGTGCCGGTTGAATTTATCAATGAAGATAACTGCCCCGGTTTGCGGATTGGCGGCGTTCTTAACGTTGTGCGCTACGAGGTTGAATTGCTATGCCCGGCGACTGCCATCCCGGAAAAAATCACGGTTAACCTTGATGGCATCAAAATCGGCGACTCTATTCATATCAGTGCCATTCCATTGCCTGATGGTGTCGAACCAACAATCACCGATCGTGACTTTACCGTGGCGACCCTGGCCTCACCTGGCGGCGGCGTGAAGAACGAAGACGAAGATGGTGAAGCTGGTGACGGTGACGATGATACCAGCGAGGACGAGTCGTCTGAAGACTAGGCGCGTGACCGCCAAATCAAGCTGAACGGGACTGTTATGTTTCTATTTACAGGACTCGGAAATCCTGAGCAAAAATATGCCATGAACCGACATAATGTAGGGTTCATGGCCCTCGATCTGTTAGCAGAATTATATGCATTTCCAGCGTGGCAAAAAAAGGCCGCATCGTTGCAAACAACCGGCCAGATTAACCGCAGCCGAATCATTCTGTTAAAGCCCCAAAGCTATATGAACAATTCTGGCCTGCCCGTTGCCGAAGTGGCACGATTCCATAAGATCCCAGTCAATAATATTTTTGTCTTTCATGACGAGCTTGATCTTGCCAGTGGGCGCGTACGCGTGAAACAGGGTGGGGGGCACGGCGGGCATAATGGCCTTCGCGATATTGATCAGCATCTTGGTCAAGATTATTGGCGGATACGCATTGGCATTGGGCGCCCAGACAACCCGGCCATGGATGTTAAATCATGGGTGCTTGCCGATTTTACCAAAACAGAAACGAGCGGCTGGCTAGCCGATTTATTGCGTGCAATCAGTGACGAAGCACCGCGGCTCACCACATATGATGATAGCGGATTTATGAGCCGCGTTGCCTTTCTAGCACCGCCGCCAAAGCCGCCGCACAACGAAACGCAGTAAGGATATCTGATGGGATTTAATTGTGGCATTGTCGGTTTGCCGAATGTTGGCAAATCAACCTTATTCAACGCATTGACCGAAACCGCGGCAGCTGAAGCCGCCAATTATCCATTTTGCACGATCGAACCAAATACTGGCCGCGTGGCAGTGCCGGACCCTCGGCTTGATGCACTAGCCGCTTTGGCAAAATCGCAAAATATCATCCCTACTCAGTTGGAATTTGTTGATATTGCGGGCCTTGTGCGGGGCGCGTCTAAAGGCGAAGGACTTGGCAACCAGTTTTTGGGCAATATTCGTGAAGTCGATGCCATTGCGCATGTCCTGCGTTGTTTTGACGATAGCGATATCACCCATGTTGATGGCGATGTTGACCCGGTGCGTGATGCGCAAACCGTTGAAACCGAATTGATGCTGGCCGATATCGATTCCATTGAGCGCCGCATGACCGCCTTGGTCAAAAAATCGCGGGGCGGTGATGCTGAATCAAAGGCTGATCTCGCACTGCTGGAAAAACTGTTGGCGCATCTTGCAGACGGCAAACCAGCCCGTAGCACCGATGGTCTAACCAAGGCAGAGCAAAAACGCCTGCCACAGCTCCAACTTCTCACAGCAAAACCTGTGCTATATGTGTGTAATGTGGCTGAATCTGACGCCGCCACCGGCAATTGCTACAGCCAAAAAGTAGCTGAAATGGCGGCGACGCAACAGGCTGGCCATGTGATCGTATCTGCCGCGATAGAGGCAGAAATCAGCCAGCTTGATGCGAATGATAAGGGTGAGTTTCTAGCTGAACTTGGCCTTGAAGAAGCTGGCTTGGCACGGCTGATTCGTGCTGGCTATGGATTATTAAATCTTTTGACATTTTTTACTGTCGGGCCAAAGGAAGCCCGAGCCTGGACGGTGGCAAATGGGGCTACCGCGCCGCAAGCCGCCGGGGTCATCCATACCGATTTTCAGCGCGGCTTCATCCGCGCTGAAACCACCAGCTTTGATGACTATATTGCCTGCAAGGGTGAAGCGGGCGCCAAAGACGCCGGAAAATTCCGCGTTGAAGGCGCGGAATATAAAGTCGTTGATGGTGACGTGTTTCACTTCCGGTTTAACGTCTGATGACAGTTGCCGAGAGGTTTAGCCTGAATCGATACACAACCCTAGCAGCGAAGGCGCCAGCAGGGTTTTTTATCATTTCTATGACCGGTTTAATGGACGTCAGCCCACACCCGGCGCTTTGCCAGAATTGACAAAATCACAAAGACGCTGAGGAAAAAAACCACGGCAACACCAATGCGTTTACGCGCTTCCAATTTTGGCTCTGCGGCCCACATCAAGAATTGAGTAAGATCAGCAGACATCACTTCAATTGATGCGGTAGTGCCATCAGCGTAAGTTACATCATCGCCGTAAAGCGGCTGAGGCATGGCGATCAAGTTTCCCGAATACGCGTTGTTGTAATACATGCCATCGGGCACCGATGTATCCGACGGAGCGTCTTTGTACCCAACAAGCAGACTGTACAAATAATCTGGTCCGTTTGCTCTGGCTTTAGCAATCAATGACAGATCCGGTGGCAAGGCGCCACCATTGCCAGCCCGTGCCGCATTATCATTAGGATACGGGCTTGGCATACGGTCTGCGGGAATCCCCGCACGTATGAACATCTCACCATCATCGTTCGGGCCGTCTTCAACTTCATATTCCGCTGCAAGTGCCTTAATTTCAGATTCATTGTAGCCAAGATCTGCAAAATTGCGAAACGCGATGTATTTCATAGAATGACAGCCAGCACAGACTTCACGGTAAACTTGAAACCCGCGTTGCATGGCAGCTTTATCAAAAGTTCCAAACGGTCCGTTAAAACTCCAGTCGCGCTTTGTTAACTCAACTGCGCCCCCAGCGGCGAGAGCGGGGCCGATTAAAAATAAAGAGAGCGCGAATACTATTAAATACCTTATCATTCCGCTGGCTCCAATCCAGCTCCAAGTGGAGCATTAGCTGATTTAGATCTACTTAGAACTGGTTCCGAAATTGATTTCGGCAGTGGCTTAGTAGTTTCAAAGACACTGAGCAGGGGCAAAATCACAAGGAAATGCAAGAAATACCAAGCGGTTGCAATGCGGGACAATACAACGTAAATCCCTTCTGCCGGTTTGCCGCCAAGATAGCCAAGAGCAACGGCATCAATCAGCAACAACCAGAAGAATATACGGAACAACGGGCGGAATCGCGCTGAACGTACTGGCGAACGATCCAGCCATGGCAACACAAACAGCACAGCAATCGCACCAAACATCAACAACACACCACCAAGCTTGTCAGGCACCGCCCGCAAAATGGCATAAAATGGCAGAAAGTACCATTCTGGCACAATGTGCGCAGGTGTTTGCAAAGGGTTCGCCGGGATATAATTGTCCGGATGCCCCATCGCGTTCGGGAAGAAAAACACCGCTATGGCCAACAGCAATAAAAACACCGCAATCCCAACCATGTCTTTCATCGTGTAATAGGGATGGAATGAAATAGTGTCTTGCGGGCCGCTGGCATCAATACCGATAGGATTGTTAGATCCGAAACGGTGCAACGCAATAATGTGCAAAACCACCACACCAGCAATCACGAATGGCATCAGATAATGCAATGAGAAGAACCGGTTTAGCGTTGGGTTATCAACTGAAAACCCACCCCATAACAACGTAACGATGCTGTCGCCAACAACTGGAATGGCCGAGAACAGATTGGTGATCACCGTCGCGCCCCAAAAGCTCATCTGACCCCATGGCAACACATAACCCATAAAGGCAGTTGCCATCATCAGCAGAAAAATCACTACACCCAAAATCCACAACAACTCACGCGGGGCTTTATAAGACCCATAATAGAGGCCACGGAAGATATGGATATAAACAACGATAAAGAAGAAACTTGCCGCATTCATGTGAATATAACGGATCATCCAACCATGATTAACATCACGCATAATTCGCTCGACTGCTTCAAACGCGTAATCTACATGCGCAGTATAGCTCATCGCCAGCACAATACCGGTGATGATCATGATGGCAAGTGACAACCCGGCCAACACACCAAAATTCCACATGTAGTTGAGGTTCTTCGGAACTGGATAATCGTATTTCTCATGGTCCAACATAGAGAAAATGGGCAACCGATGGTCGATCCACCGCACTACCGGATTTTGAAATTTTTCAGCAGACATAGCTTTTCATTACCTCCAGGAAAATGATGGATTAACCGATACGGATCACCGAGTCGGACAGGAACGTGTAGGGCGGCACTTCGAGATTTGTCGGTGCCGGGCCTTTGCGAATACGACCAGAGGTGTCGTAATGTGATCCGTGGCAAGGACAGAACCAACCATCGTACTCGCCACGCACTTCACCAGTTTTCTGACCAAGCGGCACACAGCCAAGATGCGTACAAACTCCTACGAGCACCAGATAATCTGCCTTTTCTGCCCGTGCCTGATCGCTTTCCGGGTCACGCAAATCGGACATGTCAGTCGCCGAGGCCCGCGCAATTTCATCTTCGGTACGATGCCGAATAAAAACAGGTTTGCCGCGCCATTTCACTGTAATTGACTGACCTTCTGCAATTTTCGACACATCGACCTCGATATTGGCCAACGCCAGCGTATCTGCAGCTGGGTTCATCTGGTCAATCAACGGCCAGGCCACTGCGGCGGCCCCAAGCCCTGCCATCGCATTTGTTGCGATCACAATAAAATCACGGCGGCCGGGATCTTCCGGGCGCTTTGATGCTGTTGTCTTCTTTATATCCGATTTCGCCATTTTGTCCTCTGTTTACACTATCACCTTTACATGATCGTCATCATGCGTCTGGCTTTTTTAACGGCTATAATCACACGCTGACACGTGCGTGACAGCGCCGAATTCCTAGCATGTTCCGCCATTGGTTTCCTACCCCAAATCTACATGTTTTCATCGAAAAATTTTCATTTTTGTCAAAGTTACCGTCTCTTCACTTACGGCCAGCGCACCTCTGGTGGCAGGCTCATTAAAATTGCTTCAATATTTCCACCAGTCTTCAGCCCGAATAAAGTACCACGGTCATGTAACAGGTTGAATTCAACATAGCGCCCGCGGCGCACCAGCTGTTGATGCCGATCCTCATCTGTCCAGCTCTTTTTCATCCGGCTTTTCACGATTTCCACATAGGTATCACGAAATCCCCGACCGACATCTTGCGTAAAGGCAAAATCGGCCTGCCAATCACCACTATCAAGATTATCATAAAAAATACCACCAGCACCACGTGGCTCGTTACGATGCGGTAGGTAGAAATACTCGTCACACCATTTTTTGTATTTCGGATAATAATCAAGGTTGTGTCGGTCACAAACTGATTTGAGCCCCGCATGAAAGGCACTGCCCACTGCGGCATCAGGCAAGAGCGGGGTTAAATCACCGCCGCCACCAAACCAACTTTGCGATGTGCAAATAAACCGCGTATTCATATGTGCGGCTGGCACATGCGGGTTTTGCATATGTGCAACAAGTGAGATGCCTGATGCCCAAAAGCTACCGTCGGCTTCTGCACCACGTACCTGCGCCTTAAATTCATCTGTGAGAGCGCCAAACACGGTTGAAATATTGACCCCAACTTTTTCAAAAATCTGGCCGCGCATCAGGCTGATTTCGCCGCCGCCACCGCCCTCCCGATCCCAGCTTTTACGCACAAACCGGCAAGCGGGTTTTTGCGCTGTCGCTGCCGTGTCTTCAATGGCTTCAAAAGCGGCGCAAATATCATCACGCAGTGCTCGAAACCAGTCCCTGGCAAGCGATTTTTTTTCGGCCAAAGCCAATTCAATTTGATGTGTTGCAGGCGCCATAACTGCCTATACTCACCTCGTCACCACTGCCGCCAACAGCGCCGGTTTCGTCAATGTAAAATCCGACTGCACCCACAGCGCTTCTGCGCCCTTTAACATCTGACCGAGTGCCGGCCCATTGTCAACGCCGTGCGACAATAAGTCTGCACCAGAAATTGGTAATTGCGGCGCTTGCCACTGATGTAATAGCTGGTATTGCTGAGGTTGCAGAATTTCACCAAGCCTCCATGCCGCACAGGCGTAATAGGCGGCCGCGCAACCATCCATGTAAAAAGCAGATTGCCGCCAGTTGGGTGCTGTCAATTCGGCAAAAATTTGCGTCGGATTTGACTGTGCCAATTGGCCACAGAATTTCTGCTCCGCACGGCTCAACCGCAGCCGTTGCAACACCTTGGTCGCATCTACCTGCAGCAGGGTCGCCGCCAACAGCACAAGCCAGCCAAAATCCGCCGTCACCACTCGTAGATCTGTTGGGCTTGACGGCATCGCGGTGACCGCCAGATAACACCCCAGTGATGTTTTATCGAGACCGGTTTGATGCAACAAATCAATGGCTGGTGCGCAACCTTCATGTGACAAAATTTTGCGTAATTCCTGCGCCACACGTTCTCCGGACAGGCGTGACGCCAAAACGGCAAATGATGTCAGCGCACGAACGGCGTCACTATCATAGTGACCATCGCTATAGTCAATGGAAAACCGGCAATAACGAAGCATGCGCAGAGCGTCTTCTTGCACCCGATCAGCCGCCGCCCCAACAAATCGCAACCGCCGGGCCGCCAAATCAGCCTGCCCGCGCAGTGGGTCAAAAATCTGGCCCTCTGCATCTAGGTAGATCGCATTGATGGTAAAATCCCGGCGTGCGGCGTCTTGCGCCCAGTTATCTTGAAACCGCACCACCGCATGCCGACCATCAGACTCATCATCTGATCTTGTCTGCGTTAATTCGACCGCATCATTACCGCACACAACAGTCACTGTTCCATGATCAAGCCCAGTATTGATAACCTTGATGGGCTGATGCTGGCGCAATTCATCTGCCATGACCTGAATAGGCAGACTTACTGCCATATCAATATCACAAACACGTCTTCCGGCAAGCCAGTCACGCACCGCGCCGCCTACTATGCGTGCTTCGCCGCCACGCTTTTTCGCCGCATCAAAAATATGTCCAACAACCTCACGCCGTGCCCACAGCGGCAATCTTGTGGATGTGCGCATTTCTGCCTCCGCTGTTAACAGCCGCTCGGTCTCTATTTTTGTGTGTCAAAACCGCCTGATTTTACCGTGCCATCTTCAATGGTTGCCGGCGCATACACAGACCCGGGCGGTGCCGAGTTGGACTCAAGCCACAAAGCCCCAATGAAAAACACACCTAACCCAATCACAACACTAATCAGATGTATTAAAGATAACCGGTCAGACACAGTCTCGCCACGCTGTTCGGCACGCCGCCGTTGCCAGTTTTTCAACAGATTGAGCACCAAAATAGCCGCACCAATTGCCGAAAGCATGATCAAAATCGTTCGCATTTATCGCTCCACTCGCATTAGCTTCAAGTTTGACCGTGATAAAGACGTTGACGCAAATCATTTAAGACTCTGGCCGATAATCCCCAGATATAATGTTCAGGATGGGAAACCACCCAATAACTATTATCACGCCCATCAGTATGGCGCGGCACCAGAGAAAAATTATCAGGCTGGCCGATATGCGCCAGCGGCAGGGTAAAAATACTGTCAACTTCAGCTGGGTCAGGCTGCAGCTCATTAAAAATTTCGCTGCCAACGATACCAACGATTGGCTGAACGATAAACCCAGCCGGGCTGCGCACTGGCAGCAAGCTGCCCATAACCCTGACCGATGGTGGTGGCAGACAGATCTCTTCATGCGCCTCACGCAACGCGGTATCAATCAACCCTTTGTCGCTGGCATCAAGCGCGCCGCCGGGAAAACTGATTTGCCCTGCATGATGTGATAAATGCGCCGCACGCTTGGTCATCAAAATCTGCCAGTCTGAGTCGCGCCAAATCAGCGGTACCAGTACCGCTGCCAGCCGGTCATCATCAAGGCCATTTTTCATTTGTGGCCGGTCGCGCCCATCGGGGGCGGTATCAAGACAGGTCAACAACTGTCGCGGCACGGCCTCATAATGCGTGTTGTCAGAAACAGAAACGGTCACAGCTAGCATCATTCCAAAATAAAAAAATGGTCATGGCTCCAAACGCCAATACGACCATCATCGCCAGCTTCAGCTCGCGCCGCGAGCTCATAATAGACAGGACGGCTGAGTTTGGCGAGTAGCCCATCACGAACCTCAATGTAGGGCTGCAAACCAGATCCGTCCAGGCTTGGGAGCATTTGCAATGGATGCGCTGCATCAAGTGGCACATGATCATTAACATTGGTGATAAAACGCAACGCTGGATGCGTTCCTGGAATTCCGCCATCGGCGTTATCAACTGTCAATGCCGTGGCGATAAATGGGGCATCTTCGACTTCGATACGCCCTTTTTCGGCTGGGGTCTCAAGCCAAAATACACCGTTAGAGTCACGTTTCAACACGGTTGAAAATAGCTTTACCAAGGCTTTACGATGAATTTCGCCTCCTTCGTGGTACCACCGCCCATCGCTAGCTATTTTGATATGAAATTGTTGTTCGACAGCGCGGCCGATTTCATCAAATTCTTGTTGTTTTTTCGTATGTTTTTGCATGGCTCATCGTACCAAGACTAACTCGATTTATCACGACATTAATTTCTGTAAACTTTTTATAAACCTCTCTATACGATGCCATGGATGCATTAGGAAGAGCTGGCCATTCTGCCTAGATTACACAAATTACAGGGATGCTGGTGGATCTGACGTTGCACTCAATTGTCGGTGGGGTGGCGTTTCTGTAGGCGACGCAGAACATGCCTCCCGACCCCGAAATAGTTAAATTCAGCATAATTACATAATTATTCTTGAAACTAGCGCATCACTGTGCGAAGCACATCGCTGTCAACCACCGCAAAAGTGTGTTGATGGCTCCAAACACACCTGTTTTTTTGACATTAAAAATGTATATTTACCTCCCAATTGCTGAAATTTCGATGCATATCGGTATCATTTTTGGTCTTGGCGGCGGTGTTGGGTTCTTATCTGGGCTGTTTGGCGTGGGTGGGGGCTTTCTAATGACGCCGCTATTGATTTTCTTCGGTATACCGCCAGCAGTTGCTGTGGCGACCGAGGCTAACCAGATCGTTGCCTCATCGGTGTCTGGGGTACTGGCACATATGCGGCGCGGCAATGTAGATTTCAAAATGGGCAGCATTTTGTTGGCTGGGGGTGTGGTTGGATCATCCTTTGGGGTGTTGCTGTTTAAATATCTGCGCGATATGGGCCAAATTGATTTGGTCATTAAGCTATCTTATGTGGTGTTTCTTGGTGTTATTGGCGGGTTGATGTTGCTGGAAAGTTCGCGTGCGATTTTGCGGTCGCGTCGGCCCGGGGCAACGCGCCGCAAACTGCACCAGCATAACTGGCTTCATGGATTACCTCTGAAAATGCGCTTTCGGCGTTCCAAGCTCTACATCAGCGCGCTATTGCCGCTGGCGATTGGCGCCTTTGTTGGCTTGCTGGCGGCCATCATGGGTGTTGGTGGCGGCTTCATTATGGTGCCAGCGATGATTTATTTGCTTGGCATGCCGACCTCAATTGTGGTTGGCACGTCACTATTTCAAATTATTTTTGTGACAGCCAACGTGACCCTGTTGCAATCCGTTCAAACAAAAACGGTTGATTTTATGTTGGCCGGCTTATTGTTGTTTGGCGCCGTCATTGGTGCACAATTTGGCACCCGCGCCGGAGCGTTATTGCGCGGTGAACAATTGCGCGGCTTGCTGGCATTGATGGTGTTGGCGGTATGTTTGAAACTAGGGTTTGATTTGGCGATGCAGCCAAGTGATGTATTCAGCGTGGAGCTACTAAAATGATCCGCGCCGTTTTTGCATATTTACTGGCTGTCTGCGGCATGCTAGCCACCAGCCCAACGCCAGCCAATGCTGGCAGTGTTGTGGCAGATTTATCCCAGTCCAATGTTTCGATCACCAGCGGGTTTCATGGCATTGAACTATTATTATTCGGCGCAGTAGATGGGCGTGAAACCGATGACATTATCGTCGTGGTTAGCGGTCCGCCTACCGATGTCGCCCAGCGCCGCAAGGCACAAGTTGGCGGCATTTGGATCAACGTGGAAACCAATATCTGGAAAGACGCGCCAAGCCTGTATCAAATCCTTACAACGCGGCCACTTGCTGAAATCACCAACGCGGACACATTGGCACGGCTTCAGATCGGCGCCGATCAATTAAGGTTACGACTAGAGCCTGAAAAGCCACAGCCCGGCACCGAAAAACCCCATGCTGGCAGACTTTTGCAATCATTTGCGCGCAATATGGCGTCAAAAGGGCTGTGGCCAGCAGATGTCGGGTCTGTAAAGCTGACGGATGGCGCGTTGTTCAGAGCCAATGTGCAACTGCCAGCAAATGTCATTTCTGGTATTTATGATGTGCGCATTTTGCAGTTTCGCAATGGTGTTGTCTTCAGCGAGAGCGAAACCAATATCTACATAAAAAAAGGCGGGCTAAGTGCGATGATCTATAATTTTGCACATGACTATTCTTTGCTTTATGGTTTATTCGCTGTAGCTTTTGCCGTGGCGGCAGGCTGGCTGGCTGCAGTGGCATTCCGCCGCGGCTGACAACGCAAACAGATTGCACTTGCAGACATTCATTAGGGAACAGGCATGGCGAAGAGAAAGAAAAAGCAACCGGTATTTCTCGTTGTCGTTGACGACAGCGAAGAGATGCATCAGGCGCTGCAATTTGCTTGTGGGCGCGCGCGCACTGTTGGCGGACGTGTGGCCTTAATGTATTGCATTGCACCAGCCGAATTTGAATATTGGGCTGGTGTTGGCGAATTAATGCGTGCCGAAGCGCGTGAAAATGCCGAAGAAAAAATGGCCACTCATGCTGATTATGCAAAGAAATTGACCAAAGACACCCCCGTTCTCCATGTCCGTGAGGGCGATATTAAAGATGAATTGTTGGCGCTGATTGATGAAGAGCCTGATATCAGCTTGCTAGTTCTGGGTGCTGACACCAAAACAGAAAATGCTGGCCCACTTATCAACTTTCTGATGGCCAAAGGCGCCTCGCGTTGCCGGGTGCCAATCACCGTTGTGCCCGGCAATCTAACTGATGAACAACTTGACGCGCTGTTTTGATCACAAGACAAAATAAAGGGCAAAAAATGAAATTGAAACGACTTGGTATTTTAGCGATAGGATTATTATTTATGAGCGAAACATCATCAGCCAACGCTGGCAAAAAACTGCTTCTCGAAACATCTCAGGGGCAGGTGGAAATTGCATTTTTACCAGAATTAGCCCCTAACCATGTCAACCGGATAGCCGAACTGGCATCATCTGGGTTTTACGATGGGATTATTTTCCACCGGGTTATTCCGGGGTTTATGGCCCAAACTGGTGATCCGACAGGCACCGGCATGGGCGGGTCTGGCACTAATCTGGATGCTGAATTTACCGATTATGAATACCGCGTCGGCACTGTTGGCATGGCCCGGTCATCCAACCCAAACAGTGGCGACAGCCAGTTTTTCATCTGTTTTGACGGGTGTGGTCATTTGACTGGTCAATATACAGTGTGGGGGCAGGTCGAACGCGGCATGGAAGCTGTTGAAAAGCTTGCAGCTGGTCAACCACCTGCCGAACCTGACCAAATCATATCCGCCTCAGTTATCGACTAGGCCAACCAAATCAAGCGGTCAGAAAAGCAAGCTCCTCAACGGCCACTGACAGTACCCCGCCTTGGCCGGATCGCATAGTCAGAGTCCAACTCTGGCTATTTTTTTACCCAGCTGGCAAAATCGGACGAGCCGGTTTTGGGCGTGTGGTGAAATACACCGCGATTCCGAGCCAAATGGGCCCGAATGCCAGCAAATCCCGGATTTCAAATGCCTCACCAATTAGCAATGTCGCAATTAAAAGCTGTGTTGTTGGATTACTGTAAAAGAGCAGGCTAGCCGTTGTCATGCTGAGCAACTGATTACCGGCATGAAACAGGATCAATGGCACCACCGTTAACACACCCACGAACATTGCCAGCAACACAAACATCGTACCGCCACCAAAAAAAATAGACTGGCCAGACCAGGCCAACCAGCCAAAAAAGCCCAGCGTAACAGGAAGCAATATCAATGTTTCGACAAACAAACCCAAAATTGGGTCAATCTTAAGGCGTTTACGCGCCACCGCATACAGCGAAAATGTTACCGCTACCGATAAGGCGACCCAAGGCACACCAGAGATAAGAAAGGCCTTTATCAGCACCCCAACTGTCACACATAAAATGGCCAGCCACGCCCATCGATCTAACCGTTCGCCCAATATGGTAATGCTCAGCAAAACCGTGCAAATCGGATAGATAAAATACCCCAATGCCGCGCTGACAACATGGCCAGATTGCACCGCATACACATAAATTGTCCAATTTGCCGACAAAAAACATGCGGTGATGATAAAACTAGCACGTAGTTTTTTATTGAAGAAAACCTGCAATGCCATGCTGATTTGCCGCCGCCAAATGATCAAGCCAAAAAGCAGTACAAGTGACCATAAAGACCGATGCGCAACAATTTCCAGGGGATCAACATCACCAAGGAAATGGATATAAACAGGCACAAATCCCCATAAAATACCGGCACTTAATGCAAATAAGACGCCGCTTACGCGGGTCTGCGCCGTTGTGCTCATGCTACATCCTTCATTAAACAAATTTTTCGGTAAGCGACCAAAATATATAAACGCATTGAGAGGAATCGCCAGTTAAATCTACCACGGACAAGATAGGCAATCCGGCGCCTCGCCTGCCCAGCAAATCAGGAATTCTTGATTTAACATTTGACTTTATTGGTTGCTGTCCCCATATGGAAGGTGCCGAAGGGCTTTATGAGACTAGGATCCAACCACAGATTCACAGCCGCATAGAAGTCGCGTTCAGAAATAGTCAGCTTGCAGACTAACGGCAGGTCAAAGCTGAGGTTGGAGACTAAATAAATGGCACAGGGTACTGTCAAGTGGTTTAACACCCAAAAAGGTTACGGCTTTATCAATCCTGATGAAGGCGGCAATGATGTGTTTGTACATATCACCGCGGTTCAAAATTCTGGTCTGAATGGCCTGAATGAAGGTCAGAAAGTGACTTACGAACTCGAAGAACAGCGGAATGGCAAAATGGCCGCAGTTGGCCTTGGTCTTGTCGATTAATTATTGATACTGACACACAAACACGAACGGGGATAAACCACTACGTTCGCTAGGATGGCCGCCAAATACAGTGGGCGGCCATTTTTAATGGCTAACGCGTCTGGTTCATCCCTGTGTGGGCAGGTTCGTCGTTGCAGGTGGTTCGCCTGCCAGATGGATTTTTGATTGCACAACAATTAGTGTAAAACGGTTGTCCATAGTGATGAGACAAACAAACTAGCGGCAATCACAGCCAGCAAGAAATCAGCTTCTTGACTAACAAAAATACCAGACGCAACGCCGGTGGTGGTCAGAACAAAGTTGAATTCGCCAATTTGCTGGGTGATGAGCGATGAAACAAGCGCTCTGCCGGCCGGTTCCCCTCCTGCATATAATAGCACCCAACCCAAAATGGTCTTCAGGCACAACACCGTCACCGTAACCGGTAAGATCACCCCCCAATGTGTTGTCACATAATTCAGATCAACCAACAGGCCAATCGACACAAAGAAAATTACAATAAGCAGCGATCGTAACGGATGGGTGGCTTCTGTTATGGGTTTCCGCAAATTTGTATAACTGACCGCAAGGCCAGCACAAAAGGCTAATCGGACTGTCTATACCAACGGAAATGAAGCGGCACGCGCTGGTAAAATGCCATGATCGGTAACCACCGCGACACCATCGGGTGCCGCAATAGCGGCTGTCGATATCAGCCCGACACCAATATTTGATTTTACCCGCGGGGAATAGGCACAAGCGCTAGCAAACCCGGCATAGGCTCCGTTTAATGTCACATCCCAGCGATGTTCATTACCGCCCTGAAATGGCGCACCATCAATCAAAAGCCCGATAAACCGCCGTTTCACCCCAGCCGCCTTAATGGCTTTTAAGGCTGACTTACCGATAAAATCATTTGGTTGGTCAAGATCTATAAAATTATCCATACCCAGTTCAAACGGGTTTGTGTCGGCATCAGTGTCTGCCCCATAAGAAATCAGACCGCTTTCTAGACGTTCGACATAATTTGGCGTTCCTGGACCAATGCCGTAAGGAGCGCCTGCCTTGGCGACAAGATCCCATAATTCGTCGCCGCGCTGGCCATCACGCAGATAGAGTTCAAAGCCGCCTTGTTTCGACCAACCGGACCGCGCCACAACCAGCGGTATGCCGGCCAACTCGGTAATCCGAAATCCAAAATATTTAAATTCTCTCACCCAATCGCCAAATAAATTGGCGACAACATCAGCTGATTTTGGCCCCTGAATGGCCAATGGTGACACATCCGGTTCAAACACCCGTACATCCAGCCCGTGCGCACCGGCAATGGCCGATGCCCAAAGCACGATATCGCTATCGGCAATCGACAACCAGATTTCATCCTCATCTACCTGCAATAATACCGGGTCATTAATAATCACCCCATCATAATTACAAATTGGTACATATTTGCCTTGGCCAATTACCAATCCATCGAGGTTACGCGGGGTCAACAATTGCGCCAATTTCAGCGCATCAGGCCCTTTTAGTGCGACTTGTCTTTCAACCGCCACATCCCACATAGCCACACCATTGACCAAACGATCATATTCGGCGGCCGGATCGCCATAGCTTGTCGGCATGAACATGTGGTTATAAACGCTGGCCGCGGCCAAACCAGCTTTGCGCGTTGCCGCAAAAAATGGACTCTTGCGCACGCGCGCCCCAACTGAAAGCATGAGTGACATTGCAAACCACACCTTAATATTGATCAATTGTCCTGCTGCATAATGGCATCAGAAAATCAGTTTAATATTCTCAAATCGTCATATTGACTGGTGATTTTAAGCAAAATATTGGAAAATTTCTTCGCTCAGCAGATCTATGTCATCACGCGTGATGTCTAAATGTGTTACCAGCCTGATTTGCCTGGCACCGCCGCCCAGCAAAATACCGCGTGCGGCAAGGTGTGCGCGCAAGCCATCAGCCGCACCATCTGGCAGTGTGATGAACACCATGTTGGTCTCTACCAAATCTGGTTCCACATGAATGGCTTTGACCTGTGCCAAGCGTTCGGCGAGGCGTAATGCATTTGCGTGATCATCCGCAAGGCGGTTAATATGATGATCAAGCGCATGGATCCCAGCAGCAGCGACAATACCAATTTGACGCATGCCGCCGCCAACTAATTTGCGAATACGATGCGCCCGCCTAATAAAATCTGTTGGCCCAACCAAGACAGACCCGGCTGGTGTTCCGAGCCCCTTGGACAAACATAAAGACACCGTATCAACAGCATCGACAATTTCGGCGGGAGGTATGCCAAGCTTGACAACCGCATTCATCAGCCGCGCCCCATCAAGATGCACAGCCAGCCCATATGCACGGCCGGCCGCCGCCATTTCGTCTATGTTTGCAACAGACTGGACCTGCCCAGCCACCGTATTTTCCAGACATAACAACCGTGACATGGCACAATGTGCATCATCAGGTTTGACAGCCGCGGCGATATCATCTGCCAGCATTGCGCCCGACGTGGCTGTCGATATTGGTGCCATCATAACGCCGCCAAGCACCGCCGCACCACCAGCCTCATCTCGAAAAATATGATATTTGTCACCAACCAGAATTTCATCACCACGCTGGCAATGCGCAAGTGTCGCACATAAATTTGATTGTGTGCCAGTAGCAACAAACAACCCGGCTTCCTTGCCAAGTAATTTTGCCGCTTTATCTTGCAACGCATTGACTGTCGGGTCATCACCATAGACATCATCCCCAACTTCAGCCTCAACCATCGCCTGCCGCATCGCCGCGGTTGGTTTTGTCACCGTATCACTGCGCAGATCCATCCGCACCGGCCTATTTGTTTTTGCAACACCCGCATACATCATGATGTTCACACCCCGTCTTGCTGCACACCAGATGCACCGGTTGCAAATGTTTTTAAATCAAAGGCTGAGTCAGCGGCATCTGACGGTGCCGGTGAAACATTATTTTCAAGGCATTTTTTGCCAAGCATATAGGCCGCCGGGTCATGCACCGCCTCGACCGCTACCAATCGGTCCTGATCATAGCTCCAGACCGACATACCGCCTTCACGTTTTCCCAGACGTACCGCATAGCGCAGATCATCTTTGCCAACTGGGACAATACCTGCAGATTGCAGTCTCACGTCATATTGTTCTGACCAAAACCACGGCACGGCCATATCCGGCATCGGCGTTTTAGTGATATCAGCGGCGGCGCGCGCCGCTGTGTCTTGGGCATTATGCACTGACTCAATGCGTAATACGGCCCCCTCTATCAGTGCCACATCACCAATCGCATAGACATCATCAATCGTGCTGCGCATCTGACGGTCAACAAGAATGCCATTGCCAATGGCCGCACCGGCGGCATCTGCCAACACGCTCTCAGGCGCAACGCCAATGCCGACCACCAGAAAATCGGCGCTGATTTGCTGGCCGGTATCCAATGTTATGCCAGTGAATATGCCATCTTTATGGTCGATCTTCGTGCCGGTCATACCGGTATGTATTTTCACCCCGTGGCGTTGATGAAGACCCAGAAAAAAAGCAGATATGTCCGGGCTTGCCACACGCGCCAGCAATCGGTCCGCGGCTTCAACCACATGCACGTTTAGTCCAGCTTTACGAAAGCTGGCCGCGGCTTCAAGCCCAATATAGCCGCCACCAATCACCACAGCCGTAGCGGCTGTTTGCATCGCCCGGCGCAATGCGGCGGCATCGTCCGGATTTCGCAACACATGTACATTGCCCAGACCCGCCGCTGGCGGCAATGTGCGCGGTATCGCCCCCGTGGCAAGGATGAGCTTATCATAATTTAGTGACTGGCCATCGGCCAACCCTATTTGGTGCGTCTCTGGTTCAATACGATCAACAGCCACACCATCAATCATTGTCACCTGAAATCTGTCATACCATTCCGGGCGGCGTAGCAAAAATTTTTCATCTTTTTCTGGCGTGCTTCCAAGAAATGACTTTGACAAAGGCGGACGTTCAAGCGGCGCACCGACCTGCCTGTCGACCAGCGTAATCGCACCAGAAAATCCGAGATTGCGCAATTGTTCTGCGCATGAAATGCCGGCATGACTGGCGCCGATAATTACAATGTGCTGGGTCATAACACCTCTAATCCATCGCTATGGCTGGTTCACTTGGCCTATTCTGCCAGCGGTTTGCGCCGACTAATCGCGATAAATACCTTAGGAAAAATCTGGCGGCTTTGCTAGATATTCTGGACTTAGTGATAAGCGAATCTGACCCCCCTTGCCAACCCATATATCAACCCGATATTGGCCGCACAATTTTGTTATTCAAGTAAACATAGATGTGGGTCAGAGCTTGGCTGTAGGCCCTGTTGGCCCTACTCCTAACAGTCGCGGCAAGCCGGTTAAATCAGTGATTACATGTTCTGGCAAAATATCGTCGTATGGCCGGAATTCATAGGCATCAGCAACGCAAATAAACATCTTGCATCCAGCCGCTATCGCCGCCTCATAATCGGCAATGGTATCACCCACCATAATACTGGCTTCAGCTTTCACGCCGGCGACATCACAACAATGCAACAGCCCATCTGGATCTGGTTTTGACCCATAGCCGCTGTCTGCCCCGACAATGGTGCAGAATAATTCAGCAATACCAAGATCATGCAAACTCTGTCTGGCGCTGGCCTCGCTATCATTGGTCACCATCGCCAGTTGAAAGCCATCTTGATACAAGGCCTTGAGTGGGTTAACCACATCGCCTTTGGGTTTGGTCGACTGGCGGGTATGTTCATAAACGATATTTTTTACCTCGTTACGATAGGCCTGGTCATAGTCAAGCGCGATCATCTCTTGCGGCAACATGGCTTGCCATTTGGTGCGTATCTGGGCGAATGAACCAGTCGCAAAAATCCCTTTTGGGTCAATATGGCCAACTGCATCGTCAACACCAATGGCACGCAATAAATCTGCTGTGGTGACCTGCGGGGTGGTACCGTTTGATGGGATTAAACTTGCGGTATATGCTGCCACCGCACGCGCAACTGGTAACCATGTTGCCTGTAGGTCAAGGATCACCCCATCTTTGTCAAAAATCACCAGCCGCGCCATCACGAATGCTCTTTACGGGTTTTCATCTGGAAGAACAGCCTGCACCGGCGGCTTGGTCGTCGTCCCGCCGCAGATGAAACCTTGACCCTGCACAACCCCATAAGCAGCTGATATTTTACCGGACTGACGCATGTCTTCAGCAACACCAGCGCCGCGCCGCAGTGCATTTTTTATAATTTGGTCTGGCAAGCGATCAACTTCAACCGTAACTAACCGCGCCCCCAAATCACTATCAGGTGCCGCTTCATTGGCCGGTTGGCGGTGCACACCGGGCCAATGCGATTTTGGGTCATCATCTGGCCATACCGCATTTGCGATCAGTGTCGCCGCCACATCAGCCGCCGCCGCCGTTGGTGCCAGCACCGTCACCAAATCAGCTATCCCCAGAGACTGGCTCCGGCCTTTCCAGCCGCTTGTCGCAATGCCACCAACCTGATCAGCCACGCTGATCTTTATCGTACCGACAAAGGCGTTGGCCGCTAGCAGCATCCTGCCCTCATCTATTGATGCAACAGTATCAACATGCGCGTGGAACACCACATCCGGGTCAGCGCAGATGCCAATCGAATAGGACGGCACCGCGGCACCTGCCGGGTTTAGATAAAGCGCGATATCTCCTCCATTATTGACGTAAATACGATCAACATCAGCAGCATCACGCATCACTGCCAAAATTTCATCAGCCACCGCCCCAGCCACGGCTGCCATCGCCGTGATATAATTTTCGTCTCTATAGTTGTCGGCATGCGGAATGGTCGCCGCCCACATACGCGCGGCAACCCCGCCGGTTGGGGGGCGGCTAAGTTGATCAACGGGCCTGCGCAAAATCGCCAGTTCACTGACCAATTCTTCAAGCAATGTATCGAACCGGTCTTTGGCGGCAGAACAGGCCTGTTTCACTGCGTCCGACGCCCCATCCACACCAATCACGAGGTCAATCGGCCCATGATGCAAATGTAACCGCCCATCATCTAACCATTGTGCGTGCGCCCCAGCAGGATGCCGCATGTTGTGGCCCACCGGGTCAATGGCTACCGGGGTATGGGCTACTGGGGCAGCGACCATCATCCTTTGCCCGGCCACGTAATATCGGCGCGTTGCTGGATCGCTGTCATGCCCTGCAACCGATGATCGTTCTGCGGCCCAACCTGGCCTGCCAGCGCTTCTTCAATCGACATCACGTGATCCATATGACCGCCGAGTGCCTGATAATCACTTTGCCGCATGGTAAATTCAATCGGTGCCACCAACGCCGGCGTCGGCACAAACCCAAACGCATTGTCCGGCATTTGCATCACATCAGCCATGATGGTGATGCCACCACCCGGCCAAATATAGACCGGGGCACCGCCACAACTCACCCGTACCAACGCCTGCTTTACCGCGCGGGTCAACTGCACCGGGTTTTCCGTCACACCTGCCCGTAACGACCCCCCAGCGCCGCCCATAAACGCCACCGATGTCAGCGCTGGTTCACAATTTTCCTCAATGCGCGCAATAGACGGGCGAAGCCGGTCTGGCATGTCCATGGCAATGGGGTTTAGTGCCGCGTCAAGCTCGTAATAGGCAAATTGTTCACCAGTCGTCGACACCATCAACAATGACTGCCCGGGCTGTGCCACTTTGCTGTCAAACGGACCCAAAATATCCAGCGGGTCAGTCAGTTTGGTGCCGCCCCACCCTGTCCCCGGTTCCGCCACCTGGAAATAGCGCCCGGGCGTTGACCGCCGGCCTAGAATCTTGATGCCTGACGGTTTCCAGCCCAGCACTTTGCCAGCCTGATGTTCCGACATCACACCGGTGATATGATCATCAACAATCACCACTTCGTCGACCAGCCCCTGCCATTGTGCGGCAAACATACCAATGGTGGCCGATCCGCAGCCAACCCGCATACGGTCTTCGGTAACGCCATTGATGATAGGCGGCTCACCAGCCTGAATTAATAATTGAGACCCGTCATCCACCTGCATTTCAACGGCATCACCATTGCACAGGCTCAGCAAAGTGGCGCAGGTCACCCGGCCCTCTTTTTTGCCGCCGCCGGTCAGGTGATTCACCCCGCCAAGCGACAGCATTTGTGACCCATATTCGCCTGTTGTGACATGGCCAACAGCCTCACCATCAACACGCACCAAACTGCGTTCTGAACCAATGTGGCGGTCGGTATCAATTTTCACCTTGGCGCCGCAATAGCTGAAGATTCCCTCGGTAACAACGGTCACCATGTCAAAGCCATCATGCTGGCTGGCAACAATAAAAGGGGCAGGCTTATAATCTGGATAGGTGGTGCCGGCACCAATCGCCGTCACAAAATGATCGTTTGGCGTGACAATACTGCCGTCCCACGGTTTATCTTCCCCTACAAACGGCACAAAAGTGCCGCCTTCATCAATCCGGCGTTGCATGATGACCAACGGGTCCAATCTAACCAACTGCCCGGCATCATTGGCATAACGGTCACAAGCGCCCGATTTACCATCAGCGATGTAACACATCACCGGGCAGGCATCGCACCGGATTTTTTCATCAACCCGTTCATCACGGCTTTTGCGCTCAGTCATGGTTTTGTCTCTTGTGCCTGCTGATGCAATGCCGCGCGAATTTTATCGGCAGTAGCCGGAAGATGCGTGATCAGCACACCGGTTGCCTGACGAATAGCATTCACAATGGCTGGCGCGGTTGGGATCAATACATGTTCGCCCAGTCCCTTGGCCCCATAGGGCCCCTCTGCATCTGCTACCTCAACGATGACATGTTCAAACAACGGCACATCACCAATTGTCGGGATGAGATAATCATGTAAATTTTCGGTACGGCCGGGCAAATAATCTTCCATCAAGGCCAGACCAATGCCTTGGGCAGCCCCGCCTTCAATCTGGCCCTCGACAAGCAACGGGTTAATTGCCCGTCCCACATCATGCGCTGTTGTCATCTTCTCAAGACGCACATGACCTAGCCCGATATCCACCATCAATTCGGTCATTTGCGCACCATAGCCATAAACAGCATACGGGGCGCCCTGACCATTTTCATCAAGCGGTGTGGTTGGTGGGTCATAGGTTTCCTCTGCCATAAATACATAGCCATGCGCATTCACTGGCAAGGACGACAAATCAATGCTGGCGGTGCCACCAGCCGCATTGTCAACAAGGCGTACCTCTGCCCCATCAATTACGATGCTGGCATCATCCGAGACATTGCCGTGGCGCAAAATCACCTCACGCAAAGCGCGGCCAGCCAGCAATGCGGCTTTTCCGGACACGAATGTCTGGCGTGATGCGGATGTCTTGCCGCAATCTGGTGTCCGATCAGTGTCGCAATCGATCAGCGATAGGCTATGGACCGGCACCCCTAATGCATCAGCGGCAATTTGCGAAATAACCGTATTGGCGCCTTGCCCGATATCCATTGCCCCTTGGTGCAGAACACAAGCGCCGTCAGCCGTCACACCGATCCGCATGGTTGACGGGTTTGGCAGAGAAGTATTGCCACACCCATACCAGCAACTGGCCACGCCAATGCCCTTGCGCAACATTGATCCGGTCTTGGTGGCGTCTTTGTTAAACCTGTCAGCGCGCCCCAATGCCGCATCCCATTCTGGTTGCAACGCCGCTAAACAATCGGCAATGCCAACACCTGTCGGAAAACACTGGCCGGTGACCGTCGGCATATGATTTTGCAATGCATTCATCCGCCGAAATGCCAGCCGGTCCATGTCTAGCTTTTCTGCCAATAGATCATAGGCGCATTCTTGCGCAACCGCTGATTGCGGCACGCCGAATCCACGAAACGCCCCAGCTGGCGGCGCATTGGTATGCACAGCAACACTCGATGCCCGGTAATCTGGCGTTACATAAGGCCCACTGGCATGTACTGGCACCCGGTTTGCCACAGTTGGCCCCCAACTGGCATAAGCGCCAGTGTTAAACACGCCATCAAAGACAAAGCCACTGATCCGCCCCTCAGCATCACAGCCCACCTCCAGCCGGATATCTGATGGATGACGTTTGGTCGAGGATCGCATCGACTCACCGCGCGTGTAACAAATCGCCACCGGACGGTGCAACACCCACGCCGCCAATGCGACAAAAGGTTGAAATGAAATATCAAGCTTTGATCCAAAACCACCGCCACATGCGCTTGGCATCACGCGAATGGCATCAACCTCCAGCGCCATAATTTCGGCAAGGCTATCACGGTCCATTTGCGCGGCCTGCGTACAGCCATAGATCACCAGCCTGTTACCCTCACGCACCGCGTAACCAGCCTCAGGTTCAATATAAGCATGCTCAATAAAGGGGGTGCTTGAATGCACGCTGACCCGGTGCGTCGCCCGCGCCAGCGCCGCATCAGCATCTCCGCGGGCCACATAGCCTTTGACCAAAATATTACCGTCACGCCCCGCATGCAACTGCCGGGCCTCTGGCTTACGCGCTTCTTGCGGCGTTAACATCGTCTCATGCGGTTGCCAACTAACCGGAAATTCAGCCTCATCGAACCCCTCAATCACGGCTGGCTCACCAACAATAGCAGCCACAGCCTCGCCCCGATACAACGCGGTCCTCTCGGCAAAAACAGGTTGATCAGCAAACGGCGGGATCACACCAAAACAATTGCGGCCCGGCACATCCGTTGCATCAAACACTGCCACAATGCCCGGGCGATCTGCCAAAAACGCCGATTTATCGCCAATTTCGAAATCAGCATAATGATGTGGACTGCGAATAACCCGCAATGACAACGCATCATCAGGCACACTATCTGCACCATAGTTAAGCCCGGCCTGCACCTTGGCGACGCCGTCAAGATGCTGAATCGAACTGCCCACATTGTGGCCAGCATCTGGTTTGATAGATGGCGGTTGGCGTGCGTGCGCCTGCATCACCGCATCAATAATTTTGCTGTAGCCGGTACAACGACACAACACCCCGCCAAGCGCATCTTCTACCTCGGTGCGGTTTGGTTGGGGGTTGGTCTTTAACAAATGCGCTGCAGACACCAGCATGCCGGGCGTACAAATTCCACATTGCGCCGCCCCATGCACTAAAAAACTCTGCTGTAATTTTTCGATAACAGCTGACTCATGCAACCCTTCAACACTGGTGACTGATTGCCCGTCAACCTGCCCCAGCGCGACCAAACAACTGCAGACCGGCTCATCATCAAGCAAAATGGTGCAGGCCCCACAATCACCAGCGTTACAACCAACCTTGGTACCGGTCAGGCCAAAATCACCGCGTAATATATCGCTCATCCGTGTTGTCGGGCGTGCCGTACTGGTCACAGGTTTTCCATTTAGCAAAAAGCCTATGCCCGCCATTAGTTCACCTGCCCCATGTCTGACCCAGCTGTTATCAAAAGTCGCCGCACGGCTTCTTCAACCGCCTCAATGCGATAGCTTGCCGGGGCGCGCACATCATCAATCGGGGACAAGCTGGCAAAATACGCCGCCGACACCAAATCGGCCGCGCCCAACAGTGGTTGGCCGCACAAGTGCCGTTCCAGATCAGCAAGCCGCGTTGCCACTTCTGAACAGGCTCCAACAGCAATCGCTATTTCGGCAATTGTCTGCTCGGTGTCGCACAACAGCCGCATCGCCACCATACCAATCGAAATGACCAAATAGCGGCGGGCCCCAAATTTATAGAAATATCCCTGTCCAACAGTCGCGGGGCTTGGCACCAGAATAGCGGTAACAATTTCGTCCTCAGCGCAGACGGTTTTGCGATTGCCAGTGATGAATGACGCCAGTGGTACCACCCGGCGCCCCCGGCAGGATTGAATCTCTACCGCAGCATCCATGGTCAACAGGGCCGGCACCCCATCTGCAGCCGGTGACGCATTACAGATATTACCAACCAGCGTTGCCCGGTTTTGGATTTGCCAAGACCCAACCTCGCCAGCCGCTATTTTCAATCCATCAAACGCCGGCGGAAGGTCAGCCCGTATCACATCGCGCCAACTCACCGCCGCGCCAATCGACCAATATTCATCGCTTTGCTTGATCACGCGCAAATCGGCAATGCCGGAAATATCAAGCACACGGCCAATAAGCGGCCGGTCCTGCAATGCGGGATACACATCTGTGCCGCCAGCCAAAATCCGGCACGGGCCGGCCGCTAGCATGGATAGGGCGGCGTCAAGCGCTGACGCTCTTAGATAAACATCATCACCATCTGCGGCTGATACAGCTTGCATTAACCCTCCTACATACGCTCATAAAACACCCCGCAACCAGTTGCCAGATCGCGTTTATTTGTTTGTACACAAATAAAGAAGACCGCAAATCACCATGCACGTCAAGCCCTATGGGCAAGACATGCACGGCGCATTATTGCATGGTTGCACTCGCCAAAAGGGCCTGCATTTGCTGGTTCACTTCCTGACTAAATAACCGGTTGGTCTTGCCAGTTGGTGGCAACGGCTCATCAGTGAAAAACGCTGGTAATTCATCATCATCGTCATCAAAGCCGGCGGCTTTGTTAAAGGCAGCCTCTAGCCGCAAGGTTTCAAGCGCGATATGGCGAATAAATTCTGGGTCAACACCCGCATCAAAGGCATCATTTATGGCATCGGCAATCAGTTGCAGATTATCGTCCGTCACTGAACGGCCAAACACACATAAACCGAATGAGTCAGCGACTGCACTATTGATCTGCATGCGCAGGCTTTCCGCCACAAGTTCGGCAATCGATTTATCATCACATTTGAACGAGGGCGCATTCCCAACGGTGTGATCGGCACCTTGCGCCGTTAGCATCATGGAAATACCAGTGACTTCAACGACCCGAGGGTCATAGGCGCTAATCGCCTGTTTCTTGATAACCGGCACCCGTGCCACTTTCAGGGCCGCACCAACCCGCGCCGTGCCCGACGCATAAAGCCGGCCTTTTTCACTGCCCGCGCGGATTTCTTCGAGACAGGCGTGCATAAAGGGCAGATCACCAAACGCCCCCTCACCAGCCTCCATCAACACCGCAATAGTGGCACCAAGCTCAATACTGTCAACGCCCAGATCATTCGCTGTTTCATTGAGACGCGCCACGTCATCCGGTTCCGTTAGCCCGCAATTAGTTCCCAGCAAGCCGATGGTTTCATATTCAAGCGGCGACACCAATTCGCGCCCGCTATCATCAACAAAGACATTACTGCATTTGATAAGACATCCCGGCATACAAGCATGTGACGTTTCACCACCGCGCCCGCTATTAAGTTCGCGGATAAAATCGCCACCCATCTTCAGCGGACCATCATCCGCACCGGTTAATTGACCAGATGAAAAATTACGCACCGGCAAGGCCCCAAGGTGATTGGTCAAATCTGCAACCATTGCCGTACCCGTTGTTTTCAGACTTTGAACCGCAACTGACTCACCCAATTTTTTGCCGTAATCCTTAATCGCACCCATGACTTTTTTGCGATCATGCACCGGCGGCATGCGGTCTTTGTCGATCACCACCGCTTTTATTTTTTTGGCGCCCATCACGGCCCCAACACCACCGCGCGCCGCCAATCGTGACGGCCTGTTGTCAGTATCAGAGAACGCCACGCCCGCCATTAAACCAAGATATTCACCAACCGGGCCACAAAGGGCCAACGAGGTTTTTTCACCATAAGCGGCATGTAGTTTCTGTGCGCAATCAAAATTACCAAGTCCTAAATAAGGGCTGGCATCATCAAATGAAATATCACCATCCTTGGTAATGCGGATCACCACCCACGCGTCACTGGCACCATTAAAGGTGATGCCAGCAATCTGCAATTGCCCCATGGCAAAGCCAAATGTACCACCGCTATTGGCCTCTTTAACACCGCCGGTAAGTGGGCTTTTACAGCCGACAGACAAACGGTTCGCATTAGAAAAATTTGTGCCGGCAAATGGCCCAACTGAAAATATCAAGGGATTTTCCGGTGCCAGCGGGTCAATAGCGGCGACATCACGTTCAACCAGCATCCGCGCGATCAGATACCGCCCGGCCTCGGCCAATTCACGGCCGGCAAGCTGGCGTTCCAACACATGCTGGCGGTGCAAATCTATTTCAATAAATTTCCTCATAGTCAGCCCCTTTTGGCTAAACATACATAGATGAATATTGTTTGTATACTAACAATTAACATATTTGTAAATCAGCTTTTGCCTTGGCCACATTTACCCAGCAAGTGCAAACGGGCCGCCTTTTTTACAGCACCACTTCTGGCAAGCGTTCAGCGGGCGGTGTATTACGGCTACGCTGGGTGCGGACAATGCCGTCAATGATGGTCATCCCGACACCCGGCAGGTTACCTTGATGAATACTCTCAAGCATGGTTTTGCCTGGCGCATGCTGAGCGCTGTCGATTAAGATGTAATCTGCCGACTTGCCAATTTCAATGATACCGCTGTCAAGCTCGCGCATTCTGGCGGTGTTACCAGTGGCAAAGCAAAAAGCAATCTCTGGCGGAATATCGCCAAGGCTAGACAGCATCGCAATCATCCGCAAAATGCCAAGCGGTTGCACGCCTGATCCTGCTGGTGCATCAGTGCCTAAAATAATACGCTCTGCTTGGCCGATTTCAAAAGCTGTGCGCATGGCAAGTAAACCAGCTCGTTCATTGCCATTGTGAACAATTTCGATACCGCGCGTACAGCTTTCGCACAGGCATGTGATCTGGTCATCAGGCAACGCCGTATGACCGCCATTAATATGGCCAATGATATCTGCATCCGCCTCTAGCACGACGTCTTTATCGATCAACCCTGATCCCGGAATCGATGGGCCGCCGGTATGGATGGTCGACTGAATGCCATATTTACGCGCCCATTTCACCATTTGGGCGGCGGTTTCTCCGGCTTTTACCGAACCCAAACCAACTTCACCTAGCAATTTAACACCCGCATCTGCCAGCTCTTTGAAATCGGACTCGACCATTCCCTCTTCAATTACCGGAGCGCCAGCAAGCATTTTCACACCAGATGGCCGGAAATTTTCATACCAACGTTGCGAAGCAATCGCCATGGCTTTTAACCCAACAATATCCTTGGGCCGGCCGGGCGCATGCACCTCACCAGCTGAAATCATTGTTGTCACACCGCCATGGAGGCATGAATCAATCCAGTTTAATTGCTGTTGGCGCGGCGTATAATCGCCAATCACCGGATGGACATGGCTGTCAATCAACCCCGGCGCCAGCGTTACGCCATGTGCATCAACAATCTGCGTCGCTTGGTCGGTATCAAGGTCAGCATAACGGCCAATGGCTGCGATCCTCCCATCAATGGCAATCACACAATCACCATCAATCAGCGGCTCTTCCAGCTTGCCAGACAAAATCTGACCGATATTCTTTATTACAAGCTTTTGTACAGACATGATTTGCCCCTTTTTACTGCTGATGCCGCGGGCCATAGCCCAATGAAACCCGGCTATTTCATTAGTATGCAAACATTTATTTCTTGTGCAAGGCGATTTAAAATCTACATCTTATCAAGTAATTCGAGCAACCGTTTAACATCACGACCAGTTAAGTTAGCCACCGTATCTTTGGTGATTTTGCACGCTTTTTCGATTGCATCAATCGTCAGGCTGCGGCCCGCATCGGTTAGTGAAATCTGTAAACGCCGCAGATCATTTGGATCGGCACGGGCCTCGACAAGATCTTTTTCTAACAGCCGCGCAATCACCCCTTTGGTGGTAGCAGCATCCATCGCAACCAGCCGGCCAAGCTGATTTTGAGAGGTTTCGCCAACCTCATAGAGACGCGCCAAAATTGAAAATTGAGTGGGCGTCACATCTGAAAGATGCCGCGAAAAAATTTCCAGATGACGCTGCGTCGCAAGACGCAATTTATACCCTACCTGATCATCAAGTCTGTAATCATTAGGCATGGATTTACCCTTTATATGACCCATCAATGCAGCAAATAATCAAGCTGATTATTGTTTGACAGCGAACAAATTTTATTCTTGAATTTAGCGTCAATTTTTTGCACACGTCAAACCCCTTTGATCACGAGGCCCGCGCATGACCACCGCAAAAATTCGCAAAATTGTTACAATTATTGAAGAAACCCACAGCGAAGCCGATCAACCCATTGATCCGGCCACACGCCGTGCTGCGGCGGTTGCCGTTATCGAAAATCCTTTTGCTGGCCACTACGTAGAGGATTTAGAAACCTTGATGGTGATTGGTGAAGAGCTCGGCGCACAATTAGGTGAGGCATGCGTTACCGCGCTGGGCATCTCTCCTGCCGACGCCCAAAGCTATGGCAAGGCTGCCCTTGTTGGTGAAAATGGCGAATTGGAGCATGCCGCGGCGATTTTACATCCACGGCTTGGCAAGCCTCTACGCGCGGCTGTTGAAAAAGGCGCGGCGCTGGTTCCATCAAATAAAAAACGCGGCGGCATGGGGACCCCGCTTGACGTGCCGCTTGGTCATAAGGATGCCGCCTATGTCAGATCACATTTTGACGGCATGGAAGTGCGGGTGAATGACGCGCCGCGTGCAAATGAAATTCTAGTGGTCGTAGCGGTTGCCGATTCTGGGCGCCCGTTACCCCGTGTTGGCGGATTGACGCATGACGAGGCTGAAGGCAAAGACGGCCTGCGTTAGTCGATTTTACTGCTTGCAAGCTGCGTTGTTGCCAAACCAATTAACAGCATAACTGCACCAAAAAGCTGAGCCATGTTGACTGGTTTTACAGGTGCGCCAAACAAGCCAAAATGATCGATCATTAGAGAGAATAAGATTTGGCTGGAGACTGCCATCACAATGAAATTTGCTACCCCTATTTTTGGTGCGAGCACCGTTGCGCTGATCACATAGAACGCGACTATTAGGCCAGCACCAAAATCAAATGGCGCAAGATTTTGCAGGTTTTGTGTCGTCAGGCTACTTTTGCCAAAGACAACTGAGACCAGCAGAGCTAACAAAATTGCGACAAAAAAAACGATTACAGTAGCATAGATCGGCTCGCCAAGAGCCCTGCCCACTCGAGCATTCAAAATGCCGATCAGAGGAATAAACGCTCCAGCTAAAAGAGCCCAAATAAAATACTTGATACCTAACATCGGGCTTACCTTGTTTGAAATCGGTGCTTGATAATTTGTTGCATTAGATCACATTTAAGGATGCGGCCCCCATGGCGAGGCATGCAACAACTGGTTATGCTGTGTCATCAATAATGGTCTGATTTTGCCGGCAAATTCCATGAAAGCTGGGTCCTGAAACATTGTATCCCAATGCTGGCGCCGATCATTGTAATCATCAAATTTCCACAAATGGACAATCTGGTGCAACCCGCCAGTATCCGAGGTAAAATAACCAACAAGCTTGCTATCAAAACCGCCTTTTTGAATGGCTGGCCAACCATAATCATTGTAGGCAGCCACAGCGTCTTTCATTTTGCCAACATAAACCTGATAAGTGCGCAATTCATATAAAGCCATAATGTCCTCTCTAATAGTAAGTTAGCGCCCAGACCCAGTAATAAGGCCAGACGCCACAAGCGCGGTTTTCAATTCGTCTATTTCGGCTGATGACAGCGGCATTAATGGCGGCCTAACAACGGCACGGTCAATCCGCCCCAGCAATTCCAGACAGACTTTCATCCGGTTATGCATATCCAAAAACGGGGCGCGGTAAAACGCTTGTGCCAGCGGGTAAATACGGTCATTAACCTGCCGCGCGGTCTGCAAATCATTTGCTTCGATAGCCTCAAATAATGCCACCTGCAAATCTGCTATCACGCTACCTGCGCCCGAAAGCAATCCAGCTGGCCCCATAGACAAAGACGCCATCAGCCAAGATGAGTGGGTTGTCAACACATTCACCGGGCGCTGTCGCAATTGAAAATTACGAATATGTTTTTCGTGCAACATGGGGTCGTTACACCAATCCTTAATCGCGACGACTGACGGCACGGCATCGAAAATTGCCTCCATTGTCGCAAACGGATAGCTAAGCCCAGTGGCCTGCGGATATTGAAATAAAATCAGCGGCAGATCAGTTGCCTCAGCAATCATTTGAAAATGGCGAAGCGCCATCTCCGGGCGCAATTGTCCTCCCATGCTCATGCTATTCGGCGGAAACACCAGCAAGGCGCTAGCGCCTTCAGCGTCGGCCATACGGGAAATCTCAACCGCGGCATGACTGCCATCAGCATAGACGCCATTGACTAAGGGCAACCTGTCACCGACTTCAGCCAGCGATAGAGCCAAAAGCTCTTGCTGTTCAGCAGAGCTACATGCGTGAATTTCCGAGGCATGCCCATTGACAGTGATGGCACTCAACCCAACTGTTGCGGCAACGTCGCGCAGATGTTTCAGCGAGTTTTTATGATCGACTGCATAATCCCGGTCAAACGCAATAAGGGTTGCCGGTATAACACCCCTTGCAACAAATTTAACCAGTGCCGTCATCGATCAGACCGTTTTTGCTCAATCGCTGACAATAGACCCACGCTCAATAACATACGTCCGATCGATTACATCTGCCACGTGTGCATCGTTTGACTCGGCAATTATAATAGACACGCCCTCTGCTTTAAGTGACGCCAATATTTCGCCCATTCTTAGAGCAAGCACCGGCGCAATGCCCTCTGTGGGCTCGTCGAGTAACAATAAATTTTTTCCAACCATAAGAGCACGTGCCAAGGCTACCAGTTTTTGCTGACCTCCTGAAAGAGAAGTTGCTGGTGTTTCACGAAATTTTTGACATTCTGGTATTATCTTATAGATCCATTGTAACCGCGACTGAAAGTCCTCAATGCCAGTGGACCAAACTGGCACCAGAATATTTTGCTCAGCAGTCATTTCTGGCACAAGTCGCCTATCTTCCGGCATGTAACCAAAGCCCATGTGTGCACGTTTGTATCCCGGAAGCTTGTTGATCTCGTCACGGCCATGTAGGACACTTCCAGCATTGACAGGAATCAGTCCCATCACTGATCGAAGGAATGTAGTTTTTCCGGCACCGTTGCGCCCGATCAATCCGATGATCTCGCCATTGTCGATAGTCAATCCAATATCACGTAAAATTGGTGTCCCATTGATATCAACGTCTAGTGATTTTACTACCAGCATTTTCAGGCCCTATTTCTTTCTCTTGTGATGCTCTTTTCCAATCACAAATTCTTGGACTTTTTTATCGGACAACGCCTTTTTTGGTGGCATATCAGCAATGATTTCACCCTGATAAAAAGCTAAAACACGACTAACGTAGCGGGCAACGATTTCCATATCGTGCTCAACGAAGAGAACCGTTACACCGTCTTCTTTGAGAGCGTCCATCACTATATCCATGAAGTCGAATTTTTCTTCAACGCTGATGCCACTAGTAGGCTCGTCAAGCAGAAGAATTCTCGGCCTACTGACCACCGCCATAGCTATGTCTAGAAGCTTTCTGACACCCTGAGCCAAGGCGCTCACAGTCGAGTCACGATGCGCCTCTAACTTATACCTCGCAAGAACGGCATCAAGCTGCTGCCTTAACTCAGGGGTGTCCATAAGCCGCAAAGCGTCAAACGCTGTGTTGTTTGCGATGGCAATAGATATCATCAAATTCTCCGCCACCGTCATAGAATGGAAAACTTGTGAAACCTGAAAAGAACGGGAAATGCCAGAATGGGTAATTTTTCTCGTTTCGAGGCCGACCAGTTCCTTACCTTCAAATTTTATGCTGCCTTCTGTGGGGGCAAGATAGCCAGTCACCATATTAACAAAACAGGTTTTACCGGCACCATTCGCACCAATGATGCCAACAACCTCACCTCTCGAAATGTCAACATTGATATCTTTAGCAGCAACAACGGCGCCAAAAGTTTTGAGAAGGTCGCGAACCTCGAGAATTGGTGCGTTATTTCCCATTTTTTCTACCTCCAAGCTTCTCAAGCAAGCTCCAGATTCCACCCGGCAGGAAGAAAATGATAGTCAGAAATGTTGCTCCCATGATTAACTGCCAAGCTTGAGGCGCAAGCTCAAAAGCATAGGTTCTGAGAACTTCAAATACTAAAGATCCAATAAATGGCGCTATAACGTTTCCTGGACCTGAGAGTATCGTTACAAACACGAGTTCACCAGAAACAGTCCAATTTATCATAGACTCCGGATCAACCTGGCCAAGAGACATCGCCATCAGAGCTCCTGCACCACCCGCAAGAATAGTTGAAATGGTGTATTTAAGGTGTATGGCATGCGCCACAGAGAAACCGAGATATTCCACTCTTATTTCATTATCCCTGATCGCAGTGGTAAGCCGGCCATATGTTGTCTTTAAATAATAGTTCACCAGGAGAGCAGCTATGACACCAACCGATGTGATAATGACAAAAAGTGGGTACTTGGTCTCTGGAGCCAACCCAAAAATTGTCGACATTGAGATAGCAAAGCCGTCTGTTGATCCCAAAGACTCAGTCTTGACCACAATACCGAAAAGAACCATCGAGATCGCTGTATTTAGCATGGCAAAGAAAATGTCGCGATAATTTCGTAGTATAAAGCCCAAAAGAAACCCAGCTAACCCTGCCACAAGAGCGCCCGCTAAAAGTCTCAAAAACACATCAGTCACGCCGAGTTGAATATCAAGTATTGCCACCGCATATGCGCCTAGGCCGAAATAGAATGCATGGCCAAACGAAACTAATCCAGTTCTCCAAAGGACCATTAAGCCGACAATTGCAAGCGCGCGAGAAAACCCAAACATGAATTGGTTTACAATCCAGTTCGGAGCAAAAGCACCTGCCAAAATAATCAGCACACCACCAAAAAGAACAAACTTTGACGTCTTGTCTTCAAGCATATTTAGATCTTTCTCGGTTTTGCAGGCGCGAACAGTCCCTCAGGACGAAAAACTAAGACAACAGCCATCACTGCGAAGACCACAAAGAGTTCAACTTGGGGTAATTCGTGGACTGCTAGGGCTCTCAAAATACCAATGATTATTGAGCCAATAGCTGCCCCAGCGATAGAGCCCATTCCTCCGACAACGACCACCGCAAAGGACAAAACAATAACCTCTGTGCCCAAGCCCGGCGCGACGGAAATTGTTGGGGCTATGTATGCGCCACCCAATCCACCAAGTATTGCTCCACCAATAAAGGTAAGCGTGTAGACGAGTGGAACATTTATACCCATTGAGATGCCCATCTCTCTGTCATAAATGACTGCTTTAAGAAGGGTGCCCCATTTTGTTTTGTTTAAAAGGTACCAGCATCCTAACGCGACGAGCGCAGCAACCGCTATCAAGGTTAAACCGTAGACATCCCGGATAATTCCGCCCAACTCTACTGAGTCCAAGAGGGCCATGGGCTGATAGGCAAAGTATGGGTCGGTTCCAAATGCAATAAGAATGATATCTTCCAAGACAAGAAACAATCCAAACGTCGCCAATACGATTAATACCTCATCACGGTGATACATGTATTTTAAAATACCTTGCTCAATCACAAACCCAAGTATTAGTCCAACAACTATCGCCGCGGCTATGATAATCAGAAAACCCATTGCGTCAGGCATTCCCATATCAGAGAATTTTCCAATGAAAAATGCAGCTGTGTAAGCGCCCCAAGCGTAAAAACTTCCATGGGCAACGTTGAGAATTTTCATGACGCCAAATATAATCGTCAATCCCGCTGAGACTATAAACAGATATGACGAAAATTGCAGCCCATCCAACAGAATTGTTAGGAAGGTCTCCATAGTTTGCCCCCGATAAATTTAGATTAATATAATTAGGTGATGACAGCGATTACCGCTGCCATCATTATTTGGCTTATATCAGCACTTGGCACCTTTCATGCCGCCCTTGATCCAGTCAACACTGTTGACTCCTTCAGGAGGCATAATGCATGACCCAGGGTAGAATTTCACATCCGTTACTACATTCTCTCCATTTTCATCATCATACTTTGTGATGCCGTAACCGTTTTCTGTAACAGCTTGGTGACCACCACCAAGCGACATTTCTACAGTTGTTGAGAACGATTCGAATGTTATGCCACGAAGAGCATCCCCCAATGCTTCATCAGAGGCGTCACTGCCTGCTTTATCATATGCAATTTTCGCAGCTAAAATAGCCTGGCCGTACTGGTAAGCAGGACCGGATGGATATGTTCCGTAGAGATTTTTGTAGGTGTTAACAAACCATTGGTTCAGAGCAGAATCTCGATCTCTGACCAAAATACCGTACGGCCCACGGGCGCCAAGAACCAAGCCATCCGGCAGTTTTTTACCGAGGCGATATGCGGCGGTTCCGCCAACGGTGAAAACACCAATCTTCTTCTTAAACAAACCACGGGCATTTCCCTGGAAAATAAACGCCTCTAGATCACCACCCCAAAAACTTGTGTGGATCAAGTCTGCTTTATCAAGTGACATTGCAGAAATTTCCGATCCATACTGACCGGCAAAAATCTTAGGAAATTGAGTCTTATCGGAAGCCATTGAATTCGGCATGATCTGTTTGAGGGTTAGATCAAAGTCACGCCACGAGTCTTGACCCCAAGCGTAGTTTTGATTGATACCGGTGTAACCCTTTAAATCGGGGTACTTTTCCTTGACATACATCGCCGCAGCAACATTGTCCGCGGTTGCATGACCCATTGTTCTAAATACATATTTTCTCGGCGCTTCTTCGAAAATACGAGGAGTCCCACATGTCGCAAAAATAGTGAATTGCTTCAATTCCTCTGCGATCGGAGCAAGAGCTTGACAATTGCCTGATGAAATGTACCCAACAACAGCATCAACGCCCCGCTTTTCAACAAGGTTGCGGTATTCCGCTACTTGCTTTGTAGCACCACCACCCTCATCAATCGCTTCAATGGTTGCAGTCGCCCCACCGAAGCCTTTTGAGTCGTATGGAGCCGGTAGTTTGCCCGCATTGATCGCGTCAGCAACCATTTTTGCGCCGTTCATTGCGGGAATTCCGAATGGCCCTGCGGCTCCACCCGTCAAAAAGCTGGGTACCGCGATCGTAATAGCATCTTTCGCCAGCGCGGAACCCGCACCCAACGTCATGGCTGAGATCGCTGCCAACCCGACGGCCCGCGCTAAATAATTGTGTTTCATTTTTGTCTCCCGTTTAGATCTTGCTTAGGCGGCTTTCGTACCGCTTATTGTTCAACCCCTCCATATGACGTTAGTAAAATCTCGTGGTCAAGTATTCTATTTATTCGGATATTGTTTTTTTGTGATTTTATTAGTTTTAGGGGTGTTAGTAATCAGCTACCCTCTACCCATCCTGACGTTTTTGCGATACAGATACTATAACAAAAATTAAGCTGGTAAGCTCTAAGTTCCAGCCTGCATCAGCTTTAAATGGATTGATGTCGCTTGAGGTTTTACATGCCGTTTGATCAACAAGATTGTCGTCAAACAATAATAGACTGGATCGACGACTTTAATAGATTCATCACTGACCCACCAGACCATCAGAATAATGGAGAAAATCTGTTCTTAGTGGACAGTTTTTGGCGTGATGCCCTTGGGCTGACTTGGCAGCTTAACACATATGTTGGTAACGAAAACATAATCACTACGATGCGCCAAAACTTAGCAAAAATCGGTCTGCGCGACTTGAAACTAGATTATGAAGCCAGCCTTCCACAATGGGTGAACCGGGCCGGCACTGACGCCATTGAAGCGTTCATAAAATTTGAAACCAAACATGCCAACGGGCGCGGCATTGTCAGATTGTGCGAGGCAACGGAACAAGTCGATACAGATACCGCTGGCCCGACATGGCGCGCCTGGACTTTTTTTACCGCCATCGACTCACTCAAAGGCCACGAAGAACAGACCGGTCGCAATCGGCCAACTGGCAGTTCCTATTCACGCGATTTTCGCGGACCAAACTGGTTGGACAAGCGCATCGTGGCCCAACAATATGATAACCGCGACCCGGCGGTTCTGGTCGTTGGTGGCGGGCAAGCCGGGCTGTCGATTGCGGCCCGCCTGACCCAACTTGGCATCGACACGCTGATCGTCGATAAGAACAGCCGCATTGGCGATAATTGGCGTAACCGCTATCACGCCTTGACCCTGCATAATCAGCTTCACGTCAATCATCTGCCTTATGTGCCGTTTCCACCGACCTGGCCAACCTATATTCCAAAAGACATGCTGGCATTATGGTTCGAATCCTATGCGGCAATTATGGAGTTGAATTTCTGGACGGATACCGAAGTCACCAGCGGGCGATATAATGAAGCCAGCAAATTATGGGACATCACGCTAACACTGAAAGATGGAAGTACCCGCCATATGGCACCGCGGCATGTCGTGCTTGCCACTGGTGTCAGCGGCATTGCCAATCTGCCAAAAATTCCAACACTTGATATATTTGACGGGCCAGTTGTGCATTCCAGCCGCTATCATGACGGTGATGACTGGGCTGGCAAAAACGCCATTGTTATTGGTTGTGGCAATAGCGGTCATGATATTTCACAAGATCTGTATTCCAGTGGTGCCAATGTCACTATGGTGCAGCGCAGCCCTAGTTTGGTAGTTAATATCGAACCAAGCGCACAATTTCCTTATCGATTATATGAGGAAGACAGGACCACAGATGAATGTGATTTTATTACCACATCAATGCCCCTTCCTCTTGTAAAAAAAGCCCACCAGCATTTCACCAAACAATCAAGAGATGCCGACAAGCCACTTCTCGACAAGTTGCGTGGAGTCGGTTTTCAGCTAGATTTTGGCGAAGACGATACTGGCTGGCAGTTTAAATATCTGACACGTGGTGGCGGATATTATTTCAATGTTGGTGCTTCTGATTTGATTGCCGAACAAAAAATCAAACTGATTCAAAATGATAATATCGACAGGTTCACCGCTGATGGGGTGACGCTGAAAGATGGCAAAAAAATCCCCGTTGATGTTGTCATTTTAGCAACTGGATATAAGCCGCAGGAACATCTCGTGGCCAAGTTATTTGGGCAGGAGATTGCCGACCGCGTTGGCCCAATATGGGGCTATGGCGATGGTTTGGAATTGCGCAACATGTACCGGCCAACCGGCCAACCCGGCTTGTGGATGATTGCCGGTAGCTTTGCCCAATGCCGGATCAACTCAAAATATCTTGCCCTCCAAATCAAAGCTGTTGAAGCGGCGCTGATTTAGATGCTTATATCTTCACGTAAACAGTGAGGCGGGACACTCCCCCGTCATCCCACCACCACAGGCAGATAGGACAGTTTCATGAATTTTGTCGAACTTAACGGTATCACCCTGCACTATAAAATGATCAATGCCGACAGCGGTAAACCGGTAATCGTGTTTTCCAATTCACTTGGCACCGATTTTCGGATTTGGGATGATTGTGTTGCCGATTTATCTGCTGATTTTGCTATTTTATTATATGACAAGCGCGGTCATGGCCTATCAAGCCTTGGCACCCCGCCCTATGCCATTGATGACCATGTCAGCGACCTTGCTAGCTTGATTGATCACCTTGGCATCACCAGCGCAACCGTGTGCGGCCTGTCGGTCGGCGGATTGATTGCTCAGGGGCTGTATCATAAACGGCCTGATCTGGTGAATGGGCTGATCTTATGTGATACCGGTGCCAAGATTGGCGATGCACAAATGTGGAATGACCGCATGGCCATTGTCAAAGAGGGGGGGCTTGATGCCCTTGTTGAAGCCAACATGCAACGCTGGTTCAGCCCAGATTTTCATAAAAACCGGGCGACAGAATTGGCTGGCTATAGCAATATGTTCACCCGCACACCAGAAGGCGGCTATTTAGGCACAGGTGCTGCTATCCGTGATGCTGATTTTCGCGATCAAGCCCCACAGATTGCCGTGCCAACAGTCTGCGTTGTTGGTGATCAAGATGGCGCCACACCGCCGGCCTTGGTGCAATCAACAGCCGATCTGATCCCCGGCGCTGGCTTTGAGGTGATTGCTAATGCTGGCCATATACCATGTGCCGAACAGCCCGCCGCGGTCATCAAAATCATCCGCGGGCTGATGGCCAAAATTTAACCACCCGACGTGCGCTGCGGTTGTGCCGCCAGACTCTGGCTAACTGAGGGGCGGGCGCGCAATTCGGTCAGCAGCGCATCTAATTTTGGTCGGGTGGCGCGGATTGCGGTTTTATTGAAATCCCAGCGGCTCAGCATATAGAGATAGAAATCAGCGGCTGTCAGTACCTCGCCGCAGATATAGGGGGCCAACGCCGCCTCTATATAATCATAAAGCACCGCCTGTTCCGCCACGGCTTTGGCCCGTAAATCATCAAAGCCCGATTCTTGGGCGTAATAATGACTATGGTGCTGGCGGTGATAGGCGGGATAGATTGATGTTGCCAGCAATGCCATAAATTGGCTGTATCGGTCATGAAGCGGTGTGCCAACGGCTGGGGCCAGCCCGTCAAAATGCGTAGTGATATGGTTGATAATCGCCAGTGTTTCAAAAATCTGATGTCCGTCAGGACAGATTAAAACAGGAATGCGCCCTAATGGGTTGCGGGCATGAAAATCCGCGCGTTTGACCTCTACCGGGTCCGGAAATGAAATATCATAATCGACCCCGACTTCACGAAACAAAAACTCGGCAATTAATGATCCGGCCCCCGCCCGACCAATAATATGATAGCGACCCATTTTGTTATCCCTCACCGATAAATATTGGCTTTATGTCTACGCCGGAGGCCACCACCACACTATATTACCATTTGCGGCGATGGCATCTGATGCTACAAAAAGCAGGACATGTTCACCCCTTCAATTAGCCACAGGCGCGCCCCATGTTCAATACCGCTGTCACCAAACTCAATGCCCCACCCGTTTCGGTCGTGCTTAATTGGAAGGCATCCTATGATGATAGCCAAGGCGAATTAATTGATATGAGTCAGGCGGTGCCCGGCTATACCGCGCATGATGACATGCTGGCGGCACTGGCCGAAGCGGCATCACAGCCTGACCTCGCACGTTATGGCCCGGTAGAGGGAGACATGCCACTTCGCCAATCCTATGCACGCCACCTTAGTGATGTCTATCAAGCCGAGATTGCCGCTGATAATATTCAGATCACTTCGGGCTGTAATCAGGCATTCGTCGCCACCGCGCTGGCTGTGGCCGGACAGGGTGACCGGGTGGTGATGATGCGGCCTTGTTATTTTAACCACGAATCAGCGCTTGGCATGCTGGGTATTGGCATTGATTACGTTGATTGCGACATTGATAACGGGTTGTTACCAGATAGCGCCGCTATTGCCAGTGCGATAACCGACAAAACCAAGGCTGTATCTTTGGTTAGTCCGAACAACCCAGCGGGCAGCGTCTATCCACCGGATCTGTTGCTGGAAATTTTTAAATTATGTCAGTCGCGCGGTATCTGGCTTATTCTCGATGAAACTTATCGTGATTTTTTGCCGCTTGATCAGAACACACCGCACCAACTTTTTGCTGAGGATAATTGGCAAGACACCCTGGTCCAGCTCTATAGTTTTTCAAAATCCTATTGTTTGCCCGGCTACCGTTTAGGTGCCATCACCGCTGGTCAGGACCTGGCATTCCAACTGGCCAAAATTATCGACAATATTCAAATTTGCGCCCCGCGCACGGTGCAGCATGCGCTCGCGCCAATGATCGACAAATTGGCAGATTGGCGTGATCAGAACCGTCAGCGCATCTCCACGCGTGTGACCGTTTTTCGCCGTGTACTCGATCAGCTTGATGGTTGGGACCTGCTGAGCAGTGGTGCCTATTTTGGCTTTGTTCGACACCCATATTCTGGGGTAGATTCGCTGGAGGTGGCCCAGCTCATGGCGCGAAAGGCCGGGGTATTGGTTATTCCAGGCGCATTTTTTGGCGATGGTCAGGACGCCATGTTGCGCTTTGCTTTTGCCAATGCCGGACGCGATGTTATCGCTAAATTGCCAGACCGTTTGAATAATCTGACGCTATAGCCAGACCTGTCGCCGACGGGTTTGCCCGGCCCGCTTAATCGCCGGGCGGTGTCAAAAGCGCACCAGACAATGCCGCAGATTGCGTTTTGGCAATCCGTGCATCCGACATTTGCTGATCGGCAATCAATAAATCCT
Source organism: uncultured SAR116 cluster alpha proteobacterium (assembly GCA_902583715.1). GTDB lineage: Bacteria > Pseudomonadota > Alphaproteobacteria > Puniceispirillales > Puniceispirillaceae > UBA3439. Next base: position 44,661 of record CACHXC010000009.1, read on the forward strand.
GTTTCAGCCCCATCAGCATCGGGTACCATTCGCGTTGCAGGGTTGATTTCCATTGCCATAAAAGCTGATCAACGGCCTCTAGCGCCATTTCCACAGGTGGCACCGCAAATTTCGGTCCAAAACCATAAGGCGCATCAAAATAACACGCCACAGTGAAAAACGCTGGCGGCAGATGCTGTCCCAGCAGATCACGCCATTTTTCAACATCATCACCAATGAGCATCACTTCTAGCAGAAGCTTGTCAGTTTCTATCAGGCCAGTTGGATTTAGCAAAATATTTGATGCTCCCACGGATCGGCGCCACGGCCCGATAAACAGACGACGCGGACAATAATCATTGGCATAGAAATTATCCCAAATAAGCAGACGGCGATCTGCAATATGGCCGGATGCATCTCCGCCAATGCGGTGGGCAACAATATCATTACCGCAATAGACAATTGGGCAGTCAGGTGCCAGCGTTGTTGTAAGGTCTTTCAAATATGACAGTGAATTTGGGTCAGTCGCATCAACAAGGCTGTCAGCATAGATACGCGGCACGATGATAACGGGCCGGTCAACCGCCTGCATCAAATGATTAGCAAGTGCGGCATGGGCCTTGCCTTCGCTTTGGAATGGTCCGGCCCGATCATCGAAATCTGCGCCAATATCATCCATCAAAAGGACGATATGGCTGGCCCCATCCGCGCTTAGTTGTTCAGCTTTTTTGACCAAGCAAGCAAAATCATCACCCCTTTTTTTTTCAAGCTCGGCAAAATTGAAATCAAGACCCGGGGCAATACCCGCCAGCACATCAATATTCTGGCGCGCGGCGGCTGCGGCAAAATCTGCAAAACCGTTCCGCCATTGGTCGTCATAGGGGGTGCGCCATGCATATCGATGCGCCGCGTCATCTTTCGGCGCATATAAATAGCTGTTCATACCAAGGCTTGCCATCACAGCCACTAATTCATGGCGCGCTGACCAGTCGAGCAAGCGACCATAATACCCCTCAATATAACCAGACCGGTTGCCGGCAATATTGTTATTTGTCACATCTCAACCTCTTGCTATTATGCCCCTTAGTAAAGCCCAGATTTAATGTGAAATCAAAAGGCTTTCGCAGCTCTCAAAAGGTGAGTTTGACATGCAAATTATGGCCATTGGGGCGCATCCCGATGATTTGGAAATTTTTATGTATGGTCTATTAGCGGCGGCCGCATCACGCGGCGACGGGTTGCATCTTGTGGTCGCTACCGATGGTGCCGCTGGCGGCAGTGAACCCGGCCCAGCACTGGCCAAACAGCGGGCGGCAGAGGCTCGCGCCGGGCTTGCCCAACTTGGTGAAGTGCAGTTGCTTGATCTTCCAGATGGTGATTTATCATATGCTTCAGATGCCGCCAGCACCATAACCAGCATCATCCGCGACGCAAAACCAGATCTGATCGTCACACATGCGCCTGAAGATTATCATCCTGATCACCGTGCTTTGTCACGATTTGTCAGTGATGCCGCTGGCTTTATCTGTCCGGTCCTGTTTTGTGATACATTAATGGGGGTCGGCTTTACCCCGGAATATTATGTCGACATCACGCCTTATTTTGATGCGAAGCAAGCAGCCATAATGGCGCATATCAGCCAGCACCCCGATCGCTTTGCAGCCGCCACCGCGATTATGAACAGGTTTCGCGCGGCACAATGCAACGCCCCCGAAGGACATTACGCTGAAGCCTATCGTATCAACAGCCGCTTTCCGTTTAGTGACGTACGCGCGCTTTTGCCAGCGCCACCCCCCTATCGGCCTTTTTATGTACCAGAGTCGGACGCGCTCATCTAGCCAGCGCCAATTGGCCCCCACTGACCGGACGGAGGCATCCAGTCGTATGCGGAAAAGATGTAGGTAACCCATAATGAAAACGTGCGGCCAAAAATGCCATTAATTCAGCCTCCAGCATATCAGCGTCAAATGCCTCGCTTTTTTGTGTCATCACCGGCATCGACAGGCATGAAGACAAATCGCGCATCATAGTAATATTGCGCCGGCCACCACCAGCCACAAAGACTGATCGCGGCGGCGTTGGTAGCTTGCCAATGGCATGGGCAATGGTTTGCGCGGTAAAACTGGTTAGCGTTGCCGCGGCATCAGCAACTGATAAACGGGCAAAATCTGGGTCTAACAACTGGTGGGAAAATTCCTGGCGATCCAGCGATTTTGGCCATTTTTGCGTAAAATATGGATGGGTCATCCAGTTTGCTATCAGCACTTGATTGGCTGTGCCGGTGGCGGCTAATGCACCATCAAGATCGCACGCCGCATGTAATTTGGACATCATGAAATCATCCAGCAGTGCATTGCCCGGTCCGGTATCAAACCCAATCAAACTATGCGGGTCATCAGCAGATACAAACGTGAGGTTGGCAACACCGCCAATATTGACAAGAGCAGCTGGCAGATCAATTTGCATGGCGCCACACACGGCGGCATGGTAAATCGGTGCCAGCGGCGCGCCTTGACCGCCAGCATCCATATCGGCCTGACGCACATTATGCACCACATTGATCGAACTGGCCTTGGCAAGGCAATTTGCATCGCCAAGCTGAATGGTCTGCCGGCCAAGCGGATGTAAGGTATCGGCGCAGGCGTTGTGATACACCGTTTGGCCGTGAAAGCCGATCAGATCAACACGATCACCAAATTGACGGCATAGCGCCTCAACAGCAGCCGCGTGATCCACAGCAATGGCGGTATCAAGGTTGATGCGTGCAGTGGCGTCAGCAAGAAACATCGCTGGGTCAGCACAACAGGCCCGTATCGCCTCACGCGTGTCCTGCCGATACGCAAAATGGCCACAACTGGCCGTGCGGGTCACCTGCACCCCATCGGTTATCAACACCGCCGCGTCAATGCCATCAGCACTTGTCCCAGACATCAGCCCAATGATTGATAATTCGGTCATCTACGTCTTCTCTTTCGTTTGCTGGGCTTTTATAGTGGCGGTATGACGCCAAGAAATACAGACCGAAATGCAACGAAAAATGACGCTGGTGTGACAGCCGCCTCTACCGAGGATATATTACCGGCTGATCTGCATATTGACCGCATGACCCCGACGCGGGCTTTGGCCGCCATGCTTGATAATCAGGCCCATGCCATAACCGCCATTAAAGCCGCCTTGCCAGCCATCGAACGAGGTGCCATTGCAGCTTACCAGCGGCTATGCCAATCCGAAACCGGGCGGTTGATTTATGCCGGGGCTGGTACATCTGCACGAATTGGCGTGCAAGATGGGGCCGAATTATTGCCCACCTTTAACTGGCCGCATCATCGGGTGGATTTTTTGATTGCCGGCGGCGCTTCGGCCCTGCTTCGGGCTGTTGAAAATGCCGAAGACAAGGCTGACACAGCCGCCGCACAAATCACCAGCATGTCTGTAGGGCCTGATGATGTGGTGATTGGTCTTGCCGCTAGTGGCAATACGGTTTTTACTACCGCCGCGGTCATATCTGCAAAACAAGCGGGTGCGGTCACCATTGGCATCGCCAATAATCCGGATACCGCCCTTTTG
>CACHXC010000010.1 GCA_902583715.1 uncultured SAR116 cluster alpha proteobacterium
ACGACCTATCGGAACAATTAGCGTTTGATGTATTTGACCAGATCGCCGCTTTTGCTGGATATGGATTTAACAAGTCGCATGCGGCGGCCTATGCGTTGGTGTCATATCAAACAGCCTATTTAAAAGCTAATTACCCGGTTGAATTTATGGCGGCATCGATGGCGTTGGATGCGGGTAATACAGATAAATTGGCGGTGTTTCGGCAAGAATGCCAGCAAAAATCAATCCCTATTTTGCCGCCTGATATTAATAAATCTGTTGCCAGTTTTGCTGTTGAAACTGTATCCGAAGCGCCAGATACACCGGCGGCTGTACGCTATGCGCTTGGTGCTATTAAAAATGTTGGCAGTGATGCCATGACACGGCTCGTTGATATCCGGCAGGACGCTGGGCCTTTCTCTTCGCTTGAGGATTTGTTGAGGAGGTTGCCACGTGAAGTGATTAACCGCCGGCACATGGAAGGGCTTGTGCGCGCTGGCGCATTTGACTCACTTCATCCGAACCGGCGTGAACTGGTTGAAAATATGGATTTGCTATTGTCGCATGCAGATGCCATGCGGCGTGAGGCTGAGTCGAACCAAGATAATCTTTTTGGTGGTATGGGCGGAACCGATATCGATGCCATCCGGTTGCGAACAGAAAATGACTGGGCCGCCATGGATCGACTGAAAGAGGAATTTGATGCGCTTGGGCTGTATTTGTCGGCGCATCCGCTGGACAGTTATGCCGGCCAGTTATCAAGATTGCGTATTGTCACCCATGCAGCATTGAGTGACATGTTGGAAACTGGCCGGGCACCACAACGGATTAATTTGGCCGGGTCAGTCACCAGCAAACAGGTACGTGTATCACAGCGTGGTAACCGATTTGCCTTTGTACAACTGACGGATCAGACGGGCGTTTTTGAGGTTACGATGTTTTCTGATGTGTTGGCCGAGGCCATGCCGCTTCTCGAGTCTGAAAAACCGCTGTTAATTTCGGCCAACCTTAAAGTCGAGGATAACGGCCCGCGGCTATTGGTGGCACGGGTGCAATATCTTGATGATGCCGTTGCCGCCTGGCATGGCGGGGTGGTATTATGGCTCCAAGATGAAATGCCACTCATCGCAATCAAAGATGCTTTGCGCGAGGATGGGCCGGGCAAGGCAGAAGTGAAATTACAGGCCTTGATCAATGGTAATGAGGTGAGAATTGGCGTGCCGGGCAAATTCCGTCTCAGTGGTGAATTGCGGCGGCAATTGTGGCGTATGCCCGGGATTTTAAGCGTGCAGGAATTATAGGTAAGTACTCTTGGGAATGGGTGATGTTTTTTGGCGTTATCGGGTTGCAATTCAAGCCTGAACGAGCTAAACAACACGCGATTTCACACATGGGGTCGGTTATCACTCAGTCAATCCTGTCGTGACGGCCATCCGGTGAAGGCAGTGGTCTTTCATTTCCCCATGGAGGTTTAACCGGAGAACAGGAGTAATAAAAATGGCTCTCCCTACATTTACCATGCGCCAAATGCTTGAAGCTGGCGTGCATTTCGGGCACAGCACACGTCGGTGGAACCCAAAAATGGAACAGTTCATTTTTGGTGCGCGCAACAAAACTCATATTCTTGATCTACAACAAACCATGCCGATGTTTCAGCATGCGTTGCAGGCGCTGAGCGATGTGACATCACGCGGTGGCCGGGTTCTGTTTGTCGGCACGAAACGCGCAGCATCTGGAAAAATTGCCGAAACCGCGCGTAATTGTGGCCAATATTATGTGAACCATCGCTGGCTTGGCGGCATGTTGACAAACTGGTCGACAGTCTCGCAATCAATTCGTCGGTTGCGCGATCTGGAGTCGCGGTTTGAAACTGGCGAAATCAACCAGCTGACCAAAAAAGAAACTCTGCAGCTTACCCGCGAACAAGAAAAGCTGGAACGCACACTTGGCGGTATCAAGGAGATGGGCGGCATTCCTGATATGCTGTTTATTCTGGACACAAATAAAGAAGCTATTGCGGTGCAGGAAGCCAATCGTTTGGGCATTCCTGTGGTCGCTGTTGTTGATAGTAACGCCAATCCAGACGGTGTTGATTATATTGTCCCCGGCAATGATGATGCGATGCGGGCAATTACTTTTTACTGTGAATTGGTGCAAGCGGCTGTGCTTGATGGGTTGCAAACCGAATTAATGAAAAGCGGTGGTGATGCTGGTGCAGCGATTGAAGCCCCGTTGGAACCTGCGTTGACTGAAATGGCGGCCGAAGAGGCGCCAGCTGAGGTGCCGACAGTTGATGCGGTGGCAGATGATGCGGTGGCTGAGGGCGCTACCCAAGCTTAAAATTTACGCGCCTGTTTTGCGATACGGTTTGAACACAGGCGTCTTTTTCGTTGTCAGGTGTATACCGCCGACAGTTTGAACTTGAAACACAAGGATTGGTTGAGATGAGTGTGACTGCTGCTCTAGTAAAAGAGCTTCGTGAAAAATCTGGCGCTGGCATGATGGATTGCAAAAAAGCGCTTGGTGAGACTGGCGGTGATATGGATGCCGCTATTGACTGGTTACGCACAAAGGGGCTTGCAACTGCCGCAAAGAAATCTGGTCGGGTAGCGGCTGAAGGTCTGGTGGCGATTGCTGTTGATGGGCCAAAAGGCGCTGTTGTCGAACTGAACGCCGAAACAGATTTTGTTGCGCGTAATACCGAATTTCAGGAATTCGCTTCTGCACTGGCTGGCCTCGCGCTGGGTGCGGCAGACCTTGATGCCCTGATGGCGACTGAGTTTCCGGGTACAGGCCGGATGGTATCGGAAGAGTTGACGCAGAAAATCGCTACCATTGGCGAAAATATGTCATTACGCCGGATGCACAAAATCGAAGTTTCATCTGGTGTTGTGGTGCCATATATGCATAACGCGACAGCTGATGGTCTGGGGCGCATTGGGGTATTGGTTGGTTTGCAATCTGCCGCAGATGCCGCGGTTTTGACCGGGCTTGGCAAACAGTTGGCGATGCATATCGCCGCGACCTCACCAGCCAGTTTGTCGGTCGATGAACTTGATGCTGACCTCGTTGAGCGTGAGCGTGAAGTGCTGATAGAACAAGCAAAGGCATCTGGTAAACCTCAGGAAATTGCTCAAAAAATGGTCGATGGCCGGATGAAGAAATATTACCAGGAAGTTGTGCTTCTTGAGCAAATATCCGTCATTGATGGTGAGACCCGCATTGCCGATGTAGTTGCGAAAGCCGGTAAAGATGCTGGTTCAGATATTGCCTTGACTGAATTTGTCCGGTTTAATCTTGGCGAAGGCATTGAGCGTGAAGAATCAGACTTTGCCGCTGAAGTGGCGGCGCAACTGTTTTAAAAAACGAGGTAAACCAGACATAGTTATGGAGCGCAAGTGACGTGAGCGACCCGACCACACCCCAGTCTCAGCACCGCTATAAACGTGTTATGTTGAAAATTTCCGGTGAATCCCTTATGGGAAAACTACCCTATGGAATCGATCCGGAAATGGTGGGAACGGTCGCTCAGCAAGTGAAGGATGTTGTCGCTACGGGCATTGAGGTCTGTCTAGTAATTGGCGGTGGCAACATTTTTCGCGGGGTGTCCGGGAAGGCAGCTGGTATGGAACGGGCCACAGGCGATTATATGGGCATGCTGGCGACTGTAATGAATGCATTGGCGATGCAAAATGCGCTTGAACAGTTAGATGTGCCAGTGCGGATACAATCAGCATTGACCATTAGCGCGGTCTGCGAACCTTATATCCGGCGCCGTGCAACGCGGCATCTTGAAAAAGGCCGTGTTGTTATTTTTGCCGCTGGCACTGGCAACCCATTTTTTACAACCGATACCGCCGCCGCGTTGCGTGCGTCAGAGATGAATTGCCAAGCACTTCTTAAAGGCACGCGGGTTGATGGTGTGTATTCAGCTGACCCGGAAAAAGATGAAACCGCAACGCGGTATGATAAATTATCGTACATGCAGGTGTTAACCGAAGATCTGCGTGTTATGGATGCGGCGGCTGTATCATTAGCACGTGAAAATGCTATTCCAATTTTGGTATTTTCGATTGAAACGCCTGGTGAGTTCCAGCGCGTTGTGAAACATCAAGGGCGCTTCACCGTCGTGTGCTAGCGGGATCAGGCTGTAACATGCCAACGAGACGATAGGGGACGGACATGTCGGAAATGGACATCGATGATATCAAGCGGCGCATGGAAGCCAGCCTGACAAGCTTGCAAGGTGAATTCATGGGGTTACGCGCGGGGCGCGCGAACCCGGCGATGCTAGAGCCGATTATGGTTGATGCCTATGGATCTAAAATGCCGCTTAATCAGGTGGGCAATGTGTCGGCGCCTGAATCGCGGTTGTTGACCGTGTCAGTATGGGATGCGTCAATGGCCCCAGCTGTGGAAAAAGCCATTCGCGAGTCTGATTTGGGGCTGAACCCGATGGCGGAAGGCGGGTTGATCCGTGTGCCTATTCCTGATTTGTCAGAAGAACGGCGTAAAGACATGGTAAAAGTGGCTGGCCGTTACGCCGAAGCCTGCAAGGTGGCAGTGCGTAATATCCGCCGCGATGGAATTGAAACCGCGCGTAAAGCCGAAAAAGACGGGTTAATTTCAGAAGATGAACGGCATCAACAAGAAGCCGAGGTCCAAAAAGTAACTGACATATACGTCAAAAAAGTGGATGATGCTTTAGCGCATAAAGAAAAAGAAATCACCCAAGTCTAGGGCGTCATCTTCGGCGTGACGGAGCCTGCCCATGTCAACGAGTCCAAATCATATCGCGATTATCATGGATGGTAATCGTAGATGGGCAAAAAAACGGCGCCTTGAGGCCTTGCTTGGTCATGATAAAGGCGCGGAAACGCTAAAGGAAATCACAAAAAGCTGTGCGGATGAGCAGACTAATTGGCTGACCGTATTTGCCTTTTCATCTGAAAATTGGACCAGACCCGAACATGAAGTGGCAGGTCTGATGCGGTTGATCGCCAGGTTCATAGATACGCAAGCTCAAGATTTATTAGATGCCAATATCCGCTTGCGCATTATTGGCCGGCGTGATCGGTTTGCCCACGATTTGTGTGCATCAATCCTGAATTTGGAACAACGTTCGTCTAAAAATACTGGGTTAAATCTGACGGTCGCGCTTGATTATGGCGGGCGTCAGGATATCGCCAGTGCCGCCCTTGCCATCGCCAAAGAGGTCGAGGCCGGCATGTTGGCCGCGGATGATGTGAATGACGATCTGTTAAAATCGCGGATGTCTACCAAAATTCTCCCGCCAGTTGATTTGCTCATTCGCACCGGCGGGGAAAAACGGCTATCAAACTTCCTTCTTTGGGATTTATCATATGCCGAGCTGTTTTTTAGCGACAAATTATGGCCGGACTTTGCCCGCAGTGATTTGGCTGACGCGATAACATATTTTCATGGACGCCAGCGCCGCTTTGGCGGCGGTCATTATAACAATGAACAACCGCTCCGTGTTGTTGTAAGCGAATGACCATATGATTGGTCTGAATTTATCTGGCACAGCGCGGCGTTTTATTGGGGTGTTGGTTTTGATCCCAATTATTTTGGCTGTCTGGTTTGATGGTAAAATTGCCAGCATTGTTGTTGCGATTTTAGCCACTGGCATGGCTTTTGAATTCAGTAAAATGCTAAAAACGCAGACTATTTTGGCAATCTTGTCTGCACTGTTGATCGCCATGCAGTCGGTGCCGCTTTGGGTGTTTGATGGTGGGGTGCTTTGGCACAGTGGTTTAGCTATGTTGTCTTTTGGCATCACTTTGATTTGTTCTGGGCCGTTAGCTGGTCTATTTGCGCTTGCCTTGTCAGTGTGTCTGTATTTTGCCGCCTTGTTGCTGCATCAGCCAGATGGCCATTGGTTGCTTTTATTGCTGGCCGCAGTGGTCGCTGCTTGTGACAGTACCGCCTATTTTGTTGGTCGGTCTGTTGGGGGCATCAAACTGGCGCCAAAGATCAGCCCAAATAAAACAGTTTCGGGAAGTGTTGGCGGTATTGTTGCGGCGATTGCCGTTATGGTTGGTCTTACCAACGTTGCCGCGTTGCCATTTGTTGGCGGGTTGGACGTCGTTACCGCCTTTTATTTGGGGTGCGGCGTGGCGGTTTTATCGCAAATTGGTGATTTGCATGAGTCAGCTTTGAAGCGCCGCCTCAGTGTCAAGGATAGCGGTGCAATATTGCCCGGCCATGGCGGTTTACTTGACCGGTTTGACGGTTATCTTTTTACTGTTCCCGGGTTTTATTTATTCTTTTTCGCAATTTAGGGCGCCGGTTGATGGGCACTGCAAAAACCATAACGGTGATGGGGGCAACTGGATCTATTGGGCAAAGCACCTTGGCATTGGTCCGGCAATTTCCCGACGCTTATTCTGTCCATGCGCTGGTTGCAGGAACTGATGCCGAAGGGCTGGCCGCATTAGTTAAAGAATTTAGACCAAAAATTGTCGGGCTTGGCGACGCGGCGAAATTAGATCAGTTAAATGAAGCACTCGGCGGCACAGAGGTTGAAATTGTTGGCGGTGAGCCGGCTTGTTCAAAAATTGCCGCTATGGCTGTTGATATTGTCGTGGCTGGCATTGTTGGCATTGCTGGTTTGCCCTCGGTGCTGGCGGCAGTGAAAGCTGGGCAAACCATTGCTCTTGCCAACAAAGAGGCACTGGTGTCGGCTGGTGGGCTGGTAATGGCTGAGGCTGAGAGATACGGTGCGCATATTCTGCCTGTCGATAGCGAGCATAATGCGATTTTTCAATGTTGGCAGGGGTGGAGAGGTCATGCAGGTAGTGAGGTGGCGCAAGTTGACACATCGGTGCTCAGCCATATTTGCCTTACTGCGTCAGGCGGCCCATTCCTGGAAACGCCGCTTCATCACCTGCCCAAAATGACCCCAATACAGGCTGTTCGGCATCCGAATTGGACAATGGGGCAAAAAATCTCGGTTGATAGTGCAACGATGATGAATAAAGGGCTGGAGGTGATCGAAGCCTATTGGCTGTTTGATCTTCAGCCAGATCAAATTGAAGTTCTGATTCATCCACAACAAGCGCTGCATGGTATGGTGTATTTTCGCGATGGGTCAGTGGTGGCACAGCTTGCTGGCCTTGATATGCGCACGCCAATTTCCTACGCATTGGCATGGCCAGAGCGTTTGCATTGGGCGGCTGAGCGTTTTGATCTAACGGCTATGGAGCAACTAACGTTTACTTCTGTTGACGCACGCCGCTTTCCTTGTTTTGCGCTGGCTCGTCAAGCCTTGTGCGAAGGTGGCGCGGCCCCAGCTGTTTTGAACGCGGCAAATGAGGTGGCCGTCGCGGCTTTTTTGCAAGAAAAAATAGGGTTCACGCAGATACAGGCTATTGTTGAAACGGTTTTAGCTCAGGCAAAAAACCCAGCGATTGATCAATTAGATTTGGTAATGGCCGTTGATGCCGATGCGCGGCAATTGGCAGTAGAGGCTGTGACAAAAAACCGGCGTTACATGTCAGTTTAACCGCGCTAACTTAGATTGTGTTGCAATTTGCGGCCCGTAGAAATGAGTTTAGAGGATCAATGCTATGCCAGATTTAGGCGCCGCTGATTTAATTTTAGGATTTTTGCTGTTGATCACGCCCGTCGTGTTCATCCATGAATTAGGCCATTACTGGGTGGCGCGTAAGGCAGGCGTAATTGTTGAAGTGTTCTCGGTTGGGTTTGGGCCAGAAATTTACGGATGGACAGCAAAGACCGGCACCCGATGGCGAATTGCGGCGATTCCTCTTGGTGGCTATGTCAAAATGCGCGGTGATGATAATGCGGCAAGTACGCCGGCATCATCCGCCCGCCAGCAGTCTGCTAGCTTTGCGGGCGCTGGACTCTACTGGCGTATGGCGATTGTGGCGGCTGGACCGGCGGCTAATTTTATTCTAGGGATTGCATTATTTGCCGCGGTTTACATGTCTGTCGGTAAGCAAGTTATACCAGCTGTTATCGGCGACATTGTGCCAGATATGCCAGCGGCTGAAGCAGGGTTACAGCCCGGCGACAAAATTCTTGAAATTGACGGAGTTGATATCCGGAATTTTGATGATATGCGCGGACTTGTTGTTGAAAGTCCCGGTAAAACTTTGCAATTTGTTTTGCTGCGAAATGGCCAGCAACTCAGCCTTGATGTAACGCCGCAATCACAATTTGACGAACAGTTACAAATTAATATTGGAATTTTGGGGGTTAAATCTGTTCCGGTTGGCGAATTTAGTCGCCTTGGCCCGGGTTCTGCGCTTGTTGCGGCAACGTCAGATGCGTTTCATATGTCCATTATGATTGTGCGTGGACTGGGGCGTGCCATCACCGGAGATATGCAACAAGGTGAGGTTGGTGGTCCGGTTCGTATTGCGGAAATTTCTGGAACTGTCCTGAATCAGGGTATCGTGCCGTTTATTTTGCTAACGGCCGTTATTTCAATCAATTTGGGGTTGATCAACCTTCTGCCAGTGCCAGCGCTTGATGGTGGGCATTTAACGTTTTTCCTTTGGGAAGCACTCTTCGGCAAACCGTTGCCAATCGGGGTGCAAGCCGGTTTGATGCGGGGAGGCATCGCTATTTTGATGGGGTTGACGTTATTTTTGGTTGTTGCAGATTTGATGCGGTTAATTGCCCCCTGATTGCTCGCCTTGGTAAATCATTATGGAAAAACAATGCGAAAAGCGATGACTTTTGGTAAGTTTGCCTTTCGCTATTGCTTTAGCCGGACTATAGTTTTGCTTCTAAAGTCTCGTCCCGGCCATAATATATTAGGACATTTGATGCGCAAATTATCGATAGTCTTTATAACTCTCTTTATATTTTCTATTTATTACAACGCGTTACCGTCTCATGCGCAGGATGAAACTGAACAGGTGCGCATTTCAGCTATCAAAGTGAGTGGCAACCGGCGTGTTTCTGAAGGCACGGTCTTGTCTTATCTGCCGGTGCAGATTGGTGATGTTGTATCTCAAGGTGGCCTCAGCCAGTCACTAGAACGTTTATTTGCCACTAACATGTTTAAAGACATAAAACTGGATTTTGATGGCTCAGTATTGACCGTTACAATTGTTGAAAATCCCATCATAAACCGGGTCAATATTGAAGGAAATGACGTCATCTCTGACGAGAGATTGCTTGAGGTTATCGATGTTCAACCTCGGCGGGTTTATAACCGCCAGTTGGCGCTGGAGGCGTCGGCAAGGTTGCTTGATGTTTATCGGGCTGGGGGGCGCTTTGCTGCGGTTGTTGAGCCAAAAATCATTGAGTTGAATGATAACCGGGTCGATCTTGTTTTCGAGGTCGATGAGGGGCCACTGATTCAAATCACTTCTATCGTCTTTTCAGGTAACGAAAATTTTACCGACCGCGCTCTTCGCCAAGCCGTTGTTAGCCGAGAAAAACGTTGGTGGGCATTTTTAACACCTAACGATAAATATGATGAAGGGCGTCTAGACTATGATGTGCGGCTTTTGCGTCAATATTATTTGTCGCGTGGCTATGCTGATATCAATATTTCACGGGCGCGTGGCGGCCTGCTCCCTGACCGAAGCGGCTTTGTCATCACGTTTCTGATTGATGAGGGCGTGCGCTACAAAGTCAATAATATCACAGTGACGAGTGAGATTGAAAATATTGATCTGGATGCGCTGAAAAAACTAATGACATTTGGTGATGATAGCTGGTATGACGTGCGCCGGCTTGAACAGGGATTGCTGGATATCTCCAATCAACTTGGGGTTTTTGGTTATGCGTTTGTTGATGTTACGCCTGAGATTAAGACAGACCCCGCAACAGGCATGCTTGATGTTGCCATCAATATTGGTCAGGCGCGGCGCAATTTCGTAGAACGCATTGAATTTGTTGATAACACAAGAACGCTCGATAGTGTCATCAGACGCGAATTCGAGTTGGTTGAAGGGGACGCCTTTAATCAGCTGAAATTAGATCGTTCGGTCAGAAATGTACGTAATCTTGGTTATTTCAGTAAAGTGGACGTGCAAAATATCAGGGGAAGTTCGGCCGATCAAACCATTACTAGGGTCACCGTTGAAGAACAATCAACCGGTGATTTTTCGATTGGTGTTGGCTATTCATCACTGGACAAGACCAGCCTAACCCTTGGCATAAATGAACGCAATTTCTTGGGTACGGGCCGGCGGGCCAGTGCCTCGATCAGCACATCCGACACCCAAACAGATTTTGTTCTTGGCTTGACGCAACCCTATCTGTTTGGCCGAGACCTGACGGGTAGCCTTGATGTGTTCAAAGCTAAATCAAATGCTAATAATACCTCAACCAATCGCACAGGTGTTGATCTGGGGGCGCGGTTCAATGCGGCGAATGATGTCTACCACAGTATTACTTACGGCATTTCCAGCTCAAAAATTACCAATACATCCACCACTGCGACATCGGTCACAGGCGAAAATGGTAAATCACTGCTGAAATCTGCTGTCAGCTATGCCATCGGCAGAGATACACGGGACAGCCGATTTGATCCGACTGAAGGGTTTTTCGCTGAGATTTCAGAAACTTTCTCTGGCGTTGGTGGGGATGTGAATTTTTTACGTTCCAACCTGCGTGGTGGGTATTACAAACCCTATTTGTTCAAATCACTGGTGTTAGGTGTTAAGGGCCGCGTCGGACATATCAGCGGGCTTGGTGATGATGTGACACAGTCAGAGCGGTTCTTTCTTGGCGGCAGAGATGTGCGCGGCTTTGATTTGAACGGTATTGGGCCGCGCGATACCGGGTCAGGCGGTGCCGTTGGTGGTAACAATATATATAGCGGCACCATTGAAGTTGTCTCTAATCTTGGTGTGACCAAAGATGCCGGTGTGAGATGGACCGTGTTTTCTGATTTTGGTTCTGTGTGGGCGACTGATTTTCCATCTGGCGTAACCAAGCCCGACGACGAAACAATGCGGAATAGCCTTGGCTTTGGTATATTATGGAATACAGTCATTGGGCCGCTGTCATTTTATTGGGCAAAGCCTCTGGCTGAACAAAGCCATGACAACACAAAAACCTTCCAATTCTCTATTGGCACGAGGTTGTAAATGAGATCATCTGCCTTCACTTTGTTTGCAGCGCTGTTGGGCTGTTTGGTCTGGGGCATGCCGGTTGTGGTAGCGCAAACTTCAACCGACTCTGCACCTCCATCGCAATCAATGGATGTTCAGCGTATTGGGCTTGCCGATCTAAATGGCATTTTGCGGGCAGTTGATGCCAATAAAAAAGTGCGCGAACTTCTTGATGCGCAACGACAAAAATTTCAAAATGAATTTAGTGTTGTTGAAGCTGAACTTCAGCAGACTGAAAGAGACTTGATGTCTAAACGCGAATTGCTCTCAGCCGATGAGTATGACAAGCAAATTAAAGCCTTTCAGCAACGCGTTACACAGCTCCAGCAAGATATTCAGAGAAAAAGACAAGCTATTGATAATGCGTATCAAAAAGCCCAGTCTGATATTCGGTCCGAGGCGTTGTCAATTATCGCAGAAATTGCCAGAGAGATGAAATTAGACTTGGTTTTGAACCGTGACTCAAGTCTGATTTTTCTACCGCATCTCAATATTTCAGACGAGGTCTTAACCCGTTTGAATGAGCGCACCAAAAATGCACGTATAGAAATTGAAGTGCAACGACCGCAGTCTCAATAGGCGGTTGCTTGATGCCGGTTGATCAGAGATTTTTTCAGATTATTGGTGGTATGACGGCGTATGATCTTGCCGCACGTCTCGGCGCATCGATCCATGGCGGTCATGCAAACCAGATCATCACCGGTGTGGCACCATTGGCTTTGGCGGCTAAAGGAGATGTGACATATCAGAGCGCCGGGTTGTCGACAGATGATGCGCCAGGGCGTGAGTGCATCATCATCACAACAGCCGAAGTGGCAGCCGAGCTTGATAGTGATCAAATAACTCTGATCGTTGATTATCCGCGCAGATCATTTGCATCTGCGCTTGGTATAATTGTCCAGGAAGTTGAGCCAGAGCCGGGCAAAACCTTGGTTGATCGATCAGCACAAATTCATCCAGAAGCGACGATTAAGGATGGCGTTGTGATTGCTGCGGACACTGTGGTTGAAGCAGGTGCGGTCATTCAATCTGGCGTGGTTATTGGCGCAGATTGCCATATCGGTGCGAACAGCGTTTTGTCACATTGTGACATAGCCAACCATGTGACTATTGGGGCTTGTACCGTGATTGGCGATAGTGGGTTTGGGTTTGAAATGACACCGGATGGCGCCATTCGCTCGCCGCATGTGGGCATTGTGCGTATCGCTGATGGATGCGGTATCGGCAGTCATTGTTGTATTGATAGGGGCAGCCTTGACGATACCGTGCTAGGCCGATCAGTGATGATCGATAATTTGTGTCATATTGCCCATAATGTACAAATTGGCGACCGCACTATAATGGCAGCACAATGTGGTGTTTCCGGCAGTGTCAAGATTGGTGCAGACGTCCAAATTGGTGGACAGGTGGGGATCGCCCAGCATGTGACCATCGGTGATGGTGCTGTATTGACCGCGCGAAGCGGCGTCACCAAGGATGTGACGCCACATACCCAAATGGCTGGCTTCCCAGCGATTGAGGCTGGCCAGTATTGGCGCGAGCGGGCCGCCTTGCGGCGCCTATCAAAATCATCTGGGGCACCTCGGCACAACATAAAAGCGAAATGAAAAGCAATGATCCATGATATGAGGGTAAAGGGGGGCATTCATGCCAGATGTGATTGACGTTATCAATATTGATCAGATTAAGAAACTGATCCCTCATCGTGCACCATTTTTGTTGATTGATCGGGTGGAAAATGTGGTTTTGGACAGCGAGGCCACTGGCATTAAATTAATCAGCGGTAATGAACCCTATTTTGCTGGCCATTTCCCTGATTTTCCGGTGATGCCGGGGGTGTTAATTGTTGAAGCCCTTGCCCAGACGGCGTCGGTTATGGTGGCCGCTACGATTCCTGACCTAACAGACGGGAAACTTGTTTTCTTTACCACTGTCGAAAAGGCAAAATTTCGTCAACCGGTGCGGCCTGGTGATGCTGTCAAACTGCATGTCGTCAAAAACACGAATAAAGGGCCGTTGTGGAAATTTACCGGAAAAGCCTTGGTCGATGGCAAGGTTGTTGCCGAGGCAGATTTCGGTGCAATGATTGTGGACCCGGACCGTTAGATCATGACTCAAAATATTCATCCAACGGCAATCATTGATAGTGCTTCAAAACTTGGCAGCGGGGTGTCCATTGGCGCTTATAGCGTGGTTGGTCCAAATGTGTTGATTGGTGACGATGTAAAATTACACAGCCACGTGGTGATCGATGGTCACACATTTGTTGGTGCGGGTTGCGAGGTGTTCCCGTTTGCGATGCTGGGTGGTGCCCCACAACACACGCGTTATAATGGTGAAAAATCAGAATTACATATTGGTAAAAATTGTGTGATCCGCGAACATGTGACGATGCATCCAGGTACCGCCATTGATGCCATGAAAACGGTTATTGGCGACAATGGATTGTTTTTTGCCGGGGCGCATGTGGCGCATGATTGTGTTGTTGGCGACAATGTTATTTTTGCCAATAATGCTGCGCTTGGCGGCCACGTAAAGATTGGTGACCACGTAATGCTGGGCGGGTTTGCAGCGGTTCAGCAATGGTGCCGTATTGGCGCCCATGCGATGATTGGGGCGCATAGCCTTGTTGATGCCGATGTGATCCCTTTTGCCATCGCGGCAGGCAATCGTGCGACATTAAGTGGGATCAATGTAATTGGTCTTGAGCGGCGTGGTTTTTCACCTGAAATTATCACTGGTTTGCGTGATTTATTCCGTAACCTGATCCTTGGCGGTGGGCTGTTTGCGACACGACTTGCGGCGGCTCAGAAACGGTTTTCAGGTACGGCTGAATATGATTCTGTGTTCGAATTTATCAGCACAGCGGGCCGCAATGGGGTGTGCCAATCCTATAAGCGTCCGTAGACAGGGTAGGCAGGAGACAAGATGACGCGTCTTGCCATAATTGCCGGGCAGGGAAATTTACCGCTTCAGGTTGCAAAAGCCGCTGTCCATCAGGGTTATGATGTCTTTATTTTTCCTATTGATGGTCAGGCAAATGCCGTGTTCGATGGTTTTGCTGTTCAACCTGTACGGTTGGGTGCGATTGGTCAGATACAGGGTTTTTTTATGGAGCATGGCTGTAGTCATGTGGTGATGGTTGGCAAGGTCGTCTGGCCGTCGCTTGCTGCGCTCCGGCCGGATATGGCTGGTATGAGGCTTTTGGGCAAGCTAATAAAGCGTGGTGATGATTCGGTTTTGCGGGTGATTAGCCAGTTTTTTGCTGACCATGGGGTGAAAACTTTGCCGGTAAACATGTTTTTGGAGGGGCGAGCTATGCCATCTGGGCATCTGGCTGGACCAGCTCTTGATAAAAATGGCAAAGCCTTGATTGAAATTGGCATGTCTGTCTTGGGAAAATTGGGCGACAGTGATGTCGGGCAATCGATTGTCGTGCAAAATGGACGCGTTCTGGCGATTGAGGCCGCCGAGGGTACATCCGCCATGCTTGTTCGTTCTGTAGATTTGATCGATGCTGATGCCGGCCCTGCGGTATTCGTGAAAATGCAAAAATCGGGTCAGGATCATTGGCTGGATACACCCTTTGTGGGGACTGAAACAATGCAGGCAGCGGCGAGGTCTGGGATCACTGTTTTAGCTATTGAGGCCGATGCGGTGATGCTGGCTGATGATTTGCAAATATTGACTGATATATGTACCGATTCTGGCATGACCCTTGTTGGCATATCAGCTAAGGCACGCACATGACGGCCCCCATTTTTATTCTGGCTGGTGAAGCGTCTGGTGATGTGCTGGCCAGCCGTATCATGCGGGCAATCAACACCCATTACGGGCAACAGAAATGGGTTGGACTTGGCGGCGATCATATGACAGCCGAAGGGCTGCGCTCTATTGGTGACATGCATCGTTTATCACTCATAGGAATTGGTGAATATATATCAAATTACAATGACTTATATAGATTTGCTGAAACGTTGGTTGACTATGTGATGCGGAAACGTCCGCAACTCATCCTGACCGTAGATGCCAAGGGATTTTCGGTGAGTTTTGCGGCGCGGTTGCGCCGCCGCATGCGGCGTGAAGGATGGTCAGCGCCCATCATTCATACAGTTGCGCCAACGGTGTGGGCGTGGGGCATGTGGCGGCGCCATAAATTTGCCCGCGTTTTTAATGGGCTATTATGTTTATTTCCCTTCGAACCAAATTATTTTACGCCGTTGGGGCTAGACTGCCATTTTATTGGCCATCCGTCGGCGTTCGACATTCAGCCAAACCCATCAGCAAAAAAGTCATCAATTGATGCACCACAGATCGCCATTCTGCCCGGTAGCCGAATGTCAGAAATCAAGCATATTTTACCCATTATGCTATCTGCTGTTGCGCTTTTGCGCGGCAAGTTTCCCAATGCAATCTTTACACTTCCGGCGGTACCAAGGCTTCGGCAACACATCTCCGAGATTTGCGCTAACACATCTATCAATATTGTTGACGGCGATCATCAGCTTGCGGCCACATTGGACAATTGTGACGCTGTCATGGCGGCATCTGGGACGGTAACGCTGGAAACGGCGCTGTATGGTGCGCCGGGGGTGGCTTGCTACAAGGCAGGTTGGCTTAGCGCCACATGTGGCCGTATGATTGTTGATATGCAAAAGGTGATTTTGCCAAACGCAATTTTGGGGCGCGAGGTCTATCCATTTTTATTTCAGGAACGTCTCACCGCGATGGGGTTGGCAGGTGCAATGACAAAAATTTTGCATGACCCACAGGCGCAATCAACAGCCTTTGAAACGGCTAAACAATTGCGCGCCTGTCTTGTCGGTGAGGCTGGGCAATTTGACCGGCTGGTGATTGATGCCCTTGCCAACTGGCTCGGGCCGGTGCCGGCTAAAATCAGTTAACGTTTGCCAAGATCGACGAAGGCGCGCTGTTCTGGACCGACATAAAGCTGGCGCGGGCGGCCAATACGTTGTGCCGGATCTTTGATCATTTCATTCCATTGTGCAATCCAGCCGGTTGTGCGCGCCACCGCAAACAACACGGTAAACATAGAGTTTGGGAACCCCATGGCTTTGAGGATAATGCCTGAATAGAAATCTACATTTGGATAGAGTTTCTTTTCGATGAAATAGCTATCTTCAATCGCAATCCGTTCAAGCTCCATCGCTAATTCGAGTAATGGGTCATGAACGCCCAGTTTCCCTAAAACGTCATGACAGGCTTTACGTAGCACTTTGGCACGCGGGTCAAAATTTTTGTAAACCCGATGACCAAATCCAAATAGCCGGAATGGGTCGTCCCGATCACGTGCTTTTCCGATATATTCAGGAATGTTCTTTTTATGGCCGATTTCATTAAGCATATTTAAAACGGCCTCATTCGCACCGCCATGAGCAGGCCCCCACAATGAGGCAATGCCAGCGGCGATACAAGCAAATGGATTGGCCCCAGATGACCCAGCAAGCCGCACGGTTGATGTTGACGCATTTTGTTCGTGATCGGCATGTAAGATCAGAATTTTATCCATGGCGTCGGCCAGAATAGGGTCAACCACATATTCTTCAGCTGGCACTGCAAAACACATGTGCAGGAAATTTTCCGCATAGGACAGGTTGTTTCGTGGGTAGTTGAAAGGCTGACCAAGCGAGTATTTATAGGCCATCGCGGCTAAGGTAGGCATTTTTGCAATTAAACGACGCGAGGCGATCATCCGCTGTTGCGGGTCATGGATGTCGGTCGAGTCATGATAAAAGGCGGACAGCGCACCGGTCGCGCCACATAAAATGGCCATTGGGTGGGCGTCCCGTCTGAAGCCCCGTAAAAAGATCGACAGTTGTTCATGAACCATCGTATGGCAGGTGATGGCAGTATCGAAGGAAGTTTTTTCTTCGGCTGTTGGTAAATCGCCTTCAATTAACAAATAGGCAACTTCGAGGAAATCGGATTTTTCAGCCAGATCCTCAATCGCATATCCGCGATGCAATAAAATACCTTCTTCACCGTCAATATAGGTAAGCCCAGACACGCATGACCCGGTTGCACCATATCCTGGGTCAAAGGTAAACATGCCTGTTTCTGCATAGAGTTTGCGAATATCAATAACTTCCGGACCAATCGTGCCGGCACTCACCGGCAGCGTTACTGATTTTCCTGTGCTATTGTCTGTCAACGTCACAGTTTTTTCAGGAACTTGACTGTCGGCCATTGGCGAACCTCTTAAATACAGTTTGAAGAATAAGACACTGGTTGCCTTGCAGATTTGGCGACCCGCCCGTGTTCCCATGATGTACCGCAAACTCGAGTTATTTGCAAGCTACACGAAGTCTTGCCAGCGTTTCAGACTCGCCAAGAACCGCCATAATATCAACAATAGATGGCGATTGTTTCGTGCCGGTGATCGCCGCCCGCAATGGCAAACCAATATCACGCATTTTAAGCGCATTATTGTCTAAAAATGATTGAATATGGCTGTTTAAATCATCTTTTTGCCAGCTTTTGCCAGCAAGAGTGTCTGCAAGTTTCAACAGGTTGCTTTTTGCTGCATCAGTCAGAAGCGCAGTTGCATCTTCGGATATGGGTGGGATGCCATCATGCACCGCATATCCAAGCTGAGGCAGAATATCAAGATGCGTTTTGGCGCGTTCTTTTAGCAATGGAAGCAGGGCGATCACCCGGTCTTTGGCAGATGCACTGGTTGGCGCGATATGCGGCAAGATCAAATCATACAGTGCCGTTGGGTCAAGCTGTTGCAGGTAATGCGCATTTATCCCGCGCAGTTTTTCAAGGTCAAAGCGCGCTGGTGATTTGCCAACATTATCCAGCGAGAACCAGTCAATGGCCTGTTTACGGCTGAAAAATTCAGTATCCCCATGGCTCCAGCCAAGCCGCAACAGGTAATTGAACATGGCGTCTGGCAGAAATCCCATCTCGCGATAGGCGTCAACGCCAAGCGCGCCATGTCGTTTGGATAATTTTGCGCCATCACTGCCATGGATCAGCGGGATATGGGCAAAAACTGGCGTTTGCCATCCCATGCCCCAATACACCATTAGCTGGCGGAACGCGTTATTCAGGTGATCATCGCCGCGAATTACATGGGTAATGCCCATATCGTGGTCGTCAACGACAACCGCCAGCATATAAGTGGGGCTGCCATCACCGCGTAAAATCACCATATCATCTAAGACCTTGTTCTGAATGGTCACGGTGCCCTGAACGGCATCTTCAATCGTGGTTTTGCCATCAGATGGCATTTTCATGCGTACGGTAAATGGCCGATCTGGCGCGTCAGTTGGATCTAAGTCGCGCCAAGGTGATCTGAGCGGGGCGCCGGTCGACTGACATTCAGCACGAAGCGCCTCTAATTCGGCCTCATCCAAAAAACAGCGGTAAGCCGCGCCTTTTTTGACAAGTTCGGCGGCTACCTCAGCGTGGCGCTGGCTTTGGGCTGACTGGCTGAACGCAGGTTTGTCGCCCGCAAGCCCCAGCCAGTTAAGCCCCTCGTGAATTGCCGCCACCGCCGCATCTGTTGACCGGGCTTTATCGGTATCTTCAATGCGTAGCAGGTATGTGCCACCATGGTGCCGGGCAAATAGCCAATTGAACAGCGCCGTACGGGCGCCGCCAATGTGAAGATATCCAGTCGGAGATGGCGCAAATCGGGTAACAACATTCATAATTCATTAAGGCCTTTCTGATAGGCTTCCACAGCAGTTCAAAACAGGCGTATATCTACACCAATGCAGGTGAGAATGGCACCCCTGATTATTGCCGAGCGGCGCACCATCTTGTTTCTGATCAGCTTTATTGCCATTGTAACGAGACGGCGCGGTCTATCTGCCGCCTCTGATGACCGCGAAACAGCTCTTATCATCTCAATGGTGGCGCCACTCTACCCGTGCAGAACAACAAAACAAATTTATCATTTTACACAAAGAACAAATGACAATTATTTATTATTTATTAATAAAGACAGAAAAGAATACGTCTCTAATAATTCCGGATCAGGCCAGCTAGCTTGCCCTGTACCTCAACCTCACCAGTGCTGAAATAACGGGTTTCATATTTTGGGTTAGCCGCTTCAAGGCCAATACGGCCGGGTTCTTTCAACAGGGTTTTAAGTGTGGCTTCTTGTTTGTTTATGAGGGCAACGACAATATCACCGTGATGCGCTGTAACGGCGCGCTGGATCAGCACGGTATCGCCTTCGAGAATGCCGGCACCGGTCATGGAATCACCAACAATTTCCAAGGCAAAATGCTCTCCGCTACCAATCATGCTGGCAGGTACTTCAATATGATTGGTTGGATCGCTTAACGCTTCAATCGGGGTGCCAGCGGCAATCCGTCCCAGAAGTGGCAATGTCACATTTTCTACAGCGCCGCTCATCGCACGGGCAAATGCATTGCCAGCGGCGGCAGGCCGTAAAATTTCAATCGCACGCGCCCGGTTGGCCAACCGGCGGATATAGCCGCGTTCTTCAAGGCCAGACACCAGACGGTGAATGCCAGATTTTGATGCCAGCCCCAATGCATCGCGCATCTCGTCAAAGGATGGTGGCACCTCATGCGCATCCATATGTGATGTTAAAAATGCCAGCAGTTCGCTTTGTTTTTGCGTGAGCATACTATATCCCTCTGCCAAGAAATCCGGTTACGTTCCTGCAACGTTCTACCTATGTTCACTTTTTTATGCAAGTTATTTTTTCAGCTTGGTTGTAGATGCGATTGTCGTGTGGGCATTTTGATTGGTTTGTTATGTTAACAAAATCCGGTGTTAGAAAAGACGCGGCATGGGCAGAATTGTAACGGTATCGCCGGTGGTTAGGGGTGGGTCAAATGGCGGCCTAACAATAAATGCATTAGCATGGGCAAGCGTCGCCATCATAGAGCTGTCTTGGCGATGTGCCGGGCGCACCATGGTCAAGCCATCATCACCACTTTCCAAGCTGGCACGCATATAGTCCTGCCGTTGGTCATTTTCAGGAAGATCGGAGGTGATCGTTGCTAAATATAATTGCTGTTGATAGGTGCCCCCACCAAGTTTGCTGATCGCGGGGGCTAAAAATACCAAGGCACAAACCGCAGTCGATACCGGGTTGCCCGGCAAACCCAATAGCGGGGTCTTGCCAATCTTACCCCAGATGAGAGGCTTGCCAGGGCGCATGGCTATTTTCCAAAAATCCAGCGCGCCGTCAGCTAGATCATCGACAATATGGTCATGACTGCCCACCGAGGCGCCACCTGTTGTGACCACCATGTCGAGATTTGTTGCGGCCATGACCGCATTCGACACGGCACCCGGTTTATCAATGGCGATACCAAGATCAACAGCTTCAGCCCCACAGCTTTTGACAAAGGCTGATAAAAAAGCGGCATTTGAGCTGATGATCTGGCCGGGGCCGGGGGTCTGGCCGGGGGGCACCAGTTCATCACCCGTCGATAAAATGCCGATACGCGGCGGCTTAGATACAACCGCGCTTGTCGCCCCAGCGGCAATCGCCAGCCCAATAGAACGGGCAGATAACAAACTGCCTTTGGCAAGGGCACGCGTCCCAGCCGCGATATCCAACCCAGCTGGCCGGATATACCGGCCCTTGGCGGCGCCTTCACGCACGGTGATCACGCTTTGGTCAGCCTCGCTGGGCGCGTCAACATTTTCTTGAATAATGATTGTGTCAGCGCCATTTGGCACATAGGCACCGGTAAAAATACGCACTGCCTGTCCGAGTTCAACATGGCCGGTCCATGGGTGACCAGCGGCGGCTTCGCCAACCCGGGTCAGATTTACTGGACACTGCGCCACATCATCTGCGCGTACCGCATAGCCATCCATTGCCGATAGATCCTGCGGCGGCAATGTGAGAGTGGCGTGGATGTCTTCAGCCAAAATCTGCCCGAGCGCATCGGCGAGCAAAACCCGTGTTGTCGTCGTTGTGGATAGTGAGGCTAAAATCCTGTCCAATGCCGCATCGACTGATAACAACCCGGAACCGTTACGGCTATGCGCCATCGAACACACCTGATTTGCCGCCAGATTTATGCGTCAGGCGTATCGCGCCAATTTCCATGTTCCGGTCAACTGCCTTGCACATATCATAAATTGTTAAACCAGCGACACTTACCGCGGTCATGGCTTCCATTTCGACGCCTGTCGGCCCGGTGACGCTACAAGTAGCGGTGATAATGACGCCCGGCAAATTATCATCGGTATCAAAGTCAATAGTGACATGATCAAGGCCCATCGGATGACACAGTGGGATCAGCGCAGCTGTTTGCTTGGCCGCCATAATGCCAGCCAATCGTGCTACAGCAAGTACATCACCTTTTTTGGCGGTGCCATCACAGATCATTTTGAGTGTTGCCGGGTCCATTTTGACATGGCCTTTGACAACGGCACGCCGGGCGGTGGCAGGTTTGCCACCAACATTGACCATATGGGCGTTGCCCTCGCTGTCGAAATGGGTAAATTCAGCCATTATAGAATTCCTGTACACATTCCTGCATTAATCGTCGGCGCACAACCCACGTATCTTATCCCACCCGCTTAGTAGCGCCAACTGGATTGGCGAGAATGGTGGCTGTCGCCGCCGCCACATCATCAGCGCGTATAAGTGACTCGCCAATCAGAAAACAGCGGGCCCCACTTGCGGCCATGCGGGCAAGATCGGCGGGGTGAAACAGGCCGCTTTCTGCAACTGCAATCCGGTCTGCCGGCAAATGTGGTAACATTGCTTCGCCAACATCAAGCGATATCTCCATCGTTTTCAAATTGCGGTTGTTAATGCCGATCAACGGTGATTTTAGCTTCTGCGCTCGTTCAATTTCTGCATTGTCATGGCATTCGATCAGCACATCCATGCCATAGTCCATCGCGCAGGCTTCTAGGTCCGCCGCGGTGGCATCATCCAAAGCGGCCATAATGAGCAATATGCAATCAGCCCCAAGGCCACGTGATTCGACAATTTGCAACGGGTCAATCATAAAATCTTTGCGTAATACCGGCAGGCTGACAGCCGCCCGTGCAGCAACCAGAAATTCTGGTGCCCCTTGAAACCAGTTACGGTCGGTCAGTACCGATAAGCAACTAGCCCCGCCTTGCTGGTAGGCACTTGCCAGGCTTGCCGGGTCAAAATCGGCGCGGATCAGGCCTTTTGACGGAGACGCCTTTTTCAGTTCAGCAATCAACCCATAGCCAGTACGCGCGGCCGTTTCCAGCGCCGCTACAAATCTGCGCGGCTTGGATGCGGTTTGTGCCGCCTGATGCAGATCGGCAAAGCTGTTATGAGCCGCAAGATGGCGCACCTCATCACGCTTTTCGTCTATAATCTTTGCCAGAACATTATCCATCATGGGGTCTCCGCCAGCACCATTACCTGTTGGTGATTGCGACAAGCTTATCCAGTGCGGCGCGGCCGTGACCATCATCAATAGAAGCGGTCGCGCGTTTTTCGGCGTCATGTAAATTTGACGCATGCCCACCTGCAACAAGGGCGGCTGCCGCGTTAAATAGGACGATATCTCGGTAAGGGCCGGTC
Organism: uncultured SAR116 cluster alpha proteobacterium; assembly: GCA_902583715.1. Classification (GTDB taxonomy): domain Bacteria; phylum Pseudomonadota; class Alphaproteobacteria; order Puniceispirillales; family Puniceispirillaceae; genus UBA3439. The sequence goes on from CACHXC010000010.1 coordinate 22,639, forward strand.
TCACCATCGAGCAGGGCGCGCAAATAATACGCATTATGCGCGCCATCACCGCCGCGTAATACATCCAATGTGACGGTTGGTAGGCCGATATCTTCGGGCGAAATGGTGAATTCTGTAACGCTACCGTCTTTCAGTTCGGCGACATATGTCGGGCCTGTGGTGCTGACCTCATCTAAACCATCGGCGCCGTGCACAACCCAAGCATGCGTGGTGCCAAGCTCTGCCAGAACATGGGCAAAGGGCGCGCAATAGCTCCGGTCGTATACGCCTACCATGATACGTTTGACCAATGCCGGATTTGCCAATGGTCCCAGCATATTAAAGATAGTGCGCACCCCAAGTGCGGCACGCACAGGTGCCACATGGCGCATCGCCGCGTGGTGGCGCGGGGCCATCAAAAAGGCAATATTGGCCTCGTCAAGCGCCTGTTTGACTAAAGAAAAATCACAATCAAGTTTGATGCCAAGGGCAGATAACACATCCGCGGCGCCGCTTTGTGACGACACTGCCTTATTGCCATGTTTCGCAACCGGTATGCCGCAACCCGCAACAACAAAGGCGCTGGCTGTCGAAATATTATAGGTGCCAAACCCATCGCCGCCGGTGCCAACAATGTCCATGGTCGCGTCGCTGGCGGTGATTGTGGTGGCTTTTTCACGCAGCACTGTTGCGGCCGCGGCAATGTCAGCGACCTGTTCGCCGCGCATGCGAAGCGCGATCAGGAAGGCGCCCATCTGTGCTTCGCTTACCTCGCCATTCATGATGTCTTCAAAACATGCGCGAATGGAATCAGGGCCGGGCCGTTCGCCTTGGATCAGGCTTGTTAGGGCGGATTTTATAACGTCAGACATGGAAAATTTCCTGAAAAAAAGACCGCGAATTCGGCCGTGTTGACTATATTGATCCCGCAGGGGCATTGCAAGCCTGCCATAGGCGCGCGGCACGACAGCCAGCCTTGGCAAGCGCGTGCCTGGTTAATGGCGGTATGTTGGATGAACAATCGAGCATAGGAGAGGGGGATGGGACAAAAACAAATCGTCACCAGAACGCAAATTGCAAAAATGGCGGGAACTGACGTCACGCATTTTCTGAACCAGCGCGCCCGTTTTGTGGCTAAATCGCTTAATGAACAAGCCGGACTACAAAATGTCGGGGTTCACCTGATTAATTTGCCAGTTGATGCTGTTGCGTCGGCATTTCATCGTCATTTATATGTAGACGAATGTATCTACATTCCTGAGGGAAGCGGCGTGGCACGGATTGGGCCTGATCTGTTCCAAATCGAGGCTGTTGATCTTATCGGCTACCCAGCTGGTGGTGAGGCGCATGATATCCGTAATACCGGTTCAACCCATATGATTTGCCTTGTCGTGGGCCAGCGGCTGGAATTTGATATTATTGATTATTCTGAACAAAACAAACGGTTATATCGCTATGCTGGTCAGCCGCCGGATCTTGTGGATATTGCCGCTGTTAGCCACCCGAGGCTGTCTGATCATCACGGGTAACGATTTTTCAATGATGGGTTATTAGTAAGCGGGTGTTTATGCGTGCATCTGCTCGGGGAAACGTTCATCCAATCGCAAAATTTGCGCTTCAAGCTGGTCAAGCTTGTCACGATTTATCACCTTATGGCCGCAACTATCTAAAAATTGAGCTAAAATGCGGTAACCAGCGACAGATGCAATCGATTCAGGGTGAAATTGCACACCATGCAATTCGGCGCGGTTATGCGATAGCCCCATGATAGCGCCAGCTTCGGTGCGGGCGGTGACGGTTAAACCCTCGGGGAGGGTGTTTTCGTCCACCACCAGCGAATGATAGCGGGTGACCGGAAATGTGTCTGGACAGAGCGCAAATAGGTCAGACGCTACGTTGTTGCTGTTGGTGCGCACAACACGCGATAATTTGCCATGGACCGGTGGGTCAACGCGTTTAATGCTACCGCCAAACGCACATGCCAGTGCCTGATGGCCAAGGCAAACACCCAGTAAAGGCAGGCTTGCCTTGTGGCATAGCGTGATCAGTTCAATGGTCATGCCGGCATCTTCGGGGGGTGCCGGGGCCAGGCGAAATAATCACCCCTTGTGGCCGTTTCGCGATAATATCACCAGCGGCACAGGCGTCATTGCGGATGATTTCAAGATCCGCCCCCAGATCAGACAAAAAATGCCACAAATTCCACGTAAAGCTGTCGTAATTATCGATCAGGATAAACAAGGTCGTGCTTTCTGGCGGGATGCCATGACAGGAAAGAGCGCCCAGCGCGCCACATAACATTCTTCATATGTATCAATCCATGCTGTGTCTTTCAACGCTATTGTTACGACTGACGATAAATATCAGAAATATCTTTGAAAAAAATGTGGTAAAATGAAACCACATGTATAATATATTGAAAACAAATAAAAAAATAAATTTTTATTACAATAATTTATTTGACCTTGGTGAAAAACGCGCCTATAACCCGCGTCAATAGTGATCCGTACAGGGTGTCTGGCGGATTATGGACTCAGTGGAGATTGTAACATGCCTTTGCCAAGGACATATGTCGCAACGCCCAAAGACATTGAGAAAAACTGGTTCGTCATTGACGCTGCCGATCTCGTTCTTGGGCGTCTTGCGTCGTTGGTCGCGATGCGGGTGCGCGGAAAGCACAAGCCTACCTATACGCCGAACATGGATTGCGGCGATCATGTCATTATTGTGAATGCTGAAAAAGTTCGTCTGACCGGAAACAAGCGGTCACAAAAGACCTATTACTGGCACACCGGGTATCCGGGCGGTATTAAAGAGCGGACAGCCGATAAAATTCTGGATGGGCGGTTCCCAGCCCGGGTGATCGAAAAAGCCGTTCAGCGGATGATTCCACGTGGCCCGCTTGGTCGTCAGGCAATGCGCAATTTGCATATCTATGCTGGTCCAAGCCACCCACACGAAGCACAACAGCCTGTTACGCTGGATATTGCCAGCATGAACGACAAGAATAAGAGGTAGTTATGGCCGAAGAAACGCAAAACGCAGACCCTCAAGCCGCAGAGTCGAAAGCCGAAGGCATGGCTGCGCTTGGTGCACTTGCTGGCGATGTGCCAGCCGAAGCCGCACCGCAGGTGCCTGCCGAACCTAAAATTGATAATCTTGGCCGGTCCTATGCGACCGGGCGTCGTAAAGATGCGGCGGCCCGCGTATGGGTCAAGCGTGGCACCGGTCAAATGACCATCAATGGCAAAAATGTCAGCGAATATTTCGCCCGCCCGGTATTGCAAATGATTTTAGCCCAGCCATTTGAGGCGACTGAGCGTCTTGGTGAATTTGATGTCATTGCGACCGTTCGGGGCGGTGGTTTGTCAGGACAGGCCGGCGCAGTACGGCATGGGATCAGCCGGGCATTGACGCTGTTTGAACCAGGCTTGCGTCCGGCGCTAAAATCAGGTGGCTTCCTGACGCGTGACCCACGTGTTGTTGAACGGAAGAAATATGGTAAGGCAAAAGCCCGCCGTAGCTTCCAGTTCTCAAAGCGTTAATAAACGTTTTACAAAATATACAAAAAACAAGTACTTACGTAAGTTTTTGCTCGTTTTTTTTATTTGTATATTTTGTTGTTGTGACATTGTTTTTTACTCGCAAATATTAATAGTGGGGGGTGTAAAAACTGGTAGGTTGAAACAGTAAGTACTTGAGTACTAAAAACTGCTTAACTATCATTTTACACGCACACTGTGTTACTAAATATTTAGGAGTCTCAGCATTCGTTTGCTTTTAATTTTGACAATTATTGCTTTTGAATTATCTCAGATATGGAAATATGTTCAGTTACTGCATGGAAAAACAGACTGAAGGATACGGAAATACTGAAGAGCGTTATAACAAATATTCAAAAATTGAACGAGTGGAACTTATTGATGAGGTTGTCGAGTTTGCATTGGATAAATGGGCGAAGAGAAAAGAATATCAAATGAACATGGTTGCGTATGAGCTTGAGAAGCAAGGCGAGGCGTACTTAAACATTGCGTATGAGGTTAGTGTTGGAAACGTGGATGCGCAGAATTTGGATAGATGCAAATCAAAATGGCTGAGGCAAGTTGAGCCCCAGTGGACAATGGTCGAATATTGTTTGGAAAATTAGTGGTTTTTGTGTCGCGTAATCATAGCGGTTAATTGATGATCTGATAATCACTTAATATCAATTACTTAGATTGTATGTCTGTTAGCAAAGCGTTAAGCCGCGCACCCGATATCATTATTTTTACAGAAAGAGCCGCCTATTTTCGGCTCTTTTTTTATGGGCTGATCGATGAAGCTGATCGCCGCGATTTGCAAATCCATTTGCTGGTGACGCTATGCTATGCCATGGATTTGTCCTTGATATTGTTTTGAAGTTTAGCGCGAAAGGGGGGGCGGCGTGGATAATCGGCTAACAGGTCGTTGCCATTGTGGTGGGGTGGTGTTTGATGTGCCAGCGTCGCTTGATTTTAAGGCGGCGCGGCGCTGTAACTGTTCATTGTGTCGGCGACGTGCAGCGGTGATGGTCAGCTGCCCTTTGGACCAGCTAAAGATACAGCAAGGCTTTAATTTATTGACGCTTTACCAATGGAACACCCATACCGCACGGCATTATTTCTGCAAGACATGCGGTATTTATACCTTCCATCAGCGCCGCACTGACCCGTCGGTTTATGGCGTCAACATTGGCTGTTTTGATGATGTTGATGGAGCCGCGTTTCATGATGCACCCACCGCAGATGGGGTATCGCTCTCGCTTGTGTCTCAGTGACAGGTCATCCTTTCGCAATCCTTGGTTTTCACATGTTGTTATTATGTTGACAATTTGTTGATAAATTATCAACGTGAGGAAATATTGGTGCGTGTTGCCCGGTGGAATGAGCGGAGATGCGGTAATGAATGAGATGACAAACCGAGGCGAATCTGGATGGCAGTTTTGGGTGGATCGCGGCGGCACATTCACCGATCTTGTGGCTTGCCGGCCAGATGGTCAGTTAGTCACGCATAAATTGCTCTCTGAAAATCCAGAAGCCTATGATGATGCGGCATTGCAGGGTATCCGCGATCTAATGGGGGTGGCGTCAGACGCGCCATTGCCGGCAGACCAGATTGACGCCATTAAAATGGGCACAACGGTGGCGACCAACGCCTTGCTGGAGCGCAAGGGGGACCGCACGTTGCTTGTCGTCACCCGTGGCTTCCGCGATCAATTGCGTATCGCCTATCAGGCGCGCCCGCGTTTGTTTGACCAGCATATTATATTGCCAGAAATGCTGTATGAGCGAATTGAAGAGGTCACTGAACGGGTTGATGCCAATGATAATATCATTGTGCCGCTTGATTTGGATGATTTAAAACCACGCTTACAATCAGCCTATGATGGTGGCATCTGCGCCATTGCGATTGTGTTGATGCATGGTTACCGGGTGACAACGCATGAAGAAAAAATTGCGGCGCTGGCCAAGACCATTGGCTTCAGCCAAATTTCGACAAGCCATGCCACAAGCCCGATGATCAAATTTGTTGGGCGTGGTGACACCACTGTCGCTGACGCTTATTTATCGCCCCTTTTGCGGAGGTATATCGACCGTTTGGCAACAGATCTCGACGGGTCTACGCAGACGAAATTGCAAATGATGCAGTCAAATGGTGGGCTAACCGATGCGGCCCTGTTTCAGGGCAAGGACGCAATTTTGTCGGGGCCGGCTGGGGGGATCGTTGGCGCAGTAAAAACCGCAAAACAGGCCGGATTTGATAAGGTCATCACCTTTGATATGGGGGGTACATCAACTGATGTTGCGCATTATGACGTCGGCTATGAACGTGTATTTGATACGATGGTTGCTGGCGTGCGTATTCATGCCCCGATGTTGTTGATCCATACGGTGGCGGCTGGCGGTGGGTCTTTATGCCGATTTGATAATGGACGGTTTCAAGTTGGCCCGGAAAGCGCTGGGGCTAATCCGGGCCCGGCCTGTTATCGGCGTGGCGGGCCGTTGGCCGTGACTGATTGCAATGTGATGCTTGGCAAATTACAGCCCAAATTTTTTCCGTCTGTGTTTGGGCCTAACCAAGACGAACCGCTTGATCCGGCGCCGGTCAAACAACAATTTGCGGCTTTGGCCAAAGACATTGCCAACACCAGCAGGGTTGAGTTAACCGCCGAGTCGATTGCCAGTGGTTTTTTGAAAATTGCGGTTGAAAATATGGCTAATGCTATCAAGAAAATTTCTGTACAGCGTGGCTATGATGTCACCGATTATGCGTTGCAATGTTTTGGTGGGGCAGGTGGCCAGCATGCCTGCTTGATTGCAGATGTTTTGGGTATGACAACAGTTCTAATCCACCCATTTGCTGGGGTGTTATCTGCCTATGGGATGGGGCTTGCCGATGTGACAGCGCTCCGCGAAAAATCAATAGAAGCCGCGCTTGATGATGCGCTTATTGATACGCTGCAGAGAGAACTTGACCGGTTAGCTGCTGACACGCAGGCTGAACTGAGGCGGCAAGACATAGCCACAGATCGTATTGAGACGCGCCTTTTTGTGCATGTGCGCTATGACGGCTCGGATGCGGCTTTGCCGGTCCCATTTGGCAGTCTGGCCGACATGCAATCAGCCTATGATGCGGCGTATCAGTCCAGATTTGGGTTTTTAATGCCCGGCAAGGGGCTGGTCGCCGCCATGGTATCGGTTGAATCCATTGGTCACACATTTCAATTAGACAGCGCGCAAATTTCTGCCGCTAGCACCGCCCCACAGGCAGATGATGTGATCACTGCCTATATGACTGATAATTTTGTTGAAACACCTGTGTATCAACGTAAAAAAATCATGGCGGGCCAGCGTGTGTCGGGGCCAGCCTTGATTATCGAAGCCACTGGAACAAATGTGATTGAACCTGGTTGGCAAGCTGAAATGACACCCATTGGTAATTTGGTGGTGCGGCGCGTTGTGCCATTGCAACGCCGTCAAGCCATTGGCACGGACTGTGATCCGGTGATGCTGGAAGTGTTTAACAATCTGTTTATGTCGATTGCCGAACAGATGGGATATACGTTGCAAAATACCGCTTTGTCGGTGAATGTGAAGGAACGGCTTGATTTTTCCTGTGCTATTTTCGATGCCACTGGGGCGTTAATTGCCAATGCCCCGCATATGCCAGTCCATTTAGGGTCAATGGGTGAGTCGGTACGGGCCGTATTGCGTGACAATCCAGGGAAAATTGCGCCTGGTGATGCCTATGTGCTGAATAATCCGTATAATGGCGGTACGCACCTGCCTGATATTACTGTTGTGACGCCGGTATTTGATTCAGCGAATAGTGATCGAATCTTGTTTTTTGTCGCCTCACGCGGTCATCACCCTGATGTTGGTGGGCGTACCCCAGGTTCAGCACCGCCAGATTCGGCGCATATTGTCGAAGAGGGAGTGTTGATCAATAATTTTAAATTGGTCGACCAAGGCACATATCGAGAAGCTGAATTGCGGGGGTTGTTAACCGGTGCAAAATATCCGGCTCGTAACCCAGAACAAAATATCGCCGATTTGCGGGCACAGCTAGCGGCGAATGAAAAGGGCGTTCGTGAACTCCATAAAATGGTTGGTCAATATGGGTTGGACACGGTGATCGCCTATATGGGGCATGTGCAAGATAACGCCGAAGAGTCTGTCCGCCGGGTGATTGACCGGTTAAAGACCGGCAAATTTACCTATCCAATGGATAATGGCCAACAGGTGCAAGTGGCGATTTCTATCAATAAGACAGATCGCTCTGCCATTGTCGACTTCACCGGCACAAGCCCGCAAAGCCCCAATAATTATAATGCGCCGGCGGCTGTATGTAGGGCGGCAGTTTTGTATGTTTTCAGAACATTAGTGGATGAAGATATACCAATGAATGAAGGGTGTCTGAAACCAGTTAAGATCATTTTGCCTGAAGATTGCATGTTAAATGCGCAATATCCGGCGGCGGTTATTGCCGGTAATGTTGAAACATCTCAAATTGTGACAGACACGCTGTATGGGGCTTTGGGTGTCATGGCGGCGGCACAAGGCACGATGAATAATTTCTTTTATGGAAATGCGACCTACCAATATTATGAGACGTTGTGTGGTGGATCTGGTGCTGGTCCTGATTTTGATGGCACCGATGCGGTGCATACGCATATGACAAATAGCCGTTTGACCGACCCTGAAGTTTTAGAATGGCGCTATCCGGTATTGCTGGAGAGTTTTGAAATTCGGCACGGGTCCGGCGGTGCGGGTGCACATAACGGTGGCAACGGGGTGCGGCGGCGTCTGCGGTTTTTAGAAACTATGGAAGCGGTTATTCTGGCCAATCATCGCACGGTTCCGCCTTATGGCATGAATGGTGGGGCGGCTGGTGCGGTTGGCCGCAATTGGGTCGAGCGGACAGATGGCACAATTGATGAATTTGGCGCCACCGAGTTGCGTGAAATGGCACCTGGTGATGTGTTTGTGATCGAAACCCCTGGGGGTGGCGGATTTGGGAAAGCCGGTCAGAAGCCGACGGAATAGACAGATGACGAAGCAACAACCAGACCATCTGCCAGAACGCGCGAATCAACCGCATAAACGTATTGTGTCTTCATCGCATCTTGTCTCGGAACGGGCCGCCGAACTTAGCGAAGTTGAATATGGTTTAATCGTCGCCTCCAATGCCTTTGGTATGTGGATGGTCAAAGCCATGGTGGCGGCAATGGCTGAAATAGACCTAAGCGCCGATCTTGGCGTATTGGATATATTATGTTTGCATTCGGTCAATCATCGCGGGCGCGCCAAAAAATTGGCCGATATTTGTTTTAAGCTAAATGTTGAGGATAGCCACACGGTCAATTACGCGCTGAAAAAACTGGTTAAATATGGGCTGGTACAATCAGAAAAACAGGGCAAAGAGGTGTTTTACGACACCACAAAAAGCGGTGAGGCGTTATGTATGGCGTATCGGGATATACGCGAGTCCTGTTTGGTTGATGAATATGCCGCGTTTGACGGCACAAGTGGTAAACTGAATGCGGCAAGTTTGAGTGACGTCGCGCGGCAACTCAGATTACTGTCCGGTCTTTATGATCAAGCCGCCCGCAGTGCAACCAGTTTTTAAGCTGTAGGTTTTTGATAAGTTGGACAGTGAATGTGCCAGAGACCCTGCCAGAGACCTTGCCAGAGAAAGTCCAAGTCGTTACATCTTGACGGGCAATAACAGCCACATAAATTTATTCGGTTTCCGATAGCTTGAGTGATCACGCCATGTCCCAAAATATATCTCCTTTGAAAATTGCGATCGCTGGCCTTGGTGTCGTAGGCGGTGAGGTTGCGCGGCAACTTATGCACAGACAACAACAATTGGCGCTAGCAAGTGGGAGGGCGTTGCAATTGGTCGCCGTAAGTGCGCGTTCTGCTACTACCAATCGTGGATTTTCGATGGACCAGATTGACTGGCACGACAATGCCATTGAGTTAACTGGCCGCGATGATGTCGATGTCATCATTGAAATGATTGGCGGCAGTGAAGGGGTAGCGGTGGACCTCACACGGGCGGCCTTAAAAAATGGTAAGCATGTCATTACCGCGAACAAGGCGATGATCGCCCATCATGGGGCAGAACTTGCCAGTCTTGCCGAGGATCATAATTGTTATTTGTTATTTGAATCGGCTGTCGCTGGCGGTATCCCGGCGGTGAAAACCCTGCGTGAGGGGCTTGCCGGCAATGATATGAGCCGGATTGCCGGTATTTTAAACGGTACATGCAACTATATTCTGACCACGATGGAACAAACTGGTGAGGATTTTGCTGATGTGCTGGCTGATGCCCAGCGCCTTGGTTATGCCGAGGCAGAACCGAGTTTTGATGTGGATGGGATAGATGCGGCGCACAAACTCACCATTTTGGCAGCGATAGCCTTTGGTCAAAAACCAGATTTTGCCGCGGCGTCAATTCAGGGGATCCGTGAGGTTTCGGCGGTGGATTTTGCATTTGCCAATCAATTGGGATTTCGGATCAAACTTGTAGGGGTGGCCGCGCCTGGGCAAGTGCCACGCATGCAAACTTGTTTGTTGCCGCTGAGCAGTCAGCTGGCCAAGGTCAATGGCGTTTTGAATGCGGTTGAATTTTATGGTGACCCGGTTGGTAGTGTAATCGCCATTGGCGCTGGTGCTGGTGGTAGTGCAACATCTTCGGCTGTTTTGTCTGATATTATTGATATCGCGCATGACCGGGGTGGGATGCCGTTTGGACGCTCAGTTGCCCAGCTTGTCGACAGTGCTGATCAGGTTGGGGCGGCGATGGCTGATATGCCATTTTATGTGCGTCTGATGGTTCTTGATGAACCTGGCGTCTTGGCGGGTGTTACTTGCATTTTGCAAAACCATAAGATTTCAGTTGAATCATTGATCCAGCAAGGGCGCGCGCCGGGCGATGTTGTTGCGTTGGTCATGACAACACATGAAACTGCTGAAAACACTCTGGCACAGGCGCTTGATGAAATGGCAAGCCTGCCAAGCGTTAAAGCCAAACCAGTGGCTATGCCGATTTTTTCAGCTGATCAGGAGTGACCATGGCGGGTGACGCCATGCTGGGCATTGTAAAATCTGCGAGTGGCGCCCGTTGGGTGTCAGCAAAAACGGCGTTATCTGCTTCTGAGATTGACCGACATGCCGCGGCACTTAGTGAAACGATTGATGATTTGCCCCTGCCGATTGCGCGCATTATGGCGGCGCATGGTTTAACCCGCTATACGATAGACGCCTATCTTGAACCGCGTCTTCGTGATTTGTTGCCTAACCCCTCACATTTCAAAGATCTGGATAAGGCCGCTGAACGGTTGGCAGATTGTGTCGAAGATGGAGCGCCCATTGGTATTTTTGGCGATTATGATGTTGATGGGGCCGCCGCCGCCGCCCTGCTGTTAATGGTAATGCGTCAGCTTGGCGTGGTGTGCGATGTGCATATCCCTAACCGGTTCAGCGAGGGATATGGGCCAAATGCCGATGCGCTCATGGCGTTGCAGGCAAAAGGCGCGTCTTTGCTTGTTACAGTTGATTGCGGCATCACCGCGCACGCACCATTGGCTGCGGTGGCGAAGACTGGCATGGATGTGATTGTCATTGACCATCATATCGCCGGGCCAGAACTGCCAAAAGCCCATTCAGTGGTCAATCCAAACCGGTTGGATGAGGATGGCAACTATGGGTATCTGTGTGCGACAAGTGTGGTGTTTATTGTCATTGCCGGCATGCTGCGTACATTGCGCCAACGTGGATATTTTACCAAAACACGAACCGCCCTGGATCTTCTCAACCATCTTGATTTAGTAGCGCTGGCAACAATTTGTGATGTTGTGCCGCTAATTGGGTTGAACCGGGCCTTTGTGCGACAGGGGTTAAAAGTGATGGCACAGCGTCACCATCCGGGGCTTGCCAAACTCGCTGATATTGCTGGGGTTAGTGACGCGCCAAATGCGTATGCGCTGGGGTTTTTACTTGGCCCCCGCATTAACGCCGCCGGGAGGCTTGGTGCATCCGATTTAGGGGTTCAGTTATTGTCTGCCAATGATGCTGAAATAGCGGCTAGTTTGGCCTCGCGGCTTGATGATTTGAATAAGGAACGCCGCGATATCGAAGAGGCGGTAAGGGTGGTGGCGCTGGACCGGGCGGCGCAAAGCCCGCATCACGTCATCATTTTGGCTGATGATGACTGGCATGAGGGCATTATTGGGATTGTTGCTGGGCGGGTACGTGAACGTTTTGGCAAGCCAGCCATGATAATTGCCATGGGGCCGGATGGCATTGGTAAAGGTTCAGCACGGGGTATTGCCGGTTTTCGGCTCGGCAATGCCGTGATTGCGGCGCACCAGGCTGGTATTATCGAAGGTGGCGGCGGGCATGATATGGCGGCTGGCTTTAGTGTCCGTGCCAGCCAAATTACCGAATTTCAAGCCTTTATGGATGACCGATTTTTAGCCGAATTTAATGGGGTTGCGCCGCAAGTATCACATACTGCTACCGCGGTATTGAGTGTGGCCGGATGCCAGCCAGTCATTGCCGACTGGTTGGATAAAATGGGGCCGTTTGGCAGTGGCAATGCCGAACCTAGATTTGTTTTGCCTGATTGCCGGGTTAAATCAGCTCGGCGCGTTGGTGGAGACGGGGCGCATCTTTCCTGCCGACTTGATGATGGTAGCGGTATGATCAATGCCATTGCCTTTCAAGCCGGTGGCACGGCGCTTGGCAAAGCACTCGAAGCTGCGGTTGATGGACGTTATTTGCATATTCTTGGTCGCGTCAGGCGTGACCAGTTTCGGGGCGGAAACGCCGTTCAAATTGAAATTGAAGATGTGGCGGAACCAAAGCTGGCAGCTGGCCATTCTTCGTAATGCGTTAAAATCCGCTTTTCATGCTAAAAGCCGCTTGATTTGAAGATCGGTTTTGACTAAGACATGCCACATTGGCTTTGCATTAGATGTCCCGTTCGTCTAGAGGCCTAGGACACCGCCCTTTCACGGCGGCAACAGGGGTTCGAATCCCCTACGGGATGCCAAGCCTTTTACCATTGTAAATCCATACATTAAATGGATACAGCCTAATTCAACGAGGGCCCTTTTTGCGTTTGAGCGTGGTTTTGACTACGAATTACAGCTTTTTTGTACTAGTGAAATAAACTAACTCACTCAATTCTTGGCTTAAACGATGAGTAACTTGTGCGCCAGAGAAAAATCGTTTTTTATCGGGGTCCATCACCGGTAAGGCTGATGGAACGACGAAATATTAAAATGCTCGGTCTAAATTTCCATCCTTAAGCTCTCTAATTATGATTAAACAGCCCTTCTACTCGCTCCAGGCAATTTTCATAACTTCATTCAATCCAAAGTGACAAGTTAGCTCTTAAACTTGATATACGGTCACGATTTTCTTTTATTTTTTCTCTTTTCGCACGCAATTCTGCTGATGATTTATCACTGAGCTGAGATATTTCTTCGGCTCTCGCAGAGAGCTTTTCAAGCTTTGTGTTTGTTACTGCGGTATCTTTCTCAATTTTTTCTAGCTCAGAAACAATACTCTCATCACTGAGTTGCATACTCTGTGGCAGCTGATTTGTCTCTATGATCTCCGAGGTGCTGTCAATAAGGCTGGAATTAAACTTAATGATTTCTTCGTTGGTTTTCATAACTTGGCGATGAGCGAGTTGGAGCTTTTCCAATGCTTCAACCAATTCCGTTGAATTTTCAGCGAGTTTTTTATTGAGTCTTTGTTGATGCTTGAGGAACAAAAGTTCAATGTTTTCTGACTCTGAATTAGTACCAGTCAAATTATTTGCAGCAATTTTTTTTAAATTGTATTTGATATCAGCCGTGTTGTGATTAGCGAGTTGCCTGTTACCCATAAAACTGGCGGATAGGTTTGAATTGGCGATAGCTATATTCTGATCTATTTTTGACCTTACTAGATAGTTCTGAGATCGTTGATTAAGCAACGATGCCCAATTCTTCTCTATTTTTTCGCTAATTTCTCTCATTTTCACCTTCCGTTTTTTACACAAATGCGCTTATTTACATGGATATCTGTTGCTAAAGTTTCTTGTATCTCTCTCAAACTACTGGGTTCAGGGTTGCTTATGTCGTCAAAACAGAAATATTGCCCATCGTGGGTTTATGACTGTGTTGTAGCAGATGTCTGTAGTCAATTCCTTTCGGATCGTCGTCCCATTGAAAACACAGCCTCCAATTTTGCAACAGGCCTCTCAAATCATTATAGAGAGTTATCTGCGGATGAACTCCACAGAGCTGCAGAGGAGATTGTCCAATTTCTCATAAAGGTAAGAGAAGCCGCTGCCGTTGATTTTCTATCAAATTTTTCTTTTTTCAAATTTTATTATGTATCGAAAACTCAAAAAAGAAGTTTCACCGGCATGCGGGCATGGGGGATTTTGGCTGACGGTAAGAGAGGGTATAGCAACTCTTCTACCCTCCGATCTGTAAAGGCGTATTACTACGAGCGAAGATCAGGCAATAACGAAATTGGATGTTTAGATTGGAAACTTGAAAATCAGCCGGAGGTGGATTTTTTACGTGTCCTCGCGCTCAGAAACTGAAGCCGCCTTTTCACGATTGCATCAGGATTGTACTTCCTTCAGTGTTACGAAGCTTATTATCATTATAAATCAATATATAAAATGCCCCTGCCGTAATTGGTCAGAGGTTTCTTTGCGTTTGAGTACGTTTTCAGAACAGCCCATAGCAGTTTGTGGCGGTTTGTACCCACCGAAACCAGCAGAAAACCCTCAGTATGAACCCTAAACATCGCCCTTTCACGGCGGCAACAGGGGTTCGAATCCCCCACAGGATACAAAAGCTGTATTTCAGCATCACTGCGATCTTGCCGTTGACGTTTCAATCTTTTCCGCGCGTGGATTTTCGTGCAATTGGCCGACGAAATGACATGCGAATAAAGGTATGCTTATTTTTCCATATTCTGTGGTTTGTTCGGCATGTTGCATCATGTTAGGCTGGTGATGCGGTCTAAAAAACATTAGCTATAATGGAAGAGATCATGACAAATGATGGCCCAGTGCAAGCTACAAACCCAGCACCAATCACTTCCCTAGATACAGATGATCAAGCCATCCTATCGCCGGAATGCCCGGCATGCGGGCGCCCGGAACAGATCATTTGGGTGCATGGGCATGGTCAATGTGCGCATTGTAATACAAATGTAATGCCGTGTTGTGATGGGGCTGTTTATGAAGATCTGTCATAGTTTTTTGCACGGCCGGGGATAAAAATCTGACAGGGCGTAGTTATTCGCTTTCCACTTGTACGAAAATAAGAACGCGCTATAACCGTGTTTGGAAGCTTGATGTCGACATTTGTTGTCGGCACTGCATAAATAGAGGATAGATCATGAGTGCAAACATTGGTGTTTTGCTTGTTATAGGATTTCCAGCCGCACTGCTTGCTGTATTGTGGATTTTTGATAAGGTGTCGGTGCGCCCCAAATAGTGCGCTGGCCTGTGCCGCGGTGACGTGATCACTTGGCTGGCAATGCCTTCAATGTTGCATGGCATGCCAGTAACACACATTTGTGACGGTTACGAATGGATCGCACTGGTGTGAAGTGCTGCATTTTCGGGGTAGGCGCATCGGTGTCATGGCCTGTCAACCAGTTCGAAAATTCATCAGTTAATTGACGTATAGTCTGGTCATTTTGCCCGGTGAACAAATCAATGGCCAGGCCAGCTCCAGCCTCGCAAAGTGCGCATCCACGCACTGCCACACTTATATTTTTCACCGTTTGAGAA
This sequence comes from uncultured SAR116 cluster alpha proteobacterium, assembly GCA_902583715.1. Classification (GTDB taxonomy): domain Bacteria; phylum Pseudomonadota; class Alphaproteobacteria; order Puniceispirillales; family Puniceispirillaceae; genus UBA3439. Next base: position 37,957 of record CACHXC010000010.1, read on the forward strand.
CCTACTTCTAGGCGAATCTCAACACGATCGCCGCATGTCGGGTTATCAAGTGTGGCGGCATGTGTTGGCCGGTCAAGGGGGGTGCTGGCTCTGGATTTTTGCGCATAGTCAAGAATTTGCTTTTGATAGAGCGAGTCCACGATCGATCGTCCTGTCGTGAGGCCAGGGCTAGCTAGCGTTGGAAATCAGCAAATAAACAGCTACTGCAGCCACCAAGTAGGTGACAATCAGCAACCAATGGGTTTTTTCATACACATTTTCTTTTGGAATATGAGCCGGACGTGGTTTTTGTGCTGAAGCTGCCATTTTTAAATTCCCATATTATTTTAGAGCACAAGGTGCAACTGATCGTTAATTTTGTACCTTGCCGCCACGGCTTTGACAAGATCAATGCGTTGGTTTGGAGCGGCCTACGCTAACATAATTATGGATTTTTCGTTTTTTTGTCGAGATGGCATTGAAGCCAGAAAAATTTCACTTTACAGTTTCGACTGATTTTAGGGGAGGAACCGATCAGATCCATGCGTGTAGGACTGCTATTCGTTGTATTGATGGCTGGATGGCTGGTGATGTCAGGGCATTACAATGGCCTGCTCATCTCTTTAGGTGTGATAAGCGTGATTTTTTGTGTGTGGTTAAGCCATGCTATAAACGCCACAGATGAAGAAGGCTTGCCGACGCATCTTTTTGCGCGTTTGCCGTCCTATCTGTTTTGGTTGTTTGGCGAGATTATTAAATCAAATTTTGCCACCGCCAAATTCATTCTCAATGGCCGTGGTGACCCTGAAATATTCAACGTGACCGCCACACAAAATACTGCTGCCGGAATCGCTACCTATGCCAATTCGATTACCCTGACGCCCGGCACTGTTACGATTGATATCAATGAAGCTGTTGCCAAGGACCAGTTTTTGGTCCATGCGCTTCACGCTGATTTTGGTGAGGATGTGCGCAGTAATGATATGGACCGCCGGGTGACTGCGTTAGAGGTGTTGACTTCGCCTGACAACAAAGACGGCAATTTATGATGATGCTGGTTGCGATAGCCGCATGCGGCATTTGTCTGGTAATAGCCTTGGTTCGAACAATGCTGGGCCCGACTGCCTTCGATCGCGTTTTGGCGGTGAATGCAATTGGAACCTTGATCATTATTGGCATTGCGCTTCACGGTTTTATTATGGAACGTCCAGAATTTGTCGATATCGCCTTGTTATATGCCATTTTAAATTTTATTGGGACGTTTGCGGTACTGAAGTTATTTAGTACTGGGTCTTTGGGCGATGTCCCACCATCGAGGAAGAAATGATGGACGGGCAAACAGTTGTTGAGATTTTGTCTGGATTATTTATTGCCTGCGGCGTTATCGCTCTATTGATTGGAAGTCTAGGTTTGTTGCGCCTGCCAGATGTCTATTGCCGTATCCATGCTGTTGGTATGATAGACACCGCCGGCGCTAGTTTCATTATTCTTGGCATGATTATCCATGAAGGCTTTACGCTGGTAACGGCAAAGCTTGTTTTGATCGGGATATTTTTATTTTTTACTAGCCCGATCGCTACCCATGCGGTGGCACAAGTTTCTTATAAGTCAGGTGTAGTGCCGGTTGGGCGTAATTTGGCGCGACCGTCTGGTACAAAAAACACGAAAACCAATGCGGCAACAAAAAAACAGTCCACGAAATCTGCTGGCAAAACTACAGCCAAAAGCCGAGGCACGTCTTGACCAGTATCATGATTGATATGTTTCTGCTTTGTTTGCTGGTGTTTATCGCAGTGATGATTCTGCGTACCAGTAAATTAATCGCGGTGATTGTGATGTCTGGTGGGTATTCGCTGACCTCGGCGGCTATTTTTGTCAATCTTGATGCCGTAGATGTTGCCTTTACCGAGGCGGCTGTTGGTGCCGGTATTTCGACCGTGTTGTTTTTGGCAGCGATGTCATTTCTGCCAGCTGAAGAAAAAGTTAGCAGCAAAAGTGGGTCAAGATATAGTTGGATGCTGATTGCTAGTATCGTTTGCGTGGCTGCTGGGGCGCTGTTGGTTTTGGCTGCGCTTGATCTGCCAGCCTTTGGCGATCCAAATGCGCCGGCCCAACTGCATGTGGCGCCGCGATATCTAGAAGAGAGTGGGACGCTTCTTCATATCCCCAACGTGGTGACAACGGTTTTGGCCAGCTATCGCGGATTTGACACGCTCGGTGAGACAATTGTTGTCTTTACTGCCGGTTTGGGCGTGTTGTTGCTACTCGCGGGTGCAACCCGCACTAGACGACCACATGCGGCCGACCATACGTCTCAGCCAAAAGCTGTCTCCAGAGTGGGTGGCAAGACCAAAAGAGGAGTGGCAAAATGAAAAACAATCCAGTATTTCGCGTTGCTGCCAAAATTTTGTTCGCGCCAATTATATTGTTTGGCCTCTATGTCCAATTCCACGGTGACTTCGGCCCAGGTGGCGGGTTTCAGGCAGGTGTAATAATCGCCGCGGCGTTTATTCTGCATGGATTGGTATTCGGCCTGGGCCAAGGACGGCGTCTTGTCTCAGCGCGGGTCAATTTGTGGGTAATGGCCATGGGCGTGTTGATTTACGGCGGGGTTGGTGTTGTCAGCCTGTTTCAAGGGGGATTGTTCCTCGATTACACCGCCCTGACCGGGTCGGTCGGATCGGGCCAGCATATTGGTATTATCCTTGTCGAGCTCGGTGTTGGGGTCACGGTAACAAGCGTAATGCTGGCGTTGTTTCATGCATTTGCCGGATTTGTTGAGGATCATTCATAATGCTGATGCAACTTGCCGCAATCTGGAATTATCTGATTGTCATCTTGCTGATGATGGTAGGGCTGTTTCTTGTCATTTCAAGCGCAAATCTTGTGAAAAAACTCGTTGGGCTGTCAATTTTTCAGACATCTGTATTCTTGTTTTATATCACGCTTGGCCGTGTATCAGGCGGTACTGCGCCGATCCTAACCGATGCGCCTGATACGCTATATTCAAATCCATTACCGCATGTGTTGATATTGACAGCGATTGTCGTTGGTGTGGCAACGACCGCGCTTGGACTGGCGTTGATTTTGCGAATAAAAGAGTCTTTTGGGTCTATTGAAGAGGACGAAATTTTAGCCGCGAAGAATGAATCAGCCGCAGCAGATATGGCGCAAGCCAAGCCGGGAGTAGAGGCATGAATGATGGCGGGATAATCGCGATTTTCTTGCAGAACCTGCCTGTATTGGTGGTAGTGATTCCGTTATTACTTTCACCTGTTGTGGCCATTATAACGGCACCGCGCTTGGCCTGGGCGATTAGCGTGGCCGGGGTTGGTGGTGCATTTCTGGCGGCAATTTTATTGCAATCAATCACCGGATCTATTGGCCGGGTGACCTATCACCTTGGCAATTGGGAGCCGCCATGGGGCATCGAATTTGTAGTTGACTCGGCTACCAGCCTGACGCTGGTGATAATGACTGGGCTGGCGTTTTTAGCCACCTTATATGCACGTGCCTCGCTCATGTCAGAAGTCAAGCATACAGATTTGGGCAAATGCTATGCGGCATGGTTGCTGGCGTCCGGCGGGCTGTTTGGCCTAGTCGCGACCGGTGATGCTTTTAACCTGTTTGTTTTCCTTGAAATTTCGGCATTGTCATCTGTTATCCTTATCAGTATGGGGGCAGGGGCTGACCGCCGAGCCCTGTCTGCTGGCTTCAACTATTTGATAATTGGTGCGGTCGGCGCGACTTTTTACGTCATTGGTGTTGGGTTTGTGTATGCCATAACCGGCACATTAAATATCGCTGATCTGGCGGCACGCATTGCTGAGATTGGTGGCAATGCGGCGCTATATGCCGGGTTTGGCTTTATGATTGCCGGTATTATGGTGAAAGCGGCAGTATTTCCGGTGCATATTTGGTTGCCTGCGGCCTATGGCTATGCGCCATCTGCGGTATCGTCTTTGCTGGCGGCAATTGCCACTAAGGCGGCGCTTTATGTTTTGGCGCGTTTGCTTTTTACTCTGTTCGCCGGGGTGCCAGACATAACCGAATTGGCGGTAACTTATGTGATTGTGCCATTGTCACTTGCCGGTATTTTTGTTGGCACTGTGATGGCGATTTATGAAAAAGACATCAAATTATTGCTTGCGCATTCCTCTGTCGCGCAAATTGGTTATATCGCTCTTGGCTTTGGATTAGCGAGTTCGGCAAGCGTCGCGGCTAGTTTTGTTCATATTGGCAATCACGCGCTGATCAAAGGTGGGTTGTTTATGGCTGTTGGCGGTTTTGTTGCCGCACTTGGTAGCCGCGCCAATCTTGCCAGTTTTGTTGGCATTGGACGGCGTATGCCAATCACCGCCACAGCGTTTACCGTGTGTGGACTTAGCCTTGCTGGCTTACCACTTACCGCTGGCTTTATCTCAAAACTATATCTGGTGCGGGCAATTCTGGCTGAAGATGCCTATGTGATAACTGCTCTGGTGTTGCTAAGCAGTGCGTTGTCACTGATTTATTTGTGGAAAATCATAGAGGTCATGTGGATGCAACCCGCCACGGCAAAGGCACCAAATTTAGCTGAAAATCCTGCAATCTATTTCCCGTTATGGATCGTTGCATTGGCAAATATTTGGTTTGGGGTTGATGCCAGCTGGTTGGTGGCCGCGTCACGCGCGTCGGCGTCGGCACTTCTAGGCGGTGGCCTATGATGATGCCTCAAACAGCACTGCTTGTTGGGATTTTGGTACCATTGGTGGTAGCCTGCCTGACGCCGTTTTTGGCAAATCGGCCGCTCTGGCGTGATGCGGCCGGGCCACTTGGGGGTGTGGCGACCTTTATTGCGGCATTGCATGTAGCACTCGCCGTCCAAGCAGGTGAAACACCGCGCCTTTTTGTTGTACAAATTGCTGAGGGGTTGGCGATTGATTTTGCCGTAACTCCGCTAGGGGCCATTTTTGGTTTGGTGGCATCTGGTTTGTGGATTTTTGCTGGTCTGTATTCTGTCGGATATATGCGGGGGGCCAAAGAAAAACACCAAACCCGATTTGCCGCTTTTTATGCGGTGGCTGTTCATGCGGCTATGGCCATTGCCTGGTCTGGCAACCTTCTGGTTTTATTCATTTTTTATGAAATCCTGACTTTCTCAACCTATCCGCTGGTCACCCACAAGGAAAGCCAGGCGGCGCGGGACGCTGGCCGACTGTATATGAGCATCCTTGTCGGCACATCGATTGTGCTTTTGTTGCCTGCTGTCATCTGGGTTTGGATGGTGACGGGCAATTTAGAATTTAGCAGCGGCGGTATTTTAGCAGATGCGCTTGATCCAAAAATGGCACCTATGTTGTTGGCGTTATTTGCCTTTGGCGTTGGTAAAGCCGCACTTGTGCCCATTCATCGCTGGTTGCCAGCGGCTATGGTGGCACCAACACCAGTGTCGGCATTGCTGCATGCGGTGGCAGTTGTCAAAGCCGGGGTGTTCACCATTTTAACTGTCGTCGTTTACGTCTTTGGTATTGATTTTCTATCGGCAAGTGATGCCGCAACATGGCTCGTCTGGCTGGCGTCATTTACCATTTTGTCATCAAGCTTTGTTGCCATCACCAAAGATGACATAAAGGCGCGGCTGGCCTACTCAACCATTAGCCAGCTGTCTTATATCGTTTTAGGGGCGGCGATTGCCTCTAATATGGCGGTGCAGGGTGCCGCAATTCATATCGTGATGCATGCGGCTGGCAAAATCACCTTATTCTTTTGTGCGGGTGCCTTCTATGTACAGGCACATTTGACAAAAATTTCTGAATTGGATGGGCAAGGGCGAGAAATGCCATGGGTATTTGCGGCTTTTTTCATTGGGGCATTGTCAATTATCGGTATTCCACCAGCTGGAGGAAGCTGGTCAAAATTCATTCTGATGGTCGGGGCGGTTGATTCGCAACTCTACTTTGTGTTGGCCGTTTTGGGTTTATCATCACTGCTCAATATTTATTATCTGTTAGAGCCGCTATCACGTGGGTTTTTCCGGTCTAAAGTAAAAGAGGTGACCGTTGAGTCGCATCCGTTGGTAGTGATCCCGCCTGTGATAACCGCGTTGTTGTCGCTGGCATTATTCTTCTATGTCGATCTGTTTGCTGATCTGGCTTCATTGATGGTAGCGCCATGACCGATAAACCCACCCAAAACACAGCTGATATGCAAAAAATGGGAAAGCATTTCACCAGAATTTTGCTTGGCATTGCGGTCATTCTGGCCATTCTTGAATTGTTTTTGCATCGCCATGGCGTTGCCCCTATCGAAGATAGTTTCATGTTTCCGGCGATTTTTGGATTTCTGGCATTCATGTTTATCGTTCAGGTTGGCAAATGGCTTCGCTTGATGATTATGCGCCGCGAAGATTATTATGAGGGGGGCGAATCAGATGACTAGTTTGCCACCCGGACTGTTGATGATTCTGGCGGCGGCGGCACTACCATTTGTGCCGCATGTGGCGCGTCAAATGATGATGTTGGGTGCTATTGCATTATCTGCCTATGGGCTGATGCTGGGGGCTGGCACTCACCTAGTATGGGACGTGCTTGGCTTTGAATTGATACTATACCGTGCAGATACGTTGAGCTTCCCATTCGCGGTAATATTTCATATCGCTGCCGCGTTAAATGTCATTTATAGCTGGCATGACAAGCATTGGTCACAGCATTGCGCGGCACTGTCTTATGCTGGGGCGGCCATTGCCGCGCTTCATGCTGGCGATCTCATCACTTTATTTATCTGGTGGGAAGCAACCGCGGTTACATCGGTGTTCTTGATTTTGGCGGCGGGTACGCCAACCGCGCGCCGCGCGGCGATGCGGTATCTGATTTTTCAAGTTTTAAGTGGTGTATTATTGCTGGCTGGGGCAGCGATTTATGAGGCAAATACCGGCTCTATCGCATTTGTGGCAATGACGCTTGGTGACACAGCAACTTGGCTGATCTTCATTGCTTTTGGGATCAAAGCGGCCTTTCCCTTGCTCAATGGGTGGCTGCAAGATGCCTATCCAGAAGCCACCGTCACTGGAACCGTCGCGCTATCGGCATTTACCACTAAATTAGCCATTTATGCGTTGGCGCGTGGCTTTGCTGGTACCGAATATCTGATTTTGATTGGTGCGGCGATGACTGCCCTGCCGGTGTTTTTTGCGGTGATTGAAAATGATTTGCGGCGGGTATTGGCGTTCAGCTTGAATAACCAGCTTGGTTTTATGGTGGTTGCTGTTGGTATTGGTAGCGAGTTGGCATTAAATGGGGCGGTGGCGCATGCCTTTGTGCATATCATTTACAAGGCCCTGTTATTTATGAGCATGGGGGCGGTGCTTCATCAAGTCGGCACGATCAAGGCGTCAGAACTTGGTGGCATATACAAAAATATGCCATTTACCATGATTTGTTGTGTGATCGGCGCGATGTCAATCTCGGCGTTCCCGTTATTCAGCGGTTTTGTAGCAAAATCACTGACTATGACAGCGTTGGGCGACACCGGGATTATGTGGGCGTATTTTGTTTTGTTATTTGCCTCGGCTGGTGTGCTCGAACATTCCGGTATCAAAATTCCATATTTTGCCTTTTTTGCGCATGATCGTGGCTTTGAAACAACCGAAGCGCCGCTGAATATGCGGGTGGCTATGGGGATAGCGGCTTTCTTATGCATTGCGATCGGCGTGTTTCCTGCACCTCTATATAATATCTTGCCATATGCCGTTGACTATCATCCGTATGATGCTAGCCATGTGATGGGTCAAATGCAGCTATTGATATTTGCAATGTTGGCCTTTGTTGTGCTGATCCGTATGCGTTTATATCCGCCTGAAGTACCATCTGTTGTGTTGAACTCTGATTGGTTTTACCGGCGCCTGGCCCCGCAAATTGGGCGCCCGGTATTACGAGCGGTGATGCTGGTATGGGAGTCGTTCCTGTGTCAGATGCGCCGTTTTATTGGGGCATTTTGGTTTTTCACCTACAAGCTGGTTCGTTCACCAGCGGCAGGTCCAACAATCCCCGGGCCGGCCGCATTGGTTCAGCTTATCTTGCTGTTGGCGGTTCTATCGATAGGCTATGTGGCGGCTCTTGGCTAATTGGTGCGGCGCAAACCGGCTTTGCCGGCGATGCGATGCGGCGCTCAGTCTTTGGCGCGTTTTCATTGTTATAGGCTGTGTGTTGGGCTTTGTCTCTGCATGGGCCGGTGATGGGGTCGACCAAACTTCATCGACACCAGATTTTGCTGTGATTCAGATCAAATTAACACCAACACACCAGCGCGCGCCGATATCCTTTACCGTAAAAGTGGCAGAAACTGAAAGACAGCGGCGTCACGGTCTTATGTTTGTGTCCCATTTACCCGAACGGCATGGCATGTTGTTTGTGTTCGAAAGCGAAGCGCCGCGCCAGTTTTGGATGAAAAATACCCAAATCCCACTCGATATGTTGTTTTTTGATTCGGCAGGGCGGTTGGTGAATATGATCCACGCGGCGGTGCCGTTTAGCTTGACCCGGCGTAATTCAATTGGTCCAGCCCGCTATGTTTTAGAGTTAAATGCCGGGGCGGCCGCTAAATTTGACGTGCAACCAGATGCGCAGTTGCTGTTTCCGCTGGCTGGCCAATAATGCACGGTCGCTGTTCAGGAAAAAACAAAATAAAACAGGTCTTGCATACGAAGGAGGCTTGAAAAATAGCTAGAGTGGGGATAAGAAAGCATCGTCGGAGTGTAGCGCAGCCTGGTAGCGCATCTGGTTTGGGACCAGAGGGCCGGGAGTTCGAATCTCTCCACTCCGACCATTTTTATTGCGGGCCCCAAGCCGGCGTCTGGCGGTGGGCCCAAAATACCGTGGGGACTAGCCGTGACAGCCAGAATATATAAACCAAGCAAAACAGCCATGCAGTCTGGTCGCAATGCGACGGTAAGCCGCGGCCATGATTGGGTTCTGGAATTTCCTCGTCAAACTGCGGCGCGTCCTGATCGGTTAATGGGTTGGCAATCCTCGTCTGATACGGCGCGTCAGGTCAAAATGCGCTTTCCGGACAGAGAAACCGCCACCGCCTATGCAGAATCACATAATATTGCCTATCAGGTGAGCGAGCCAAAATTGCGTCGGGTTAAGCCGCGTGCTTATGCGGATAATTTTGCCTTTACCCGCAATGGGGCGTGGACACATTAACCCCATTTGCAAGCTGGCGATTGCGATAAAACTGGTTACGGTGTGGGCGAGACCAGCCAAGTTATGCCTTCGCCGTAATTTTTTTCATGAAAATCTTTAAAGACTGGCACCCGATGCCGTTACAGGGATTCGGGTAGAATGACTTCTTAAACACCATCGGGCGCCGCGGCTACACACGCAATTTTCATGCCGGTGCATGTAGCGGCGATCTTTTTTTTAAAAATATCGCTTTTTTTTGCATTTGGCTTTGTTTTACTGCGAATTGGCATGCTGGTTGCCTATCGGTAAGCATCACATGTTAAAGGCCAGAAAATTGACGCATGGTGATCTGGCTTTCCCTTGAGATCTCTCTCCCGCTGGTGCGCCGGTGGGGGTTTTTTTTATGCGCGTGCGTGGCTAACTCTCTGCGCCGTTTTTGGGTGGTTGTTCTGCCGCATTAAATTAAGCGGGCGCATCACTATTGGCATGACATTTGCACCTGAGCCCGTACGGCTATCCAGTGATCTCCAGTTATTGGTAATGCCAGAACCCCATCGGTAGACACGCCGGTGGGGTTCTTTTTTAGC
>CACHXC010000011.1 GCA_902583715.1 uncultured SAR116 cluster alpha proteobacterium
GATAGAATGAAAATCAACAATAAATCCAGTTAGATAATACAAATTCCACCAGTCTCTCTCAGTGTTTTACGTCATTTCAAACGTTCGACATAAAGCGCAAATATTTAAAATAAAGCTTTAATACTTGTATTGTACCGTTTGGTCTGTACAGTAAAAATTTGAGAATCAAAAGAAATTGCAGCAGGGGAGGTCAAGATGTCTTTAGCACCCGCAAATTATGATTTTGGAAAATCATCCAATTATACATTCGCCACAACTGTTACCTGCGCGAATGAAGATGCACGGAAAATGTTCGTTGAGGGCTTCGGGCATATGCTGAATTTTAACCACGAACAAGCGATCGCTTGCTACATGAAGGTAGCCGAGCTGGATCCCAACTGCGCAATGGCATACTGGGGAATCGCATATTGTGTATCATCAAACTATAATTGGACGCCTGGCCTGGGATCGGGCTACGATCCCATTCAACAGGCTATCTCCTTAAAAGCGGGTTGTTCAGAATTAGAACAGGACCTGATAGATGCATTGGCCAAGCGTCACTCGAGAGAGGCACGTGACTCAGCTGACCCTTCGGTGCTTAACATGGGTAACACACCAGAACTCAATGCTGCATTTGCAGCTGCGATGGCTCCTCTTTATGAGAAGTACAAGGGCAACTTGGATGTTGCTGCAATTTATGTTGAGGCGCTCATGAACCTCAAAGCATGGCAGTTGTGGGACAAGAACACTGAGACTGGTGAGATTACCCCTGCAGATGACAACACACTAACCTGCGTTAAAGTTATGGAGGATGCCTTCGAGAACGTTGAAGGTGCGAAAGAACACATCGCATTGTGTCACTTATATTGCCACTGTTTGGAGTTGTCTCCATTCCCAGAACGAGCTTTACCTGCAGCTGATGTGCTACGTACTGCAATGCCTGGCATGGGTCACCTCGTACACATGCCGTCTCATATCGATGCTTGGGTTGGACAATGGAAAGAAGGCATGGAGTGCAATATAGCTGCTGTAGAGGCCGATGATAAATACGTCGAGCTCACCGGCAACGAGTCACAATTCTACAAATTTTATAGAATGCACAATCATCACTTTGTGGTTTGGTGCGCAATGTTTGAGGGCCGATATGAAATTGCTCTCAAATATGCGCGAAAGGCAGCAGCTGCAAATCCCGCAGGTGACGAAAATTCAGGCGTACAATTCATGCTTGCAGGTATCATACCAATGGGCGCAATCTTCCTAGAGTCCTATGTCGCCTTGCCCTATCACGTTATGATCAGGTTTGGTATGTGGGATGATATCATCGCTGAACCAACCGTCACAGACAAAAAAGTCTTCGCCTCCACCATAGTGACACAACACTATGCTCGTGGTGTTGCCTTTGCCTCTAAGGGCATGGTAGCAGAAGCAGAGGCAGAACAGGCGCTCTTTTATGAAGCACTCAAAAATCCAGCGCTTGCCGGCCGTGTGCTGCACAACAACTTAATGTACCAAGATCCAAGTGATGGTCCGTGTATACATTTGGTCAATGCTGCTGTTTTGGATGGTGAAATTGAATACCGCAAACAGTTTCTCGCCAAGGCCAAGGGTGAAGCGTATGACTTTACCGCGGCTTTCGACCATCTGCGTCGTGGTGTCAATCTGTCACTTAACCTTGCGTATAACGAGCCTTGGGGACAGATGCAACCTGTACGCCACATCCTCGGCGCACTGCTTTTCGAACAAGGCGAGATTGAAGAAGCAGAAGCCGTCTACCGTGCCGACATCAAGCTTTGGAAAGACAACATGTGGGGCTTATTGGGCCTCAAACTCTGTCTTGAAGCGCGAGGCGATGCGCCTGAGGAACTAGCTGAGGTCACTGCTTTGTTCAATGAACGTAGCTCTCGTGCTGACATTGTGCCAGCAAAAACGTGTTTCTGTGCTCAAGACAGTATCGAAAAGAGTTGCTGTTAACGACGAAGCGCTAGCATATTGTCAGAAAAGGGATCGAATATCTCGATCCCTTTTGTTCTTTTGTGTCAAGCCTTCAGCTTTCTAATCTCTTCGGCCAGTGCGGGCATAATCTCTTGAGAATTTCCGACTATACCAAAACGAGATGATTTAAAAATTTCGGCTTTTGGATCAGTGTTAACAGAAACAATTGTTTTAGAGTTGCCGCAGCCCGCCATGTGGTGACTAGCACCGGAAATCCCAACCGCAATATAAAGTTCAGGCGCCACCGTGCGTCCACTCAACCCAATCTGGTAAGAACGTGGGCACCAGTCCAAATCACAGGCTGCGCGACTTGCGCCAACAGCTCCATCGACCAACTCTGCAATTTCATTGAGCGTTTTAAATCCCTCTGGACCGCCTAACCCAAGACCTCCACCAATCACAATTTTTGCACTCTCCATCTTTGCTCCGTCAGCTTTTTCTGTTTCTCGGCTGACAACACGAGTACGTAAGGAACTCCCATCAAGAATTGAACTCACTTGCTCAATTTCCCCCACACGTTCTATCATCGGCTCCAGTGCCTGTTGAGTTTTCGATCGAATAGTGGCCAGGGCCGGTGTCTTGGAAAAAGTGACCACCTCCCGCGCAAGGCCACCAAAACAGCTCCGGGTCATGTGTGGTCGTCCATTGATGATCTCAATAGACTCACAACCGGTAGCGACATCAACATCAAGGCGGAAGGCTAGGCGCGGAGCGAGGTCCGTTCCTGGCTCCGAGTGTCCAATAAGCACGACAATAGGCGCCACCTCACTTATTATTTTGGATAAATCGGGCAGCCAGGCTTCAGCGTGAAAATCAGCAAACAATGCGTTATCGTTGATTAAAACTTGATCCGCACCGTAAGCAATCAGTATCTCACCAATATTTTCTAAGCCAGCGCCAAAAGCAACCGCGGTGACGGTACCGCCCAAATTCTCGGTGAGCTGCCTAGCTAAACCTAACATTTCTTTGCCTAAATCGACTGGTTGTCCGTCTGCAACCTCTACAACTACGAGTACACCGCTATCATTGTCAGTCATCTTTTGATCCTATATTAACTTTGCGGCACGCATGTGCTGGGCAAGGGTGGCAGCTAACTCAGCTGGTGTGTCACCAATAATGAACTCACACTCTATATCGTTTACCGGCACATAGAGACGCTCTCGATTGTAACGCATGGCTGCAGCGCCCGCCTGCCCCTCATCAAGGCCAATATCCTCTGGCGTCCATTCGTTAACTGGTTTCTTTGCAGCACGCATAGTTTCTCGCATTGAAGCGTGGCGTACTTTTCCCAACTCGTTAGAGATAGTTACCAACGCTGGCAAATCTGCCTCTACTGTCTCAATGCCGTCCTGAAGAACACGTTGAACCGTGACGACACCATCATTGATCTGAACATCTCGGGCAAAAGTGATGGCCGGTATATCCAGAATTTCGGCTATTCCGAGTCCAACAACACCAGCGTCCCCATCTGCAGCTTGACGCCCAGTCAAAATCAAGTCCACATCACCAATGGTACGGATTGCCTCAGCCAAATTGCGGGCAGTGACGTATCCACCACTTCCATCAAACATCGAGTCACTGAGCAAAACGGCATTATCAGCACCTAAAGCAAGCGCCGCTTTGATAGGGGCGCGAACACCTTTTGAAGCGATAGTCACAATTGTTATCTCGACGTCTGTGTCCTCTCCCGCCCGGTCACGTATTCTGAGAGCAGCTTCAACTGCTTGTTCGTCAAATGGACTGAGAACAGGAGATAAACCAGATACTGGAATTAGAACTTTCGCCTCTTCATCAATGCGGAATTGAGCAGATGGGATCTCAGGATTCTGGATTTGTTTGACACACACCACAATTTTCATAGGAAAATCACCCTCTCTCAACAGTAATTATTTCCGGCACGATACCGTCAAAGTGCTTACGCTGGAAATTCCAGTCCATAGTTGGCTGGACACGACCTTTTTCGTCAGTTCCACGCGCCATTATTTTGTACTGTCCCGGTTCGGCAACGTCCCAAACATAGTGGAAGCGCCGCCATAGCCAACGGTCATTGGACTCCTCTATAGTTGCATCGTTCCAGCTCTGACCTCCGTCAGTGCTTATTTCGACACGAACCACTGCACCCTCACCACTCCAGGTTCGGCCAGTTATAGCGTGTGTGCCACACTTGATCGGGCCGTCGTCGTCTCGAGGTGAAGTAATTAAAGCTTTGACACCAAGAACTTTCATAGGCTTCTTGTCAGGATCCTCAGGCGACTTACCGCTCACAAAATAGTGTGTCTGATAATAGAAATCTGGTGTGTGATCGAGCACCTCTATTCTATCTATCCATTTTACCCACCAATTTCCAGCCCAGCCCGGCACAACTAACCGCAATGGTGCACCATGCACATGTGTTAGATACTCACCATTGTGAGCCCAAGCTAATATTGTATCTTCATGAAGCGCTTTTTCTATCGGCATCGCCTTTGCGTAATTGATGACACCAGGATCAACCACATCGAAGTCAGTGCGTCCGACTGAGAGATATTGGGTTACTGGATCAGGTTTGCCCTCATCCCAGCCGTGTAGGGCAACCGACACCGCACCCGCTTGAACGCCAGCACGTTCGAGTACAGTCTTAAATGGCACCCCAGTCCACTCACCACCACTAACCAGACCAGTAGTTGGGATGGACTGAAGGATATTATCAATGTCTAGCGCCTCCTCGCCGTCTCCAGACTGACGCCAGCCGCCTTCTTCAGCTTGGACAACACGCAAAGAGGGCTTTGGCACGTTTTTACCTTCCTCGATATAGTCCCAAAATTCACCATCATTTCCTGCACACTCGGTCACCGCACGTACCGTGCGCCCTGGAAACTTTCGAAGTTCCTCAAGAGTATACTCAGTTGGGTTATCAACCATTCCACCTATTGAAAATGAGAAATCGTCCGGGTGAACCGGATCAGGCATATTCAGTTGAGCTATCACGTAATAAGCGTCAGTTGGTGTCAGCACTCCCTCGAGATCGAGCACAGGTGAGCGTGCAAATATAGTCCGCCCTTCAGAGTCTTTGCTAGGCATGACTCGGGCTCGTTTACGATCGGGCCATCCCATTACCCACTCACCTTCAAGTTCCATCTCTTCTGACATATTTTAACTCCTAATGAATAGTATTTCTGTTGTAATAATTTTGAAAAACCTTCCCCGTTTTACAGACCTTTGAGCGCCATCGTGTAAGTGGTAGCAGTGCCATCAACACAAAGGTCACCAGCACTATCAGTAATAGCAGCTTTCAATTTGCAAATGGGTTTGTCGTCTCTCACGGACTCAATCTCGACTCGGGCAGTCAACTCTTCTCCTACTCCCACTGCTTTTAAAAATTTTAATTCCGTTGATAAAAAAACCGTGCCTGGACCGGGCAAATCTTCCGCAACACAGGCATTGAGGAGTCCAGTGGTTACACCACCTTGCACTATGAGCTTTCCAAGTGGGGTTTTCTTCGCAAGCTCCTCATCGTAATGAACAGGATTTTTATCCCCAGTCATCTCAGTGAACGAGTGTATATCGTTCATCGTAGTAGTACGAGAACGCACGCTGAATTGCCCTACTTTTGGTCGGCCATTTATCACCCCTATCCAACCATCTTTTTTTTCTGTGGTAGACATATAAATCGGTTCCTTTATCCTAAAGCTAGTCTAAAAAAGGGCAAAATACAGTTTGTTTTCTATCCTATTCAACGGCAGGTTTTACTGTCTAGACCAAACGGTACAATAAAATTATCAAGCTGTATAGACCAAACGGTACAATAAAATTATTAATTGACGAGTGACGGAAAATTGAGACAAACAGAGCAGGCAAAAAAAATAACTAAGGTAGCAGCTTCGTTGTTCGCAAAAAAAGGCTACAATGGGGTTGGCGTCGCAGAAATTGGGGCGGCTTCAGGGTTTGGTCGCGGGACACTTTACCATCACATAGAGAGCAAAGAAGGCCTTCTTCACGAAATTGCATCACAGTACATTTCTGAACTTGTTGAGTCTGGTCACAGGATTACAGGAGAGTATGCAGATCCTATTTTGCGCTTACGCGCGCTGAGCCGACATTTGATGTCCGTCATTAGCAACAGTTTAGCAGAAATAGTTGTTTGTTTTAGGGAGGTACAGTCTTTGACAGGCTCACGGCATCATGATGTTATGTGCATGCATGCAGAGTACCAACAAATTTGGTCTAAAACTATAGAGGAAGGTGTCCAACAAAATGTGTTCAGAGAAGTTGACAAAATCGCTGTAAAAGGCCTTTTAGGGATGTATTTCTACTCATGCTTGTGGCTAAAACCTGACGGTCTGCAATCCCCAGAGGATATAGGAGACGTTTTTAGTGATCTTGTAATCCGGTCCCTCTCTAGAGATCCAAGCGACTAAGGAAGCTTTTTGATGGGTTCAAGCTGATGCCAAAAGTCGATATTAAAAATCACGATATATCATATAGTTATAACGGTGTTTCCAGCGGCAGCGACAATCCCAGAATAGTTTTAATTCACGGTGCAGGCGGTCAAGAGATTGATTGGCCAAGTGCATGGCGCAGCGCAAATGCTCAAGCTAAGTCAATGGGATTGACGCCTAGTAACCAAGGCGTAATCAAGCTCTTCAATGCTGGGTTAGATGATTATTCGATTTACGCTGTGGATTTACCTGGGCATGGAAAATCAGATGGAAAAAGCAAATCAAGCATCGATGAATATTCAATCGACATCATTGATTTTCTGGATGCGATGGAACTTGAAAACGTATGCTTAGTTGGACATTCTATGGGTGCCGCCATCGCTTTGAACGCTTCACTGAGTCAGCACTGGCGTATTCGTTCAATCGTGGCGATAGGTGGCGCGAGCAAGATGATCGTCAACGAGAGTATTCTAGAAGGTTTGCAAAATACCTTCGAAGCAACTGTTGACAATATCGTAAAATATTCTTGGCACAAGCAAACTGGGGCTATCGCAGACAGTCAGCAAATGGCTAAATATTTTCGGGAAAAAGCCAAACAAAGAATATTGAATGCGGGTTCAAGAACTGTGCACGGAGATTTTCTCGCATGCAGCAGATTTGATTTAGATGAACGCTTGGGAGAAATTTTGGTACCTGTTCTGGTAATTGCATCTGATTGTGATCGCATGGTGCCTTTAAATGTAAGCCAGAAAATGGCTGAAAAATTGCCAAATGGTCAATTTGTCATGTTAGAGGGCTGTGGGCACTTTCAGCACATCGAGCAGACCAGCAGGGTTGCGACAGAACTCTCAAATTTTCTTGGCAGCGTTGGCAGCGGTTCCTACTAGGTAATAGGTTGAAAAATATGCGCAATTCCAATTCCTTTTTTCATACGTGGTATCAAAATTAGCCCCTGATCCCAGCAAAACACCAAACACCAGTGCCTTAAATACTGCTCTCAACCAGGACACTTCACTCAAACGACTTTAAGGCAAAATAATATTATTAATTTGCACAAGCTCTACCCGGGCTTGGCGGTCAAGCGATGCTAACGCCCCCATCAGCGCTGTCTGAATAGCATTTTGCAGATCGTTACTGCTGGCCGATTCAGGGATCGTTACACTATGATCCGCCTTTAGTTGCACCAGTGCCTGCCCGCCGCCAACCGGTTGCAACCACATAATTTTCACATCAAACTCGGCTTTAATTTTGCTCTCCTGTTGGTCAGTTAGCAGGGTTTTAATGCCAACTTCTAACGGTAAGGCAATCTTTGTCACTGAAGCACGTGAAATATCAAAAACAAGCTCTCCACTGCCACCAGCTGGTTGCAGAACCTCAGAGGCCCATTTTACCAAGAGATTGCTTGGCAATATTTGGGCCCGGTGCCCAATATAGGGCGGCTCTACAGGCATCTGCCAGTTATCAATGATTTCAAGACGTCGCACATTCATTGCCAGCGGGATAAATTTATCAGCAGTTGTCATAGGCGGTACCGGCTGAATTGTCTGGCAGGCACCAAGCCCGCTTAAAACCATCAAAACAATCGCAATATATCGCCAGATTTTCATAGTGGGATTTATTCCCTTATGCACGCCACAAATCTATTCCATCATGAGTCAGTTAGGTAAAAATGCCAACCACCAATTAAGCATCAGTAACCAAAATTTTATGCCACCGCGCCGTGTCAGCTTTGCCAGTTTGGCAAATCGCTTTTGTTAAGTAGACGTTCAGTTTTGCAAAATTCACAGGTGATGAGCAAAGTCCCGTCCGCATCAGCCAAATCATTGACATCTTCAACACTCAATTGGGACAGCATTGATTCCACTTTCTGCACATCACAGCGACATTGGTCGGTCACCACGCGGGCTGGGGCCACATGCGGAGCCATAGAGTTAAACAGACGAAAAATGATCTCTTCAGGGGTAAGTGCCGGATCAAGAAGCTCGCCGCGGGTCACTGATGACAGCAATGTCTTTGCTGTATGCCACGCATCATCACTGGTGGCTTTCGCACCCGCCGCTGCTTCGGCGTCACCACCTTCAGTCGCAATACGCTGAAGCATCAATGCCGATGCCTGCCATCCTGATGCATCTTTATCTGCGGCACATAATACCATGGTGTCGGTCTGTTCTGAATTTTCAAACCAGCGCATGGCGGCGTCACTTAAATGCGGCCCATCAAGTTCAACAATGCCCTGATACCGCCCACCAGTGGCATGATCATCAACGGTAAAGGCAATATAACCGCCGCCCATCAGCGGAACGATATGCACCGCTTCATCATGTGGCTGTGCCAGTCGCATGGCGGCAAGCTGGCTATCATCTTCGTCCAGCGCACAATAGCCGCGTAAATGGCCAGACTCAGTAATGTCAGCAAATAATGTGCGCACCAGACCATCCCCCTTGGCCTGTAGGGTAAAAACACCATCAAATTTTAAAGTGCTGGACAAACAGGCGGCCAACGCCAAGGATTCTGCTTGCAGGCAGCCGACCAGATCGGGATACGCATGTCGTTCAATAATAGTGCTGGCGGCTGGGCCAACAGACGCAATACGCCCGCGGATCAGCGCCACATCACTCGACCCATCCGCCAGATAAAATGGCAGGATCTGAGACCCGGCCGGTACATTATCGTTGAGCATCACCCCATCCTGAATCAAACTAAATCACCGCGATATACCAGAGCGCGCTATTCACCGGCAAAGCACCAAGCCAAAATAGCCTTTTGCGCATGTAAACGATTTTCCGCTTCATCAAAAACCGCGGATTGTGGGCCATCAATGACAGCCGCAGACACTTCTAAGCCGCGTTTAGCGGGCAGGCAATGCATAAAAATTGCGTCACCTGCCGCTTGTTTCATTACCTCTTCATTCACCTGATAGGCCGCCAGATCCTGCTGTTGACTGCCACCTTCCTGCCCCATCGAGACCCATACATCAGTTACCACGCTTTGCACCCGATCAACAGCCTCGGCCACATCTTCGGTGAGGATGATATTTCCACCCTTGGCCCGTGCCCAAGCCAATAATTCAGCCGGCGGTGCATAGCCATGCGGACAAGCCATACGCAATTGAAAGCCGAACAGGGCCGCCGCCTCAACCCAACTACTGGCCACATTATTGCCATCTCCAAGCCATGCCACCGTTTGACCAGCAAGCGGCCCGTGATATTCAATCATGGTTTGCAAATCAGCCATCAACTGGCATGGATGCGATCGGTTTGTCAGCGCGTTGATCACCGGCACTGTAGCATGTTCTGCCAAATTGAGTGCCATATCGTGATCAAAACACCTAATCATAATAGCGTCAACATAACACGATAAGACACGCGCTGTATCTTCAATGGTTTCGCCGCGTCCAAGCTGTAAATCCTGCGCCGAAAGTACCAGCGGCGTACCGCCAAGCTGAACGATACCAACTTCAAAAGACACCCGTGTCCGTGTCGAGGGCTTTTCAAAGATCATCGCGACCGTTTTGCCTGCCAGCGGCTGTTCATGGCCGGCGCCAACACGCTGTGCCTGCTTCATCGCCTGCGCATGATCCAGTATCATTTGCAGCGTGTCTGCTGAAAAGTCTTTAAGATCAATAAAATGCCGCATCTTCCATGGGTCCTATCCGCCGAAGTCAATTTTCAGGCCACGCCAAGTTGCCGGTGAAGCGCCGCTATCAAAATATCAATCTCGTCACGGCTGATGATTAACGGAGGCAACAAGCGCAATGTGTTTTCAGCCGCCGGCACACACAACAGGTGGTCATCACGAAGCGCCGCCACCAGTGCCATCAGATCAACCCCCTCGGCAAGGCAAATACCGCGCAAAAACCCGCGCCCCCGAATTTCGCTGATCGCCGAGGGAAACACCGATTGCAAATCGGTTAAAGCTGCATCCAGATAGGCGGCACGGGCGCGGACATCTTGCATAAAACCATCTTCAGTCAACACGTCAAGAACCACCGCCGCCGCCGCCATCGCAAGGGGGTTGCCGCCAAAAGTAGACCCATGCGTCCCGGGGGTCATTGCCGCGCCAACCGCCTGTGATGCAATCACCGCACCGACTGGAAAACCGCCAGCAAGGCCTTTGGCAAGGGCCACAATATCCGGCTTGATGCCACTTTGCTCAAATGAAAATAAATGACCGGTACGGCCAATACCAGCCTGCACCTCATCAGCAATCAACAGCGCACCAAATTCATCAGCGGCGGCACGTGCATCTGCTAGATAGTCATTAGGCACCTGTTTGGCACCCCCTTCACCCTGTACCGACTCGATCATCACCGCGGCTACATGCGGTCCCATCGCCGCGCGCAGTGCGTTCATATTGCCAAATGGCACATGCGCAAATCCAGCCGGCATAGGGCCAAATCCGGTGCGAAATGCGGGGCGGTCCGTTGCCGCCAGCATGCCAAGTGTACGGCCATGAAAGGCACCAGTTGCACATAAAATTGTGGTGCGGTCAGCCATGCCTTTTTCATAGGCCGCACGACGCGCTATTTTTACCGCCGCTTCGGTGGCCTCCGCCCCAGAATTACAAAAAAACACCTGATCAAGACCTGAGAGTGAGGCCAGTTTTTTCGCCACAGCTTCCTGCCCAGGGATACGGTAGAGATTTGACGTATGCCACAATTTTCCGGCCTGATCCTGAAGCGCCGCTATCAACCGTGGATGCGAATGACCGAGTGTGTTGACTGCAATGCCGCTGGCACAATCCAAATAGCGTTCATGCGTCTCGCTTTCTAGCCAGCAGCCATCGCCGCGCACAAAAGCAATTTCAGCCCGCCCATAGGTGTTCATCACCGCAGTATCTGCAGCATAATCTGTCAAAGCGTGTTTATTGTCCATACCAACATGGCTCTGCGGTCATTTTGTCCAAAAAATCAAACCACCAGCGATGCTCCTATCACTGGTGGCGTAACATGGCCGGACGACCATGTAATACATGTTTGAAATGCCACCTTTTTTACCGATTTGTCAAGTCAACCAGCCAATTTGCAAAAATTTAGCAGGCTGGTGCCAGCATAGGCGTATCCGCGTTTTTTATCATCACCAGCTAGTCCTGAATGAAATGTTTGGCCAGCCGCAACCCTTGCGATTGATAATTTGACCCGGCACTACCATAGAGTACATCCGGCACGGCCAGCATCGGTTCATAGACAAGACGGCAAACCGTTTGCCCCTGTTCAATAAGGAACGGCACATCATGCGAGCGCACCTCGAGCACGGCGCGGGTCTTGCCGGCTCCCAATTCAGCCATGCCAAAGCCGGGGTCAAAAAATCCGGCATAATGCGCCCTGAATTCGCCGACCCGCGTGTCATAAGCGCGCATTTCAGCCGCATGGTCACTTGGCACAGTGACAAATTCACGGCTGGCCAAAATATAAAATTCATCCGGATTTAACACCAAACCGCCAGCCGCCAGATCAGACGGGGCTACACGCTCCCAAAATGCATCAACCAGGCAACTTGCCGAGGCATCAATATCAATCAACCCAGCATGTTTGCGGGCGCGCCAGCCAATCATGCCACTTTTTTGATCTGGTTCCAGATTTACCGTCAACCCAACACCGTCACGAATATCAACCTTGTCCCCCCGGTCACCATGCACAAGCCCAACATTTGTATGCAACGATTGCATAGCATCATCCGATACGGCGGCTTGTCCTCGTCGCAACCGCAATTGTGACAGACGTGATCCGGCACGCACCAGAACCGAAAATGTGCGTGGTGAAATTTCTGCATAAAGCGGACCTTGATAGCCATCAGCAACTGATTCAAATTCAGTGGCATGATCGCAAATCAGTCTGGTAAAAATATCCAAACGCCCAGTTGAACTTTTCGGATTGGCCATTGCTGAGACGCCGCTTGGCAGGGCCAGTGACTCTTGCAATTTCACAATATAGACACAGCCACGTTCAAGAACCGCCCCATCGGTTAAGTCAATCTTGTGCATGGCAAATTTGGCTAGCTTGTCTGCCACCGTCATGAGATTGCCCGGCAGAAATGACGCTTGGACGCGCCACGCATCTGCGCCAAGCCGCAAATCCAGACTGGCGGGTTGCAATTGTGCGGGGGTGATCTGCTGGTCAGCCGATATTGCGCCATCATGAATGGCCTGTTGCAAATGCTGTACTGGTAAGATGCCGTTTTGTGGCTGTTGTCCTAGCATGTGGAAAACCTATTAATTCTATCTGTCAGACGCTGTCAAAATGGGCGCACGCTTGCACCAATTGAAGATCTGGACGTTCATACCCTATGATTTAAGCCGGTACCCAGACGACAACGCCCGGTAGCACAGCAAACCCAGCCCTAAATTGACCGCACAAAGACATAAAAAGCCAGTCAAAAGTGGCCTATCAGCCACGCCAATCATTCCGTAGCGGAACCCATCAATCGCATAAAAAACTGGATTGAGCGCAGCCAGTGTGTCAATTGGCGCAGGCAAGCGGTTTATCGAATAAAAAGTACCGGATAAAAATGTCAGCGGCTGAACGATAAAATTTGTGATGGCAGCCATTTCGTCAAATTTATTGGCCCAAATACCCGCCAGAATACCAGCCAAGGACAGCGCCAATGACCCAAGCAACAGATAAGCCAGCACGATCAAAGGATATGCCGGCAAGCCATGCCCCCCCAGACTGACCAGTGTGACCGCAGTCACAATACCTACGCAGACACCCCGCGTCATGCCAGCAGTTGCCAGACCAAACAACAACTCACCCGGGCCCAATGGCGGCATCAATAAATCAACAATATTGCCCTGAACCTTGGAAATCACTAAGGATGATGAGGTGTTGGCAAAAGCATTTTGCAACACATTCATCATGGTCAGGCCGGGCACCAGAAAGACCACAAAATCAACACCGCCAGCCAGATTGCCGCGGTTGCCAATGGCCACAGAAAAGACCAGAAGAAATAGCACCGAGGTCATCACCGGCGCGGCTAATGTCTGCAGCGCTATTGCCATAAATCGTTGGACTTCACGGCGATATAATGTCGCCACCCCAATCAAATTTATCTGGCCAATAAAAATCGGCCGGATCGGCATAGATGCGGGGTGAGATGGCGCGGCGCTAGGTTGTGAAGGTGGTGTCTCAACTGATTTCATCGGCACAAAATAGGTCGGCTTTCGCAGAACTGCAATGGGGTTGCGGCTGGCTTTTGCGTTTCCGGCGTAAAGCCACTATCCTGCCAGCTGGCATGGCGCGCGCGACACCAGCATATTTGTGAGGATGGATAGCAACAATGCCCCGAAAACCGGCACATCTGCGCATGATGAACAAAGCGGTTGATTATCTTGGCCGCTATGCCAGCTCGCGCCACAAGCTTGCACAAATACTGCAACGGTTCGCCACCCACAAACTGACAGATTATGACCCAGACGATATCGCCGCCGCCGTCCAGCAGACAGTTGATCAATGTAGTAAGCTTGGTTATCTGGACGACCAACAATTTGCCGTGACAGTGGCGCGTAGTCAGCGGCGCCTTGGCCGGTCGCAGGCGGTGATCCGTCAGCGCCTGCGCCAGCATGCCCTCAATGATGATGTAATAGCCCAGGCGCTGGCCGAGGCTGATGAAAATCGCGCTAATGGCGATCTGCAAGCGGCGATTCGCTTTGCCCAACGCCGTCGCCTCGGACCATTTGCCCAACGCCGCAATGCGCACCATCAGCATCTGAACACCCATCAGTGGAAACAACGCGATCTTGGGGCCATGGCGCGGGCTGGGTTTTCCATGGCCACCAGCCGGCTCGTTCTTGACCATGAAGACCCAGACACCATTGGTGATTTACTGTTTCAGACAGATTAGCCGGGCTTGCCGATCTGCGACGGCTACGATAAAACTATAATTGGCGATTGTTACAGATGTAAAAAAAGACCGAAAAAATGGGTCTGGGGGGGATAAATGGATCAGGAGCCTATTTTTCAGCCAAGCCAAGCGCTTGCCAAACAAGCACATATTGATGCCAAGGGATATGAGGCACTCTACGCCGAATCGATCGCTGACCCAGATGGGTTTTGGGCGGAACATGGCAAGAGAATCGACTGGATTAAACCCTACAGACAGACCAGTGATGTGTCCTATGACGCCAACGATCTTCATATCAAATGGTACGCTGATGGCACTCTGAACGCGGCAGCCAATTGTCTTGACCGACATCTGGCAGAACGCGGTGATCAGACCGCCATTATATGGGAAGGCGATGAACCAGACCAGCAGCGCCACATAACCTATAATGAACTGCATGAAGAAGTGTGTAAATTTGCCAATGTGCTAAAGGCCAATGGCGCTAAAAAAGGTGACCGAGTCACGATTTATATGCCAATGATCCCAGAAGCTGCGGTAGCTATGCTAGCTTGTGCGCGCATCGGTGCCGTACATTCTGTGGTGTTCGGCGGGTTTTCACCAGATGCGCTGGCCGGTCGTATTCAGGACTGTGACTCAACCATGATAATCACCTCCGATGAGGGCGTTCGTGGGGGGCGTCCGATCCCACTTAAGGCAAACACGGATGCTGCTCTCAAAAGCTGCCCAGACTGCAAAACAGTGATTGTTGTAAAACGTACTGGGGGTGCCATTGGCTGGATTGAAGGGCGCGACATTTGGTATCATGACGCCATGAACATCGCTTCCGCAGACTGCCCAGCCGAGGAGATAAACGCCGAAGATCCAATGTTCATCCTGTACACATCAGGGTCAACTGGCAAACCAAAGGGTGTTTTGCATACCACCGGTGGTTACATGGTGTACGCCTCGATGACGCATCAATATGTCTTTGACTATCATGATGGCGACATCTATTGGTGCTCTGCTGATATTGGTTGGATTACTGGACATAGCTACATTATTTATGGGCCACTGGCCAATGGTGCAATTACACTGATGTTTGAGGGTGTGCCAACCTATCCTGACAGCTCGCGTTTTTGGCGTGTTGTAGAAAAGCACAGAGTAAACATGTTCTACACAGCACCAACCGCCATCCGCGCCCTAATGCGTGAGGGCGAGGCACCGGTCGTTTGTTGTGACAAATCTTCACTCCGCTTGCTAGGCAGCGTGGGTGAGCCAATTAACCCAGAAGCGTGGATGTGGTATCACAATGTTGTTGGCGAAGAGCGTTGCTCAATCGTTGACACCTGGTTTCAGACCGAAACTGGGGGAATTATGATTACACCGCTTCCTGGTGCCACAGCCACCAAACCGGGGTCAGCTACAAAACCATTTTTTGGTGTGAAGCCAGTTCTTGTCGATGGTGAAAATAACGTGCTCGACGGAGCCAACGATGGAAATTTATGCATTGACCATTCTTGGCCCGGGCAAATGCGCACCGTTTACGGCGATCATCAGCGCTTTATCGAAACCTATTTCACCACTTTTCCGGGGCGGTATTTTACCGGAGACGGCGCCCGACGCGATGAAGACGGCTATTATTGGATCACTGGGCGCGTTGACGATGTATTGAATGTATCCGGTCACCGCATGGGCACGGCCGAGGTTGAGTCAGCCCTAGTGGCACATCCAAAAGTCGCCGAAGCGGCGGTTGTTGGCTACCCCCATGATATAAAGGGGCAAGGTATTTATGCCTATGTCACTTTGGTCGCCGGAGTGACAGCTGATGAGACGCTTGCCACCGAATTACGGCAATGGACACGGACCCAAATAGGGCCAATCGCCACGCCTGATTTATTGCAATGGGCGCCACAATTGCCAAAAACACGGTCCGGCAAAATCATGCGCCGGATTTTGCGCAAGATCGCGGCCAATGAATATGATCAACTGGGCGACACCTCAACATTAACTGACCCTGCTGTTGTCGATGATTTGGTAAATAGTCGCCAAAACCGCTGATTAGGCCACAGACCGGCACGGGGGCATGTGCCAACGTGGCTATCCAGGCGCACCCTTTAGCCAGTTGCACCATCGCTAATTTATACCAAGCTCAATCACGCGGCAGACAGCATGTGTGTGATTGCGCGCATCTAATTTTGAACGCAGGCTTTTCAAATGATGTTTGATGATCACTTCACTGAGATTTAAATTACGCGCCATTTCATTGATAGAACGACCTCCAAGTAACCCAGATAAAACATCATGCCCTCTCGCGCTGTGCAAACGGTTTAAGGGGGGATAAATTTGGGACCCGGCTAAATGATAGATTTTATTTTTTCGACCATATATTCAGATGGCTCATTATGCACGATGGTGCCCTTAAAACTGCCATCTGCCCGGTATAGATACACCGCGGCGCTATGGTCATAAAGATAGTCATCACCATCACCGGTCTTTTCGGCATAGACACCAAAATGACTCAAGGTGGATGCAATATCTGCGCGCGCGC
Organism: uncultured SAR116 cluster alpha proteobacterium; assembly: GCA_902583715.1. GTDB lineage: Bacteria > Pseudomonadota > Alphaproteobacteria > Puniceispirillales > Puniceispirillaceae > UBA3439. The sequence continues at coordinate 16,755 of CACHXC010000011.1, forward strand.
CAGTCAAGCCAGTGACGCTGGCATCAAACAAGCTGAGATAAGCATTTAATTGCGCTGGCGTGTCTCGTTCCGGGTCAACTGTCACAAACAAAATTTGCAGATCGTCCGTGGGCTCGCCGTCAGCTGCCAATTGATCTTGAATCGCGATTAGCGTCATGAGCGTTGTTGGGCAAATATCAGGGCAATAGGTAAATCCGAAAAAAAGCGCGATGGGCTTGCCGGCAAAATCATCTGGACGTCTTGTCTTACCATTCTGGTCAAGCAACGCAAATTGGCTGTCCTGAAAATTTGGAAATCCGACCGTTGTGGTTTCAGCCATGCGGTTAGACAGCAAAAACACCGCCACCAACAAGGCCGCAAATGCTCCCGCTACTGCCAACCATTTTAACCAGCTTGATACACGCCCTTTGGCAACCGGATGGCCCGATGCAAGCTCTGTTTGATTATTCTCTTTCATGCTGTTTCGTCTACGCCATCATGCCGGGCAATGACAAGTGTCAAATCAATCAAATGGCGTGCGGGTGAGGCAAAATCAGCCATTGTCATTAATCTTTTATTTTGCCTATATTACCTCAGATTAACCTGGCACCTTTAAGGCATCTTTGCCGCAAAAACGGTGCCATCACGCCACACTATGAATTGAGCCTATCTATGTATGCAGTCATCGTGCTCATCGACCAGATCATTAATATTTATATATGGACACTACTGATCTATATCGGCGTTGGGTGGTTGGTTGCGTTTCGCATCGTTAACCCGTGGCAGCCTGCGGTGCGGATGGTCACCGATCTATTAGCCCGCATTCACGAACCGTTGCTGGGTCAGGTGCGGCGTTTTTTGCCGGATTTAGGCCCAGTTGATATCAGTCCGATTGTGCTGTTTCTGGCAGCACAATTCATCCGCAATTTGTTGATCAGCAGTTTGTCCGGCTAGACCCGTTACCGGCGGCGGTATGACGCGCTGTAATTTTGAACAAAGCTTGTTAAAACAGGGGCTATGGCGCCTATTGCAGGCCAGATAGTCCAGATAGTAAGGAATGGTTACATATGAGCTTTGATCAGATCATCTTGATGGTGGCGTTACTTGCGGTGGCTGGCATTTTGGGCTGGGGCGTGCTGACAATGGCACGCGGCGGCGACTATAATATTAAAAATTCCAATCGTATCATGCGTTACCGTATTATTTTTCAGGCCATAGCCCTGATCATTATTTTAGGATTAATGTGGTGGCGGCGTAGCGGGTCATGAACCCGTATTTACCGGTCCGCTTGCACAAGGCTGAAGTCAAAAAACTGGAAAAAAAATGGTAAAACTGAATAAAATCTACACGCGCACAGGCGATTCAGGTGAAACCAGTCTGGTCAATGGCATGCGGGTGTCAAAACATGCCCGCCGCCCATCGGCATTTGGTGAGATTGATGAGGCAAATTCAGTCATTGGTCTGGCGCGGTTGCATTGCACCGATCACAAAGACGCTGATGATATGCTGGCGCGCATTCAAAATGACCTGTTTGATCTTGGTGCCGATATTGCCACGCCGGAAACCGACACCCCGGCCTTGCGCATCACCCCGCCGCAAGTCACCCGTCTTGAAGCTGAAATTGACATGATGAATGAGGAATTAAATCCGCTGAACTCATTTATACTGCCGGGCGGCAGTGCCGCATCGGCATGGCTGCATCTGGCCCGTACGGTCATCCGCCGCGCCGAACGCCAAATGACTGAACTTGCCGCAGAAGAAGTGGTTAATCAGGCGGCCATGCATTATGTGAACCGGTTATCTGACCATCTTTTTGTTCTGGCGCGGCGGTTGAATAATAATGGCAAAACCGACATTTTATGGCGCCCAGGTGAAAATTCTGGGCAGAAATAGACAGGTTTTTATATGTATGGCCTGCTTTAACAAGGCCATAGACAGTTTGGCTCTGTATCATTTGAAGATATGAGGAGAATGACATGAAAGTTCTGGTCCCGGTAAAACGGGTGATTGATTATAACGTAAAGGTGCGCGTCAAAGCTGATAATAGCGGCGTTGAATTGGCCAATGTAAAAATGGCCATGAACCCGTTTGATGAAATTGCCGTTGAACAGGCGCTTCGTCTGAAAGAGGCTAGCGGCGCGGAGGAGGTGGTCGTTGTATCGATTGGCCCAGCGCAAAACCAAGAAACCATACGGACGGCATTGGCCATGGGGGCTGACCGCGGCATCCATATCGAAGCCTCGCATGACATTGAGCCTCTTGCCGTTGCCAAACTGTTAAAAGCTGTTGTCGAACGCGAAACCCCTGGCCTGGTGTTGGTCGGTAAACAGGCGATTGACGATGATTGCAACCAGACCGGTCAGATGCTGGCCGCATTGCTTGGCTGGGCCCAAGGCACATTCGTGTCAGCCTTGGAGGTTGCCGGTGATAAGGCGAAAATCGTACGTGAAGTTGATGGTGGGCTGGAACATCTGGAAATACAGATGCCGGCGATTGTCTCGGTCGATCTGCGGCTGAACGAGCCACGCTATGCGTCCCTTCCTAATATCATGAAAGCCAAGAAAAAGCCGCTAGATAGCCTCACTGTTGATGAGCTTGGTGTCGATATCAACCCGCGCCTGACCATCGTCAAGGTCGAAGAACCAGCCGCGCGCGAAGCTGGTATCAAAGTGGCAGACGTCAAAGAGCTTGTGGAAAAACTCAAAAATGAAGCAAAGGTGATATAATCATGGGCATTCTCGTTTTTTGTGATCATGATAATGGTCAGTTTGGCGCCGCGACATTAAATGCGGTGAGTGCCGCCCGGCAGATTGGTGGCGATATTCATTTGCTGGTGGCCGGTGACACATCCGGCACGATCGCCACCGAGGCCGCGGCCATTGCCGGTGTCGCCAAGGTTCTGGTGGCTGATGGCGCCGAATATGCGCATGGATTGGCGGAAAATCTGGCCCCGTTAATTTGTGACTTGGCCAGCCAATACAGCCATATTTTGGCGCCAGCGACAACAACCGGCAAAAATATCATGCCGCGGGTTGCCGCGCTTTTGGATGTCATGCAGATTTCCGATATTATCAAAATTGATGATGCCAACACATTCCAGCGGCCAATTTATGCTGGCAACGCCTTGTCAACCGTGCGTTCGGATGAAACCACCAAGATCATCACCGTGCGTAGCACAGCGTTTGAAGCCGCACTTGCCGAAGGTGGGTCAGCCACTGTCGAAAAAATTGGCAATAATGGCGATTCAGGTTTGTCATCTTACGTCAAATCTGAACTGTCTAGCACTGATCGTCCTGAGCTGACCTCGGCACCGATTGTGATTTCGGGCGGGCGTGGTATGCAAGACGGGGCAAATTTTGCCATGCTTGAAAAAGTGGCTGATAAGCTGGGTGCCGCTGTTGGTGCATCGCGTGCGGCGGTTGATGCCGGCTTTGTGCCAAATGATTACCAAGTCGGCCAGACCGGCAAGGTTGTCGCCCCGGACCTCTATGTCGCCGTTGGCATTTCTGGTGCGATCCAGCATCTAGCTGGCATGAAAGACAGCAAAGTGATTGTCGCCATCAACAAGGATGACGAGGCACCAATCTTCCAAGTGGCAGATTTTGGCCTTGTTGCCGATCTGTTCGATGCGGTGCCGGAACTTGAAAAGGAACTTGGCTAAACCAATCCCTACCCACCGGCTGGTGGATAGATCAAAAGGCAGAGACAGCGTCCATAGCGCTGTCTTTTTTACCAGCAAATATGACCGGCGTTTCAGGTGCTGTTCGATGAAGTGGCGGTGACAAACCCCCGGATTTCAGCCTGCATAGCGTCTTCATGCCATTCGCGCGGCCCCACATAGATTACACAATTTTGATGATCAGCCGATAACAGAAAGCTTGTCGGCAGGCCGCGAACCGCCATTTCGCGTGATAAGGCGGCTTTTGGGTCAAACCCTAGGCGGGGGGTCGTCACGCCATGTGCGCGCAATACTGGCAACGCCTTCTTCACACCGCCACGATCCAACGAAATTAACAACACATCAATCCCGTCAGGGTGCAATTGTTCAGCGGCCTTTTGCAAAGACGGCATTTCGGCAATACATGGGGTGCACCAGCTGGCCCAAAAATTAATCAAAAGTGGCCGCCCCTGCAAATTATCCAATGTGAATATCGCCCCATCCTCATCCGTAAGGGGCTGGGTCATTGGCGGCGCGGCTTGTAGATTTTGCGCGGTTGACGCTGCCGGGTTTGATGCGCGTGCGCTTGCCACAGGCGGCATCATACCGCTGGCATACCAGCTTGCCCATACGGCCAGGCCAGCCGATAAAAACCAGCGCCGCGGTGGCTTTGCGGTTTTTGGCTGAAAATTGATCGAAAGCCGCGTATAAGACATTAGCCCGTCCTAATCATATGGTTACGAAGATGACAAAACAGAAACCTACATCAAATGATGCCACAAAATCCAGCATCTGGGGTGGCCGTTTTGCATCTGGTCCCTCGCAACTGATGCAGGATATCAACGCTTCGATTAGCTATGACCAACGGCTGTACCAACAAGATATTGCCGGATCAAAGGCACATGCGACAATGCTGGCCGCTTGCGGCATCATCAAATTGGCAGATTGTGACGCGATTCACAAGGGTCTAGGGCAGATCGCCACCGAGATTGAGCGAGGACAATTTGTCTTTTCAGAATCGCTTGAGGATATTCACATGAATATTGAGTCACGTCTTGCCGAATTGATTGGCGAGCCCGCACGACGGTTGCATACCGCCCGATCGCGCAATGATCAGGTGGCAACAGATTTTAAATTATGGGTGCGCGATGCGACCGATGCGGTGGATCACGCCTTGGCGGATATGCAAACGGCGCTGATCGACAAAGCTACCCGCCATGCCGATATGGTCATGCCCGGCTTCACCCATTTACAGACCGCACAACCCGTGACATTTGGATTTCATCTAATGGCTTATGTGGAAATGCTGGGACGCGACCGGAGCCGTTTTGCCGATGCCCGCACGCGGTTAAATGAAAGCCCGCTCGGGGCGGCGGCCCTTGCCGGTACATCATTTCCCACCGACCGGCATATGACCGCGGCGGCACTAGGGTTTGACCGGCCAGCGGCCAATGCAATGGACGCTGTGTCGGATCGCGACTTTGCGCTTGAATTTCTGGCGGCAGCGGCGATCTGTGCGGTCCATCTGTCACGCTTTGCTGAAGAACTTGTAATTTGGTCGTCCAACCGATTTGGTTTTATCAGCCTGTCTGATGCCTTTACGACCGGGTCATCAATTATGCCGCAAAAGCGCAACCCGGATGCCGCTGAACTGGTCCGTGCCAAGCCCGGCCGTATCATTGGTGCGTTAAATGGCTTGCTGATTGTGTTAAAAGGCCTGCCCCTGGCTTATGGCAAGGATATGCAAGAGGACAAGGAAGGCGTTTTTGACGCCGCCGATTCGCTGGGCATTGCCATTGCCGCCGCCACCGGCATGATCCGCGATATGACAGCCAATCCAGATGCCATGTTAGCGGCATTGGAACAGGGCTTTCCCACAGCCACCGATCTGGCCGATTATATGGTGCGCGAACTTGGCATGCCATTTCGCGAGGCCCATCATGCCAGCGGTGCCATTGTCGCCGCCGCCGCCGCAAAAGGTGTTGATATAGAAGCGCTGAGTCTTGCAGAATTACAAGCCGTAGAGCCGCGTATCAAACCAAATATTATCGGCCAGCTATCGGTGGCCAGCGCGGTGGCCGCACGTACCAGCTTTGGCGGCACCGCACCAGATGAAGTGCGCGCCCGTATCGCTGATGCCAAACAGCGTTTTGGACTGACTTAAATGAGGCGTATGTTCTTGCAGACACCGGCATTATCACTGGTTGTAAAGGAGATTTTATGATGCAACGCAAAATAGTGATGGCCAGCCTATGCGCCCTGCTGGTACTTGCCGGATTGACCAGTTGTGGCAAGCGCGGCGACCCCTATCGCCCGTCGGAAATTCCTGCTCAGCAGACCAACAGTTAACCAGGCCTGGCCACAACCGCCTGCCACGCATCATCCGAACAGAGGATCTTTGACATGTCTGCATTCTACCGCGATGCCCACAACCATCTGACCATTGATGGCATGCCGCTTGAACGGTTGATGGCAGAATTTGGTAGCCCGCTATATGTCTATTCAGGGGCTGGCTTAGAACGGGCCTTTACCGCATTTCAAGCCGCCGTATCGCCGGTTGCCGGCAAGGTGCATTTTGCGCTTAAAGCCAATTCTGCGCTGGGCGTCATAGCGCTATTGGCGCGCTGTGGGGCAGGGGTTGACATTGTTTCAGCTGGTGAATTGGCGCGGGCATTGGCGGTGGGTATCGCGGCAAAAGACGTGGTGTTTTCCGGCGTTGGAAAACGCCAGGTGGACATCCGCACGGCACTTGCCGCCGGCGTTGGCCAGATCAATGCCGAATCGGCTGAAGAAGTGGTGCAAATCAGTTCTATTGCCGCTGCTATGGGGGTTGTTGCACCGGTGGCATTGCGAGTGAATGTTGATGTTGATGCCGGCACACATGCCAAAATTTCAACCGGTCAGCGCAGTACCAAATTCGGCATTTCAACTGACCAGCGCGAGGCCGCCGCCCTCTATGCCAGCATAGATACTGACCCCCATATCAAGCCTATGGGGCTGGCTATTCATATCGGGTCACAAATTTGTGAACTAGCCCCATTTGAACGTGCATATTCAGCGCTTCTTGATGTGGCAGCTGGTCTGCGCGCAGATGGCTTGGATGTGCCCGGTCTTGATCTTGGCGGCGGTGTCGGCGTCGATTACCAGCAAGCAGGCGACACCGATTTCAGCGCTTATGGCGCGCTTGTCACACGGTTATTTAAAGATAGTGGGTTTGCCCTTGGATTTGAGCCGGGGCGGTCCATTGCGGCAAATAACGGCGCATTATTGACCGAGGTCATCTATGTCAAACAGGGTGATAATAAGCGCTTCGTCATTGTCGATGCGGCGATGAATGACCTGATTCGCCCGACACTCTATGAAGCCTATCACCCGATTGTCACGCTGGCCCCCCCACAAAACGCCATTGGCAAGGCCGATATTGTCGGGCCGGTTTGTGAAACAGGTGATTATTTAGGGCTTGACCGGGATATGCCAGCACTCGCCGCCGGCGATCAGCTGGCGGTATTGTCAGCAGGCGCCTATGGCGCGGTGATGGCGTCGGCTTATAATACCCGCCCACCAGCTGGTGAAGTGCTGGTGCATGACGGCAAAGCGCATCTATTACGCCCGGCCCGGTCACTTGATAGCCTGTTGGCCGAAGAAACTATCCCATCCTTTGACTAGGCCATTTTGCCTAGTTTTTTCACCTAAGATTTTCGTTTAGGCTTTTCGACAGACTCTAGCGTGCAATGCGATTCGCAAGTGGTGTCACCGTAACATGGGCCTCGCGGCCAGCCTCAACAGCCAGCTGCACAAAAAAGCCACTTTCCGCTTGTGCATCAATCACATCATAGTCTGGTCGGATCACTGTTTCCTGCATAATCGTGCCATCTGCACCGCGCACCGTCACCTGTAGGTCAGCCGCATGCGTGCGCCATATGCCCCGATTACGCAACCCACCAGATATTCGCATCGTGTCGCCAACATAGCTGGCCTGTAGCCCAGTCACCTGAAGCTGGGCCATCGCCGGGCGTATGGGCAAGCCGATGGCATCAAATCCATTGATCAAAATCGGCAGATAGGCCGTAATTGTGCCCCGGTTCATGATCACACCGCCAGCAAGGCCGGCCGCCAGCACCGCAACCAGACATGGTTTCCACAAATTTTTCAGCCGATCACGGGCCGCTGATAAAGGGGTGACAGCCGGAAATTGAGATGCGGCAATAGCACCCGCATCAGATAACGCAACCGATTGATCGGCAGACGGCGGCACCGGTGATGCAACCCAAACATGGTGACAAATCGAACAGCGCACGGTCTGGCCATCTTGCGAAATCAGATCGGCATCAACCCGAAAAATTGTCGTACAATGCGGGCAGGTCAAGAGCATGCAAACATCCCGGTAATTTAGTAAAGTCTTATTGAATCTACCCTGATCAATCGATCATGCCAAATAGCATTGTCGTTGGTGGCTGGTAACTGGCATATCTGCTTGGTAAACTGAGACCTTGGGAGCGGGTCATCTGGGCCTGATTATGACGAAATAAGCGGCGAAATAAACGGCACAAAGCATGGCAGAAAACACGAACAATAGGGTTCAGCAGGTCAAATCCGTTGTGATTGGGTGCGCGGTGCTGGCCGCTATTTTTATATCAGGCTTGCAATATTTCGTGTTGAATTTACCGCGGCAAATGGCATCTCCTGCCCATAAAAGTGATGGCATTGTTGTCATCACTGGCGGCCAGCAACGCCTAGATGCCGGCCTGACGCTATTGGCCAATGGCGCCGCGTCAAAATTATTGATATCGGGAGTGGGGGCTGGTCTCAACAAGGTGATTCTGGCCAAGGATTTACGGCTGGATCAGACCCAGCGCGATTTACTAATGTGCTGCGCTGAACTTGAATTTGCCGCACGTGATACACGTGGCAATGCCCGTGCCGCGCGGCACTGGGCCGACACCAATCTTCTCGCATCACTGTATCTGGTGACGGCCAATTATCACATGCCACGTGCCAAAGTGGCGTTTGAGCGTGAAATGCCGCATATCAATTTACAATATTGGCCAGTCAGCCCCGATGATTTGCAGATTGACAGCTGGTGGAAAAACCCCAGGCTGGTCAGGCTTCTGGCCCGCGAATATGTAAAATTTCTAGCTGAGTTTATCCGGCTGTAACAAACAGCCGCACGGTCAATCCTGACCGGCGTCAATGATGGAGCGCCGAATTTCGCGGGTGCGGGAAAATAAATCTTCCAGCTTATCACCCTCTTGCCAGCGAATCGCCCGTTGCAGATAGGATAAATCTTCAGAAAAACGCTGTAACATTTCCAGCACAGCTTCGTCATTATTCAAAAACACATCGCGCCACATCACCGGGTCGGAGGCGGCAATGCGGGTGAAATCGCGAAATCCAGAGGCAGAAAACCGGATCACATCATTTTTCAATTGCTGTTCCAAATCAACCGCTGTGCCAACAATGGTATAGGCGATCAAATGCGGCAAATGCGAGGTCAAGGCCAGCACCTTATCGTGATAATCCGGGGTCATCCGTTCCACAACTGATCCTAGTCCAGTCACAAATGATTCAAATTCTAGAAGCGCTGACTCGGGCGCGTCTAATGGCAATACAATCCAATACCGCCCATCAAACAGATGCGCGATACCAGCCTGCGGACCAGAATGTTCCGTACCAGCCAGCGGATGCGACGGTAGCCAAATAATTGTTTCATTAAGATGCGGCGCCACATCACGCAATACTGACCGTTTTGTTGACCCGGTATCGGTCAACACCGCCCCCGGTTTCATATGCGGTACGATGGTCTCGGCAACCGCGCCAACCGCGCCAACTGGTACCGCCATAATCACCAGATCGGCTTCGGCAACTGCCGCTGCGGCTGAGTTTGCGACATCATCAACAAGCGCTAATGCGGCAACATCTGCCATTGCTGCTGGATCGGCGTCATAACCAGCCATCACCGTGGCAAGGCCCGCGCGCCGGCTGGCATGGGCAATCGATGCCCCAATCAGCCCCATCCCGATAATAGCAATTTTGTTATAAATTACCGCCATAACGTCACTTACCTGTCATTTTGATGAAGCCTTAACGCGCATAAATACCAAGCAACCGCGCCGCCGGATCACAAGATGCTGGAATATGGTCATCAAAATATCCGTCAACCGCCACAATCTGCGGACCATCATCTGTCGCAGGTACAGCAAACAGGCTTATGTCATCTCCCGATTCATCTGGCAAGTAGTCAGCCAAAATATAGGCCGGTGTCACTGTTGGAATGGGAAATAGGGGGGTCCGTGCCGTGATATAGATATTTTGAGCGTTGCTCATGGCCCGTGCCAGCGCCTTTCCATCATGCGTCGCAGGTACAAGCCCATAACGACAATGTGATGACCCAATCAAAGCCAGCACCGAATCAAAATCGTCACAATGGCGCGCTGTTAGCGCACTGCCCATATGCCAAATCGCGGCCGGTAATGCGGACTGATGCACGGCGAATGTCAAATCCTTGTTCTGTCGGCTAAGACTAGCCGCCATAATTTGCCTCCAAATCCCCAGCAATACAGCTGGTGACATACTGCTATCCATGCCAGCCAATCGTCGGATCAGTGCCGCCTCGCGGCCCGGCCGAAACGCCGCTTCACCATTTTTTGCGGCGATCACCTCATCCGACAAAATCATGCGCTTCGCGATCAGTTGTAGAATTTCAGCATCTATGTGATCAATGGCATCCCGTAACTTATGTAACTTGTCACTCATTCACATATTTCCTTCACGCGGGCCATTTACCACTGTTGCCAAAGCTGGTGTGGTACCAGCACGGCGGCGGCGAAGTTTACTGGTGTTTCCAGCCGCAGCATAGAGCTTTTTCTCTGCCTCGACCAACAACACCCCACCCAAGGCTGGCCACCAGCGCTGGCCAAGCCGTTCAATTGTTGCCGCAAAACGAATCATCGCTCGGTTATGTAAGGGCGGCAAACATGCAGTTCGGTAGGTTCGCTTTGGCACAAACCCATGTGTTTCAAGAAGCACACAAAGCTGGCGACTGGAATAGGGGCGGCCATGCCCAAAGGGTGTGTGTTCAAGCCGGGCCCATAGCCCCCGCCGATTCGGCACCACCACCAATAATCTGCCGGCCCCATCCAACACCCGCCAGCATTCATCAAGAAGCCGTCCCGGTTCTGCATCAAACTCAAGCGCATGCGCCAGCAATAACCGGTCAACATGAACATCCGGGAGCGGCAGGGCATGGCTGTCGACAAGGCTACAACGTCGGGGCCCGCTGTCTGGCCACGCAATCACCCCAGATCTTGCCAGCATCAAGGATAGCAAATCTGCCGGCATGTCATGATCGTTAACTGTTGGGGGCAACCAGCCAATGCCATATCCCACCATCACATTTAAACAGCTGATGTCAGCTTGCCAAAACCGGCTTATGTGGGGATGCATTTGGCCAGTCACATGCTGGCCAAGTGGGGTGTTGTAAAAATCGCGTAATGCAATCACATCATCATACATATGACGCTTTGCCTTTTATGCCTGCTTACCTATCGATATGCAGATCATAGCGCAGCCTTATGCAAAAATGAATTGTCGATCAGCGCTGGCTTAAGACGGCAGATTACTTAGCTCATAGGCGATCTGCTGACAGTCAAAATAGGCCTCGGGTTTGGCGGTGCGCACCCGGACAGACGCAACCTCAGGCAAGGCCAGCAAAGCGTCAAAAATACGCCGTGCCAGCGTTTCTTGAAGATCGTAATGCATCGCCCCCACCAAGCTGTGAATGGTATCGCGAATCACATCATAATCAATCGTGGTATCAACCGAGTCAGTCTGTGGCTCGGTTCCCTCACGCAATAGTAATTCGGCGTCGATCAACACCGTCTGTGTGGCTTGTCGTTCGGCATCATAAATACCAATTGAGGCCTGACAGCTTAGCCCCTGAAGCAAAAATCTGCGGGTTGTGGTCATTATTTATCAATCCTATTCGGTTAGGGGTTTGCCGGCGTTAGCTATGCCCCGGCACAATCCAGTCGGGCTGGATCCCGGTAGCGGCAATAAATTTGTCCGCCCCACCATCACGAAACAGGCCCGCCCCGGTGATAAGCACCGCTTGCAGTCCCGCCGCACCACCGCCCAAAATATCCGTATGCAGGCTGTCGCCAACCATCGCCACGCGGCGGCGATCAAGGTGACGCCCAGCCAGTTTGTTAAGCCTGTCCAGCGCCATGTCAAAAGCCGGGCGATAGGGCTTGCCATACCAATGCACTGGCATCTTTGCCGCCTGCATGGCGCGTGCCATCCAATAGCCCGGTTCGGCTGAAAATCGACCTGTCTGCGGGGCCGCAACATCGGGATTAGCCACAAATACGGGCCGTGGACGGGCAATAAGCGCGGCCTCAAAATCGGCCTGATCCTGATCTGTCCAGTCAATCACCCCAAGAAGCGCAAAGGCATCTGCCTTGTGCCAAAAATCAATGGTCTTGTCATAGGCGAGAATGCGATCTCTGGACAATGGTGTGACCACCGCCCCGAGACAGCCGATCACATCTGTCGCCGACAGCACCGGCATTTGGTTTTTATGGCCAAGGGCAGCCTGCATAGCATCACGGCTCGACACCACCGCATCTGGCAAAATAGGCAAGCGCCATTTGGCATATTTTGCCGCCGCCACCGATACTTCAAAACTACCACCATTTGTTAGTACGACAACTGGTTTGTTGCGATCTGCCGCCACTTGCAACAGATCTTCAATTCCAGCCACCAAATCGTCACCCACATTGATCACCCCATAGCCATCAAGGATCAACCCGTCAAATTCATCCAGAATATCAATCAAAGCGGGGCGCTGGCGGCCAGCCCCGCAAACGGCGCGTGGCATCATCACCCGCTGCGTTTGGTAAATATCAATAACCGTTGTCAAATCGAGCGCATCTGGCGCTGGAATTAGAAAAGACTCACGCACACCCACAACCCTGCTTGTCTTAAAACATCATTATAGTAATTCAGCCGCGGTGATAAATTGTTCAAACGCCTCACACCAAATCAAAACAGCCCGGTAATTTGTCGCGTCCAAGCCATCTGGCAGGCCGAGTGAAAAATCCTCAAAGGCTTTGACGGCCCAATTTGAACCGATTGAGCGTTAATATTTTGAAACCCAGCTCCGGTTTCAACATATTTTGGGGTCAGATACAAACGATAATCTGGCCCCGGCGCAATCTTGCCATCAAGCCAGATACAATCTGCATTGACCATAATCACCCGTTCACCCCAATGCAGGCCGTCTGACCTCGGCGAATCACGCACAAATGTGCCACGACGAAGCGCACTGTCAGACAAGACTGTAATCGAGGCTTTATCAAGGCCTTTTTCAGCTATCAGAATGGGCAGAAAATATACCCCCAAACCAGATCCAATCACCAACCCAGCACAAAATTTCACAATGTCAAACATCACAATATGGCGGCGAAGGAAAGCCATAAGAGATGCAATCATAAAAACCTCCTTTTGTTGTCGGCACCAAACCACATCCAAGACCGTGAAAGCGGGGGTACAAAATGATCCATTGATACGTGAAAAAACATAACATTCATAACAGCTTATCACAGATAATACTTGTTTTTTCATGATATTGTGCGCCAAGCTTGTATGGCGTGACACTGTCTGAAACAGAAGGAGACAATGACCGCGGCCCGCTGACGAGGAAAGACCCATCATGAAGCTTGCAACGCAGACCAGCTATATTGTGAAGAACCCACCGCCCGGCTTTGGGGGGCGCTATTTTATTTTTGTCACCCTGACAACATCTTGTGGTATCACTGGCACTGGCGAAATCTATGCCGCAAGTTTTGCCCCAGAAGTCATCACCGCCATGGCAAGCGATATTTTCCAGCGCTATCTGGAAGGGCAAAACCCATTTCAGATCGAACAATTTTGCCGGCGCGCGCATGGGTCTGGCTTTTCGCATCGCCCAGACCCGTCAGTGCAAGGCGTTGTCAGCGGATTAGAAATGGCCTGTTGGGACATAATCGGCAAAGCCCTAGACCGACCGGTCTATGATTTGCTGGGGGGGCAAGTGCATGACAGACTACGCACCTACACCTATCTTTATCCGCACGATGATCAGGATGCTGGGCACTTTTACAATGACCCGGTGGCCAGCGCGGCAGCCGCATTATCCTGCGTAAAACAGGGGTTTACCGCGGTAAAATTTGACCCGGCCGGCCAATATACTGTGTTCGATGGACGCATGCCCGATTTGCCAGCACTTGACCGGTCAGCCGCTTTTTGTGCCGCCATCCGAGACGCTGTGGGCGATCAGGCTGATTTGCTATTTGGTACACATGGTCAATTTACCGCGGCGGGCGCTATCCGGCTTGCCAAACGTCTGGCACCTTATGACCTGTTATGGTTTGAAGAACCAACACCGCCGGATATGCCGGAAGAAATGGCCAAAGTTGCCGCGCATAGCCCGGTGCCGATTGCCACTGGCGAACGGCTCTGCACCAAATATGAATTTGCCCGGGTGTTGCGCTGTGGGGCAGCCGCCATTTTGCAACCAAATCTGGGCCGGGCCGGCGGGATTTTGGAAGCCAAGAAAATCGCCGCCATTGCCGAAACCTACTATGCGCAAATCGCTCCACACCTCTATTGCGGGCCGATTGTAGCGGCCGCCAATATCCAACTGGCCACCGCTACCCCAAATTTCCTAATTCTTGAATCAATCCAGAAAATGGATGGGTTTCACGCCAGATTATTAGAAACGTCGCTATGTTGGGAAGATGGTTATATCATACCACCAACTGCCCCGGGGCTGGGAGTTAGCTTGAATATGGATGTTGTTATCGCGAATCTGTGGGATGGCGACCAGTTACACCTAGAAATGGGGCAAAATCCCTATGATCCGGTGCGCGATGGCGATTTTGCTGGTGGCTAGGCTGGCACTGCGCCGTATGCTAGCGTCATTGTATTGAAAAACTGGCTATTTCACCATACGGTAACACAAGCAAACACTTGACACATCACCCGCAAAGCGTATAGTCCGCCGCATTACCGCGTTACTGCCGCTGGTATGGCGGGGGGCAGTCCGGCCAAAACATGCCGAATATATCCTTGGCAACAGTTGTGAAAGACGAATGACGCTGACGATAGGAACGTGCCGACAAAACCGAGGGCTGGCGGCGCGGTGGCGTCACAATAATATGATAAGGAAGATCGCCATGTATGCTTTGGTGAAAACAGGTGGAAAACAATATCGTGTAGCGAAGGATGACACCATCCTGGTTGAGCGCATCGCCGCAGAAGAAGGCGCTGAAGTCATTTTGAATGATATCGTCATGCTTGGCGATGGTGATAAAGTAACCATTGGCACACCAACTGTTGAAGGTGCGGCTGTCAGTGCCACTGTTGTACGCCAGACACGTGGCCAGAAAATCATTATCTTCCGTCGCAAGCGCCGGAAAAATCATCGCCGCACTCAAGGCCACCGGCAGGATCTTACATTGCTGAAGATCAACGATATCGCGGAAGACGCGAAAAAACTCGCGCCAGCCAAGCCGGCGGCCAAAAAAGCCAAGCCAGAAGCAGAGGCTACCACAAGGCCAGCTGCGAAAAAAGCGACAGCAAAAAAAGCCGCACCGAAAGCCACTGCAGCGAAAAAGCCCGCCGCAAAGAAGGCGGCAAAGTTAGACTAATTATCGTGCCGCACCGCGGCATCAAAATGGACAAGAGGGTGTTGTAGTATGGCACATAAAAAAGCAGGTGGTAGCTCCAGAAACGGCCGCGATTCGGCTGGTCGTCGTCTTGGTGTGAAAAAATTTGGTGGCGAATCGGTTTTGGCAGGCAACATCATCATGCGCCAGCGGGGCACAAAAGTGCATCCCGGCGACAATGTTGGCATGGGCAAAGACCATACCTTGTTCGCGCTGACGAAAGGCCAAGTTGCTTTTCGGCAAAAATCTGGCGGTAAGATGTTTGTTAATGTTGTGCCGACGGCAGAGGCCGCCGAATAAGACGCTTGGTCATCGCCATCATATGTTGTGACTGACCGAGGTTAGATTAAACTGGCCTGAAACAGATCGCAGGGGAATGACAGTATTGTTGTTCCCCTATTGTCTTTTTCAACATGTATTTTGTCAGCATCAGCCAGACAGCGTGAATCGAAAGCACCAGAATGAAATTTCTAGACCAAGCCAAAATCTATATGCGTTCTGGTAATGGTGGGCCGGGCTCGGTAAGCTTTCGGCGCGAAGCACATGTGCCATTTGGCGGCCCAGATGGTGGTGATGGTGGGCACGGCGGTGATGTTGTTGCGGTGGCGGTGAACGGGTTAAACACGTTGATTGATTATCGCTATCAACAGCATTTCAAGGCTAATTCTGGCCGTCCAGGGGCGGGCCGTGACCGCAGTGGGGCATCGGGCAAAGACGTGACACTCCGCCTGCCAATCGGCACCCAGATCTTATCAGATGACCAGCAAACGGTGCTGGCAGACCTTACTTATGAGGGCCAGAGCATCATTCTAGCCAAAGGCGGCATTGGCGGCAAAGGCAATGCGTTTTTCAAATCATCAACCAATCGTGCCCCGCGTAAATCGCAACCTGGTGAAACCGGCCGGGAAATGTGGGTATGGTTACGTCTAAAACTGATTGCTGATGCGGGTCTGCTTGGCATGCCAAATGCCGGCAAATCAGCATTTTTAAGCGCAGTATCGGCGGCCCGCCCTAAAATTGCCGATTATCCCTTTACCACGTTACACCCCAACCTTGGTGTTGTTGGCATTGATAGTAAAGAATTTGTGATGGCGGATATTCCCGGACTGATCGAAGGCGCGCATGAAGGTATCGGGCTGGGCCATCGGTTTTTAGGGCATGTCGAACGCTGCCGAATTTTATTACATCTTGTTGACGCCACCGGTACTGACCCGGTCGCGTCATGGCAAATTTTACGGCAGGAGTTAAAAGCCTATGGTGGCGGCCTCTATGACAAGCCTGAAATTGTCGGCCTGACAAAACTTGATGCAATTCCGGCTGATTATGCAGATGAATTGGCGGCTGAACTCCGCGCGGCTGGGGCTGGCCAGGTGATGTGCTTGTCCACTGTCACCGGCAGTGGCGTCACCGACACGTTGCGGCAATTAATAAGCGTTATCGAAATAAGCCGGGCTAAAGATGCCGCACCGCAAGAGGTTGAACCATGGTCGCCATAACCGGGCGTAATGCCCTTCCAGCCGCCCACCGAATCGTTGTGAAGGTTGGGTCAGCTTTGCTGGTTGATGAGGATAAAAACACCATCAACACCGCCTGGCTGGCAGGAATCGCCAGCGATATTGCGCGACTGAAAGCGACAGGAAAAGATATTGTGGTGGTCTCTAGCGGTGCTATTGCATTGGGAAGCCGGTTGCTGAAAATCCACAACAAAACCATGAGTCTCCAGGAAAAACAGGCGGCCGCCGCCACTGGGCAAGTCACGCTGGCGCATGCATGGATGGATGCGCTTGGCGCACATAAGGTGCAAACCGCCCAGATTCTGTTATCACCAGACGATACCGAAACCCGGCGCAAACATTTGAACGCCCGTGCCACCATGGGGGCATTGCTAGAACTTGGCGCGGTACCTGTGGTCAATGAAAATGACACTGTAGCGACAGCAGAAATCCGCTTTGGCGATAATGATCGTCTGGCGGCGCGCGTGGCGGCGATGATTGGGGCCGATCTTCTGGTTTTGTTATCTGATGTTGATGGTCTTTACACCGGCAACCCGAACGATAACAAGGCCGCAACGCACCTGCCCCAGATCGATCAGATCACCGCTGATATTATGGCAATGGCTGGCGCGGCAAATGCACAATATGCGTCTGGCGGCATGGTTACCAAGCTCGAGGCGGCGCGGATCAGCACCACCGCCGGCTGTCATATGATTATCTGTGATGGGCGTGACCCGGAACCGCTTTCACGGCTGGAAAAGGGCGCGACCTGCAGTTGTTTTATTGCAACAGAAACGCCACATGCGGCGCGCAAACAATGGATCGCCGGGGCCTTGACGCCGCGCGGCACCATAGCTGTGGACGCTGGGGCGGCGCTGGCTCTGCGTCGTGGAAAATCCCTTTTACCAGCCGGGGTTGTCGCTGTTGACGGACAATTTGATCGGGGTGACCTGATTGCTGTTGAAGACCAGTCAGGCCGGGTCATAGGCCATGGCCTGTCTAGCTACAGCGCTGGCGATGCGGCCAAAATCAAAGGCCACAAAAGCCGTGAAATTGAGACCATGCTAGGGTATCGTGGTCGCGATGAGATGATCCACACAGATAATCTGGTGGTAATTGATAACTAGGCCTTGGTGACAAGGGCTTGGTGTTCAACGGGGCCGTAGTGGAACTAAAATGACAGACACAACCGCGCATACACAAAACGCAACGCGTTTGATCGACAGCTTGGTCACCGCCGCACGCGCGGCACAAATGGTGCTGGGCACCAGCGGTTTTGCCACACGGCAACTGGCATTGCGTGAAGCTGCAAAACTTATTCGGACACACACAGCCGATTTACTTGCCACCAATAAAGAAGACCTTGCCGCGGCGGTAAAAACTGGCCTTAGCGATGCGTTTATTGACCGGCTCACCCTCACCGAATCGCGGATTGAAGATATGGCAGTTGGCTTGGAAACTATCGCCACCCAGCCAGACCCCATTGGTGCGGAACTGGCACGTTGGCAACGTCCAAATGGCCTCGATATCACCCGTCAATCGACGCCTTTAGGCATTATTGGTGTGATTTATGAATCGCGCCCTAATGTCACAATTGATGCCGCCGGCTTGTGTGTACTGGCCGGCAACGCAGTAATTTTGCGCGGCGGCAGTGACAGCCAGCATAGTTCAGCCTTTCTCGCCGATATTATGGTACGTGGGTTGGTGGCGGCCGATTTGCCGCCTGCGGCTGTGCAGATTGTGCCAACAACCGATCGCGACGCAGTTGGGGCAATGCTGGCCGCGGTGGGCGGTATTGATGTCATTATCCCACGTGGGGGCAAATCACTTGTAGAGCGCATTCAGCGCGAAGCACGCGTACCGGTGTTCGCGCATTTGGAAGGCATCTGCCACATTTATATCGACAAATATGCAGACCTCACCAAAGCCAGAACCATTGCCGTGAATGCGAAAATGCGGCGTACCGGCATCTGTGGCGCCGCCGAAACCATGCTTGTGCATCAGGATGTGGCGGCTGAGATGCTGCCCACCATTGCCGCTGATTTGCAAAAAGCAGGCTGTCAATTACGCGGCGACAGCGCGGCAAAGTCACTAGTCCCTGACATGCAACTTGCCAATGATGATGACTGGCACACCGAATATCTTGATGCCATTTTATCGGTGCGGGTTGTCGATAGCGTCGATATGGCGATAGATCACATTGCCCGCTATGGGTCTGGTCACACCGAATCGATCATCACCGAGTCGGATGAAGCGGCAGACGCATTTCTGACCCGTGTTGACAGCGCCATTGTGATGCTTAACGCATCAACGCAATTTGCAGATGGCAGTGAATTTGGTATGGGCGCCGAAATTGGCATTGCCACTGGCAGATTGCATGCACGCGGACCGGTTGGCAGTGCCCAGCTGACAAGTTTTAAATATGTTGTGCGCGGTGATGGCCAAATCCGTGGCTAACCGCACCCGGCATGAACGCTCGCCTTTATTTCACAGCCGGACAAAGCTGAAAATTGGCTTGATTGGGGGGTCGTTTAACCCGGCGCATGCCGGCCATATTCACATGAGTATAGAAGCCTATCGCAAGCTGGGGCTGGATCAAATCTGGTGGCTTGTGAGTCCTCAAAACCCACTGAAAGTGCCGACCAATATGGCCAGTTTAACCGACCGGCTGAGCATCGCCCGCGCACTCACTGACCGTTTGCCTTTCATCCATGTGATTGCGCCCGAAGTCAGACTACCTAGCAATTTCACCTTTGAAACATTGAAATATCTGCGCGCAACCATGCCTTTGGCCCGCCTTGTTTGGATCATGGGGGCAGACAATCTTGTGCAGTTCAGACAGTGGAAACGCTACAAAGACATAATAGATATACTACCCATTGCCGTAATCGACCGGCCAGGCTATTCTTATCAGGCTATAAGCGCCGGCCGGCTACTATTTAAGCGCCGCTATACCCATGGTCAATTGCAGTGCAGACTTGTCAGTACGGGACAGAAAATGCCGGGATGGTGCTTCATAGCAGGACAACGGCATCATGCGTCAGCAACCGATATTCGGCAAAACCGCCATGTATGCCAATCGCGTAAGGATGAAACGCAAAGGCTGGATATTTGAAGGAGAAACCCATTTCTAAACCACATACTGCACGTGATGCAGACCAGATCCTTGAATTAATCACCACCTCATTAGACGATGACAAAGCCGAAAACATACTGACAATTCCGTTGCAGGGCAAATCGGCTATGGCCGATTATATGATTGTGGCAAGTGGCACATCATCGCGTCAAGTTGCCGCTATGGCGGAGCATATAGAGTTCAAACTGAAACAAAACAAGGTTGCCGTTCTAGGACTAGAGGGCCTGCGCCAAGCTGACTGGGTGCTGATCGATGCGAATGATGTCATCGTGCATTTGTTTCGGCCTGAAGTGCGAGAATTTTACGGGCTTGAGAGGATGTGGGCCGATGACGCGGCCGAAGAAATCGTCACTGTTGGTACCGACGGCTAGCCCACCTTCGACCTGTCCTAACCCCATGAGGCGTCAACCATGCAGCTTTTTATTGTCGCCGTTGGCAAAAACCGTGGTTCAGCCGAACATCACCTCGCTGAAGATTGGCTTGGGCGGCTTCCTGAAGCTGGCGGCATTCATGAAGTTGAATCCAAACTACCCGCCGGTGCTAAACGGACCGATGATGAAGGCATACGGCTTTTGCGGGCGGTACCACCCGGCGCGGCGCTGGCCATTCTTGACCCACGCGGCAAGGATCATTCGTCCGAGGATTTAGCCGCTCTGATCCATAACTGGCGTGACAGCGGCTATGGGGCGGCGGCTTTTGCGATTGGCGGGGCGGATGGCCATGCGGCAACTATTCGGCAAAAAGCGTTGCGCACCATATCCTTTGGGCGTGCCACCTGGCCGCATATGCTATGCCGCGCCATGCTTGCCGAACAGCTCTATCGGGCGAGCATGATTTTGGCCGGACACCCCTATCATCGTGGCAATTAACAATGCTGGTTTGCACTATACTTCAGCCCAGCGCGGCAGTATAAAAAACGCCATGGCAAAAACAGCATATCATCCCGCAAAAGGGCCAGTGGTTCTGTGTATCATGGATGGGTGGGGGCATCGGATCGATCCCGCCCATAACGCGGTCGCTCTAGCAAATACACCGGTATTTGATAAATTATGGACAAGCTGTCCACATAGTTTTTTGGCGGCATCTGGTGCTGATGTTGGGCTACCGGACGGGCAAGTTGGCAATTCTGAAGTTGGCCATATGAATATTGGCGCTGGGCGGGTCGTACAACAAGATTTACCGCGCCTCAACGCCGCCGCCGAAGATGGATCGCTTGCCGCGCACCCAGCCTTGCAGGAACTTGCAAGCCATCTTGCCTCAACCGGCAGGACAGCGCATGTGATCGGGCTGGTCTCACCCGGCGGCGTTCATGCCCATCAAGATCATTTACTAGCTGTTGTCAACGGTTTAGCGCTGGCCAAAATTCCTGTTGTGATCCATGCCTTTACCGATGGCCGTGATGTGTTGCCACGCGATGCCGGTGTCAGCTTGCCAGACTTTGTTGCCAAATTGCCCGAAAATGCCACCCTTGGTAGCCTGACCGGGCGCTATTTTGGTATGGATCGGGACCACCGGTGGGATCGCACGCAAAAAGCCTATGATGCGATTGCCCTTGGCCAGGCTGATTTTCATGCTGATAATGGCGTGCAAGCATTGCAGGCCGGCTATTTTCGCGGTGAAAGTGACGAATTTTTGCAGGCGACAATTATCGGCGGATATGCCGGCATGCGTGATGGTGACGGTTTGGTGATGATGAATTTCAGAGCCGACCGGGCACGGCAGATTCTAGACTGCTTCTATCGGCCAGACACGACAGCCTGCAAGACACAGCCCATTGCCTTACGCCCGGCGCTTGGCATGACTAGCTATTCAGCTGAACTTGACGCGTTTGTCACCCCGCTTTATCCGCCGGTTGATTTGGCCAACACTTTGGGCGCGGTTGTTGCGGCGGCGGGGCGCCGCCAGCTTCGGCTTGCGGAAACCGAAAAATACCCGCATGTCACATTTTTCTTTAATGGTGGTGACGAAACCCAGCACATAGGCGAAGACCGCACCTTGGTGCCATCGCCACATGTAGCGACCTATGACCAACTGCCACAAATGAGTGCCGGCGGGGTGCTGGCAAAAGCTGTGGCCAGCCTAGAGGCCAAATCGCATGATCTATTGGTGATCAATTTTGCCAACCCCGATATGGTCGGTCATACAGGTGATCTGGCGGCGGCCATTACTGCGGTCGAAGCCGTTGATGCATGCGTGGGTGAATTAGTAGCGGCGGTGCTGGCGGCTGACGGCCAGATGCTGCTGACCGCCGACCATGGCAATTGTGAAGTGATGTGGGACACCAAGGCCGAATCGCCGCATACCGCCCATACCACCAATTTGGTGCCATTGATTCTGGTCAATGGAAATGACGGGTTGCAGGTCACCGATGGCAGACTGGCTGATTTAGCCCCCAGTTTACTTGCCATGATGGGGGTTGAACAACCCTCTAGCATGACCGGCAGACCGTTATTTACAGCGCGATAAACCAAGCTTGCCAGATAAGATATGAAATCATCGCTTGGGGTTGAATCACGATGTTTTGACTGGCACCATGAAGGCGCCTTAAAGAAACGTTAACGCGGTGTATCACTATGGTCAGGACTGACGAAGCATACTATCTTTAACAGATTACCCCGCCGTTCTGACAATGACATTTTTTGATATCCGCATAGGAGCAACCAATGAGACATATCATCACCCGTTTCATACCAGCTGGTAATCGGGCAAAGCGGGTCATGGTTCCGTTTCTTTGCGGGATGCTAATGGCTGGCATTTTTGCGATGCCGACACTGACCTCTGCTAAATCTAACAAGAACGAAGAAATTTACCGCCAACTTGGCTTATTTGGCGATATTTTCCAGCGGGTGCGCGAAAGTTATGTTGATGAGGTTGACGAAAAAGCCCTGATAGAGGCCGCGATTAATGGCATGCTTACCTCGCTTGATCCGCACTCATCCTTTCTGGACACAGAAAATTTTTCCAATATGCAGGTGCAGACAAAGGGCAAATTTGGCGGACTTGGCATTGAAATCACCATGGAAAATGGCCTGATCAGGGTTGTATCGCCGATAGATGACACACCGGCCGCCAAAGCTGGATTGCAACCTGAAGATTACATCATTGCAGTCGATGGTGAAGCGGTTATGGGCATGGCCTTATCAGAAGCTGTTGATAAATTGCGCGGCAAGGTCGGGTCAGACGTCACCGTGACCATCCAGCGCGCGCAAAATGACCCATTTGATGTGACCGTCACCCGCGACACCATAAAAATCCGCTCAGTACGTTCCGAAGTATATGATAATATTGGCTATTTGCGTATCACCACATTTTCCGAACAAACCAGCCCCGGGCTGAAAGATGCGGTAGAGAAAATTTTTGCTGAACATGACGACGAGATAAAAGGCTTTGTTCTTGATTTGCGCAATAACCCGGGCGGGCTGTTGAATGAAGCCATTGCGGTGAGTGATGCGTTTCTTGACGCTGGTGAGATTGTTTCAACCCGCGGACGCGATGAAAAAAATGCCAGCCGGGCCTATGCCAAACCCGGCGATATCGCCCGCGGCCTGCCGCTGGTTGTGCTGATAAATTCCGGGTCAGCATCAGCCTCTGAAATCGTCGCTGGGGCGTTAAAGGACCATCAGCGGGCGGTGCTTCTTGGCACCCGGTCTTTTGGCAAGGGCTCGGTGCAATCGGTCATCCCGGTGTCCGGCACCGGGGCGATGCGGCTCACCACAGCACGTTATTACACGCCGTCAGGTGTGTCGATCCAGGCAACCGGCATTACCCCTAATATCGAAGTGGCGCTGGCTCGAATCGAAGAGCTCGAAGGCGGCAATACCCGCGAAGAAGACCTCAAAGGCGCGCTTGACAAAACCTCAAATGACCAAACCGCATCCGAATCAGACGATGGCTCCGCCGCCACTAGCCCCCCGGAAAAGGTAGACCAGTCAAAAATTGACTATCAATTGGCCCGCGCCCTCGATCTCATTCAAGGCGTTGCCATCTTTACCAAGGACAAGACCACCCAATGAATAAAATGTCACATGCGGCCCCTACACCCTATAACGAGCGCCCCTACCGATCTTGTGTCGGTATCTTTTTGCTAAATAATGATGGCAAAGTGTTTGCCGGGCGCCGCATTGATAGCCGCGCCGAAGCTTGGCAAATGCCGCAAGGCGGCATTGACGCTGGGGAAAGCCCGCTTGATGCATGTATGCGTGAAATGCGCGAGGAGATTGGCACAAATGCCGCCGAATTGGTCGGGCAACATGACGATTGGCTCTATTACGATATTCCACTGCCTCTGGCTGACCGTTTATGGCAAGGCCAGTATAAGGGCCAAAAACAAAAATGGATGGCATTGCGGTTTACCGGGCATGATGATGATATCAACATCGCCACCGACAAGCCTGAATTTTGCGAATGGAAATGGCTGTCGCCCTATGATCTGGTTGATCTAGCGGTGCCCTTTAAACGCGATGTCTATCAGAATGTTTTGACAGCATTTTCGTCAATTCTTGACTAGCCTGGCCATAAAAAAGCCGCCTGTGGCGCGTTACCAAAGACGGCTTTTTTATATCTTTAAATCAGCTCAAAGCACCAATCGCCGCATTCAAAAAATCAGCCTCGTCATCACTAGCATCAGCCGCCTGTGTTTTTAATTGTGCGGCATCAGCACTACCTAGATGAATGGCGCGCTCAGCAAGGATTGTTACGCTTGCGCCAGACACGTCAGCCAAACCGCCATCAATCATAAAGCGATCAGTGACCTTGCCATTTTGGTACAGTTCGACAACACCACGTGTGAGATCAGCCAACAAAGGGGCATGCCGTGGCAACACCCCAAACAGGCCCTCAACACCCGGGGCAACCACCATTTCAACCGCTTGCTGGGCCATGATACGTGCCGGTGTGACAAGTTCTAATTGCGTTGTTTCAGCCATGATTAGTGCCTATTTCCTGCTGACCTTTATTGCCAGCACTATTGCTTATGCTGCTTCTTACGCCAGCTTCTTGCCTTTTTCGACAGCTTCTTCGATGGTGCCGACAAGATAGAAAGCGGCTTCTGGGAGATGGTCATAATCACCTTTCAAAATACCCTCAAAACCGGCGATTGTATCTTCAAGACCAACCAGCTTGCCAGGTGAACCAGTAAACACTTCGGCCACATGGAACGGCTGTGACAAGAAACGCTGGATCTTACGCGCACGGGCAACAACCAACTTATCTTCTTCCGACAATTCATCCATACCAAGGATGGCAATGATATCTTGTAGTGACTTATATTGTTGCAACACTTCTTGGACCTGGCGCGCCACATTGTAGTGGTGCTCGCCCACAATACGCGGATCCAGCATGCGTGACGATGAGTCAAGCGGATCCACCGCTGGGTAAATGCCAAGCTCAGCAATTTGACGTGACAACACTGTGGTCGCATCAAGGTGCGCGAATGATGTAGCTGGCGCTGGGTCAGTCAAGTCATCGGCAGGCACATAAATCGCCTGCACCGAAGTGATCGAGCCTTTATTTGTGGTGGTAATACGTTCTTGCAACGCACCCATATCCGTTGCCAATGTTGGCTGGTAACCCACTGCTGAAGGGATACGGCCAAGCAACGCTGACACTTCAGACCCAGCTTGGGTAAAGCGAAAAATGTTATCAACGAAGAACAACACGTCTTGGCCTTCTTCATCGCGGAAATATTCAGCCAGCGTCAAACCGGTCAAGGCTACACGTGCGCGCGCGCCCGGCGGCTCGTTCATCTGACCGTAAACAAGCGCGGCTTTTGACCCCGGCCCATCGGTTTTGATAACGCCTGATTCAACCATTTCGTGATACAGATCATTACCTTCACGTGTCCGTTCGCCAACACCAGCAAACACTGAATAGCCACCATGCGCTTTGGCCACGTTGTTGATCAATTCCATGATCAAAACAGTCTTGCCAACACCGGCACCACCAAACAGACCAATTTTACCACCTTTGGCGTAGGGGGCCAGAAGGTCAACAACCTTGATGCCTGTCACCAGAATTTCAGCCTCTGTTGACTGGTCAACATAATCTGGTGCCGCACGGTGAATTGGATAATGTTTTTTGGACTTAACAGGCTTACCTTCGTCAACGGGCTCGCCAATCACATTCATGATCCGGCCAAGTGTTTCCGGGCCCACTGGCACAGTGATCGGGGCGCCTGTGTCAACAGCTTTGGTCCCGCGCACCAAGCCTTCGGTCGCATCCATCGCAATCGTCCGCACAGCTGATTCGCCAAGGTGCTGGGCAACTTCAAGCACCAGTCGCTGGCCGTTGTTATTCACCTCAATCGCATTTTGAATCGCTGGCAGTTCACCATCAAATTCAACGTCGACAACCGCGCCGATCACCTGACTGATTTTACCAATTCCGTTTTTTGCCATGGTCTTGTTACTCCGGGCTAGAACCGTTTTTTTGTGGGCAAGATTGCCCGATTAGGTTTGTTTGCTCTTCACTGTTTGGCCGTTTCGCTACCTAGATAGCTTCGGCACCTGAAATAATCTCAATAAGCTCGCTGGTGATGTTGGCCTGCCGCGTCCGGTTGTAAACCAGTGTCAAACGGTCGATCAATTCACCGGCGTTACGGGTGGCGTTATCCATCGCCGTCATACGTGCTGCCAATTCAGCGGCAGATGACTCAAGCAACGCACCATACATTTGTGTAGACAAATTACGCGGCAATAAACTTGCCAGCAATTCATCTTCTTCTGGCTCGTACTCATAGCTGACGGTGGCAGCGTCACCATCGGCGGCATCGCTATTATCAACTTCGGCTGGAATCAGCTGAGTCAGGGTGATTTCCTGCGTGATGGCATTTTTGAATTTATTGAAGATCAAGGTGCATACGTCAAATTCGCCCGCCTCGAACCCCGTGCGGATGGTTTCAGCAATTTTTGCAGCATCACTGTAACTTACTGATGTACCCTGCAGACCTTCATATTGATCGAGATACAAATCACCAAATTCACGTCGCAAGGCATCCGCTGATTTGCGCCCGACCATCAACAGCTTGACGGTTTTATTTTCCGCCCGAAGACGCGCTGCTTCGGCGCGAGTCTGCCGCGTCACTGTGCCGTTAAAGCCACCACACAAGCCGCGATCTGCTGACATCACCACCAACAGATGTGTTTGGTCTTTGCCGTTGCCGACAAGCAATTGTGGGGCTGATGCGGCGTCAGCCTTGCTGGCAAGATTGCCAATCACCTGCCGCATACGCGTCGAATAAGGACGGCCAGATTCGGCGGCATCTTGTGCCCGCCGCAATTTTGCCGCTGCCACCATTTTCATTGCAGCCGTAATTTTCTGCGTGGACTTGACGCTGTTAATGCGCGTCTTCAGATCCTTCAAAGATGCCATTTACCGAACTCCAACAGGCGATTCTAAAACGTCTTCGACCTAACCTAGCGCCTTATGAAAAGCTCTTGGCAAATGCCGCAATGGCTTTGCCCAGTTTTTCTTCAGTTTTGTCTGACAAGGCTTTTTCGTCACGAATGGTGTCGAGGAGTGCCTGCTCAGAACTACGCAGATGATCCAGAAGCCCCGCTTCGAACCGGCCAATATCACTCACCGCAATCGAGTCCAAATAGCCCTTCACCCCGGCAAAAATCACCGCCACCTGTTCTTCAACAAGCATCGGGCTGTATTGCGGTTGTTTCAACAATTCGGTCAGACGCTCGCCACGTTCGAGAAGCGCCCGGGTAGAGGCATCCATATCTGACGCAAATTGCGCAAACGCCGCCATTTCACGATATTGGGCCAATTCCAGCTTAATGGTACCAGCAACCTGTTTCATCGCTTTGATTTGTGCGGCTGAACCGACGCGGCTCACAGACAGACCCACATTCACCGCGGGGCGGATGCCTTTGTAAAACAATTCTGTTTCAAGGAAGATCTGTCCGTCAGTGATCGAAATCACATTAGTCGGAATAAAGGCCGACACGTCACCGCCTTGTGTTTCAATAACTGGCAACGCGGTCAGTGACCCAGAACCATTGCTTTCGTTCAATTTTGCCGCACGTTCCAAAAGCCGTGAGTGCAAATAGAACACATCACCAGGGTAAGCTTCACGTCCTGGTGGACGGCGAAGCAACAAGCTCATCTGGCGATAGGCGACCGCCTGTTTTGACAAATCGTCATAAACCACCAGCGCGTGCATGCCGTTATCGCGGAAATATTCGCCCATGGCACAGGCTGTATAAGGCGCCAAAAACTGCATCGGGGCTGGATCAGATGCTGTTGCCGCAACAACAATCGAATAGTCCATAGCACCTTGTTCTTCGAGCGAGCGCACGATTTGTGCCACTGTCGAACGCTTTTGGCCAACAGCTACATAAATACAGAATAACTTTTTTGCGTCATCCTTGCGAGCCGCTTCATTGACTGATTTCTGATTGATAAAGGCGTCAATCGCAATGGCGGTCTTACCAGTCTGGCGGTCACCAATGATCAATTCGCGCTGACCGCGGCCAACTGGGATCAAACTGTCAATCGCCTTCAATCCAGTTTGCATGGGCTCATGCACAGATTGGCGCGGCATGATGCCAGGGGCTTTGACCTCAACCCGGCTGCGCTTCACGTTTTTCAGCGGGCCTTTGCCATCGATTGGGTTACCAAGCGCGTCGACAACGCGGCCAAGCAGGCCTTTACCGATTGGCGTATCCACAATGGAGGCTGTACGGCGAACCACATCACCTTCACGGATCGACCGGTCATCACCGAAAATAACTATACCAACATTGTCAGCTTCAAGGTTTAAGGCCATGCCCTTCACGCCGCTTTCAAATTCGACCATTTCACCAGCTTGCACTTCGTCAAGCCCGTGGACGCGGGCAATACCATCACCCACTGACAGCACACGCCCAACTTCGGCGATTTCTGCTTCACTACCGAAATTGGCAATTTGTTCCTTGAGGATCGCTGAAATTTCAGCCGCACGAATATCCATCACGCAACACCCTTCATGGCCGTTTCCAGCCGGCTAAGTTTGGTTTTGATTGAAATATCAATCATACGAGATCCGATACGCACCACAAGACCACCAATCAAAGACGGATCTACACGCATCGAAAGTGACAATTTGTCGCTACCGGCGAGTCGGGCGACTGTTTTTTCTACAGATGCCTTCCGGCTATCGTCAAGCGGCACCGCCGAGATAACTTCTGCAGAGATCTGACCGCGCCGCCGGGCATGCTCTTCTAAAAAGGCCCGGATAACACGAAGAAGCGCACTTAAACGGCCGTTCGCCGCCAGCGTCCCGACAAATTTAACAGTTAGCGCATCAGCGCCGGCCTTTTCTAAAATTGCAGTGATCGCAGCTTGCTGCTCGTGGCGCGATAAAATTGGAGAGTCCACTAGTTTTTTAAGATCCTGATGTTCGGCCACCAGTCCTGCTAATGCGGTCAAATCCGCATGGATAGCGTCGATTTTTTTGCTTTCAACAGCCAGCGCATAAAGCGCGCCAGCATAACGTCCTGGAAGACCTGTAGCGCCTGAACTCACTGAACTAACCTCGTTCTGAAAAAACCATTTATGTGGCCGCACGGCCGGGCTCGGCGTAAATCGCGCCATTCCTCGCTGTGACGTGAAGGGTGCTATCATAGCCATGGCCGAAAGGCAAGCAGTGAGACACCGAAAATTTGACGTTTTCGTTATGATTCCAGCACGAAAGGGCACCTGCCGGGCAAATCCACATCATCAGGCACTTTTAGAGAAAACTATATGGGTCGATATCAATATGTAGCCGCACCTGAGCCGGCAATTTCACATTGGCCAGCCAGCCACGCAAAATATATTGTAAATCAATGGTTTTCT
>CACHXC010000012.1 GCA_902583715.1 uncultured SAR116 cluster alpha proteobacterium
CAAGATAAAACCCACAAATAGCCCGTTAGAAGATTGAGTCAGCCATGAATTATAAAGACACTGTATTTTTGCCGCGTACGGATTTCCCGATGCGGGCAGGATTGCCCAAAAAGGAACCTGAAATTTTACAAAACTGGCAACAGGTTGATCTGTATCGCAGACTTCGTGAAACCCGTCAGGGGGCACCAAAATTTATCCTTCATGACGGCCCGCCCTATGCCAATGGACAGCTTCATATTGGCCATGCGCTGAATAAGATTTTGAAAGATGTGATCAATCGGTCGCAATCAATGTTAGGCAAAGATGCCAATTATGTGCCGGGCTGGGACTGTCACGGCTTGCCCATCGAATGGAAAATCGAGGAACAATACCGCAAAAAAGGCAAAGACAAAGACGCGGTGCCAACAGCCGAATTCCGTCAGGAGTGCCGCGATTTTGCCGCGCATTGGCTGGTGGTTCAGTCCACTGAATTTCAACGGCTTGGGGTGCTTGGGGACTGGCAGTCGCCTTACACCACAATGGCCTATGAAGCCGAGGCAAAAATCGCCGAAGAACTTGGTAAGATTTTGATGGATGGTAGCCTTTATCGTGGTGCCAAACCGGTGATGTGGTCACCGGTTGAAAAAACTGCGCTTGCCGAGGCGGAAATTGAATATGAAGACCATACGTCGGTTACCATCTATGCGCGGTTCCCAGTGCAATCAAGCGCTTTGCAAGCGTTGCATAATGCCAGCATTGTGATTTGGACAACAACACCATGGACAATGCCCGGCAACCGCGCCATAGCGTATGGCGATGATATCGCATACCGCATCATTGAAGTAACTGCGGTCAAAGACGATGTTCTTGTGCGCAAGGGTGATGTGCTTTGCCTCGCTGATGACTTATGCGACGTGGTGGCGGATGCGCTTGGCATTACCGCGATGACCGCGCGCGCCACAGTGGCCGGGCATGAATTGGCTGGCACCATTGCGGCCCACCCGATGGCCGCTGATGGCTATGATTTCGAGGTGCCATTGTTGGCGGGCAGTCATGTCACCACCGAACAAGGCACTGGCTTTGTGCATATTGCCCCAGGTCACGGTGTAGAAGATTATGAATTAGCGCATCTGAAACATGGTATTGCCGTACCCGAAACAGTTGGTGAAGACGGGTATATTTTGCCGCATCTGCCGCTTTATGGTGGTATGCATGCGTTGCGTGATAATGCAAGAATTGCCGATATGATGGCACAGCATGGCGGTGTGATTGGCATTGGCAAATTGGTTCATTCCTATCCGCATTCTTGGCGGTCAAAGGCACCAGTGATTTATCGCAACACGGCACAATGGTTTGTGTCGATGGAATCGCATGGGCTTCGTGATACAGCATTGGGTGAATTGGCTAAAACGGCATTTTATCCAGCGGCTGGACAAAAACGTCTGACGTCAATGATCGCCCAGCGGCCCGACTGGTGTCTAAGCCGCCAGCGCGCGTGGGGTGTGCCGCTGACCATTTTTGTCAATAAGGAAACGGGCCAACCCTTGCGTGATCCGGCTGTGCATGCGCGTATTGTCGAGGCGATGCGCACCGAAGGGGCTGATTGCTGGTTCCTGCCTAACGCCAGTCGCTTTTTGGGTAGCGATTATAGCGCTGATGATTATGAACAGGTCACCGATATCTTGGATGTATGGTTCGATAGCGGGTCAACACATGCTTTTGTTCTAGAAGACCGGCCTGACCTTGATAGCCCGGCGGATTTATATCTTGAGGGGTCTGACCAGCATCGTGGCTGGTTTCATTCTTCCTTATTGCAGTCGTGGGCGACCCGTGGCCGCGCCCCTTACAAGGGTGTGTTGACGCATGGGTTTGTGCTTGATGAACATGGTCGGAAAATGTCCAAATCACTGGGTAATGTGGTAACGCCGCAAGCGGTAATGGAACAAAATGGCGCAGATATTTTGCGTCTCTGGGTGGTTAGTTCAGATTATTATAATGATCTGCGAATCGGCCCGGAAATTATCAAACGCATGACCGATACCTATCGGCGTTTCCGTAACACATTGCGTTATCTGTTGGGCGCTCTAGATGGCTATGATCAGGCAGAGCAGGTGGGTTATGATGATATGCCTGATCTTGAAAAATGGGTGCTGCATCGGATTGCCACTTTGGATGATCGTATCTGTCGTATGACAGAAAGCTATGATTTTCACGGTATTTTTACCGAGTTGCATCAGTTTTGTAACAGTGATCTGTCAGCCTTCTATTTTGAAATCAGAAAAGACATGCTGTATTGCGACCTGCCAGGGTCCACAGGTCGGCGGGCCTGCCGAACCGTGATGCAAGAATTATTCAACCGGTTAACAGCATGGTTAGCCCCGATCATTTGTTTTACTGCCGAAGAAGCGTGGCAGGCCTATGTTGGTGATCCAGAAAACTCGGTTCATTTACGGCAATATGATGCGGTACCTGCTAACTGGCGCAATGACGATATAGACGCAAATTGGTCGCTCATCCGTCAGGTACGCCAAGTGGTGATGAGCGCCCTCGAAAAAGCCCGCAATGATGGGGCGATCGGCGCGTCACTTCAGGCCGCCCCGCAGGTTTATGTCACTGCGGCTATGCAATCGGCATTTGACGGACAGGATGCGGCTACCCTTTTTATCACCTCGGCGGCAACAATTGTGACAGATCCGCCGCCAGCTGATGCCTTCCGGCTGGATACAGTGGCTGATGTGGCGGTGGGATTCGCTGTTGCGACAGGTGGTAAATGCGCACGCTGCTGGAAAGTCATGCCAGAAGTAACTGCCGATGATGGCATCTGCAAACGGTGTGACGATGTTGTTGCAACGCTTGCCTGACCATATACGGCCATAACGAAAGATGTGCCATGACCGAAAATAATGACGAACAGGAGCCAGTGGTCCGGCCTATGCGTCTGGTGTTTTGTGCCATATTTGTGCCGATCGTGCTGGCTGATCAGGCCACCAAACAGATCATGCTGGATTTGATTTTTAACCCACCCCGCCGCATTGAAATTCTAGCCATATTTAATCTTGTGCCGGTGTGGAACCGGGGGATGAGTTTTGGTATGCTCGCCGGTGGCGGGGCCTTGGTCCCGATTGCTTTGACCAGCTTGGCAATTGCGGTTTCTGCATGGCTGTTTTGGATGGTGCCGCGTCTGCACCGCGTGCAGCGGTTGGCGGCGGCATGTATCGCTGGTGGGGCGATTGGCAATGCGATTGACCGATTGCGTTTTGGCAAGGTTGTTGATTTTATAGACCTGCATTATGCTGGCGTACACTGGCCGGCGTTTAATCTGGCTGATGCGGCGATAACGATAGGCGCAGTGTTGTGGGGCTACAGTATTCTGCGTGAACAGGAGACAAGTCGGATATGAGCAAGCATGTAATGACCGCTGGGATCACAATGGCGTTGCTGGTAGGGCTCGCCGGGTGCTCGGATTTTCGCCGCGCGGTGGGCACTGAAAAATCATCACCTGATGAATTTGAGGTGGTGGTGCGGCCGCCATTGTCTTTGCCGCCGGGTTTCACTGATCGGCCCGAAGATATTATTGCCAAGGATAAAAAGGCGACTGGTGTTGATGCTGAAACCAGCGCTGAAGCCACATTGGCGGTTGGGAATATTGCTACGGGTGATTTTGAACAGCTGTTTGATTTTTCCAGTGTGCCTGATGACATCCGGGCCAAAGTTGATGCTGAAACCTATGGCATTCAGCTAGAAAATCGGTTGCCGTTGCAACAACTCTTTGGCGGCCTGCCAGATATTGGCCCGGTTCTCGATAAGATGGCAGAGGATGCGCGTCTGCGCAAAGCCCGTCAGGATGGCCGTTTGCCAACCGACGAAGCGACCTTGGCAACGGATCCGACGAGCGATAAGCCGGTGGCGGTTCAGTAGCGAGACAATCAATGGACAAAATACGGCAACTTCCCGACCGGTTGATTAACCAGATCGCCGCCGGTGAAGTGGTCGAACGGCCAGCCAGCGCGGTAAAGGAACTTGTCGAAAATGCGCTTGATGCTGGGGCAACAAAGCTGGCAATTGCGCTGAAATCAGGCGGCATTGATGAAATTACAGTCTGTGATAATGGGCGCGGAATGGATGCAGATGACATGCAACTGGCGATCCGCCGCCATGCCACCTCAAAATTGCCTGAAGATAGCCTTGTTGAAATCCGAAGTTTAGGGTTTCGCGGTGAGGCATTGCCGTCAATTGGCGCGGTTGCCCGGCTTAGCATCACCTCAATAACGGTGGGGGCGCCGCATGGCTGGCGATTGGTTGTTGATGCCGGAATTCAACATGGCCCAGACCCGGCGGCCCTGCCAAATGGCAGTGTGATCTCGGTCACACAGCTTTTCAAATCGGTACCGGCACGTCTGAAATTTTTAAAGACCGTACGCACCGAGCACGGTCAATGCCTTGATGTGATCAAACGGCTGGCGATGGCCTGGCCGCAGGTCGGATTTCATGTCACCGCGGATGATCGGGTGGTGCTTGATTTGCCAGCCGTTATGCCAGATCAGGCTGGCCAACAACAACGTATCGGCAGCATCCTGGGCCGGGCTTTTGCCAATGAAGCGGCTGTTCTGGACGCCCGGCGTGATCACATTCATCTGACTGGATTTGCGGGTTTGCCAACCATGAACCGGCCAACAACAGCGCATGTGTATTTATTTGTAAATGGGCGGCCGGTGCATGATCGTCGTTTGCTTGGGGCGATCAGGGCCGGATATGGCGATACTCTGCCACGTGGGCGGTATCCGATGTCGGTTCTGTTTATCACCCTGCCAAACGTTGATCTTGATGTGAATGTGCATCCAGCAAAGGCCGAAGTGCGTTTCAAAGATGCCGCGGCGGTGCGCAGTTTGCTGGTGGGGGCATTATCCGCAAAAATGCGTGATGCCAGCATTATGGCGACCGCCGATAATGGTGCCGCCGCCCTTCGGAAATTTGCCAGCAATGCAACTATGCAGGCCGGTCAAGCTTCATATAGTGATCCATCTCTATTACGTAACAGATCGGCAAGCCATCTATCAGCCGGTAGCCTGGCGCGGTACGGCGATGCCCCAACGATTTTGTCCGCAGATGCCAAGCATGCGGCGGTGGCGTTTCACCATCCCCAGTCAGGTGATGATTTACTTGCCGGTCACGCCCAACCAACCGCGCCGGTGATAGCACCGCATACAGATGACGATATCTATCGTAATGACCAATTGGGCGCGGCCCGTGCCCAGCTCCACAAAACCTATATCGTGGCAGAAACGCACGACGGCATCACCATCATTGACCAGCACGCGGCGCATGAACGTTTGGTTATGGAGCAAATGAAAGCAGACATTGCTGGTAAGGGGGTCATGTCGCAACAGCTGTTACTGCCAGAAATTGTCTCTTTGCTGGACCATTATTGCGCGGCTATTACCGAGGCATCTGACTGGCTGGCTAGAATGGGGCTTGTTGTGGATGGGTTTGGCGCGGGGGCTGTTATTGTGCGCGCAACACCAGCCTTGCTTGGCACCCCAGATATCGTTCAACTGGTCACAGATATCGCTGAAGAACTGGTAGAGCTTGGTGATAGCCAAAGTTTGGATGACCGCATCAATCACATTTTGGCAACCTTGTCTTGTCATGGATCGGTGAGGGCCGGCCGGGCGCTAAATGGTGCTGAGATGAATAGGCTATTACGCGATATGGAAGCCACGCCGCGATCTGGCCAGTGCAATCATGGCCGCCCGACATGGGTCAAGCTATCGCTTGCTGATATTGAAAAATTATTTGGCCGGCGCTAGGCCATGACCCGCACTGCGCTCTGTCAGGCACTATATGTGAAAAAATGCAAAGCGGCTTTGCCATAGATGCGGGTTTCGTCATGTGTCAGCAACGCCGTGGTAAGCTGGCCGTAATCTATGGTTTCAGATTTATGTGTTTCCAGAATGAGAATGGCGCCGGCCGCTAACCCGCCCAAGGACTGCAGGGTAAGGGCGGTTTGTTGTCCACCGCCACTATGATAGGGGGCATCTGCAAATAACATTGTGGCCGGTGCATGCGGCCAATGAGGCAGGCTGGTGGCATCACCGGCAATGATCTGGCAACGGTCATGCATATCAAGTTTTTTTATATTTGCCCGCAAAACTGTCAGCGCCTGTGCGGTCTGTTCAATAAAATAGGCTGATGCTGCACCGCGTGACAGGGCTTCAAGCCCAACTGCGCCGGTGCCGGCAAAGGCGTCAATGACCACGGCCCCAGTCAAGGCCCGGCCGAACCGCCCGCCATCAAGAATATTAAAAAGTGACTCGCGCACCCGGTCGGCGGTGGGCCGGGTGTTAGCGGCGTCTAATTTTGTTAATTTTGCGCCGCGGCGGCTTCCGGCTATGATTCGCATGCTGTCCTCTTTTGCTTGCCGTCAAAGTCGCCCGGTCATCATTTGGCCCCGGCGGTGCTAGGCCAAGCTGGTCGGCAATAATCCGTGGGCGGATCTGCTCGACCTCGCCATCATCCAGATCACCAAGCTGAAACGGCCCGTATGAGACCCGGATCAAGCGGCTGACCTGATGGCCAAGATGTTCCATGATGCGCCGGATTTCGCGGTTTTTGCCTTCTCTAATCGCCATTGTAAGCCACGCATTGCTGGCCATCTGCCGATCTAGTTTGGCGATCACCTGACCATAGGTGATGCCATCAATGGTGACGCCTTTGGCCAGACTGGCAAGCTGCTCTTCATTCACATGGCCTTGCACTCGCACACGATATTTGCGGCTCCAACCCGTCGATGGCAATTCAAGGTGGCGGGCCAAATCACCATCATTTGTTAGTAACAATAGCCCTTCAGAATCCATATCGAGACGGCCAACCGTCATCACTCGCGGCAAATGTCCGGGCAATTTATCAAATATGGTTTCGCGATTTTTTTCATCACGCGCACTGACCACCAACCCACGGGGTTTGTAATAGCGCCAGAGCCGTGCCGGTTCGCGTTCAGGAAGTGGTTTATTATCAACGCTAACAACGTCACTTGGCGTCACATTCAGTGCCGGGCTGTTGATAATTTCGCCATTTACCGCAACCCGCCCGTCACGAATGCGGGCTTCGGCATCGCGGCGGGAACAGATGCCAGCACGCGCAATTCGTTTGGCGATGCGTTCTGGTTCGGTATCCTTATCAAGGGTAAAGCTGGGTTTTTGGTTCATTTGTAACGATGTAAACGGAAACAGGTCAATAGGCAAATTACAAATGCATTTGGAGTTTTGCTGGTTTTATGCGACCACATAAAGATGAGCCCAGCTAGCCATATGAATGTTGTGATTGACGCCGCTAGGCGTGCGGCGGCGGCTGGCGAAGTGCCGGTTGCGGCGGCGGTTATAGATGCTGATGGACAGATCATCGTTGTCGCAGAAAACCGCATGACACGTGACGCCAAAGCGACAAGCCATGCGGAATTACTGGCGCTTCAGGCGGCGATGACCATCACCGGCAAAAGCCGTCTTGATGGGTATGATTTATGGGTAACGCTGGAACCATGTGCGATGTGCGCTGGGGCCATCGCCCATGCACGGATCAGGCGGCTATATTTTGCCGCAAGCGATCCAAAGGGCGGGGCGGTTGAGTCAGGTGTCCGGTTTTTTGACTCGCCAACATGCCATCACAAGCCAGATATTTATGGTGGTATTCAGGCGGCGGCGGCACAACATCTGTTGACCGGTTTTTTTGCGGCGCGTCGCTAACCGGAAAAACCGCGCCAGCTGTTGGCAATATCGCGGCGATAAAATCCCTCCGGCCAGTCGATTTGCGCCACAGCGTCATACGCCTTGGCACGAGCGGCTTCTGCGGTATCGCCAAGTCCGGTGACCGCCAACACCCGGCCACCCACCGCGGTCACCTGACCGTTTGCATCAAGGGCGGTGCCGGCGTGAAACACCAATTGATCATTCTGATTATCAGCCGCGGTCATATTTTTAATCGCACTGCCTTTGTTATAGGTCCCCGGGTAGCCTTGATTGGCCATCACCACAGTGACCGCATGGCGACTGTCCCAGCGCATATCAAAATGCCCCAGACTGTTATTGATCGTGGCCAGCATGGCACTGACAATGTCAGTTCTCAGACGGGGTAAAATCACCTGTGCCTCTGGATCACCAAAGCGGCAATTAAATTCGATGACGTGCGGCCCGGTTTCGGTCAACATCAGACCAACATAAAGAACGCCGCGATAGGGCGTGCCTTCGTCATGCATGCCGCTGGCAACCGGTTTGACCACCCGTTCCATTACCTCATTTTCAAGCTCAGCACTTAGCCGCGGTGCAGGTGAAATTGCCCCCATGCCACCAGTATTCGGGCCAGTGTCGCCATCAAACGCGCGTTTATGGTCTTGTGCGGTCGCCATCAAAATTGCATTTTCGCCGTCAAGAAGCGCAAAGAGTGACGCTTCTGACCCGCTGATTCTTTGTTCGATCACAAGCCGGGCACTGGCGGCACCGAATTGGCCGTCAAGCATCTGTTTGGCGGCTTGTTTGGCTTGTGCGGCGGTGTCGGCAACAACAACGCCTTTGCCGGCGGCTAGCCCATCAGCTTTGATCACACAACTGCCAAGTGCATCAATATGCTGACAGGCGGCGGCGTAATCATCCACC
This sequence comes from uncultured SAR116 cluster alpha proteobacterium, assembly GCA_902583715.1. Taxonomy (GTDB): domain Bacteria; phylum Pseudomonadota; class Alphaproteobacteria; order Puniceispirillales; family Puniceispirillaceae; genus UBA3439. The sequence continues at coordinate 8,625 of CACHXC010000012.1, forward strand.
GGGAAAAAGGCTGGTTGAGGAATGTTGTGGCGTTGACAAAATGCCCGGGCAAATTCCTTTGACCCTTCAAGTTTGGCGGCCGCGGCCGTTGGGCCAAAGGCGGGAATGTTGCGCGCGTTCAGCTTGTCAACCAATCCCAGAACCAGTGGCACTTCAGGCCCAACAACCACCAGATCAGCCGGCATCGCCGCCGCGTAATCGCAAATGGCATCAATGTCATCGGCCGCAATGTCAACCAATTCGCCATAAGGCGCCATGCCCGGATTGCCGGGGGCAATCACCAATTGCTGGGTCAGCGGTGAGTCAGCAATCGACCAGGCCAGCGCATGTTCGCGGCCCCCACTGCCGATAAGTAAAATCTTCATAATTTGCTATCCTTTGGAGTTGCGGCGCCGCCAATATGCCATAGTATGAAGCGGTTATGGAAGAGGGCCCGCCACAAAACATCGGTGAGAACACACCGTATTTCACGATCAGTGAATTGTCCAAAGCGATCAAAGCCACCGTTGAAGGGGCGTTTGAATTTGTCCGGGTGCGCGCAGAAATTTCTCGGCCAACCCGGGCAGCATCCGGGCATCTTTACTTCACCTTGAAAGATGACCGGTCCACGCTGGCCGCGGTTTGTTGGAAAACAGTTGCGGGCAATCTGGCGATACAGCCAGAAGAAGGGTTAGAGGTGATAGCATCTGGCCGCCTGACGACTTTTGCCGGGCAATCAAAATATCAAATTGTCGTGTCGCAAATGGAAATTGCCGGTGAAGGGGCGTTGCTGAAACAGCTGGAAGAGCGCCGTCGGCAATTGGCGGCTGAGGGCTTGTTTGACGCAGATCGAAAACAACCCATTCCCGCTATGCCAACCACAATTGGCGTTGTGACCAGCCCGACAGGTGCGGTGATCCGCGATATTCTGCACCGATTAAGTGATCGTTTCGGGGTGCGGGTCTTGGTCTGGGGTACGCTGGTACAGGGCCAGTCTGCCGCTCCACAGGTGGCGACGGCCATCTATGGATTTGACAGCATGCCCCATGATGGCCCGTTGCCGCGCCCAGATGTGCTTATCGTTGCGCGCGGCGGTGGTGCTTTGGAAGATCTTTGGGCATTTAATGAAGAAGAAGTCGTGCGCGCTGTTGCCGCGTGCCAAATCCCGGTCATCTCAGCGATCGGTCATGAAACCGATACCACCCTGATTGATTTTGCCGCTGATCTGCGCGCACCAACGCCAACAGCCGCCGCGGAAATGGCTGTGCCGGTAAAGTCTGAATTGGTTGCATTAATGGCGGAATTGGATGCGCGCCTTACCCGCGCCACGGCCAACAAAATCAATAATGCATCGCAACTGCTTACAATGGCAGAACGGGCGCTAAGTGACCCTGATGAATTTATCGCCCGGCGCGGCGAAATGTTGGATTATGCCGTGAGTGGTCTGGCCAATGGACTAGAACAATGGTTATCGGTGCGTGCTTTAAGGTTGTCAAACGCGGCAGGACGTTTATATCCACCGGAACGCCAGATGGCCGAAGCCAAAGGCCGTTTATCGGAATTAAGCCTGCGCCTGACAAAATCAATGGCGATTGATTTAGAACGCCGCCAACAGGCTGTAGAGCATGTCGGGCGGTTGCTTGATGCCAATTCATTTGAACGGGTGTTGGACCGTGGATTTGCTTTGGTGACTAATCAGCACGGGGTGCCGGTTAAACGATCGGCAGAACTGCCAACACATGCCAATGCGCTGGTCCGGTTTGCTGATGGTCAACGCCACGCAACGTTTGATAAAGATACAGCCACCCCGCCAAGCCCGCGCCAGAAGACCAAGCCTGCAGCGCGGCATGATCAGCGTCAGGACGATTTATTCTAAGCCAAATAGAGTGTGGCGATCGCCGATTTTACAGCCGATAGACCATCGGTGATCAGATGTCTTTGCCCCAGCGGCGGTGCGGCCAAAACCATTGATCTGGTTGCGCGGCAATCCATCTTGCAAGCTCTTGGTTAATCGCGGTTGCTACATGAAGAACAGCATCGTCTGAACTTGTTTGCGGCAGTGCAAGCGGTGCGGATATGGTCACCCGAAACCGACATCCATCCAGCCGTTCGGTGCGCATAAACATAATCGGCACATTTTTTTTGATGGCGATTTTTATATGGCTGATTGAGGTTTGCGCAGGATGCCCAAAAAATGGCACGGCCATACCCTCACGCAATTGTTGATCAACCAAAAGGCACATCACTTGTTGTTTGCGCATGGCGATGACCATGCCCAGTGCCGCTTCGCGGCCTTTACGATAAATATCGCCGCCATAATGTTTCTGCCGGCGCTCAAGCAGGCCAGCCAAAAGCGGGTTGTTCAGCGGGCGATAGATGGCCGCCACTTTTTTACCCACTGATAGGGCGGCCAGTGGGCCAACTTCCCAATTGCCAATATGTGCCCCGATTAAAAACCCACCACCATGCAGGGCGTGCAAATGATCCAGTCCGACAAATTCAACCCGGTTGGTTTTGACGAGTCGTCCGACATGGGGATATTCGCCCAATACGCGGCCAAGATTATTCCACATTTTTTTCAAGATGGCGGTTTGTGCTTGTTGATTAAGATGCGGCAGCGCAAGGGCAAGATTGCGCCGTGCCCGGGCTTGCCATGGGGTGAACGGGCCAATAAGTCCCAGAAAATAGCCTAAACCAGCACTGGCGATTGTGACCGGCAGTAAACGGGCAGTGAAAAATAGCAAAAACACGAGACCAGCTTCGATCGGCCAGATGAAAATGCGCCGCGCATATCGCCGGATGATTTTTACAACTGGATCTGCCATCAGCTGTTCTGGTGGGCGTTGATGGCAGACGCAACATGCGTCAGCAAAGCCCCATCATCATCAAGTGCCAGCGCCACTGGCAAGACAACAATTCGTTCGCGCCATTGCGCGGGCAGGCGCACCCAATCTTTTTGCGTTGTGACCAATTGTGCCCCCAGACGCATGGCATCTTCCTGCAACCGTACCAAATCGGTCTCGCTGTAGGGGTGGTGATCGGCAAAGGCCAGATAATGCACAAGATTACAGCCAGCCTTGCGCAGAGTGGCAAAAAATCGTTTTGGCTGTCCAATGCCGGCAAAGGCCAATACCGGCGTGCCGGAAAGTGCGTCAATGGTGGATGGGTCGGGCAATAAATTGGCGCTCAATTGCGTCAGGCTGGCAGGTAGCTTGGCCGCTATATTGGTTTCATCATCGCCATTGATCAGGGCGATATCCATTTGTTGCACGCCAGATGCCAGCGATACACGCAATGGGCCGGCGGGGATCAAAAAACCATTGCCGATGCCAACGCTCCCATCAAAAATGCCAATTGAGAATGTTTTGCTGATAAATGGGTTTTGCATACCATCATCCATCAAAATGACATCATGTAGCCCACGCAGGCTGATGACATGCGCCCCAGCAACCCGGTCCGGGGCCACCAGAACATCGCGGCTTTCGGCCAGCATCAGCGCCTCGTCACCACAATCATCAACGGTGTGTTGCGACGGATCAACCCATAAAGGGGCGCTTACCGCCGCCCCATAGCCGCGTATTAAAATAGCCGGGCGATAACCAGCGGCACGCAACCCATCATATAAAAATGCAGTGACAGGGGTTTTGCCGGTTCCCCCAGCGGTTACATTGCCAATACAGATCACCGGCAATGCTGCCGTGCTTTGTGTGGCAAAATGATTACGTGTGGCACTGGCAAAAGCCCAAATGAGCGACAATGGCCATAATAAGACCGACATGATGCCGCGATGGTTCCAAAATTCAGGTGTTTTGATCATTGTTACCGCGTTCACTCTGGCTGGTGAATATATGTCATTTGTCTGTGGTCAGAACATGGCCAATCGCGTGTGCCGCAACGCCAACGCGCTGATGCGCTATGGTAACATAATCTTTGGCCGCTGTGGCAAGTTTGGCGCGTCGTTTGGGGTCTTTTTCCAGCAGATAGATCTGTTTGGTTAGTGTTTCAGCATCACTGATGGTAAACACCGCGTTTGCGCCAGCTAGGCCATCAAATTCTGCCATATTCTTAAAAATATGCGCGCCGGTGAAAATCGGCACGCCAAAGGCGGCAGGCTCCAATGGGTTATGCCCCCCAGCTGGTACCAATGAGCCTCCCAAAAAGACATAAGCGGCGAGGCTGAATAATGTGCCCATTTCGCCAAGGCTATCCATGATAAATATTTGTGTGTTTTGGTCAGGCATAGCGCCGTGACTGCGTTGCGGTGCCTGTCCGGCGAGCGCTGCGATTGAATCGCCACGATGAGGATGGCGGGGGGCGATGATCGTCAGCCACCCAGCCCCAAGAATTTTGGCGGCATCAATAATGATTTGATCCTCGCCTTCATGTGTTGACGCCGCAAGAAACACGCGGCGACCGGCGGCGGCGTTGCGCAAAATTTGCTGTAACGCGGGATCTGGGGTTTGCGTGTCTGGTAGTTTTAGCGATCCAATCACCTCTATCTGCGGCGCATTTTGCGTGGTGCCAATTAAACGGCGAAACTGTTCTGCCTGATCGGAATCAACCGGAAAAATTAGATCAGCGGCAGCAAATAGTTGTTTAGCAAATGCTGGGCGCTTCATCCATTTTGCCGCGGCTTTTTTCGATAATTGCGAAGATGCAAAAATCACCGGAATGCCAAATTGTTTGGAGCGCAGAATAAGATTGGGCCAAAAATCAGACTCCATGAAAATGGCGGCAACGGGGCGCCAATGGGTCAAAAACTGATCGACAAAATCCGGGTGATCTAGTGGCTGCATCACATGGCGCACCGGCATATAGGGGTGATCTGCCATGGCGGCCTGAATCACATCAAGGCCGGTGACGGTATTGGTGGTAAGTAAAAACTCATGATCGGGCAGATGGTCTGCAAGCGCCCGGGCCAGACGTAGGGCGGCCACCGTTTCACCAACGCTGACCCCATGCAACCAGATACGCCCTGTAACGTGCGGGTGTATTTTATTGGCCGGTATGTCACTGCGCCCATAGCGTTCAAGCCGCCGGCTGGCCATTTCTTTGCCGCGGCGTGTGCGGTACCACAATATAAGTGGGATCAAAGGTCGGAGCAGCCGCCAGACCATATTATAGACTGACAAAACCATCACCGGATTGCGTGCCCAGTAACAGCACTATCAATCATGTCCGCTTGCTCGTTCATGGTGGTTTCAATGGCTTTGCGCGCCGCTTCCAGCCCGGCTTTATCCAGTTTTTCGATGTGCATTGGCTGGCCCATGACAAATTGCCCACGAGCAAATGGTTTCGGGATAATCAACCGGTCCCATCCACTGGCCCGCCAATATCGGTCTACCGACCAGCACATTGGCACAATGGGTTTGCCTGCCATCTGCGCAATTGATACCGGGCCAGCCGCCAAAATACGGGCCGGGCCGCGCGGGCCGTCCGGGGTGATGGCAACTGAGTGCCCGTTATCAAGAACACGTTTTAATCCACGCAAGCCGGATAGCGGGCTGCGGTTTGAACTGCCCCAAACTGTTTTGACGCCAAAACACCCAATGGCATGTGACATCATGCGGCCATCAGCATGCGGTGATTGTAACGCAAATAGGGGAAAGGCAGATGGCCATAACCATGGCATAGCAAGCAATCTTTCATGCCAGAATACCAAAACCACACCATCATTTTGGCGCAAGAGTTCTTTTACATTCTGGTCTTTATGAGCGCGCCATCTCACCGTAACCATCAAGGCCGCAATAATGGCCCCGGCGGTCCAGCCGACCAATGCATTGCCTATTGCTGATCGTATGAGTTGTTTGATCATTGACTATATGCGCTTTCCCATGCGGCCAGTGCCCAAAGAGATTGATGCCCCCCGCGTTGGTTTTGTTCTAGGCCAAAATCCATAAATAGAAAAGAGGCACCAGATCGCCCCGCAAGTGACGGCTATCAAACCAGCATGATTGATCGTTTGAATGATCAGCCGATTGCCGCTAGATTGGGGCGGCGGTCCCACGGCCAATGCCGCGCCATCCGGCCAGCCTTTGAAACCGATCAGTGACGGTGATCACTGGAGTAGAACTATATGTCTGACTTGATTTCAACACAGTCTTCACAAGCTAAACTGTTGGTCGTACAGCCACTTGTCGGCATTGGTGATATGATCTGGCACAAGCCGTGGATTGATTATCTTTGTTCGCGCAACCAAGTCATCTTGGCAACAAAGCCTAGCGTGCAGGCACCGGTTTTATTTGCTGAAACCGAAGGACTGATTGATATTTTACCGATTGACCGTTCGCAACGCGGCATGCGTGGCCGCCATGATGGTTGGCGCGGGTTTTGGCGGTTGGTTGCTGATTTCAAATTAACAGGTGCTGACCGCGCATTAATTTTGCATCACAGCCCGCGCTATGCCATGGCGGCCTATTTCGCTGGGCTGACATCACGTTGGGGTTATGGCATTGGGCGGCAAAGATTATGGGTGAACAAAGGACAATTTCTTGAAAAATCTGCGCGCAAAATGCACCCGATTGCCAAAATGCGCATATATGCCGCGCTGAATGAGTTTCCCATTGACCCTGTATGGCGGGTGAATATTACGTCTGCAGCCACGAAAGCGGCTGATGATTTCATGACGGCGCATAACATCGAAAGAGCCGCAGATATGCTGATTTTGGGTGTGGGTGCGATGGATGAAGACCGCTGTTGGCCCCTAGAAAAATTTGCTGAATTAATCGCTTTACTGGCGACAACGCGTCCGCATCTGATCTGCTGTTTGATGGGGGCGCCGTCAGAACGGCCGATCGTGCAAAAAATCATCGATCACCTGCCGTCGCACAATCGGGTGGTCAACGCCATCACTAAACTCGATGTAGGGATTGCCCTATTGGCACGTGCCGGCGGATTTGTAGGCAATGACTCAGGTTTGTTGAATCTGGCGGCGGCTTGTGGCACGCCAGCGCTTGGTATTTATGCACAAAGCCGGCCCCTTGACTACACGCCGAATTTGCATGCTGTGGCTGTTGATGAGTCACTGATTGGCAAGCCCGGGCGAATCAAAACAATTACCGCGGCAGATGTATGTACGGCAATGCTGAATATGCTAGACTTGCCAGCATCACAATTAGCTTCAGTAAAAACGGCCATGTGATTTTGGTATGATTTTGGTGTGGTTTCAGCTTTAACAAAGCTGGGTAGCAGGCTAGAAATTGACGAATAAGGATAGTTTTGCCGATGCGCGACACCCCTAAGTCATTGTCCAACAAGATCATCATGCGCCGCATTTGGCAGGGCTGGGTGGTGCCATATCTGCCGCGTTTGATCGGGGCGTTGCTATTGATGGCGTTGGTGGCGGGTACCGCCTCAGCCTATCCATTATTAACCAAATATATATTTAATGCGCTTGCCGATGGACGAGCGGCGGAAATCATCTGGCTGGCTCCCCCGGTCATCTTTGCTTTTGCGCTGGTGAAAGGGCTGGCGCTATTTGCCCAGACAGTGATGGTCAATGCACTGGCATTGCGCGTATCAACCGATTTGCAAAAAGATATGGCCAAGACTCTGATCAAAGCTGACTTAGAGACCATCAGCGGCGAACCCGCTGGGGTGTTTATGTCCCGCATTATGAATGATCTCAATTTGGTGCGCGAAGCGTTTGTCCGCTTGGCCAATAACCTGGTGCGCGATAGTCTGACAGTGATCGTTCTGGTGGGTGCCATGTTCTGGCTGGATTGGCTGATGGCGTTTGTTGTGCTTGCGGTGTACCCGTTGGCGATGCAACCGATTATCCGTATCGGCAACCGCCAACGCAAAGCATCGGGTAATTTACAGACACATATGGAAGACGTCACGTCATTGCTGGCAGAAACCTTGCAAGGCACCCGTATGGTTAAGGCCTATCAGCTTGAAGATCAGGAAATTGGCCGGACGCGTGTGGCATTTGACGGCTTTTACCAGCGGCTTGTTGGGTTGCTGACCGGGCGTGCGAAAATTGATCCGATCCTAGAAATTGTTGGCGGTGTTGCAGTTGGCGGTGTCGTGGCATTGGCAAGTTGGCGTGTGGCACAAGGCGATATGCAGGTTGGTGATGTGATTGCTTTTATCACCACGCTGATTTTATTGGTTCAGCCTGTGCGCGCCATTGGAACGCTAAATGCCGTGACAAATGAGGGCCTCGCTGCGGCGGAACGTATTTTGACCTTGCTTGATACACCGCGGCAGGTCACCGACCGTGAAGGGGCGCAAGCTCTTGAGATCAAGACCGGCCAAATCTCCTTTGACGCTGTTGGATTTTCTTATGGTGGTGATGCGGCGGCGCTGGATGATATTAATTTCAGCGTAAAGCCCGGACAAACTGTGGCGCTGGTTGGGCCAAGTGGTGCCGGCAAAAGCACCATTATAAATCTACTGCCGCGGTTTTTTGACGTCACATCCGGACAGATTTTGATTGATGGCCAGACCATCAGTGATGTGACCCTTCACAGCCTGCGCGGTGCCATGGCATTGGTAAGCCAAGATGCGATTTTATTTGATGACACGGTTGCCGCAAATATCGCGTTTGGCAAAGCCAATGCCAGCCAAGACGAGATTGAAACAGCCGCTAAAGGGGCGGCGGCGCATGATTTTATCATGGCACTGCCCGGCGGCTATGACGCGCCTGTTGGGGCCATGGGCAATAGATTGTCAGGTGGCCAACGCCAGCGTATTTCCATTGCCCGGGCGTTGCTCAAAGATGCGCCCATCCTGCTTCTTGACGAAGCCACCGCCGCGCTTGATGCAGAATCTGAACGGCAGGTGCAAGAGGCGTTAACGCGTCTACAGGCTGGCCGGAGCACAATAGTGGTGGCGCATCGTCTGGCCACGGTGAGAGAGGCGGATCTGATTGTGGTGATGGATGCTGGACGGATTGTTGAGACTGGGACGCATGACAGCTTGCTTGCCAAACCGGGGCATTATGCGCGGTTGTGTCAATTGCAATTTTTTGCTGATGATGTCACTCACGCCGCAAAATAGTGTCAGTGAGGCGGTCCGCCCAGCCTTGGCTCTGAAATTGCGCTGTTAATGTGGCCGGGTCATAAATTTGATCGACCCAATCATAAAAGGCCATACCATCTTTTTCATAGGGCAGATAGGCGGCAAAAAAAGCGTCCAGAAGTCCAGTTTTTGCCGCTTTGACATGGCCATATTTCCACGCCAGTTGTTGCATGGCTATGTGGGCTGGCTGGGTTTCCACAATCAAAAGATACAAAGCCGACATCAAGCCCGCACGGTCTGCACCAGATTTGCAATGCATCAACACAGGCTTGTCGATCTCGGCAAATAGTGATTTTGCGTCATGTAGCATGGACTTGCTGGGGGCAGCACGCGATCTGGCGGTAAAATCAAACAGCGTGATGCCGTCTTTTTTACAGGCTTCAGCCTCTAATTGCCAGCCGCCATCATCACGTGGCCCGCGTAAATTAATAATGGTTTTAATGCCCTGCTCTGCCAGCTTGGCAATACGGCCGGGCCCGGGTTGATTACTGCGCCAGACACCATCGGCAATCTGGTGTTGATTATGCCACGCGACCCGCAGAAATCCATGGTCCTTAAAAATCAATTCGATCCAGTCAATCGCCCCACGGCGCTGGCCGGCTGGGGCGCGCCAGCTCATGACCCCGCCACCGTCATACCATCAATACGTAACGAGGGCGCCGCTGTGCTGTCCCGCATATCAATGTCGTTGGCCCTTGTGATATTCATCAGCATGTCTTTTAAGTTGCCGGCGATTGTGGCCTCGCTGATTGGTTGTGCAATCTTGCCTTTTGATATCCAAAATCCACCAGCGCCGCGGCTATAATCGCCAGTGATCATATCAACAGAACTGCCCATTAATTCGGTGACCAAAAACCCCTCATCAATATCAGCGATCAGATCATCACGCCCGATTGTGCCATTTTCCAGGTAAAAATTACTGCTTCCCGGGCTGGGGGCACTGCCAAGCGACCGTTTGGCATTTCCCGTGCCCGCAAGTCCAAGTTTGGCGGCTGATGACAAATCAAGGAACCATCCTTGTAGCACACCATCTTCAACCATTTTTCGGGTCTGAACCGGACAGCCCTCAGCATCAAACGGTCGTGACGCCATACCGCGTGGCCGCAACGGATCATCGATAAAATTCAATCCATCTGCCGCTATTTTTTTGCCTAGCTGGTCTTTTAAAAAGCTTGTGCCGCGGGCAACTGACGCGCCATTGACGGCACCAGCTAATGTGCTGACAAGGGATGCGGCTACCCGCCGGTCATAGATGACCGGGAATTTTCCGGTTTTTGCCTTGCTGGCACCAAGCCGTTCAAGCGTGCGTTTTGCGGCGTTTTTGCCAACCGCATCGGCCGCATCAAGATCGGTCTCGAAGACTGCCGAACTGTAATCATAATCGCGTTCCATTTGGCCATCTTTTTCAGCAATTACAACCGCAGATACGCCATGTGATGACCGCTGATAGCCAGCTGAAAAGCCGTTACTGGTGGCGATCAGCACATCGACAACGCCATAACCGGCATTGCCCCCATCCGAATTTGTTATGCCATCGACAGAAAACGCGGCGGCTTCTACCTCGCTGGCACGTTGACGCAGGCTATCAGCGTCTGGTTGTGCTGGATCATAAATATCCAGCATTGGTATTTGCTGGGCTAACTGATCAGCGCTGGCCAATGTCACATAAGGGTCTTCTGGTGCCAGTTTGGCCATTGCCACGGCGCGTGCGGCTAGATCCTTGATATTATCCGCATCAAGTTGACTGGTGGATATTGACGCTGTTTGCTGGCCCACAAAGACCCGTAGACCAATGTCAAAATCCTCGGACCGTTCAGCAGATTCAACTTTGCCATGGCGTATGCTGACACTGGTGCTTTGCCCACGGGCGAGCATGGCGTCAGCACCGCTTGCCCCGGCGGATTTGGCCGCATCAAGTAGCTGGCCGATAAGGGTTTGATATGTCTGTTCCATGAGTACTCACATAATCTGCATAGGCCGATATTTCAACTGCTTGTCGTGGGCAGAGAATAGGTTTATTACTGCGGCATGAGTTTTCGGATATTTATCGATGGTGAGGCGGGCACAACCGGCCTCAAGGTAGCGGCGCGGTTGCAGGCCCACCCGCATGTCGAAATACTGCATATTGATGATGCTCAGCGCAAGGACCCACAGGCCCGCTTGCAGCTGATGCAGGACAGTGACATGACCATATTATGTCTGCCGGACGAGGCCGCCCGCGACGCTGTTGCTTTCGCAGAAGGTGATGCGTCAATCCGCTTTATTGATGCATCGACAGCGCACCGGGTAGACAGTGATTGGGTTTATGGGTTTCCTGAAATGACCGCCACACAGCGCGGTATGATTGCCTCGGCATCGCGTATTGCCAACCCGGGCTGTTATCCAACCGGGTTTTTGGCATTGGCCAAGCCATTGATCGCCAGCGGTATGTTGCCAGCTGACAGTCGTCTTAGCGTGCCGGCCGTCAGCGGGTATAGCGGGGGCGGTAAATCAATGATTGGCGCACATGACAGTGGTGAATTGGCGCCGCAATTTAGTTATGGCACCAGCCTGTCACACAAGCATCTTGCCGAAATGACGCATTATGCCGGTTTGACGACGCCGCCTATTTTCATGCCATCAGTTGGCGATTTTTATGCGGGCATGTTGGTGCATTTGCCCCTACATGCGGATCAGTTCGCCGGCGCGGTTGAGGCCAACCAACTTTATCAACTCTATGCAGATTGGTATGCGGCGGCACCGCTGGTGCGCATGGGGGCGGCCCGTGCAAATGATGAAAACACGCCGAAGATGCTGGCGGCTGATGCGCTGGCGGATACCGACTCGATGGAAATTTTTGTGTTTTCAGATGCAAAATTCCAGCAATTTTGGCTGGTTGCGCGGCTTGATAATTTGGGCAAGGGGGCGTCTGGGGCGGCCGTACAAAATATGAATATTGCGCTTGGCATTGATGAAAGTGTCAGCCTTGCCGCATAATGTGCTCGCTGATTTTGTACCGTTGGCTGATGGCGATGCCTATCTGACCATGTTATCCGATGTCGACCGGGCCAGATTATATCCCTATCATGCGCCGTCCGGTGGGTATCTGCTTGCAAATGGAGCGCTCTACCAACTCGATCAACAGATGATTGACCGCCATCAATGGATTTTTGATGGCCGGGTAGCGGTGCTATCGGTTGGGTCAAACCGTGCGCCTGTGCAATTACGCCGCAAATTCGGCGATGCCGCGATTATTCCGGTTACGCCAGCCAGATTATTTGATTGCGATATTGTGCATGCGGCGATGCTTGGCTTTTACGCGGCGGTGCCCTGCACCGCATTTCCCTGTGCGGGCTGTATTGTCAGCTTAAATGTGGCGTGGCTTGACCCGGAGCAGCTTGAACAGATGCACCGCACCGAGGGTATTGGCGTCGCCTATGATTATGTGATGATGCAGAATGTTGTGCATGATATGCAGGTGCCAGACCAGCCGGTCTTTGGTTATTCAGCCCGCGCTGGCGTGTTTGATTATGCTGGTGGTGCCCCGGCGGCCTTGCCAGCGATTGCAGCCGTTGGCCGGCGTTTTCCAGAGGTGAGTCAGGCCGAGGCCGCGGCGCGCGTCCGGCAGCTTACCGGTTGTGATGATTCGCGCTCACATGCCGAATTTATTACTGATATCCAACGTGAAAAATCTGCCCGAGATGCGGTGATAGCCGGGCTGAAAAATTATGCCCTGTTTGCTGAAACGCCGCCGTGGCAGGTGTTATCGGTGCGCGTTAATGGGATTGACGCGTTTTTGTAACTTACTTGTAACTGCGGTTCGGGGCGGTTAGCCAACAAGCCGCGTTATAACCAGCGCTGCGACCAAGAATAGCCCGGCATCACGGTTTGACCGGAACAGACGTAAAGCGGTGGCCGCACTTGCCGGGTCGAGGCAATAAATTTGGATGGCAAGATGCCCCGCCATCAGACCTAGGCCGGCCAGCCAAAACCCCATGCCAAGCTTCAGATAAAGCCCAAGGCATAACAGCGATATAGCGAGTCCGTAAGCCACGCCAACAGCAATTTTCAAATGCTGAGCAAAGGCAAGAGCCGAAGATTTGATACCAATAGCGGCATCATCAGCCATATCCTGAACCGCATAAATTGTGTCATAGCCGAATACCCAAGCAACACAAGCCGCATAGATACATAAAATTGGCATATCGGGTAGGGTGCTGGTGCTGGCCGCCCAGCCAAGCGGGACCCCCCAAGAAAATGTCAGGCCCAGAACAAACTGCGGAAACCAAGTGATGCGTTTGGCCAGCGGATAGATGATGACAAGCGGCGCCGCGGCCAAACCGACATAAATGGCGATATCGGGTAATTGCCATAAAATGCCAACGCCAATCGCCCCGAGAATACCCAAAAATATAAACGCACCAGCTACCGAAACCGCCCCTGATGCAAGTGGTCTTTGCTGGGTTCGTTCAACCTGTTGGTCAAGCCGCCGGTCCCATAAATCATTAATCACACAGCCGGCCGCCCTGGTGATGATCGCCCCTGCCAGAAACAAGGCCATAAGCCACCACATGCGGGGCACCGAGGCGGCGCCAACGGGAATAAGCCACCAGCCGGGCAGTAATAGCAGCCACCAGCCAATCGGTCGGTCAAAGCGACCAAGATAAATAAAGCGGTGCAGTGAGTGTGGTAGCATGCGCCACCAACCGGTGGTTGGCATATCGCTGTGTTGTGGGTGCTGGTGATCTGGTTGCGGCATAGCTGTTAGAGATACCCAAGCTTAAACAAAAAGCCAAACAGATTTGCAGATGGGTGCAGACGTCATGGCTTGTTCAAGCTGTCTTGTCTTGTTTTGACATCGGGCTTACAACGAATTGATGACGGACTTTAACGCCAAGACACGGTTATTTGTTGACAGGCCACTTGCGGCACACCAGCGCGTGACGTTGTCGGATGCCCAGCGCCATTATCTGGTCAATGTGATGCGTCTTGGCGTCGGCGCACCGCTGTCGATGTTTAATGGTCATGACGGGGAATGGGCCGGGCATATTGCCGAAATTGGCAAAAAGCGATGTAGCATAGATATTGAAAGTCAGTTAAAGCCCCAAATGGACTGTCTTGATTTGTGGTTGCTATTTGCCCCGGTCAAGAAAGCCAGACTTGATTTTATGGCGCAAAAGGCAAGTGAATTAGGTGTGAGCTGTATTTGGCCAGTGCGCACCGATTATTGTCAAATCAGCCGGGTCAAGGATGAGAGACTAGCAGCCAATGCGATTGAGGCGGCGGAACAGACCGAGCGCATGGATATTGCTACTATCCGCGAGTTTACTGGGCTATTTTCTGTGCTCGATCAAATGGAGGATGACCGGTTGCTAATCTGGTGCGATGAAGCGATTGCGGGTAGTCCGGCACACAATATTGTGGCGGCATTACACGCCACCCCAACACATGATAAAGCCGCCATTCTTATTGGCCCAGAGGGTGGATTTTCTCCATCTGAACGCAAACAATTGGGCGGGCGCAAGAATTGTTTGAAAATTTCTCTTGGTACGCGCATATTGCGAGCGGATACCGCCGCCATCGCGGCGCTGTCTTGTTACCAATCCATCTGCGGCGATTGGAACGGCTGAACTTCCGGCGCCTGTTGCCAGGTATTATCGCAGAACCACGATCAGGAGCCCATGCTAATGGCCGACCACAGTACGGTGATCACTGATACCAGTCAGCTTGTCGATTGGGTGGCGGCGGGGGCCAAGCCAAAGCCAGATTGGCGTATTGGCACTGAACACGAAAAAATCCTGTTCCATCGTGGTGATTTCAGCCCGGTTGCGTATGATAGCGCAGATGGTGTTGGCGCGATGCTTGGCGCCTTGTGCACTCATATTGGTGACAAAGCCCGCCCGATTATGGAAAAGGGCCATATTATTGGTTTAAAAGACGGCGAGGGAGGATCAGTCACGCTAGAGCCAGGTGGCCAGCTTGAATTATCCGGGGCACCGCTTGTCAATCTGCATCAGACTTGCGCCGAAACCGGGCGGCATCTCAAACATATGCGGGCGGTAACCGCGGCGCTGGGGCTTGGCATGCTTGGCATTGGTTTTCAGCCTAAATGGGGCCGTGACGATATTCCATGGATGCCAAAGGGCCGCTATAAAATCATGCGCAACTATATGCCAAAGGTCGGGCGGTTTGGCCTTGATATGATGTTGCGCTCATGCACTGTGCAGGTCAATCTTGATTATAGTGACGAGGTTGATATGCGCCGCAAATTCCGTACCTCGCTGGCCCTACAACCTGTGGCCACTGCGCTCTTTGCCAACTCCCCGTTTCGTGATGGCAAGCCATCGGGCCTGTTATCGACCCGTGCGGAAGTGTGGACCGATACAGATAATGCCCGTTGCGGTGTGCCGGCCTGTGTGTTTGACCCTGGCTTTGGCTATGCACAATGGATTGATTATATCCTTGATGTGCCCATGTATTTTCTGCATCGCGGCGACGACTATGTTGATGTAGCCGGGCATTCTTTCCGCGACTATCTAGCATCGCGTTTGGCTGGTTTTGAGGGCATGCCGCCGAATATGGCAGATTTTGAAGACCATATCACCACCGCCTTTCCTGAAGTGCGCTTAAAACAATTCATCGAAATGCGCGGCGCCGATAGTGGCCCATGGGCCAATATTTGCGCGCTTCCGGCGTTGTGGGTGGGGATTTTATATGATGAGGACGCACTAGCCGAAGCCGAGGCATTGTGTGCACATATTTCGGCTGATGATGTGATGAATGCGCGGTTATCAGTGGCGACAGATGGGTTGAATGGTCAATTAGCTGGCGAAGACGTGTATCAACTGGCGGCCCGGTTGGTGGAGATCGCGACTAGCGGGTTACGTCGCCGCGGTATTTGTGATGATGGCGGTAATGATGAAACCGGGTTTTTACAGCCGCTGAAAACCATTATTGAAACACGCAGAACGCCAGCCGAAGTGATGCTTGATTTATACCGTCAGGATTGGGACGGTGACATTGATCAGGTATTTACCGCAAACCAATATTAACCGCGCCTTGCTCTTGACATAGCGGTCAAGGTCAAACAGTCAATTGATCAACCGGTCTGGTGGCTCAACCGGATCGGCAATGTCGAAAGGGTGATCAATGCCTACCCTGCTTCTTGTTGTATTCATAAATTTTGTCGGCATCGGCGCGTTAATCCCCGTTCTGCCCTATACAGTGATTGAGACATTGGGGCTTTCGGCAAGTGTTATGACCCTACTGTTGGCGTCTTTTGCCATGGCTATGTTTTTGTCTAATCCGCTTTTGGGGCGGCTGTCTGATCATATTGGTCGGCGTCCGGTGCTGATCGCCAGCCTGTTTGTCAATGCGCTGGCACATCTATGGTTTGCCTTTTCTGATGACATCATACAGATGTATGCGGCGCGTATTTTGGCGGGGCTGGCGGCAGGGAATACCGGTGTGATTCAAGCCATTATCGCCGACCGAGTGGCGTCTGCTGAACGGGCACGTTACATGGGGCTGTTTGGCGCCGCCATTGGCACTGGATTTGTTGCTGGTCCGGCCCTTGGTGGTTTGCTGAGCGGTGTTGGCAGTGGTCCGCTTCATCAGGCGCCATTTTTACTGGCGGCTGGGTTCTCATTTTTGGCGCTGGCGTTGTCTATCCGTATCAAAGAAAGCGCCGCTCACCGGCAAATGACACCATCGGCGAAGCAACCGCTGGGTGTGCGGCTGGTGTCAATCATGCATAGTCCACTGGCGCTGTTTGCGCTGGCGTTTTTTTGCCTGAACCTATCATTTGCGCAGGTCGAGGCCTCTTTTGTTCTGCTGCTTCGTGATTATCTGGATTTTGACGCACGCCAGACCGGCTGGCTGTTCACTTACATAGGCGTATGTATCATTCTGGTACAGGGTGGATTGATAAATACTGCGGTCCGCTGGTTTGGCGAGGTCGGCACAGTGGGATTTGGTGCCAGCTTATTGGTGATCGGGCAAATTTGTACCGTTATTATGGCGGTAGGATTGCTTGTTGGGAATGCCTATCCGCTGGTGCAAATGCTGATCGTAACCACCGCTGTTTGTTTTGGATTTGGCTTTAGCAACCCGGCGTTGTCGGCGGCGGCAAGCAATGCGGCTGGCAAAACCACCATGGGGGGTGCGCTTGGTATGGTGCAGGGATTTGGCGCGCTTGGTCAGGTGGGAGGCTTGTTACTGGCCGGCCCGTTATACCATCTGGGCGGGGCGCACTACTCATTTGGCTTCGGGGCGGCGATTACCTTGATTCTGCTTGCCGTTGCCTTTTATTTGCGCCAGCGGCCAGTGTCAGCCTAAACCAGTTCTGGGTTAGGCGGCTTCGGTGCCGCCAACGGTGATGCCACCCATTTTTACTGTCGGTTGCCCAACGCCAACTGGGACGCTTTGCCCGGCTTTGCCGCAGGTGCCGATGCCGCTATCAAGCTTGGTATCATTTCCAATCATGGTGATTTTGGACATCGCGTCAGGGCCATTGCCGATCAGCGTTGCGCCTTTAACCGGTGCACCAATCTTGCCATTTTCGACAAGATAGGCCTCGGCCGCTGCAAAGACAAATTTGCCAGAGGTGATATCAACCTGTCCACCGCCAAAATTCACCGCATAAATTCCCTTTTTTATGGAGCTTACAATTTCCGCTGGATCATCTTTGCCATTATCCATGAAGGTGTTGGTCATGCGCGGCATTGGTGCGTGCGCGTATGATTCGCGGCGTCCGTTACCCGTTGCATCCACGCCCATAAGCCGGGCATTTTGACGGTCTTGCATATAGCCTTTTAAAATTCCGTCTTCGATCAGCACATTGCGGCGGCTTGCGGTGCCTTCATCGTCTATGGTGATCGACCCGCGCCGGTCTGCAATGGTGCCATCGTCAATCACAGTGACGCCTTTGGCGGCGACCTTTTCACCAACCTTGCCGCTAAATACAGATGTGCCTTTGCGATTAAAATCGCCCTCAAGGCCGTGGCCCACCGCCTCATGCAGCATCACGCCGGGCCAACCGGCACCAAGCACAACTTCCATTTCGCCAGCCGGTGTTGGTACCGACTCAAGATTGAGCACAGCAATGCGTAGGGCCTCATCAACCTGGCTCTGCCATGCGTCTGGCGTCAACCACTGGTCCAGCATGACCCGGCCACCGACCCCACTACTGCCGGACTCCATGCGCCCCTTGTCTTCGACCGCCACCCAGACATTGAACCTTACCAAAGGGCGGATATCGGACATACGGGTGCCATCGCCGCGCATAATTTGTATCGCCTGCCACGACCCGGCAAGGCTGGCATTGACTTGTTTCACGCGGCTATCTGCAGACCGTGCATAGCTATCAATTTCTTTCAGAACATTGATTTTTGTTTCAAACGAGGTGTGATTAAGTGGGTTTTCATCGGTGTAGAGGGGCGCATTGCTGCCAGCGGTGGGTGCCAAGGCGGCGTCACCATGATATCCCTTGGTCACGGCTGACACACTGTCGACTGCTCTTTTTAAAGCCGATTCGGATAATTCACCCGCATGGGCATAGCCATGCGCATCGCCGGCAACAGCGCGCAGCCCAAATCCACTCGATTGGTCATAGCTGGCGGTTTTCAGCTGGCCGTCATCAAACATCAGCATCTCAGAATGACGCATTTCAAGAAATAATTCGCCGTCGTCACCTGCCGCTAACGCATCGCTGACGATTTTTTGGGTGCGCCCCAAATCCAGCCCGGTTTTTTCAAAGAATATACGATCAGTCTGATGAAGAAGATCCATGAATTATCCTTTTGTTACAGTGTTTTGATGTATTACACAGTGTCATTTGTCTATTATCAAGATGGGCGGTTTTACCGGAAAATTCAAGCCATCACCGCGGTTTTCTTGGCGGTTTTGCCGGGTCTGGTTGCTGGCCTGTCCCGCGACAACGCCTAAAAAATCGAAAAAAAGTCAAAAATTATAGCGACAGGCTGCCGCACGGGGGTTTTCTATTCCTACGAAACAGTCTAAACAATGCAAAGCGTTGACGGTGTCTTTCATCTGGTGCCGGTCGCGCATCTGATCTTTCATTATGGATCATGTTTTTGGGAGAGGTATCCATGCCAATTTCGGCTCAAATCCGCAAAGTGATTGCGCGGGTCTCCACAGCTGGCTCAGCCAGTCATTTTGTTGTTTCTGTGCTTGCGGGCTTAGCTGGAGTGATGATGGCGACTGCAGCGCAGGCCGCCGCCCCACAGCCATGGCAGCTTAATCTGCAACCGCCAGCTGGCTCAATTGCTGAAATGGCGACTGATTTGCACAATCTCTTGTTGGTGGTGATTACAGCGATCTCATTATTCGTTTTGGCATTGCTGATTTATGTCGGTGTTCGGTTTCGTGCATCGCAAAATCCAAAAGCGTCTAAAACATCTCACAACACAGTTATTGAAATCTTGTGGACGGTGATCCCAGTGCTGATTTTGGTCGGCATTGCGGTGCCGTCATTCCGCCTGCTCTACTACACTGACCGCACATCCGACACGGATATGGTGATCAAGGTCAGCGGTAATCAGTGGTATTGGAACTACACCTACCCCGACGAGGGCATAACTTTTGACAGCTACATGGTCGATGAAGCCGACCTAGAGCCAGGCCAGATCCGTTTGCTCAGCGTTGACAACCCAGTTGTCGTGCCAGAAGGCACTCGCATCAAATTGCTTGTTACAGGTAATGATGTGATGCATTCTTTCTTCGTGCCGGCGCTAGCAGTGCAAACTTATGCATTTATTGGTCGGACCAACGAAGCATGGATTGATGTGCCGATTGGTGCGCAAACCTACTACGGCCAATGTAACCAGATTTGCGGCACAAACCATGCCTATATGCCAATCGAAATTAAAGCTGTCTCTAAGGCTGAGTATGCTGCATGGCTGAATATGGCCAAGCAGGAATTCGCTATGGATATGCCTGTTGTGACAGACGAAGCTATGAAATTGGCATCAGCAAATTAACCGAGGAAAGAGGATTTAACTATGAGTGCGCAAGCCCACGCAGACCACGGTGCTCCCTTAAGTTTTGTTCGCCGTTGGCTGTACTCTACGAATCACAAAGACATCGGTACCATGTATCTGGTTTTTGCCATCCTTGCCGCCTTCATTGGTGGGGGCATGTCAATCTATATGCGGATGGAATTGATGAACCCGGGTGTCCAATATATGGACAGCGGTCATGTCTGGAACGTATTTACCACGGCACATGGTTTGATCATGGTGTTTTTTGTGGTTATGCCCGGCCTGATTGGTGGGTTTGGCAACTGGTTTGTACCAATCATGATCGGTGCGCCAGACATGGCATTTCCGCGGATGAATAATATTAGCTTCTGGCTGTTGCCGCCTGCCTTTGTGTTGTTGCTTTTATCGGCGGTAATGGATGGCGGAGCCGGGG
Source organism: uncultured SAR116 cluster alpha proteobacterium (assembly GCA_902583715.1). Classification (GTDB taxonomy): domain Bacteria; phylum Pseudomonadota; class Alphaproteobacteria; order Puniceispirillales; family Puniceispirillaceae; genus UBA3439. Next base: position 29,040 of record CACHXC010000012.1, read on the forward strand.
TTGGCTGGACTATCTATCCGCCATTGTCATCGACAGCAGGATCGCCCGGCATGTCAATGGATTTGGCGATTTTTTCACTTCATCTGGCGGGGGTCTCATCAATTCTTGGGGCGGCGAATTTTATCACAACTATCTTTAACATGCGCACACCGGGCATGACACTGCATAAAATGCCATTATTTGCCTGGTCAATGTTGATCACCGCGTTTTTATTACTGTTGGCTGTGCCGGTTCTGGCCGGTGCGATTACCATGCTGTTGACCGACCGTAACTTCGGCACAACCTTCTTCATTCCAGAAGGCGGCGGTGACCCGGTCTTGTTCTTGCATCTGTTTTGGTTCTTCGGTCATCCTGAAGTGTACATAATGATTTTGCCAGCTTTTGGCATTGTCAGCCATATCATCTCAACATTTTCTAAAAAGCCGGTATTCGGCTATCTTGGCATGGCGTATGCGATGGTAGCGATTGGTTTTGTTGGATTTATCGTGTGGGCGCATCATATGTATACGGTCGGTCTTGATGTTGACACACGGGCATATTTTACTGCGGCCACGATGGTGATCGCGGTGCCAACAGGGGTAAAGATTTTTTCATGGATTGCGACCATGTGGGGCGGGTCAATCACCTTCCGTGTTCCGATGTTGTGGGCAATCGGCTTTATCTTCTTATTTACCGTTGGTGGCGTAACCGGTGTGGTATTGTCTAATGCTGGGTTGGATCTGGTATTGCATAACACCTATTATGTGATTGCGCACTTCCACTATGTTCTCTCACTTGGTGCGGTGTTTGGCTTGTTTGCTGGTTTCTATTACTGGTTCTCAAAAATGACTGGTTATGAATATTCAGAAGGCCTTGCCAAACTGCATTTCTGGGTCACGTTTGTGGGTGTGAATCTGACATTCTTCCCAATGCATTTTTTGGGTCTGGCAGGAATGCCGCGGCGTTACATTGACTATCCGGACGCATTTGCGGGCTGGAATCAGGTGGCGTCGTTCGGGTCATATATTGGTGGATTTGGGGCCATTTTGTTTCTTGTCGTGATCATCGAGGCGTTTTTGAGCAAGCGTCGTGCTGAATCGAACCCTTATGGCGAAGGCGCCACAACGCTGGAATGGCAAGTGGCCTCGCCGCCGCCTTATCACACCTTTGACGAGTTGCCAAAAGTGAAATAAGTCAGTTTGCTGTTGAAAAGGGCAATGTGATGGCGCTTACATCGCAACAACAAATAGCTGGCACCACTGATGGCTTGTTAGAACCATCGGTGGGCCATTTTTGGTCATTGTTAAAGCCGCGTGTCATGAGTTTGGTGGTGTTCACTGGGTTTACTGGCATGTATCTTGCCCCGGTGAGCTTGCATCCGCTGGTGTTTGCTATTGCCCTTTTTGCGATTGCGGCTGGGGCTGGGGCGTCAGCTGCGATCAACCAATGGTACGACCGCGATATTGACGCGGTAATGAAACGTACAAAAACCCGGCCAATTCCCGCCGGCTTTATGGCGCCGTCCGAAGCGCTAACATTGGGTTTGGTGGTATCGGCTATTTCGGTGCTGTTATTAGGCCTGTCAGCAAATTGGCTGGCGGCAAGCTTGTTGGCATTTACTATCTTCTTCTATGCGGTGGTCTACACGGTGTGGCTGAAGCGGTGCACGCCGCAAAATATTGTTATTGGCGGTGCCGCGGGTGCGTTTCCACCAATGATTGGGTGGACGGCTGTGACCGGTAATTTATCCATCGAACCGATTTTGCTTTTTGCGATTATTTTCATGTGGACACCTCCGCATTTCTGGGCGCTGGCATTAGTCAAAAATGATGATTACACGCGCGCGCAAATCCCTATGTTGCCAGTGGTTGCTGGCGCGCCTGAAACCCGTCGCCAAATTGTCATTTACTCACTGTTAATGGCACCGCTGGCCGTGGTGCCATACTTTATTGGCATGGCGTCATTGAGCTATGGGGTGGTTGCTGGTTTGGCGGGTGCGGTGTTTGTTGGTTTGAGTGTAAAATTATGGCGTGACGGCAGTGATAAGACCGCCATGCAACTTTTTGGCTATTCAATTTTATATCTTTTTTTGGTTTTTTTAGGGCTGGTCATTGACCGGCTTGCGGCCAGTTGGGTGGGTGTATGATGCAACCCCGCAACCAGCCCAAAACAGCAAGTGAAATGCAACGCATGCGTAAGGGGCGCAATCTTGTTCTTTTGGGTATTATCGCTGGTCTAGCCGCGTTATTTTACGTGTTAACTTTGGTAAAAATCGGGGGGGCGTCATGACTGTGGGCCATGTGACGCCTATGCGGTTTTCTGGTAATCGCCGCCTGCTGGTTTTGCTGGCCAGTGTTGTGGGGCTGATGGTTGGCATGGCCTACGCATCGGTGCCGCTTTATAAGTTATTTTGTCAAGTGACTGGGTATGGTGGCACGACGCAAGTCAGCAATGATGCCGCCACGCATATTGTTGCTGGGCATCCAATTAGCGTGCGATTTGATGCGAATGTGAACCGTGCGCTGGCGTGGGAATTTGCGCCGGTGGACCCACTTGTCACGCTAAACCCGGGCGAAGAGATTGTGATCAATTACCGGGCCACAAATATTGGCGACGCTGCATCGGTTGGCACGTCAACATTCAATGTAACGCCAGCAAAAGCTGGCGCCTATTTTATGAAGATCGATTGTTTTTGTTTTCAAGAACAATCCCTGCAACCCGGCGAGTCGGTTGATATGCCAGTTCGGTTTTTTATCGACCCAGAAATTGTAGCTGATAAAAATGTCGTTGATGTAAAGGACATCACTTTGTCCTATACATTCTTTCCGGCGTTGGTGGAAAATAAGTGATCGTGGAGAGGTGGCCAGCTCGTAACCGAGCAGCCAGATTGTGAGGAGACCAAAATGAGCGGTGCAAATAAACACCCCTATCACCTAGTTGAAGCTAGTCCATGGCCTGCTGTTGGCGCGGCTGCGGCCTTTACAGCTGCTGTTGGCGGCGTCATGTATATGCATGAAGTGGCCTACGGCGTGGCTGTGCTTGGGCTGGGCTTTGCGCTAGTGCTTGCAACCATGTTTGTGTGGTGGCGCGATATTGTCCGTGAGGCGGAGTATCAGGGGCACCACACATCGATTGTTCAGATCGGTATGCGCTATGGCATGATGCTTTTTATTGCATCAGAAGTGATGTTTTTTGTGGCATTCTTCTGGGCGTTTTTTGATCGGGCGCTGTATCCCAATGATGGGGTTTGGCCACCAGAAGGCATCACTACCTTTGACCCGTTCGATTTGCCGCTGATCAATACGCTTGTTCTGTTGTTATCGGGCTGTACGGTGACCTGGGCGCATCATGCGTTGCAACACGGTAACCGCAAAGATTTTATGACAGGTCTGGGCATCACAATTTTGCTTGGTTTTCTGTTTACTGGCTTACAGGCATTGGAATATAGCCATGCTCCATTTGGCTTTACCGATGGCGTCTATCCATCGGTATTTTACATGGCCACAGGTTTTCATGGCTTCCACGTGTTGGTTGGTACACTGTTTTTAGCGGTGTGCTGGATGCGCGGCCGTGCTGGACATTTTACGCCGACCCAGCATTTTGGTTTTGAAGCCGCGGCTTGGTATTGGCATTTTGTTGACGTTGTGTGGCTGTTCTTGTTTGCCGCGGTTTATTGGTGGGGTGGGTGATCTGCCACTGCCAGAGGGTAAAATAATAACCGGGGTGTCATGGCATAGTTGTTTGCCGTGGCACCCCGTTTGGCATGGCGCTGGCCATGAAGTGAGACTATGATTCAATTTAGACCGCTATTTTGGCTGACTGTGGTCACACTGCCGGCATTCGTCACGCTGATTCTGTTAGGAAGCTGGCAATTACAGCGGCTACAATGGAAAAACCAGCTGATTGACCAGTTTGAGGCACGTACCGCGGCACCAGCTGTTAGTCCGCCATTGGCAGACAGCTTAACGGCTGATAGTGAATTTACCCGATTAGCACTGGTTGGTGAATTTCGTCATGATCAGGAAATTTACCTAACTGGCCGCACCTATGAAGGCAATGCCGGGTTTCATGTTGTCACCCCATTCTTGCTTGCTGATGGCCGGACAATTCTGATTAACCGAGGCTGGGTCGCTGAATCTTACCGTGACCGTTCAACCCGTGAATTTTCTCTTGTTGCTGGCCAAGTGACGGTTGATGCAATAGTGAGACTGCCTGCCAGCAAAGGCTATTTCGTTCCGGAAAATGACCCACAGGCTGGCTTTTGGTTTACCTTGGTGCCAAGTGAGATTGTTGATTATGTGGGCATCCCGGCGCCGGTCATCACCAGCTATTATGCTGATGCTCTGCGTACGACAGAGGTTGTGACATTGCCAATAGGGGCAAAAACTGAATTGAATTTGCGCAATGCGCATCTTAGCTATGCGATGACATGGTATGGCATTGCATTAGCGTTGGTGGGTGTCTACGGCGCGTTTCATTATCAGGCTGGCCGCTTGCGGTTTGGCGGCAAGGCGCAACAGGGATAAGGTCATGCAATATTACAGCACACGTGGACAGGATGGACCATTTGGATATGAAGAGGCGTTGCTTAGTGGTTTAGCCCGCGATGGCGGCCTGTATTTACCCGAGGCGTGGCCTAAATTCAGCCATGAAGATATCGCGGCAATGCAGGGCTTGTCTTATGCAGAGCTTGCCGGGCGGATCATGGCACCATTTTGCGTTGGCGAGATTGACGAACCTGAATTAACGGCAATGGCCCGCGACGCCTATGCAGATTTTGGCCATCCTGATATCGCCCCATTGAAACCGTTGCAGGGTAATCTGCATGTTCTTGAACTGTTTCATGGACCGACCATTGCCTTTAAAGATTATGCCATGCAGTTTCTAGCGCGCGCCTTTGACCGGGCGCTGAAAAAGAAACAGCAACATGCGGTTATTGTTGGGGCGACAAGTGGCGACACGGGTTCGGCAGCGCTTGAGGCCTTTAGGGGCCGTGACGCTGTTGATGTTTTTATTTTATTTCCCAAAGGCCGGGTGTCACCAGTCCAGCAAAGGCAAATGACATCAGTCATTGCGGATGGTGCGCATGCCGTGTCGGTGGCTGGTGATTTCGATGATTGTCAGGCCATTGTTAAAACTCTGTTCAATGATCTTGCATTTCGTGATCAGGTCAATCTATCGGCCATCAATTCGATTAATTGGGCACGGTTGATGCCGCAAATTGTCTATTATTTTGCCGCCGCTTTGCGGCTTGGTGCGCCAACACAGTCAGTGGCATTTTCGGTACCAACTGGTAATTTTGGTAATATATTTGCTGGCTATGTCGCCGTGCAGATGGGGTTGCCGGTTGACCGCTTGATTATCGCATCCAACCAGAATGATATTTTACCACGTTTTTTTGCTAGCGGTGCGATGGCACGTGAATCGGTGGTGCCGTCACTCAGCCCGTCAATGGATATTCAGGTCTCGAGTAATTTCGAACGCTTGTTATTTGAACTGGTGGACCGTGATGGTCAGGCAACCGCCAGTGTGATGAGACAATTTGCTGAAACCGGACAATTTCATGTGGATGACTCTTTGCTGGCGCGAGCCAAACAGCTATTTTCCGCCTATCGTCTTGATGATGACGGCACCATTGCGGAAATCGCCGCCACGGCTAAAAATAATCATATGGTGATTGATCCGCATAGTGCGGTTGGTGTGTATGCCGCGCGTCAAGCCCATAGCGATGGCACGGTGGCTAATGATGTGTCGATTGTTGCGCTGGCTTGTGCGCATCCAGCAAAATTTGATGCGGCGGTCACAAAGGCAACAGGCGTTGCCCCAGGCTTGCCACCGCATTTGGCTGATTTGATGCAACGGCCGGAACGGCAACACCATGTGGCGGCAACGGCTGACGCTGTCAAATCACTTGTTTTAGAGATGACACGCGCATGACAGCACAACTCAGCCATCTGCCAAACGGCCTGCGTGTGGCGACACGCGAAATGCCCCATGCGACAACAATATCTATCGGGATTTGGGTCAATGCTGGTGCGCGTGATGAAACAGCACAAGAGCAAGGCATTGCGCATATGCTCGAACATATGGCGTTTAAAGGCACCAAGCGGCGTGATGCGCAAGCCATCGCAACCGAGGTTGAAAATGTTGGTGGCTTTATGAATGCGCATACAAGCCGTGAAGAAACCGCGTATTATTTACGGCTTTTGCCTGAACATATCGACCTTGGCATTGATATTCTTACTGATATTCTGACCCGATCGACATTGCCAGATGTTGAAATTGAACGTGAACGCGGCGTTATTATTCAGGAAATAGGGCAATCGCTCGACACGCCAGATGATCTTGTTTTTGATCTGTTTGCTGCGGCGTGTTACGACCGGCATAATCTTGGCCGCCCTATTTTGGGTACAGTTGACAGTGTGTCTTCATTCCAGCGGGCTGATCTTAATGGGTTCATGAACCGCTTTTATGGGGCCGGGCAAATGCTTTTCGTGGCATCTGGCGCTGTTTGCCATGACGATATTGTTGCGCGGATCGGGGCCAGCCTTGGCAGGTTGCCAGATGCACAAATGGCAAAACGCATGCCGCCTCGCTGGTCTGCTGGCCGGCAAATCGTTGTACGTGATCTGGAACAATCGCATATTGTTTTCGGCTTGCCCACCAAAGCCGCCACTGCCCCTGACAGATTTGCGCTGATGGCGTTATCGACCCTTTATGGGGGCGGTATGTCGTCGCGGCTGTTCCAGCAAGTGCGCGAACAACGTGGCTTGTGCTATTCGATTTTTTCTTTTGCGTCGCTCTATTCAGATAGTGGGGTGTTTTCGGTATATTCAGGCACATCTGCCAGTCAGGCAAATGAAATGCTGGCGGTGGCGGCAGACGAGCTGGCAAGTATTGCCCACGCAGTTCATCCAGATGAGGTGACACGGGCAAAGTCACAATTACGTGCCAGCCTGTTGATGAGCCGCGAGTCTGTATCAAACTGCGGGGATGCCTTGGCCCGCCAGATTATGCTGTTCGGCGCGCCGCAAGATGATGCCATGCTATTAGCCGCTATTGATGATGTTGATGAAAATGCCGTACGTGCTATGGCGGCGCAGTTAATCACTGGTAATACCCCAGCGCTGGCCTGTGTTGGCCCACCAACAGCATTGATTGACAATGGTGATTTGGCGGTGCGGCTAACAGCCTAGGCCCGGCCAATATCGCTGACAAAATGCGCCGGGTCGACCCCCAGCATTTCATAGACGTCTTTCCAGATGTCGTGCGTGCCATCACGAAACACTAAATCGCTTGTTGCTGGCATCGATAACCATACATTCGCTGCCAATTCACTCTCCAACTGACCCGCATGCCAGCCTGCACATCCGAGTGATACAATCGAATGAGCGGGGCCAATGCCGTTGGTGATGTCACGTAAAATCTCAATACTGGATGTCAGTCCAATATCATGCGTTACTGACAGGCTTTCTGGTAGCATATGATCCTGCGTATGCAGAACAAACCCACGGTTGCTCTCTACCGGGCCACCAATATGAACGGGTTGGTCAGAACAAAAGCGCGGCGCGCCAATGTCAAGTGTTTCATATAATTTGCCCAAATTCATGCGGGCGGCCCGGTGGTTGATAACAACCCCCATCGCAGATTGGTCATCATGCTGGCACATGACAATGACAGCTCTGGAAAACCGTCCGTCATCTATTTGTGGATGCGCAATCAGCAAATGGCCTTGCAAACTGCCATTCTGACGGGCCGTGCTGGCGCTATCAAAAGTTTTTGCGGCGCCGCTTGTATCTTTTCGTAACACCATTATTTACACTAGACAGCAATCATAGTTCAGGTAAAGCAAAACGTGATGTCAGACCTGTCTGCCATACATCTTTCGAATATAGTAATGTTGGCAAGATGCGTTGAGTCTGCTGGCCTTTGCATTGGTGCCAAATTGCTAAAATTATGCGCGCGATTGGCCCTTTATTTTTTGGTGTGTTTCACTGCGTGTCTGCCGGTCGCGGCCGCTGGTATGCAGAGCAACTGGATTGGTGACCCGTCTATTGGTGAAGCGCGGTTGATTTCAGCGGTGACGGCAAGCGGCGATCTGGAAAAATTGCCACTTGGTTTGGAATTTCGGTTGGCGCCGGGGTGGAAGATTTACTGGCGCACACCGGGTGAGGCAGGCCTGCCACCAAGGATTGATCTGCTGGTAGATGGTGATCCGATTGAAAACCAAATAAAATGGCCGGTGCCAAAGCGGTTCAATGCCTTTGGGTTCGATAATTACGGCTATGACAATACCGTTATTCTACCATTGGATGTGTCGGGCTTTGCCGTTGGCACGACATTACAGCTAACTGGTCAGGTTGAGGCCTTAGCATGTGCCGAGATATGCGTGCCACTTGGCGGGACTGTCAAAATGACAATGCCAGCCGGCCCGGCCTTGGCTTCGGCTGATTCTCGTGCAATGGCGCAAGCGGCGGCGCTGGTGCCGCGGCAAGGCGGCCACACGACGCTGGTGCCTGATCATCTTTGGCAGGTGGCAGACAGGCTTTACATGCGGTTTGCCGCGCCAGTCCCTGTCGATGATATTTTCATTGAGGGCATTGATGGTGTTGCATTTAAACGGCCCCAGCTGGATGGGGGTGATGCGGTCATTGCGATTGAGGCGACGTCACTGCAAGATCTTACTGGGCGTGACATCACTGCCACCATTGTGGCTGGCAATGAATTTATTGAACAGCGTCTTGTGGTTAGTGCCGCTGGCCCGAAGCCGGCCGCCATCAAGCCCGGCTGGATGATTTTTTTGCTGGCCTTACTGGGCGGTTTGATTTTGAATTTGATGCCCTGTGTGTTGCCGGTGCTGGCAATAAAGATCGGGTCAGTGCTTGATGCCGCTGGACAGCAAAAATCAGTGATACGGGCCCGGTTTCTGTCTGCCGCCGCTGGTATTGTCACCAGTTTTGTGATTTTGGCCACCATTTTAGCCACAATGCGGCTGGCTGGGGCGCAAATTGGCTGGGGGATTCAGTTTCAAAGCCCGGTATTTTTGACAGTGATGATGTTGCTGATCGGTGTGTTTGCTCTATCCATGCTCGACCGGTTGATCCTGCCAATGCCCGCCTTTGCGCAACGCTGGACAGTGTCCCCTACCGGTGCGTCATCGCCGCGAAAGCTAATTGCTGGTGATTTTCTAACCGGCATGCTGGCCACCATTCTGGCAACCCCCTGTTCGGCGCCATTTGTGGGGGTGGCTGTCGGGTTTGCGCTGACCGGGTCAACCGCGGCTTTGTTCAGTATTTTTATCGCCCTTGGCATGGGCTTGGCAATGCCATGGATGGTGATCACGCTGGCCCCCGGCCTTGTCAGTGTTTTGCCGCAACCGGGGCCATGGATGGTCTGGTTAAAACGCGGCCTTGCACTGTTGCTGGTTGGCACTGGCCTGTGGTTAGCCTCTATTTTATTTGCCATAGCGGGCGACATGATGACCGCGGCGATTGTTGTTGGCATCATCCTGATCCTGTCTGGTTTGGCCGGGATTGGCCGGGTGTGGGCGCGCCCTTTGTCATGGCTTGGCTCGGCAATTCTGCTATGGCTGTTGGTCAGCCCGCCAGCTGTTTTCACGACATTTAAAAAAGTGGGTATGGCTGACGAGTCAGCGCATAATATAGATGCGCTATGGCAGCCATGGCGCCCGGGTATGGTTGGGCCGCTTGTCGATGCGGGACAAACAGTTTTTGTCGATGTCACTGCGGCATGGTGCATTACCTGTCAGGCGAATAAATCATTGGTGATCGAACAAGCCCCGGTGGCTCCCTACATACAGCAGTTGGTTGAGTCTGGCAAATTAGTGTTGTTGCGGGCTGACTGGACCCGTCCAAGCGATGACATTGCCGCGTTTTTGGCCTCTTATCAGCGCTATGGCATCCCTTTTGATATCATCTATGGGCCCTATGCCAGAAACGGCATTCAACTTGGTGAATTATTGACGGATGCATCAGTGATGACAGCCCTTAACACGGCGATGACAAAACCATAGACTCTAGAGGCTTGCGTAGACATACACGCCGGTATAAAAGGCCTTTTTTATTTGCACTTTACTCAAGAAAGATAAAGGACCACGCGTCATGACACAGCCTACTGAGACAATTGCTGTTGGCCAAACAATCCCACACGTTAATTTTCAAATGAAGCTGGATGATGGAATCGATACATTGTCGACATCTGATTATTTTAAAGATTGTCGTGTCGTACTGTTTGTTGTGCCTGGTGCGTTCACCCCGACCTGTTCGGCCAAACATCTGCCCGGCTATGTCAAACATGCGGATAAATTAAAGGCCGCCGGCATTGATAAAATCGCCTGTATGGCGGTGAATGATGTGCATGTGATGCGGGCGTGGGCCGAGGCTAGTGGCGCTGTTGGCATCATTGATATGATCGCAGATCTCCATACTGAGATGTCTGATGCGCTGGGGCTTACTCGCGATATGGGGCTGATCATGGGGCGCCGGGCTACCCGCTGCGCCATGGTGGTTGATCATGGTGTGCTAGAGGCCATATTTATGGAAGAGCCGGGCGCTTTTGAGGTGTCGAGCGCCGAGCATGTGTTGGCAAGCCTGTAGGCTGGCAAATATATTTTTCGCTAAGCGATTGACTCAGCGGCGGTGCGGGCCAGTTGGTCACAACGTTCGTTGAATTCATCGCCAGCATGGCCTTTTACCCAGTGCCATTCGATATGGTGTCGGCTAACCGCTTCGTCAAGTTGTTGCCATAAATCTTGATTAGCTACAGGTTTTTTGCTTGCCGTCTTCCAGCCATTTGCTTTCCAGCGTGGCATCCACTCTTTTACCCCATTCATCACATAGCGGCTGTCGGTGTGTAAATCGATAGGCATGGCCCTGGTGACAGCATTCAGCCCCATAATCGCGGCCATTAGCTCCATCCGGTTATTGGTGGTGTCTGGTTCATGCCCGACAATTTCTCTTTCATTGTCGCGCCAGCGTAAAATGGCGGCCCATCCTCCGGGGCCGGGGTTTGACAAGCAGGACCCATCAGTATGGATCGTTACCCTATCGCCTGGATCTGTCACTGTATCTCCCCGTTTGGAGATGACAGGTCAAGACCGTAGGCTGACACACCAGAAACCGACTGATGAAACCGTAAAATTGCCCAATATTCCATCGGGTCTTTCGGGCTGACGAGGGCATCTTTCGGCGTATGAGCCCAATCATAGAGACGGGTCAGGAAAAACCGCATGGCCGAACCAGCCGCCAATACCGGGATAGCTTGTTTTTCCGTGGCGGATAAACGCCTAACGGATTCATACCCCCGAATAAGGGCGCGTGATTTTGTCATATTGAAACTGCCATCAGCTTCAAAACACCATGAATTGAGGCAAATGCCGATGTCATAGGCGAGTATGTCCTCACAGGCGAAATAAAAATCAATAAGCCCGGTTAATTTGTCCCCAACAAAAAGAACATTGTTTGGAAATAAATCAGCATGAATGATCCCATGCGGCAGATCGGTTGGCCATTCTTGCAGAATCTGTTCAAGGCGGGTGGTGATGGTGGCATGCATGCCCTCAGCCAGAATATTGGCGTCGGTGCCAATGCTTTGAAGTAGCGGCGTCCAAGACGCCGGACCAAGGGCATTGGCCCGGTGACGGGACACACCTTGTGATTTGACGTGAAGCTCCGCCAGACTGGCCCCAAGAGCGCGGCATTTGGCACGGTTTGGAAAGCGTGAAAATGTGCCGTCGAGGAACGAAAATAGCGCACAAGGCCGCCCGGCGAGTTCATGCAAAATCTGGCCGTCACGCGCCGCCACCGGTAGTGGGCAATTCATACCGGCGGCAGATAAATGTGTCATCAATTCGATAAAAAATGGTAGATCTTCAGCATCTACTCGTTTTTCGTAGAGCGTTAAGATAAAATGCGCTTTGGTTGACCGTAGTAAATAATTTGAATTTTCAACACCTTCAGCAATGCCAGCAAAGCTGAGAACCTCGCCGATATCATAGGCAGTCAAAAATCTATTCAGCGCCGTGTCATCAACTGTCGTATAAACCGCCATGCTGGTCTCTTACAATCATTGCGTTAAAATCGGCGGCAGTTTGAAATTCACTGTCTCGCGGATATGGCCATGTTCGGTGACGATGAGATCATAACGATCTGCCAGAGCCTGAATGACGTCTTGTACCAAACTTTCAGGCGCAGACGCCCCAGCCGACAGGCCAATATGACCTGCTTGGTCGGCCATTTCCCATGCGATGGCATGTTTATCGGCAATCAGTATCGCATCCGCCGCGCCAGCTTGCTTGGCCACCTCAACGAGACGCTGTGAATTGGATGAATTCGACGCGCCGATGACCAGCATCAAATCAACATCAGCGGCGATATCCTTAACCGCTTTTTGCCGGTTGGTGGTGGCGTAGCAAATATCCTCGCCGCGTGGGCCAGTAATATTTGGAAAGCGAAATTGTAAAACCGAAATAATTTCAGCCGTATCATCCACCGATAATGTTGTCTGTGTCGCAAACGCCAAATGCCGCCCAGCTGGTGGTTCAACCGTGCGGGCAGCCTCAACCGTCTCAATCAAGGTGACTTGGTCGGCACTGACCTGTCCCATTGTGCCTTCAACCTCGGGGTGGCCGGCATGGCCAATTAACAGCAAATGGCGGTTATTGTCGGCATGTCGTCTGGCTTCGATATGCACTTTGGTAACTAGCGGGCAGGTGGCATCAACGGGTATCATGTGCCGCTCATTTGCCTCAGCGACAACCGCGCGCGATACGCCATGCGCCGAAAACACCACCGGGGCGCCCTCGGGCACCTCGCCTAGCTCTTTGACAAAAATGGCACCTTGTGCCGCTAGTCCATCGACAACGGTTTTATTATGGACAATTTCGTGCCGAACGTAGACCGGTTTGCCAAATTTCTCTAGCGCGACCTCGACAATTCTTACCGCGCGATCAACGCCTGCACAAAATCCGCGCGGGGCCGCCAGTGTCAGTTGTTTTACCATTTTTTTCATAGTCTCTGTTGTTGCCTGTTTCGGGTGTTGAGGTCAATTGCTGTTCTATAAAAAAACCGCTATCATCGCGCTATGAAACATCGTGCCTTACCAACTTTGCTTGGCTGTCTTGTATTTTTGAGTTCTTGCGCATCAGATGATGACCTGGTTCTGTGTCCATCGCTCAGTGCACCGCCAGAGGGGGCGCGGGCGTTCGTCGTGACTGACGAGTACCAGCAAACTGTTGACGTCAGGCTTAATGGTGTGCGCTCAGAATGTACAGCCGAGGCCAATGGCAATATTTTGATGGCGGTGAAAGCCGGTTTAAAACTGACCCGCAATCTAGCCGAGAATGCCGAAGCAGATATTGCTGTGGTGCCGATGATGACAGCCATTTTGGATTCCGATGATCAGGTCGTGTCAAATGACAGTTTTGGATATAAAAACGGTTTTGACACGGATCTTGCGCGGTTGCTACCGGTTGTGGAATTTGAATTGATGGTGCCGGCTGGCGGCCGTGCGGTCATAAGTTTAACGCCGAATCGCTAGCGAATCGGCGTTAGATAGATCATTATGTCCTGAAACTGGGTGGCCAAACCCGCCCTAATTTAATTTTTCGATTTCCGCTGTCGCTTTATCAACAAGAGTTAGACTGGTTTGATCGTCAAGCTTTGACGAGATGATTTCAGTGGCTGTCGCAATAGCCAAACTTGCAGCGCGATCGCGTAATTCGGCCACCATGCTGGCTTCAGCCGCTTTGATCTTGGCATCAGCTTGTTGTTCCCGGCGTTTAACCGCGGCCACCGCTTTCTTTTCAGCTGTTTCACGAATGCGCTCAGCTGTGGCCTCGGCCGCTTTGACAATGGCCTTTGCTTCATCCGCCGCTTCACGATGCAGGCGCTGATAATTTTTCAATTCTGCAAGCGCTTCGTCGCGTAAAGCCTGGGCCTCGTCGAGGTCAGCCCGTATTTTGGCAGATCTCTCATCAAGCATACCACCTAGCGCTGCGCCAACTTTCCGCCACACCAAGGCAACAAAGACAACAAAACCAACAGCAACCCAGACCGATTCAAGAACGATTCCATGTTCCATTAGTTTGCCTCCTGCTTGGCCATAGCCGCCACCAGCTTGTCTGCGGTTTTGCTGGCTTGCGCCGCCGTTGTTTTGATATCAGCGAGTTGGACGACTGCTGCCAATGCGGCCTCGGCGGCGACATTGTTCAAATTCGACATGGCATCACTTCGCGCCGCGGCCAACTTGGCTTCGGCTTTTGCCACTTTTTCAGCCAGCTTTTTTGCAATTTTTGCGTCATTCGCTTCGGCTTGTTTGGCCGCTTCAGCCGCGGCTTGTTTGGCTGTTTCTGCGGCGGCAATCCGGGCGGCGTCAAGATCGGCTTCATATTCTGCCCGAATGCGTGCGGCATCTTCACTGGCGGTGCGCGCTTTGCCCAGATCATCATCAAGCTTGGCTCGACGTTCCTCAAGAACTGTGCCGATCCGCGGCGTGACAACTTTCGCCATGAGGATATAACCAGCGGTAAACAATACAACCAACCAAAACAGCTGTGATGGCCAGGTGCTGATGTCCAACTGAGGCAAGCCCGCACCAGCGGCCTTGGCACTCATCGGCATGGCTACTCCAGCTATCCATAGGCCTGCATGTTGGCATGTCTTCATAGGTTTCATCTTTATCCCCTTGCCCGTTAGCCGGGCCACCGTTTTATGATGGCAGCCGGCAAACAAGTCATGGAATGTGCAATGTTTGGCTGTTTTTACAGGGCGAACAAAAGCAGCAGAGCAACAACCAATGCGAAAAGCGCGATAGCTTCGGTCAGCGCAAAGCCAAGAATACCGATGCCAAACACTTCACTACGTGCCGCTGGGTTGCGGGCGATTGATGTTACCAGAGCAGAGAAGATGTTACCAATACCAACACCAACACCAGCAAGAGCGATAACGGCCAAACCGGCACCGATCATTTTTGCAGCTTCTACTTCCATAGTTATAGTCCTTCCATGTGTTACAGGTCTTTATAGTCAATTTACACCACGCGGGATCCAACCCCTTGCGGATACGGAGTGCCGTTGCGTCTAGTGCAGATGCAAGGCGTCATTCAAATACATGCAGGTCAGGATAGTAAACACATAGGCCTGCAAAGCGGCCACCAATACTTCCAGACCCGTCAGGCCGATCAGCGCCACGAATGGCAGCAACGAGCCGGCCATTGCCAAACCACCTGCCCCAGAAATCATCACCGCTAGGCCAGCAAACACTTTCAACATTGTGTGGCCAGCAAGCATATTTGCAAATAGTCGGACCGACAGGCTGACCGGGCGCACAAAATACGAGATGACCTCAATCACAATCAAAAATGGGATCAATACTTTCGGCGCGCCGGCTGGCACGAAGAAGCTGAAGAAATGCAACCCATGCTTTAACAATGCGATAAGCGTTACACCAACGAAGACAAAAGCCGCCATCGCGAAAGTCACAACAATTTGTGATGTGAAGGTGTAGGAATAGGGGATCAGTCCCAGCAAATTGCCGAATAGCAGGAACACAAACAGGGTGAAGATGAAGGGGAAATACGGGCGGCCTTCATGCCCAACATTACTGCGCACCATTTCGGCAACAAATTCATACATCATTTCAGCGAGGCCCTGCATACGGCCCGGGACAAGCGTCCCGCCACGCATGGCACTGATCAAAAACGCCGCGCTAACCCCAAAAGCCAGCATCATAAATAGGCTGGAATTAGTGAATGACAGGTCGTAACCACCAAAGGACAGTTCAATCAATGGTTTGATTTCGAACTGGGCTACCGGTGAATGCATTCCCTGAGAACCGCTCATGTCCTGTCGTCTCCCTTTCTGTTTGCCTCAGATGCGTTCTTCCGCTCATCGAAATAGCCGGCCGCCAGTCCGCGACCGGTAAAAACACGCCACACATTCAGCATACCGGCGATCGCACCAAGGAAAAACATCACCAGTAAAAACAGCGGCGATGTATCTAGCCATCGATCCAGCATCCATCCGATAAAACCGCCAACAATGACCCCGGCAACAAGTTCTGTTGCCACCCGCCCCATAATGGCTGCCATGCCTTCGGGAAGCGCCGACTGTGATGGCCGGTCTTTTAGTTCCCGATCTGCCTGCAGCTTATCCAGACGACGTTCAATGTCGGCAAGACGCATTTCGCCTTTGTGATCATTGATGTCATTCATCTGGCGAGTCCCGTTCTCAAGCGCCTCCCTTTTGCCGCTGGCCATTGGGTCAGTCACCGGCTGTTCGGTGCAAGCTATGTGGGTATGTGCGGACCTATTCTCGTTGTTATCCTTTTACACGTTTGGACGGTTTGGCGCTTGGTGAAACGATTGGTTGACCGCAACCAAGGCGAACCGGCTTAAATCGAGCCCAAAATAGGGGGGTGAATTGGCCTTTGTCAAGCCTTCAGTGGCTGTTCAGTGACAGTTCTTTTGCCGCAGGTTTCTGCGGATTATCACTTGATGCTTAAACAGGTGTCAGATTCCTATGCTGAGCGTGCTTAAGCGACTGCAATATCATGAATTCTTTCGGCTGTTTGCAAGTCAACCGAGACCAGTTTTGAAACACCGCGTTGTTCCATTGTGATGCCAAATAATCTGTCCATCCGCGCCATAGTCATGCGATGGTGGGTGATAACAAGGAATCGGGTGTCCGTTTGCGAACAAATATCCCGAAGTAAATCACAGAATCTAACGACATTTGAATCATCAAGCGGCGCGTCAACCTCATCCAATATGCAAATTGGCGCTGGATTGGTCAGAAACACTGCAAAGATAATGGCCAGTGCTGTCAGTGCTTGTTCGCCACCAGACAACAAAGACAGAGATTGCAGACGCTTGCCGGGCGGGCTGGCCAGAATTTCCAGTCCAGCTTCCAGCGGGTCATCGGCGTCAGTTAACTTCAACTCGGCGGTGCCGCCACCGAATAATTTGTTGAATAGGGTTTTAAAATGCTGGTTCACTTCGGCAAAGCTTTTAAGCAGACGCTCACGCCCTTCGCGGTTTAGCTGGGAAATGGCGGCGCGCAATTTAGCAATCGCTGCCAGCAAATCATCACGTTCGGTTTCCATACTGGTGATGC
>CACHXC010000013.1 GCA_902583715.1 uncultured SAR116 cluster alpha proteobacterium
ACCCGGTTTGTGCGGCCGCCGCGCGTGCTTGTTTAAACGCCGTATAGGCCGCATTTGATTTTGGTGCCGTCGCCAAATAAATCACCAAACAGGCAATGGATAAGTCACCTTCGGGATTGCCCAGTCTGTCATAGGCTTGCCATGCCGCCAGCGCCCGTGGCACCGCTTCTGGTTCCGCAAGGCCGATATCTTCGGCGGCAAATCGGGTCAGGCGCCGCAAGATATAATGCGGGTCCTCGCCACCTGCCAGCATGCGGCTCAGCCAATACAGCCCGGCATCAGCATCAGATGCGCGCAATGTTTTATGCAATGCAGACATTAAATTGTAATGCTGGTCACCAGTTTTATCAAAAGCGGGCGCCCGCGCGGCGACGATGTGCGCCAGTGCCGCGGTATCCAACAACGGAGTTGCTGGCCGATCAACCAGCAAGGCCGCCATATTGAGTAAATAACGCCCGTCCCCATCCGCCATAGCACATAAATCAGCACGCGCGGCCGCATCCAATGGCAAACCATGCCCGATATGCGCCTCCAGACGCACCAGAATTGCCTCTAGAGCGGCTTTATCAAGCCTCTCTAGCACCAACACCTGCGCGCGTGACAACAGCGCCCCATTAAGCGCAAATGAGGGGTTTTCAGTGGTGGCCCCTATCAAAGTCACAGTGCCATCCTCAACCCGCGGCAACAGCCCATCTTGCTGCGCTTTATTAAATCGATGCACTTCGTCCACAAACAATAATGTGCGCGCTCCCGCCGTTCGCCGTTCTTCAGCACGAACAAAAATTTTGCGCAGTTCAGCCACACCGTCAAAAACAGCCGATACCGGTTCAAACTCCATATCCGCCGCCCCAGCCAGCAAACGGGCAATCGTGGTTTTGCCCGTACCCGGCGGGCCCCATAATATGACCGACCCTAAATTGCCATGCGCCAGCATCAACCGCAGGCGGCCATCCTTGCCAAGCAAGCTATCCTGTCCAACTACTTCATCCAGTGTTTTAGGCCGCAATAATTCGGCCAATGGTACCGGTGGGGCCATGCCAAAATCGAATTGTTCCATATTCTGTATCATCTATGAAGCCAGACCGCTGTGCAAAGAAAAAAGGGCCGCCACCCGGCGACCCCGTAAATCCTGTCTCTGATTGCGCAAAAGCTATGCCGCCGCGCCGCTTTCGGCTTCGTCATCAGCCATATCCTGTGTCGGGCCAGAATCCTGTCCGCGGGCGTCCTCATCCCGGTCAACAAGCTCAATCACCGCCATTGGCGCTGAGTCACCATAGCGATAGCCAGCTTTCAACACGCGGGTATAGCCACCGGCGCGCTCAGCATAACGTGGACCCAAAACCTCAAACAATTTTTTCGTCACTGCATCATCACGCAACCGCGCAAAGGCAAGACGACGCGCATGCAGATCACCGCGCTTGCCAAGTGTGATCAAACGTTCCACGACCGGACGCAATTCCTTGGCCTTTGGCAAGGTTGTCACGATTTGTTCGTGTTTAATCAGCGCCTGCGCCATGTTACGGAACAACATTTGGCGGTGCTGCGAGGTACGGTTCAGTTTCCGACCAGCATTGCGATGACGCATTTTATTTCTCCTTAGATCCTTATTCTAAACGCTGACAACCATTAAAATGGTTCGTCAAGACGCCGGGCTAATTCTTCAACATTTTCAGGCGGCCAATTGGCAACATCCATTCCCAGTTCAAGGTTCATACCTTTGAGCACTTCTTTGATCTCGTTCAGGGATTTCCGGCCAAAATTTGGCGTCCGCAACATTTCATGTTCGGTCTTTAATACAAGATCACCGATATAGACGATATTATCGTTTTTCAGGCAATTTGCCGAGCGTACAGACAACTCAAGCTCATCCACTTTGCGTAGAAGATTACGGCTAAATGGCAATTCTGGCTCTGATGGGGCGGGTTCGCCCTTTGGCTCTTCAAAATTAATGAAAGTCTGCAACTGTTCCTGCAAAATGCGCGCGGCATAGGCAACGGCATCTTCAGGAGTGATTGACCCATCCGTTTCAATCGTCAGCAACAATTTATCATAATCGGTGATCTGACCAACACGGGCATTTTCAACCTTGTAAGCCACCTGCTTGACCGGGCTGAAAATAGCGTCAATCGGAATCAGCCCGATTGGCGAGTCATCATCGCGCAGGGCGCTGGCCGGCACATAGCCTTTACCGGTATTTACGGTAAGTTCCATTGCCAGCGATGCGCCCTTATCGAGGTGACATAGCACATGGTCCGGATTCATAATATCGACATTGGCGCTTTCTGAAATCATGCCAGCTGTCACAGTGGCTGGGCCTTCAGCGTTCAACCGCAGGCGCTTTGGCCCTTCGGCATCCATGCGAACAGCCACACCTTTTAAATTCAGCACCAAATCAGTGACGTCTTCACGTACACCAGGAATTGACGAAAATTCATGCACAACGCCCTGAATCTGCGCAGAGGTCACAGCGGCGCCCTGCAAAGAAGACAGCAGAACCCGGCGCAGGGCGTTACCAACGGTGATACCAAATCCACGCTCAAATGGTCCCACAGCAACAACGGCCTGACTTGGGTTGTATTCGGAAACTTTAATTTCCATTTCGTCTGGCTTTTTCAGATCTAGCCAATTCTTTTCAATCATGGCGATGTCCTTTTAATCAAGGTTGGCGGCACCTACTAAAAAACGCAGTGCACCGCTTCAAATACGGCAAAACTGGCTTTTAGACGCGGCGACGCTTACGTGGCCGGCAACCATTATGTGGGATCGGTGTTACATCGCGGATTGATGTCACATTAAACCCAACGGACTGTAGCGCGCGTAAAGCAGATTCGCGCCCAGACCCAGGGCCACGCACCTGTACATCCAGCGACTTCATACCGTGTTCCGCGGCTTTTTTGCCAGCGTCTTCGGCCGCCAATTGCGCGGCAAATGGGGTCGATTTACGCGAGCCTTTAAAGCCCATGCCACCGGCCGAGGCCCACGCAATTGTATTGCCCTGCACATCGGTAATGGTGACCATGGTGTTGTTGAATGTGGAATTCACATGCGCAACACCGTTTGAGATATTCTTCCGCTCGCGACGACGAACTCGGCCTTGGCTAGGTTGTTTTGCCATTGAAATGCTCTCCTCGAGTCAGCGTGACTATTTCTTCTTACCTGCAATGGCCTTTGCCGGGCCTTTGCGGGTACGTGCGTTGGTGTGCGTGCGCTGACCGCGAACTGGCAGATTGCGGCGATGGCGCAACCCACGCAAACAGCCAAGGTCAAGATAACGCTTGATATTCATTGAGGTCTGACGACGCAGGTCACCTTCGACAAAAAAATCCTGATCGATAATATCGCGCAACCGGGTCAGCTCTTCCTCAGACAGATCATTGACGCGGCGTTCATCCGGGACACCGGCTTTCGCACAGATTGTTTTAGCACTGGATGTTCCAATACCATGAATGTAGGTTAGTGCGATCTCGACCCGCTTTTTGGTCGGAATATTTACACCAGCAATTCGTGCCACAGTCAGGCTCCTTTTTTCATGATGACTGTTGTAACAAGTATCCGTTTTACCGGCGCCTATTTTGCCGCATTCATCGGAAGGTTTTCCTTGAAAGCTGCGGATTATAGGCCGAAACTTGTAACAGTCAACCTTAACGCAAACGCGTTACCCCAATAAATTATCTATTTGTGTGGCGACATCCTCGATAGAGCGCATGCCATCCACACTCCGCAACACCCCTTTTTCCAGATAATAGGGAAGCAAAGGTGCTGTATTCTCATGATATACCGCCAAACGTTTCCGAAGGGTGTCGGCATTATCATCACTGCGTGCCGTGCCTGTGCGTCGACGTTCCAACGCACGTTTTTCAATACGGGCAAACAGCGCGTCTTCATCAACTTTAATTTCAATCACATGATCAAGTGCCAACCCCTTGCCAGCCAGCATGTCATCAAGCGCTTTAGCCTGAGCGACAGTTCTGGGAAAGCCGTCAAGAATGACGCCTTCTCCGCAATCGCCCTCATCCATTCTTGCATCAACAATTTTTACAATAACATCGTCCGGAACCAAATTCCCCTGATCAATAGTTTCCTTGGCCGATGCGCCGAGGTCGCTACCTGAAGTAATAGCAGATCGCAACATTTCACCTGTAGATAGGTGCACCATACCGTACATCGAAGAAATACGCTCAGCCTGAGCGCCCTTGCCAGCACCCGGTGCACCAAACAAAACGATATTCATTTAACGGCGTCCTTTCAACCGAGATTTTTTGACGAGGCCTTCGTACTGATGGGCA
This sequence comes from uncultured SAR116 cluster alpha proteobacterium, assembly GCA_902583715.1. GTDB lineage: Bacteria > Pseudomonadota > Alphaproteobacteria > Puniceispirillales > Puniceispirillaceae > UBA3439. Next base: position 4,287 of record CACHXC010000013.1, read on the forward strand.
AGCAAATGTGATTGAACCTGACCCACGGTATCTAGCGCTACCGTCACAACGATCAACAACGAAGTGCCACCAAAATAAAAGGGTACAGCATAATGGCTGATCAAGATTTCCGGCAATAAACATACCGCCGCCAGGTATGCCGCGCCTAGAACAGTCAGGCGCGTCAGCACAAAATCAAGATAATCTGCTGTCGATTTACCCGGACGGATTCCCGGTACATAGCCACCATATTTACGCAAATTATCTGCAGTTTCTTCCGGGTTGAACACAATTGCCGTATAGAAGAACGCAAAAAACACAATCATGCCGATATAGATAGCCAGATAAAGCGGCTGGCCACGCCCGAGCAAAGCATTCAAAGTCACCAGCCAGTCAGCCCCACCAGACTGCCCCCCAGTCAAATTAATGATGGACACCGGCATCAACAACAATGAAGACGCGAAAATCGGTGGGATCACGCCTGGCACGTTGATTTTCAGCGGTAGGAATGACTGGTCACCACCAAATACCTTGTTGCCATGCTGGCGTTTTGGATATTGCACGACGATTTTGCGGACTGACCGTTCAATGAAAACGATAAAGGCAATCACCGCCGCCGCCATCACAAACAGCAACACAATCAGCAATGAAGACAAGGCCCCGGTGCGCCCTAATTCCAAGGTGCCTGCCAATGCGCTTGGCAGTTCAGCAACAATGCCTGAAAAAATGATCAGGGAAATACCATTGCCAACACCGCGGCTTGTTATTTGTTCACCAAGCCACATTAGGAACAATGTGCCACCAACCAATGTCACCACGGTTGTAAGCCTGAAGAATACACCCGGGTCACCAACAACACCGCTGGCAGATTCAAGCGCAACAGCGATACCGTACCCTTGCACACTGGCCAATAAAACCGTCAGATAACGGGTATATTGATTAATGGTCTTGCGGCCACCCTCACCTTCTTTTTTCAACGCTTCCAGAGATGGCACAATAGCTGTCATCAACTGCATGATAATCGACGCGGTGATGTACGGCATGATGTTCAGCGCAAAAATCGTCATACGGCCCAGGGCACCACCAGAAAACATGTCAAACATGCCCAAAATGCCGCTGGATTGTTGCGAGAAAATATCGGCCAATGCGCCCGGGTTAATGCCCGGCAATGGTAAATAAGTGCCGAGGCGGTAGATGATCAGGGCACCAACTGTAAACCACAGCCGCTTTTTCAGCTCATCAGCTTTTGCCAACGCGCCGAAACCAGCCCCAGCTGCCATACGATCAGTCGGTGATGCCATGCGCCCGCTCTACCTTACCTATTCAGCTGCGGCGGCCGGGACAACGATCTTACCACCAGCTTTTTCAACTGCAGCGACAGCTGCCTTAGAGGCGCCAGCTGCATGAATTTCAACTTTTTTAGCGGTCAATTCGCCTTTGGCAAGAATGCGCACACCATCACGCGGCTTGCTGATCACACCAGCCGCCAACAATGCGGCAGAATCAACTGGCTTACCGGGATCCAGCTTGCCCGCATCAATCGCCGCCTGCAAACGGCCGAGATTGACCTCGACATAATTCTTGCGGAACACATTGTTGAATCCACGCTTTGGCAGACGCCGATGGATCGGCATCTGACCGCCCTCAAAGCCATTGATAGAAACACCGGAACGAGCCTTCTGGCCCTTGTGACCACTGCCAGATGTTTTGCCTGTACCAGAGCCGATACCGCGTCCAACCCGCTTGGCGTTTTTGGTCGCGCCAGGATTGTCTTTGACTAGGTTCAGTTTCATTTTTTGCTCCTGCCGGCCGGTACACATCACCCTGCCGTCGTTTTAAAATCTAACTATGCTTATTGTTCAACGCGTACCAAATGCTTGACCTTGTTGATCATGCCGCGCACTGACGGTGTATCTTCCAGATCCCGGGTGCGGCCAATCTTGTTTAAGCCAAGGCCAATCAATGTCTGCCGCTGGTCGCTTTTGCGTCCAATCGCGCTTTTGGTCTGCGTGACTTTAACCGTTGATTTAGCAGCCATCTACACTCTCCTAATTCGCGGCGGTGGCTTCATCACCGGCCTGATTATCTTCGCGTTTACCCAGTACATCAGCCACCCGCTTTCCACGCTTTTGTGCAACAGCGCGCGGAGCCTGAATGTGGCCAAGGGCAGAAAATGTCGCCTTAATCATGTTATGGGGGTTAGAACTGCCTATTGATTTGGCAACAATGTCTTGAATGCCCAGCACTTCAAACACCGCACGCATTGGGCCACCAGCAATGATCCCGGTACCCGCTTGCGCCGCCCGCAACAGCACCTTGCCCGCGCCATAAAAGCCTTTGATATCATGATGCAATGTACGCCCATCGCGCAACGGCACCCTGATCATGTTACGCTTGGCATTCTCGGTTGCTTTGCGAATGGCCTCTGGCACCTCGCGGGCTTTACCGGTGCCAAAACCAGCGCGCCCTTTACCATCACCGACCACAACAAGTGCGGCAAAACCAAACCGGCGCCCACCCTTGACCACTTTGGCAACACGGTTGATGCCAACCAGCTTTTCGAGCAGTTCCGGCTCTTCGCGTTCTGCGCTACGATCCCGACGTTCGTTATTGCGTGCCATAAATCCGTGCTCCTTAGAATTTCAAGCCGGCTTCACGCGCGGCATCGGCCAACGCTTTTACGCGACCATGGAAAATATACCCACCGCGATCGAACACCACAGTGTCTATGCCCTTTTCTTTGGCCCGCTCGGCAACGAGTTTGCCAACAACAGCCGCCGCGGAAGCATCAGCTGTTGTCTTGCTTGCCTTTTTAAAATCAGCATCAAGTGTTGATGCGGCCGCCATGGTATTGCCCGCCTGATCATCAATGATTTGCGCATACATATGCTTGGACGAACGATGCACTGTCAGACGCGGCTGGCCATTTGCCACCTTGCGCAACTTTGCACGGCTACGCGCCCGGCGACGCTCAAATAGTTTTTTAGCTGTAAACATGAGCGATCCCTACTTCTTCTTACCTTCTTTGCGCACAATATGCTCTTCAGCATATTTCACGCCCTTGCCCTTAAATGGCTCTGGCGGACGCTTTGAACGTACTTCAGATGCAAACTGGCCAAGCAGTTGTTTGTTAGCGCCTGAAATATTGATCTGGTTGTTATTTTCAACGACAACGGTCAGCCCGGCAGGAACATCCATTTCGACCGGGTGGCTGTAACCAAGGCTCAACACCAATTTATTGCCCTGCATCGCGGCGCGATAACCAACCCCGTTGATTTCAAGTTTGCGCGTAAACCCTTCGCCAACGCCAACAACCATATTGTTGATGGTCGCACGCATGGTGCCCCACAATGATTGTGACAGCTTGGTTTTGCGGCGCAGTTTTACAGTGGCTACACCATCAGCGACAACCAGTTCCACTTCACTGTGCAACGGCGCACTCAATTCACCATTTTTACCCTTAACAACAACCACACCATCTTGCTGTGACACCGTCACACCGGAAGGAATGGCAATTGCGCTGTTACCGACACGAGACATGTCAATTGCTCCTTAAAATACGTGGCAGAGGACTTCGCCGCCGACTTTTGCCGTACGCGCCTCGTTATCTGACAAAACGCCACGTGGGGTCGACAAAATGGCAATGCCAAGTCCGTTATACACACGCGGCAAGTCACGAATACCGTAATACACACGGCGGCCCGGACGAGATACCCGCTTAATTTCAGAAATCACCGGCTGGCCTTCATGATATTTCAGCTCAATTTTCAGCTCTTTCAAGCCCGGACGAATATCAACGCTTGAATAGTTGCGGATATAGCCTTCGCGCTTGAGAACTTCTAACACATTGCTGCGGAACCGTGAAGCTGGGCTTGATACAACGCTTTTGCGCGCATTTTGGCCGTTGCGGATACGGGTCAGCATATCACCAAGAGGATCACTCATAGACATCTTGCTTTTCTCCTCTTACCAGCTTGACTTCACAACACCCGGCACCTGCCCCATAGAGGCGAGATCGCGCAGAGCGATACGAGACATTTTCAATTTACGATCATAACCACGTGGACGACCAGAGATCTCACAGCGGTTACGTACGCGGATTTTAGAGCTATCGCGTGGTTCTTTAGACAGTTTCAGAACCGCCTGAAAACGCTCTTCCATCGCTACATTTTTATCAGCGATAATCGCCTTCAACTCCGCGCGACGAGCGCCACGGGCAGCGACAATGCGCTTGCGCTTATTGTTCTTTTCTACGGCACTTTTCTTAGCCATGACTGAACCCTTCTGCTCTTACGCTTTGATGAACGGAAATTCGAAGCCAGCGAGCAATTCCCGCGCTTCATCATCCGTATTGGCCGAGGTCACAACGATAATATCCATACCGCGCATCTCATCGACCTGATCATAGTCAACTTCAGGAAAAACGATCTGTTCCTTGATCCCCATGGCGTAATTGCCACGACCATCAAAGCTCTTTCCGTTCAATCCGCGAAAATCACGAACCCGCGGCAGGGCAATATTTACCAAACGATCGAGAAATTCATACATCCGCTCACGCCGCAATGTGACTTTACAACCAATCGGCATGCCCTCGCGCAATTTAAAGGCAGCATTGGCCTTTTTCGCGCGTGTCACGACAGGCTTCTGACCGGTAATTGCCGCAAGCTCGCGGGTAGCGTGTTCGATTTTCTTGGAGTCACGAACGGCTTCGCCAACCCCCATATTGACCACAACCTTTTCAAGCTTGGGTGCCTGCATTTCGTTGGCATAACCAAACTTTTCCATCAGCGCCGGGCGAACTGCCGTCAGATAATGTTCTTCTAAACGCGTTTTCATCTCAGCTTTTCCACTCCTTACTCTGGGTTATGCCAGAGCTTTGCCAGACCGCTTTGCGACCCGCACTTTTTCGCCATCCTTCACCTCAAAGCCAACGCGCGTTGCCGCACCGCTTTCTGGATCAACATGAGCTACATTAGAAATATGCAAAGGCGCTTCCATAGAAACAATGCCACCGGCATCATTCTGTGTCGCGCGGCGCTGCCGCTTAACCATATTCACACCTTGGACACGTACACGTGACTTAGCACGAAGCACTTCTAACACTTCGCCTTTTTTGCCTTTGTCACGACCGGTGATCACAACAACCTGGTCGCCCTTTTTAATTTTGAATTTCCCAGCCATTACAGCACCTCCGGCGCCAGAGAAATAATTTTCATAAATTTGCGGCCACGCAATTCGCGTGTGACTGGGCCAAAAATACGTGTGCCGATTGGCTCATCCTGTTTGTTCAACAACACCGCGGCGTTGCGATCAAACCGAATGGCGCTACCATCTGCCCGGCGAATTTCTTTCGCCGTGCGCACGATAACAGCACGGTGCACATCACCTTTTTTGACCTTACCGCGTGGGATTGCTTCTTTCACAGACACCACAATCACGTCGCCAACACCAGCGACTTTGCGACCTGACCCACCCAAAACCTTGATGCATTGCACACGGCGCGCACCAGAGTTATCGGCAACCTCAAGATTTGACTGCATTTGAATCATGTCAGTCTCCCCTAGCCTGTAACCACATCGTCATAGACCACTTCAAAGGTCTTTGATTTAGATAATGGTGCACATTCACGAATGCGCACACTGTCGCCCTCTTTGAACCGGTTCTCAGCATCATGTGCCGCAAACTTCTTGGACTGGGTAATAATCTTCTTATACACCGGATGCATAATGCGACGCTCAACGCTGACGGTAACCGTCTTATCGGCTTTATCGCTTACAACAGTGCCTTGCATGGTACGCTTTGGCATAACTTGCTTTCCTTACTTTGCGGCGCTGGCCTGCTGGCCAAGGACAGTTTTAATACGAGCGATTTCACGGCGCACAACCCGTGCACGTGATGGATTTTCTACCTGACCACCAGCGGTCTGAAAACGCAGGTTAAACTGCTCTTTTTTCAGCTCCAAAAGCTGTATTTTTAGCTCGTCAGGTGTTTTGGCGCGAAGCGCTTCAGCCTTAACAGTTGCCATGAGTGCCTCTTCCCTTAATCAGAGTCGCCAAGACGGCGCACAATACGTGTATCCAGGGGTAGTTTGGCGGCAGCAAGCGTCAATGCCTGTTGCGCCAGATCCCACGGCACACCATCAATTTCAAACATGATCCGGCCAGGCTTAACCCGCGCCACCCAATATTCTGGTGACCCCTTACCTTTACCCATCCGCACCTCAGCAGGCTTTGATGACACAGGCACATCAGGAAAAATACGTATCCAGACACGACCAGCACGGCGCAAATGACGGGTGATGGCGCGGCGCGCGGCTTCAATCTGACGCGCTGTCACACGCTCTGGCGTCACAGCTTTGAGACCATATGCACCAAAATTCAACTGTGTTCCACCCTTGGCCATGCCATGGATACGGCCCTTATGGGCTTTACGGAACTTTGTACGCTTTGGCGAAAGCATCTACCTATCTCCTCCGACTTAACCGTTGCTGCGTGGCGCTGGGCCAGACTGCTGTTCGGCGAGCCGCTTGTCTTGAGCCATCGGGTCATGTGCCATGACCTCACCCTTAAATACCCATACCTTGATGCCACAAGCCCCGTAGGTGGTAAACGCGGTGGCTTCACCGTAATCTACATCAGCGCGCAATGTATGCAGCGGCACACGGCCTTCGCGGTACCATTCAGTACGTGCGATTTCAGCGCCACCCAAGCGGCCAGCACAGTTAATCCTTACACCAAGCGCCCCCAGCCGCATGGCGGATTGCACCGCCCGCTTCATGGCCCGGCGGAACCCCACACGACGTTCCAACTGCTGGGCGATATTTTCAGCTACCAGCTTGGCATCAATTTCAGGCTTGCGCACTTCAACGATATTCAAGCTGACTTCGCCGCCAATCCGTGCAGACAAATCAGCGCGCAGCTTTTCAATATCCTGACCCTTTTTACCAATGATCAAACCGGGGCGACCAGCGTAAATCGTCACCCTCGCTCGACCAGCTGGACGTTCAATCACAACACGGCTAATGGCGGCTTGCTTCAACCGGTCCATCAAATAGCTACGTAGTTGGATATCTTGATGCAACAATTCGCCATAGTTGCGCCCTGCATACCATCTAGAATCCCATGTGCGGTTGATACCGACGCGCAGACCGATTGGCTTTACTTTTTGACCCATCCTACTGCTCTCCTCTTTCACCGACCACAATAGTCAGGTGTGAAAATGGCTTTAAAATCCGCGCCCCACGGCCCTTTGCACGCGCCCGAAAACGCTTCATCACCAGCCCCTTGCCAACATGTGCTTCTTTAACAAACAACCGGTCAACATCCAGCGAATGGTTGTTTTCGGCGTTAGCAATGGCTGATTGCAGAGCTTTTTTTACATCGCCTGAAATACGACGACGCGAAAACGTTAATGTTGCGAGTGCCTTATTCACATCCATACCGCGGATCATCGCGGCAACCAGGTTTAGCTTTTGCGGGCTGACGCGCAGATTACGCGCCACCGATTTCGCTTCGCTATCAGACAAGGTGCGAGGATTTGCTTGCTTACCCATGATACGTCCCTAACGCTTTGATTTCTTATCGGCAGCATGGCCGTAATAAGTACGAGTTGGTGCAAATTCGCCAAATTTATGCCCGACCATTTCTTCAGAAACCGACACTGGAATAAATTTATTGCCGTTGTGTACGCCAAAAGTCAGTCCAACAAACTGCGGCATAATAGTGGACCGGCGCGACCAGGTCTTGATGACCTCATTGCGACCAGATTCACGAACCTTGTCCGCTTTTTTCATCAGATACCCATCAATAAATGGGCCTTTCCAAACTGAACGTGCCATGACTATCTACGCCCCTTATGGCTTGCGACGCCGCACAATCAGGCGGTCAGTCTTTTTGTTAGAACGTGTGCGCTTGCCTTTGGTTGGCTTACCCCAAGGTGTTACCGGATGACGGCCACCTGACGTGCGTCCTTCACCACCACCATGCGGGTGATCAATCGGGTTCATCACCACACCGCGAACATGCGGACGACGACCAAGCCAGCGGCTACGACCGGCCTTGCCGATCTTAATGTTTTGCTGATCAGGGTTTGAAACAGCACCAATTGATGCCATGCATTCAGACCGCACCAAACGAACTTCACCAGAGGTCAGACGCAAAATCGCATAACCGCGGTCACGACCAACCAGCTGGATATAAGTGCCAGCAGATCGTGCCAATTGGCCGCCTTTGCCCGGCTTTAATTCAACGTTGTGTACCAATGTACCAACAGGGATGTTCGCCAGTGGCAGGGCATTGCCCGGCTTGATGTCAGAGCCAACGCCAGAACGCACGCGGTCACCAACGGATAGACGCTGTGGTGCCAGAATATAGCTCTGCACGCCGTCATCATAGGCGATAAGTGCAATAAAAGCCGTCCGGTTCGGATCGTATTCAATCCGCTCGACGGTGGCTTCAACATCAGTCTTGGTGCGTTTGAAATCAATCAGACGATAGCGGCGTTTATGGCCGCCGCCCTTTTGCCAAGCTGTGACGTGACCAGAATTATTGCGTCCACCGGTTTTGCTCAACCCTTCGGTCAGCTTTTTAACAGGACCGCCCTTGTACAGGGCCGATTTGTCCACAAGAACAAGGTTACGCTGGCTTGGAGTGGTTGGGTTGAATTTTTTCAGAGCCATTTTATTACACCCCCATCAGGTCAATGTTCTGACCTTCTGCCAATGTCACCATTGCTTTTTTCATGTCGCTACGCCGGCCTGGCCGCCCGCGAAATGTCTTTGTCTTGCCTTTTTGCACAATCGTATTGACGGCTGTGACTTTGACATTGAACAACATCTCTACAGCGGCCTTGATTTCAGGCTTGGTTGCATCCATCGCAACAGCAAAAGTGACCTGACCATTTTCATTGGCCATGGTTGCTTTTTCTGTGATGATTGGCCGCAAAATTGTGTCATAGGCGCCTGCCTTTGAAACAACAGTGTTGACCCGCTTTCGCGCACGAATACTCATTTCAGGCGCTCCTCAAGATGGGCCGCGGCATCCTTTGACAACACCAGAACATCACGACGCAGAATGTCATACACATTGATGCCCTGCTGCGGCAGAACATCAACCAAAGGAATATTGCGGGCCGCCTTGACAAATGCTTCGTCAAGTTCTTCACCACCAATAATCAGCGCGTTTTCAACCCCTAATTTAGCGAGCTGACCACGTAATTTTGCCGTTTTGCCAGCGTCCTTGCCCCCAGAAGCCAATTTATCAATGACCAAAAGCTTGCCTTCGGCCGCCTTTGAGGACAGCGCTGAACGCAATCCCAATTGCCGCACCTGCTTGGGAAGGTGATGACCATGGTCCCGCACCACTGGGCCATGCACAACACCACCGCCGCGGAATTGTACAACAGATGCCGCACCGTGACGCGCCCGCCCAGTGCCTTTTTGCTTGAACATCTTTGCTGTGGTTGCTGATACCTCAGAGCGAGATTTTGCTTTGTGAGTGCCAGCACGGCGCTTGGCCAACTGCCATTTTACCACACGGGCGACAATATCTCCACGAGGGGCCACCCCAAAAACAGCATCAGCAAGCGTAACATCGCCAGCAGATTTATTATCCAGCGTTTTAACAGCTACCTTCATGACCCTATTCCTTTTCGCTTTCAGCGACAGCGTCTTCAGAGGCTGCACTTGGCACCTCATCAATGGCAGCGGCATCATCGGCCACTTCAGCCACCGGCGCATTATCGGCGACGGCTTCTTCAGCTGGCGCTTCGTCAGCATCACTCGCGCTTACTGCGCCCACAAGACCAGCCGGAAAAGGCGCGTCTTCGGGGAGTTTCGCCTTGATAGCGTCGCTAATTAAAACCCACCCATTTTTAGGTCCTGGCACCGCCCCACAAAGAAGGATAACGCCGTCTTCGTCGTCGACGCTGACAACCTCAATATTTTGTGTGGTTTTGCGTACAGCCCCCATGTGACCGGCCATTTTCTTGCCTTTGAACACTTTGCCTGGATCTTGACATTGACCAGTCGAACCATGCGACCGGTGCGATACAGACACACCATGAGACGCACGCAAACCCCCAAAATTATGCCGCTTCATGGCACCAGCAAAACCCTTACCTTGCGTGGTGCCAACAACATCGACCTTTTGACCGGCAACAAAATGGCTAGCCGCCAATGAGGCACCGACTTCCAGCACGGCATCCTCACTGACACGGAATTCAGCAAGCTTTGATTTGGGTAAGACATGCGCCTTGGCAAAATGACCACGCATCGGTTTGGACACGTTTTTGGCTTTGGCAACACCAGCCCCAAGCTGAAGCGCGGTATAGCCATCCTTTTCGGCGTTGCGTACCGCAACAACCTGCACATCATCGAGCTTTAACACGGTGACCGGCACATGGTGGCCAGCATCGTTAAACACTCGGGTCATGCCCAATTTACGGGCGATAATGCCGCTACGCATAACTCTGGTCCCTTACCTAAAGCTTGATCTCTACATCGACACCAGCCGCCAGATCGAGCTTCATCAGCGCATCGACGGTCTGTGGGGTCGGGTCAATAATATCCAACAAACGCTTATGCGTACGGATTTCGAATTGCTCACGGCTCTTCTTATTGACATGCGGCGAGCGCAAAACAGTCATCCGACGTAGATTTGTCGGCATCGGGATGGGCCCACGGACTTCTGCACCTGTACGCTTGGCGGTGTTTACGATTTCAGTCGTAGATTGATCAAGAATACGATGATCAAACGCCTTTAACCGAATACGTATATTCTGGGTTTCCATAACTGCTTTACCTCGTCTGGTATACACAAAGGAGGGCGATAATCGCCCTCCCTTTACTTCTAACTATTTAACGACTGACGATACGACGCCGGCGCCAACGGTACGACCACCTTCACGGATCGCAAAGCGCAAGCCTTCATCCATCGCAATCGGTGCGATCAGCGTTACGGTCATCGCAATGTTATCACCAGGCATCACCATCTCGGTGCCCGCCGGCAATTCAACCGAACCTGTCACATCTGTTGTCCGGAAATAGAACTGCGGACGATAGTTCGAGAAAAACGGGGTATGACGACCGCCTTCATCCTTGGTCAGAACATAAGCCTCGCACTTAAACTCGGTATGCGGTGAAATTGACCCAGGCGCACACAACACCTGACCACGCTCAACTTCCTCACGCTTGGTACCACGAAGCAATACACCAACATTATCGCCGGCCTCGCCCTGATCTAGAAGCTTGCGGAACATCTCAACGCCAGTGCAAGTGGTCTTCTGGGTGTCTTTCAGACCCACAATCTCAATCTCTTCACCAACATTCACAATGCCGCGCTCAATACGACCAGTCACAACCGTACCACGACCCGAAATCGAGAACACATCTTCAATCGGCATCAAAAATGGCTGATCTTTCGGACGCTCTGGCTGAGGAATATAGCTGTCAACAGCCGCCATCAATTCCTTGATCGCTTCCTTGCCAATCTTGTCATCGCTATCTTCCAATGCCGCCAGCGCTGAACCCTTCACAATCGGAATGTCATCGCCAGGAAATTCATATGAAGACAATAACTCACGAATTTCCATCTCAACAAGTTCCAACAACTCTTCGTCGTCAACCTGATCAACCTTGTTCATGAACACACACAAGGCCGGTACACCAACCTGACGCGCCAACAAAATATGCTCGCGGGTTTGTGGCATCGGACCATCGGCTGCTGACACAACCAAAATCGCCCCGTCCATCTGTGCCGCACCCGTGATCATGTTCTTCACATAGTCAGCGTGACCAGGACAATCCACGTGCGCATAGTGACGGTTGTCTGTCTCATATTCAACATGCGCTGTCGAAATGGTAATACCGCGCGCACGCTCTTCAGGCGCCTTGTCAATCTGATCATAGGCCTGAAATTCAGCCCCACCAGCTTCTGCCATTACCTTGGTAATCGCCGCTGTCAATGTCGTCTTGCCATGGTCAACATGGCCAATCGTGCCAATGTTCACATGCGGCTTGGATCGGTCAAACTTTTCCTTGGACATATGCTTTTCGCCCTTTTTGCAAAGTGAGGGCCAGCGTTGTCATCAACATGGCCCATCTTGATTCACATCTGAATAACAGCGTATCACCTGCGATGACGCCCCATTTACCGACGATGGTGGTGGGGGTAGGATTCGAACCTACGTACGCTACGCGGGCAGATTTACAGTCTGCTGCCTTTAACCACTCGGCCACCCCACCGGATCGCCATTTTTGTCGCTGCAATGCTCTTGCAAAAACGCGGCGACCCTGCGAATTAAGAAGGCACAGCTCATTTGTCAACAAAGAAGTCACTTTATGCCCTCAAAAACCGGCAAAAAACATATCCGGGGGAAAAACCGGTCACAAAATCGGCGCCCCGCACCGTCGCGGGAAGATGCAAACAAGCATGGGGCGCATCAGCCAGCCGCCCAGAAACCTGCCGCCCCAAAACCACCGCAAAATGGGTATTTGATCTGGGGGCGCCATGCGGTATTTGCGGCCCTAGCCAACAATGACCGGCGGGTGGCGCAAATTTATGCGGCCAGCAATGACTTTGAAGCAGAGCTTCAATCACATCTTCTTACATTACCGCCTGAACGGCGCAACAATTTGCCACCGATCCAGCGCATTGACCGCCAGCGGCTAGATGCCCTTGCCGGCCCGCATGACAAGGCCGTGCATCAGGGTGTGGCGGTGGCTGTCTGGCCAGTTGACCCGCCGCATCTGGATGATCTTTTGGCACTACATCAAAATCTACCATTAAGGCTGTTACTACTCGACCAAGTGTCTGACCCGCGCAATATTGGGGCTATTATGCGTTCAGCGCGCGCCTTCGGCGTGACCGCGCTGATCACCACATTTCGCCATGCCGCCGAGGAAAACGGCGCGTTGGCACGTGCCGCTTCGGGGGCGCTTGATCACCTGCTATATCTGCGTGTCACCAATCTGGCACGGGCAATTGAAAGGTTGCAACAAGACCATATCACGGTTGCCGGGCTTGCTAGTGACGGCGATATGGTGGTCGCTAGTCTGGGCGGCATTAACCGTTTGGCGATTGTGCTAGGCGCTGAGGGAAGCGGACTCCGGCGGCTTAGCCGTGATCATTGCGACCATCTTGTGCGCATTGATATCGACCCTCAGAGCGACAGTCTGAATGTCTCAAATGCCGCGGCGATTGCACTTTATGCCGCATCGATTTCACCGAAAAGATAAATGCCCGCCGACAGCAACGCGCTGCTTGACCAGTTTTACACTTTCGGGGGTATTGACCCGGCGCGAAACTCTGCTAAAAAGCTGGTAGTCGCTGGCGTGGCTCAATTGGTAGAGCACCCGATTTGTAATCGGGCGGTTGGGAGTTCGAGTCTCTCCGCCAGCACCATTTTCCCCATCACATATGGTGCATCAATGCTGACACTGATGCACCGTTGTTTCAAGTTTAGTTCCTGAACTTACGTTGCTCAGACTCGTCGAGGATGAGATATGCAAGAACATCAGGTTCACGGCCTTTTTTATACTTCCATTTGAAGTGGCAGCTATCCATTTCCGCATATTCTACAAAATGCTCTAGCCAAAATTCAAACTCATCTTTTGCTTCCTTAAACGTAGGCTCATGCCCATCATTGTCCTCGTCTGCTGAGGTCATGCTAGGCTATCGGGAAGACATTGGTTTTGCTACCCGAATTTTTCGGCCACCATTTCTTGAACAAGTTCCTGTCCACATCATTTGGCACATACCACTTCCGGGCATCGTTATCCCACCAGCCTCCAAGAGACTTGCAGTCATCCTTCTCGTCATATGGACAGTTCAAATAAAAGCGGTCATTAGACATGAGCATTTCCTTTCGCTTGTGATGGTTGCGGAGTGATGGGTCTTTTCATCACCACGCTATCTTTGGTTTCAAAAGCCACGTCAAAGAGACGGTCATTGATGACATGAACAAAGCGGTGCTGTGACAGCGCAGACCTCAGGTAAAGCCAGCCTTTGAATACCTCTTTCAGATTGTCATCTTGAAGTTGGCGAGGCAGTGGCTTGGCAAACCAATGTGAACCAGATTGTTTCAATATGGCCGCACCCTCAGGACATTTAGCTTTAAGAACAACAAGCGTGTTCTTGTCGAATGGAAATGTTTGCTCAGGCTTACTGTTGTTCATACAGCCCTCCATGCATTTCCATTCCTGCAACAATGTCTTTTGCAACGTCACCTAATAAACGCATGGGTTCAGGCAACATGCCTTTTATCTCCATGAACTCAATTAAGGCTTCGTTACGCCTTACTTCTCGCATCACAGCTTTTAATTCCTCACGCATCAAGACCTCCTAAACGTGGTTGTTGTGGTGAAAGGCCGGATGAGGAGTAGTCAGCTTCATGCTCTCTATCTGCCCATCTGTTTCCTTTCACAAAGGTTTGAAGGAAACAGTGGGCAGGAGAGCATGTGCGTATAAAGGAGCGATGAGCGAATCAGATTTGGCCCAGAAATACCCCTCTTTAACCCCCTTTATGAAATAAAGGGTTAAAGAAGGGGTAAATGATGGAAAGTTGGATTTGTTATAAATGTGGTGGATACAATGTCTTTGAAACAATGCTTGTTCGCATCAACAGACTTGCTTGTATCATTGATACTTATGAAGACCTGCGAGGGCTAGAAGATGCCAAAGGATGGTGCGAAGATTGCGATGAGTATGTGGAGTTAATTGAAACAGATGTGCCTCTGTACGCTGAGATATGATTGCGGAGGCAAATATGTTGGAGCAATGGCTGCTGATAGAATTATGCCTATGGGTTTTATATTTCATTTTCAATTGATGGTGGTGCGATAATATGGGTTTTGTTTTTGGAGTATTGAGGTTTTTCAGATTGCCATTGCAAGTGGCGTTTGGTCTGTACTTTGCTTTCATGATGTTGATGTTCACAGTTGCCGGTATTGCTTACTTTGCCGAGGGCTTTGATTACTGCAATGAGTTCAAGTTTGCGGTGGGTGCTGGGCAGGTGCTGCCTAATCTTTGGAAACTGTAATGAACGAATACCTCGAAGACATTGTTAATCGGATAGCCGAACAAATAGCGTCATTAGAGGGGCGTGACCGTAAGCGGAAAGCTGAAGCTCAATTTCATTTTCTGCACGGTATCGAGCATCTGCTTATCCAATTGTGGAAAGGCACCAAAATTCATGATGGTTACGAGGGCGGCGTCAACAAACGTGCAGGATGGTATTCAGAGCATCCTCAATACAGAGACCCAAACCTAACATACAAGCAAACTATTGCAGCTTACGATGGAATGATTGCTCTTGGCCTTATTCAAGAAACACAGCGTGGCTATTTCAATCGTGAGACGCTCGAAGGAAGCATCACCCGCTTCATCGCTACGGATGATTTGCTGTCATTATTTTCTGAAGTTAAAGAAGACCCATTTGTGTTCATAAAGCCCAATCTTGATGCACAATGCATTATCATGCGTGATGACGTTGATGGGCATAAAAAACAAGTTGAGTACCTTGAGACACCAGCTGTCACAGAAATGCGTGACAATTTAAGACTAATCAATCGTTGTCTCGCAAAACACTATCCTGACATCAGGATTAAAGATGATGATTGGATGCCGCTTCAAAAAAGAATAATGGCTGACCCGGATAAACGGCCGATTGATTTAACCAGACGCACTCTAGTTCGTATTTTTGCAGAGGGTCAATTTGACAGGGGTGGGAGGTTCTACCGAGGTTGGTGGCAAAACGTTCCAAGTGAGTACCGTAGGTTTATTACGATTGCGGGTAAACGGACCTGTGAATACGACTACTCTCAGCTGAATCCACATATGATTTACTTTCTTCGTGAAAAAGAGCTGGGGAGTGAAGATGCATACAGCAGAGTGTTTGATGGAGAACATCGAGACCTCGTTAAAGAGGCCTTCAACGCAATGATTCAATCCTCAACACCTCTCATACAGGAACCCAACGACATAGATTTAAGCGAAGTTGATTTTGATTGGGCGGTATTAAGGCAGGCAGTATTGGACGCCCATAAACCTATTCAAGACATGTTCTTTCAAGGCCATGGTAATTACCTGCAGTACGTAGATAGCGTGATGGCTGAAGACATCATGCTCAAATTCGTGAAATCTGATTTTGCGCCTGTCTTACCAGTGCATGATAGCTTCATAATGCATCATGCCTATGGAGAACTTGGCGAGTTGGAGGAGGATATGAGACGAGCATTTCACGGGCATTTCAAGAAGGACATAAAAGTTAAAGAGGAAATTGGCGTGATGCTGCCATCATCATTCGACGGTAAAGATTGGCATGAGCTAACTTTTGAGGAAAAGGTTCATGGACCGCCTGAGTATAGTGGCTGGGAAAGCAGAAATTAAGAAATGCTTGTAAGCCACATCTATGGGAAAATTAAAAAACGTGTTTTTGTATGAATTTGTGACATATGTCACAGACCCATATTCTCAGGTCGTATATACTGTTCTAGTAAATTGAAAATGAGTTGCGGCAAATTTGTCGCAATAATCAGGAAAACCGTTGGAGGTAGTAAATGAAATATTTTGTTATAGCTCTTGCAGCCTTTTTCATCAGCTCGACTGCTCATGCGGCTTGCACCACGTTCGGCACCATGACTAGCTGCTCCGATGGCAATACTTACAACAAAATTGGTAACACAATCTACGGCAGTAATTCACGCACCGGTTCGAGTTGGAGTCAGACAACGATAGGTAACTCAACGTATGGCACTGCCAGTGATGGGAGCAGCTGGAGTACAACTCGCATGGGTAACAGCAGTTGGGGAACAGACAGCAGTGGCAATTCTTGGAGCTGCTTTGGCAACGTCTGTAATTAGGCTCATCTGTGTAACAGCCCAACAATATACATCCGACACACCCCCTGTGGTGCTGCATGGGGGGTGTGTACGTTAGATGTTATTGAGCTGTTACACAGATGGGGGTTGGGAGTGGCTGTTGAAAACTTGGGTTTTACCATTTTCAAACACCAGTAGAGTGTCAAATGGCTCTTTGTTATTCCCCATCTCCATACCAGGAGAACCAATGGGCATACCTGGTACACTCAAGCCACGAGCATTTGGTTTTTCGGTGAGTAACTTGAATATATCTTCCGCAGGCACATGGCCTTCGATGAAGTAGCTGCCGATTGTGGCCGTATGGCATGAACTAAGTTCTGCAGATATGCCCAATTGTGTCTTTATTAGACCTAATGCTTCTTCATCGACATAGTTTACTTCTGTTCTCAGACCTGCCGAGTTCATTCTCTCTACCCACGCACCACAGCAACCGCAAGTCTCTGTGCGATTGACAATCAAGGCGTCCGGGAACGCAAAGCCACTCGTTGGGAAAGTGGTGAGGGCGATTGTTCCAATCAAAAATTCACGACGAAGCATCGTAAGCCGCTATCTAGTTTTGGTTATCAAAGAAATAGTCACCCTGAGTTCGTTATTCAATAGAAACTGTTATTTAATTCGAAGTAATCATTGGTATAAATCCAGCATCTATCGAGACGACCTCGATAGTTTTATAAACTTAAATTGCTCATATTGAGCGTCATTAATGCCAATTTTTAATGTTTACAATTGAAAATGTCAGACGCCTCCAACACAATTTTTACGTGAGGTAAAAACAAATGGGAAAATTGCAAATTGCATTGAGTTGCAAAACAGTGTCAACGTGCGTTTTGCTGACCTTGCTATTTTCAGGTTGTTATTCAAACACCGCACTCGACAAATCCATGAAAATGAAACACCACACGACAATTTTGAATGCAGAAACACAACAACTCGTGGACTCAATGGTCGAGAATTTACCTGAAGTGAACTTTGAGTATGAACTCATCACCACGCAATAAAGATATTAATCTGTATAAAAGCGTCCGCGCCATTAAAAAGACCCCACGAGAGCCGCTACCTTTGGGGTCTATGAGAGTCAATGAAAACACATAATGCTCTACTTGAAATCCAAGTCAGCAAACCAGATGCCAGATTCTTCAACCACGCGTTATAAACCACTTAGAGTGAGCAATAAAATTTTAGACCGGATCAATTGCAACTTACTGAGCAGTGGAACGTAATTCATTTTTTAATCATTTAGTAGCGCAATTAGACGGCCCACTTGGGCGAGTTCCCATTCGTTAAACATCAACAATTTGTCTTGGTTTGCAATTGACGGTTGATAGTGAATACCAGTTTTTTGGTCGATAACAACCCAATTCTGCTCAGCCAACTTTTTAACTGAGCGCCTTACAGTCTCTTTGTCGATGCCACTTATATCTGAAATTGAAGCGTAGGAGAGTTTTCGCGGCAAACTGCTTTTTGTATCTACGTCGCCTGCCTCCCACTTTTCACGAATTTCTTCGTAATTTTTTTTATTCGCGCTAGACTGAACTAAAGTCAGATGATGATATGCCACCACTTGAAGAATGAGAGCAGATATTGGATTACCCGCGAACTCAATGATCATTCTGCTTCGGCTAATTTCAAATTCTAGAAAACGCCACCAAACTGAGCCAAACTTTTTTTTAAGATCATTCTCACTCATCACAACGAACTATTTCGAATGTTTAACCAAAGCCATTCTTACACCAGCAAAAACACAAAGAGGTGGATACGAACGGATGAATTGTCTGTTTGTCCGTCGATCTATTTACCCCACATTGCGCTCAATCTTTTAACCATTCTGAGTCCAAAATGCTCAACTTTAACGCTATCTTTAGTGAAGTCACTCTCTAACGCAAATCTTGATAAGAAATAGCTTGTGCGCGTCTCTGAGCAAACCAAACTATAATGCTCAATACCATTCGCAAGAGACACGCTTACTATTTTATGAGCCATCCCTGTGTCTCTTTTGTAAACGATATTTCCCTTTTGTAGTTTGTTTGCATCACTGGCACATTTTCGTTCATTGCTGGGTGTTAAAGCTTTTCGTTCTGCTTGCTCAACAAACGTGAGTTCATTCGCCATTTATTTCAACCCTCCTGTTTTATGACCACGCCTCTTCATTTGAACCTTTGAGAAGCGGTTTTTCTTTGCCAAAGGAGACTTTTTTAATCCTCAAGCCATCGATACCATTTGCAACCATATAATCAGCAACAGCCGACGCTCTGAGGTGCCCCAATGCCAGATTATACTCTCTCGTTTCCCTCTCATCCGCATGCCCACTGATAACGACACACCCCGATGGGTTTGTTAAAAATTTATCTACTGCCTTGTCCAAAACCTTGCGTGTATCGGCGCTTGACTCTGCACTGTCAAAATCAAAATATGTTATGTCGAAGACTGATGAAATACGGCTATCATTGGTGTTAACTTCACCGGTATTCGTGGCTTCATTGGTTTGTGAAAAACTGCCATTGTTAACCGACGTTTGGTCTTTTAATGCTGCATTAGAGCATGCGCCTAAACCCAGACCAATCGCAACAGAGATCATGAATGTCCAAGTTTTCATCCAATAACTTTTCATGGTCACACCACTCAATTTGTGTTTTTAGCACTTCTAATTTGCACAACTGTTTGCTGTTCTTGAATAAAGCACAACTACAAAACTGCTCACATTGAGCGAATACGTTATTCTTTAATGCGTTTGATGTATTGATTTTGTTAGATTGCGCCAACATCATCGCCAAGAGGTATATTGATGGTGTTTTCAAAAAAATACTGCCCAATCTGGGTTTATGATTGCGTGGTCGCACAATCTGTGAGCGATTTTATCTTGTATGGTGTCGATTTGACCCAACCATGCAGGAAATTTGCTGGCGGTTTATCTGAGTTGTTTGAAGAAGTCTCTCTTGAGGAGTTAGTAAGAGCATCTGAATTAGTCGTTCAGTTTTTGGTTGCCGAAAAAGTTAACGAAAACTCAACTGATTTTCTGTCTAATTTCTCATATTACCGCTTCCATTTTGCCAGCAAAAAAACACGTCGAAAATTTGGTGGTATTTTTGGCACTAAATTATCTGATGGTGTCCGCGAATATAGTGGCAATGAGACCCTCAAAAACCTCAAAGCATACTACTATGAAAATAGGTCGGAAGTTGCCGTCGTTGGCAGTCCAGGATGGAGTCT
Organism: uncultured SAR116 cluster alpha proteobacterium; assembly: GCA_902583715.1. Taxonomy (GTDB): domain Bacteria; phylum Pseudomonadota; class Alphaproteobacteria; order Puniceispirillales; family Puniceispirillaceae; genus UBA3439. The sequence continues at coordinate 24,349 of CACHXC010000013.1, forward strand.
GGCAACACAAACAGAAATACCTGCTTTGCAGGATATAGCGAAAAATTCCACTTTTCAAGTAAACCCAATGGTTTATCTGGAACACTAGTTGGCTCAACAAACATTTGTGATCACCGCCCGCAACAACAAATAGGCGCACATTTAAAAAAATAAAAGCTAGTCACTAATACATCTAAATCCAATATATACTGCGGCCATATCGCGCGGTTTGGTGGCACCATAATCAGCTTTCATCTGCGCTGCACCATACCACCATGACCCGCCCATAGTGGCCGCTGTTGCCCCCTGGTCAGAACGGGCCCATTCCCACACATTTGCCCCCATATCAAACAGACCGTTAACGCCGGCTTTTGTCGTGCCCACTCGGGTATGACCATACCCGCGATCCAAATAGTCTGAAAATTCCTTTTTGCCTGCTGGGTTTCCCTTGGCCGCACCGCACGCACCCAGACAATTAGCCCCCTTTGGGCTGTCACCAGTTGGATAGGGATAAGTTCGACCAGAAACAAGCGGCGGCGGGGGATTATCGCGCATTTCAGTGTAGCCATAGCTGATCCATTCTTGGCGTGTTGGCAGGCGCTTGCCCTGCCATTTGCAAAAATCTTCAGCCTCGTCAAACGTGATATGAACCGCTGGTTCTTGCGGATCACTAGCCACACCATAGGGTTGTCTCCAGTTCCAATCCGGCTTTGTCATCCAGCCAGCCTCGTACACCATACCACCTGTTTGTTCAGCCCTGGTGCTATATCCTGTCGCCGCAACAAATTTTGCAAATTCAGCTATGGATACTTCGGTCTGGTCGATCTTTGTAGCGGCGTGTGCAACCACCGGACTGCCCACAAGCATGAGCAGCAAACAGATAAAATATGTCATGGTTGGTTACTAATTTGGGCGGCTAGATATTTGGCATCTTCCCAAACGCCCCAGATAAACGAAGACCCCCGCATCGACAGCCACGGCAAACCAAGAAAATAAATGCCATCTACCTTTGCCACCCCACGATTATGCGCAGGCTTGCCGTTTGCATCAAAAGCTTCAACCTTCAGCCATGAAAAATCCTGCACATAGCCAGTGGCCCAAATAATGGTCGTAACGCCCTGTTCTGCCAAATTTATCTGCCGGATGGGGGTTTTCACACAATCAGGATCAGCACCAATGATTTTGGCATCTTCTTCAGGTGACAAGTCCAGACCATGCGCATCAATATAGGCATCAGCTTCGGCCAAAAGCCCCAGATAATTGTCATCTCCATCGGCAATATTCTTGGCCAAATCATCAGCAATAGAGATCACGCCGCTATCATAGGCGCCGGTCATACCCAGCAAAACCATACCGCGGTCAGCAAATTTCCGAAAATCCACCGTGTTGCCGCCATAGGCCCCCGAAACAGCAATTGTCACATGTTCCCGGCCTGCCGGCGGGGTTTTCATTTGCCATTTTCCTAAAGCCCCCAACCACCAGACAAAATCCTTGCCACGATATGACCGTGGAGGCCGATCATGTGGGCCAATCGACAAAAAGACCTTGCGTCCAGAACGCAATAATTCATCAGCAATCTGCGCCCCCGACGATCCGGCGCCAACCACCATCACCGCGCCATCTGGCAACTGCGCCGGGTTATGATAATCAAAAGAATGTAACTGGTTGACCACGCCGTCTGGCACAATTGGCGGGTTCACCGGAGTCTGAAACGGTCCGGTCGCGGCAACGACGTGATCGGCGTGGATATGGCCTTGTGATGTTTCGACCTGATACCCGCCTTGCGGTAAGGCGGTGGTGCCGGTGACCTCTACCCCACAATGGATGGGGGCCTCAATCTGCTTGGCGAAATCTTCAAAATAACGAGTGACTTCATCCTTGCCAGGAAACCCATCAGGATCGCTATCAAAGTGGCGGGTGGGAAACCGGTCATGCCAAGCCGGACCATTCATCACCAGACTATCCCAGCGGGCGTTGCGCCATCTCTCGGCGATGCTGTCACGCTCTAGAACCACATGATCAATCTGATGGTCGCGCAAATGGGCGCTCATCGCCAAACCCGCCTGACCAGCACCGACCACAACTGTGTTTACACGCGTGGGAATCATTTGCAGACCTCAGCTTGCAATAAAAATTTTGCGACAACGAGGAATAGCATGACACAAAATAACTTGGCTTTCTATCGCCCTTGCATCGCTAATATTTAATTTTGGAAATATGTGACCTTAAATCTTGGCCGCGTTAGGGTCACCCAATCTGCGCTTTGCTTTTCGGTCACAAAACAGATTTGATCACCAAGCCGATAGTGGCAAGGCTCAACACACCAAAAGCCCACAAGCCGGCAAACCAAAAACAGCTTCTCACCTTGCTCAAACCGTAAGTTAACAGCCTTTTAGTGGCAAAATTCAGTGTGCCGCGAAGATAAGCCATAAACATGCTAAGCTAGGTTATTACGCCTCACCCATCAATAGCGAGTCAAACGGATATGCGGTGAGGTTTTCATGGCCGGTTTCTGTGATCAATACCTGATCTTCAAGCTTGATTGAAAAATCGCCACCTTCAGGGCTGACCAATGCCTCGACACATAAAACCATCCTCGCCTCTAGCGCATAATCAAATGCGCCTTCGACATATTGATCCGGATAGGCAACAAGCGGCCACTCGTCACATAACCCGACACCATGCATCATGCAGCCATATTTGAGTTTACGAAATTGGCGATCAAGCTTGTGGCCATTCATTGTCAAATCGCGCAGAGAAACGCCGGCACATAGCATATCCATATTGGTCTGGATATGATCATAAGCATGCCGCATGGCGTAATGGCTGTAAGTGGTCATCGAACCGCTAGTCAATTGTTTCGATATGTTCAAATTAACAGCATTCTCGAATAAACGCTCAATATGAGTTTTCGCGTGATACTTTGGCATCCAGTTTGCAAAAGCAGACTACGGCTATCCAATATAGTGATCTCCAGTTACTAGGAAAGTCGAAGCCCCGCCAGCGATAGAGAACCCTCGCTGGTGGGGCTTTTTATTTTACCTTGGATGGTGCCAACCGCTTACTTTAACCGATTACCGGTTCAATCGGTCTTAGATTTGTAATTATCGTTTATCTTGTTGTGTATTTCTATGACTTCATCTGGCCACGTGGATTTGATGTAAGACAGAGAGGCGATGATCTCTTCGTCAGACAAGATACCGTCGTAAACAGGCATACTGACATCATAGTCATCGTTGATCGTCGCCTTAAAACCATACTTGGTAAGATTGAAGAGCATTTCGTCGGGGTGGTGCCAAGTGTGACCAGACTCGTCGTGGGGAGGCGCTAACCTCATCCCATCTACCATGGTGTCTTGCCAACCCACTTGCCCCTCAAGATTGACACCGTGAAAACTGGCACATTGCTCAAGGTAAACTTTTTCACCCGTTTTGACATAAACAGGGTCGTTTGGTCTCAACTCAATACCATCTGCACAACTTATTGTCGAAATTGTCGACAAAGCCATTGAGATCATCAAAAAGCGAGATGTCTCCATGGCTCTAATCCAGTTTGTAAGACTGATGACAACTTTTGCATGATACTGCAACGGCTTTAAAACCATCCACGACAGCCTTTTGATCTTCCGCTTTAGCCGCATCGATTAACTGCTTCGCTGCTGTCTCATTTTTCATAGCCGCATTCTTAAAACCGTCAAAGTCTGTCCAGATGGCGGGAGATGCTTCAGACGGTTTTTCGTTACTTCCCTCTGGGAAATACTCGGGCATCTTCACCGCCCAATCTCTTATTTCGTCAGCAAGTTTGACGATAGACTCATAGTCTTCAGAACCGATGTGGGATTTTATAGCCTTCAAATTGCCCTGATTTTTTTTGAACATATCCACCCGCTCTTTGACGATGCCAGTAGCGCCACTGTGTGCGAGGGCAATGGTGACAGGAGCGGTGATTAAAAGAAGGCTAAAGAGGGTGAATGACTTTTTCATTTTGATGCCCAATCGCAACCCAAAAGATTTAGATTTCCAGTGTATGATTACAGTAGATGTAGGAGTGAATGTGAAAATTACAACTCAATCACCACAGCTATCCAAATCATTCCAAACTAGGAAGATCCATAATTTAGCTCAAGCCTCACTGGTTAACGCCACTGGGACTTTTTTATCTAGAAAATTGCTGACCCTACGAACATCACGACACCAGTCAGCAACACTGCCGAACTAAGGTAAAAAACAACTAAAGCGAATTTGCGCATTTTCTCTTCATTCCAGTTACAATTAGACCAGCAAAACGCAGTAATTCAGTCCAATCAATGTTTATCTGAAATTAATTAGTACCGGCGCGAAATTAACATAAAATAAACGAAAATGCTTCCACTTAAAAACACCGTTGATCGCGATTAGAGAGTCGCTGAGAGCGTGTAAATTATGATGACATACCTGCCTCCACCATGAAGTCCTAAAGACTTTCAACGGAGCGTAAATCCCGATTATTATCACGCTCATTTTGGCATCATTCAACCTTTAATTTTGGTCTAATTCCAGTTTTTGAGAAGAGTTGCTGAGAGAGGATATCTAAGGCTAATTCGGTGTCTGATTTTCGTACAATAATACTGTCGTGAACTGGAAAACTTGGGATACTTCGGTCAATCTGGGCTGTTTTTAATTTTGGTTTTAAAGGATAGCCACCAATTCAAGTTGATGATATTTAGTGTTCATCTAAACACCGATTGGAGACATATCGATGGCTAAGGCACCAGCAAAAACGAAGAAGGCTGCAGCAACGAAGACCCCAACTAAAAGTGTGGCAGTTAAGAAAGCAGCAACAAAGAAGAGTGATCGCACAGCTACAGATACAACAAAAATTGCACAGGCTGCTTTGGCTCAAGCCCCTCAGAAGAACGCATTTGAGGAGAAGTTTGGTGAAGGCACCGCTTTTGATCTAGATTACGGGAAGCTCCTGATAATTGCGCTTTGCATCTACATTGCGGTACAGGTCAGCTGAAGCATGAACATATTTGACACCATGACGGCGTCATTTAGCGGTGAACGTGTATCACACACGGACACATTTATACTAGCTGGAGTGGTTCTTGCCGTGTTAATTGGAGCCAGAACACTTCACAAGCGTATGCAGAGCAAAGACTAGATCAAGGCACATCACTTATCGTTGGTGGAGGGTTTTTCGTTTTGAGTCTGCAAAATCGATCAGCGCGACAAAATGTTTAGTCGTTTCCAAAACATACGAAAACCATATCGAAATAGTTAGGTTTTTTACCTGACGCTATGCCTCACTGATGGCATTTGTTCCTCACTGGTTAGGCCTTTTAAAAAATATTGTGCCCTGCCATACCGAGTAAAACTCCAGATAGTTGACCCTGATTGGTTGTATCGTATTGTCGCACCAACTTGTATGCGATGACGCATTATCCATTTATTCAAGGAGGTGATACAACTTAATTGGAGGCGAATATGTGGTTAACAGCCAAATTAAACTTAATGTCGGGCGTAGTGATTGGCGCGACTGCCGCAATGGTCATGAAAAAAATGTGCGAACGTAAACAGTGTAAGAAGCACCAGGACGCTCATGCACCAGCTTCTGATCAAGGTGTTGAGGGTTGATGTAACAGATGCTGTCTATGATTAACTCCACCAAGCCAACATTGGCACTAAAACCTTAAAGTAACACAAACTATTCAAGGAATTTCAAATGAAGTTTTATGCCTTCATCATCGCAGTTTTTCTATCCACTCCTTCCCTTGCAGCTGAAGTGACAATTGAAATGCTAAATAAGGACGCGGACGGAAATAGGATGATTTACAGCCAAGAAATTGCCAAGATTGAAGTTGGTGATACGGTAACTTGGCTTCCAGCTTCAAAAGGCCACAACGTAGAGATGATCTCATCTCCTACCAATATGAAATACAAGTCAAAGAATGGTAAGGAAGCTGAGATTACTTTTGATACGCCAGGAATTTACTACTACTGGTGCACGCCTCATAAGGGCATGGGTATGATTGGCCTAGTTGTTGTTGGAAATGACTTGTCAAATATCGATGATGTTGCGAATGCCAAAGCAATTGGGAAGAGCAAGAAGAAGTTGAAAGCTCTGCTTGCAAGCCTACAGTAAACTCAGCCATAGCGCCCCTTGTATCATTTCTCGACGGATTGCCAGGAAGCTTGTTCAGTAAATCAACAACCCGACCCGTAGACCCCTTTTGAGTGATTGGTGTTTTTCTCCCTCAACTGAGGCGTCTTTTCGTTAAACATGGGACCCATGCGATCAACTTTGGTCACATACTGGTCATATTTAGTCACAAACATTCTGACAAAACACTTCAAATCAAAACCGGAATAGTACGGCTGGCACGGACCCTACAAGAGCACAATAGCAAAGTGCCAAAGGCTGTAATCCTGGGCCGTAGAGAAATTTACGATGCTTTTCTCCGATTTTATTCGTGTTCCCCGCCGTTTGCTCGACCCAAACCACCGAAGTAGACCGGACTTCGTTTAGCTGTTTCAAACACTCCAACGGTAACAAATACTCCAGCAAGCAAGAGTGCGTGAATTGCCGCACTTACGCCAAATACAAAGATTGAACCCATCCACATGCTGAACACAATACACCACATCCACGCCAACACTTGCATCACAAGATGCCTGGTGTTTGTGTCTGGCACGTGGGATAGAGGGTTGTGGCGACTATCCATCACTAGATTATAAACCGTAATCATTGCAATCCTCCGTCCATTTTGCATGCCGGCCAACACGCGCTCTATTTTGAGGAGCGGTATCAGCGCCACGAATGCTAAGTTGATCAGAACCCTATACACTTCAATTCTCCGAGATATCACGACTGTTTGTATTATTCACTTCTACTTTGGAGAAAAAAACAGGCGCATGGCCAAATCAATTTTCCTGATTTGGCAATAATGTCGATGATATCTTGAACTAGACCCTTTGCTTCAGGTGACGCTGGTAGACAAGAGAGGCTCATTTAGCGAGCCTTGCGGAGGTCATCGATGTTGTTCTCAGTCATTGTCTTACGGTTTCTATTATACTTGGGTCGCCCCCACGTGCGATGGCTTTATCTTGATGTGATTATCATCAATGACAACCACTATGATTGAAACTTAGGGGCTGCAGTTACTCCGGTTAATAGGTTCTCATCAGGTTAAATCATCATCAATCAACTTCTTCAAAATAACCATGGTAACTAGACAGCAACTGATTAAAACTGGGTGAATACGGAAGAGTGCGGGTATGTCGTTAATGAAAAAGCAAAACATTCTTATTCTCATGGTTGATCAATTGACCGGAACTCTTTTCCCTGACGGCCCAGCAAGTTGGCTTCATGCGCCGAATTTGAAAAAATTAGCATCTAAGTCAATTCGATTTGAAAACTGTTACACAGCCTCGCCACTCTGCGCACCGGGACGAGCAAGTTTCATGTCGGGCCAATTACCATCAATAACTGGAGTTTATGATAACGCAGCTGAGTTTCCGTCTGACCTTCCAACCTACGCTCATCACCTAAGAGGTGCCGGATACCAGACTGCTTTAGCAGGCAAAATGCACTTTGTCGGGCCAGATCAGTTACACGGTTTTGAAGAAAGGCTTACAACAGATATTTACCCTGCTGATTTTGGCTGGACACCAGACTACCGCAAGCCCGGGGAGCGTATTGATTGGTGGTATCACAACATGGGGTCTGTCACTAGCGCTGGTGTTGCAGAGATTTCCAATCAAATAGAGTATGATGACGAAGTCGCCTACGAGGCGGCAAGAAAAATATACGACCTTGCTCGGAGACATGATAAGCGGCCTTGGTGTCTAACTGTTAGCTTTACCCATCCTCACGACCCCTACCTTGCTCGGAGAAAATACTGGGACCTTTACGAGGATTGTAATCAGCTTCTACCTTCAGTTGGCGCAATGCCTTACGAACTTCACGACCCGCACTCAAAGCGAATTTTTGATGCAAATGATTGGCGAAGTTATGACATCACCGAGAACCACATAAGAAGTGCCAGACGTGCGTACTTTGCCAATATAAGCTATTTAGATGACAAAATTGGCGAGGTCCTTGACACCCTCAGAAGAACAAACCAGGAAGCTATCATCCTTTTTGTATCTGACCATGGTGACATGCTTGGAGAGAGAGGCTTGTGGTTTAAAATGACCTTCTTTGAAGGTTCTGCGAGAGTGCCTCTTATGATTTCAGCGCCTGGCATAGAACCACGACGCGAAGCCACTCCTGTCAGCACAATAGACGTTTGTCCAACTTTGTGTGATCTTGCTGGCGTCTCGATGGAGAGCATCAAGCCATGGACGCAAGGGGAAAGCCTAATACCCATTTCAAGTGGTGTTGTGCGCACAAGCCCGGTTGCGATGGAGTACGCGGCAGAAGCGTCGTATGCCCCTCTTGTGTCGCTACGAAGCGGCAAATTTAAATACAATCGGTGTAAGCTAGACCCAGAACAGCTGTTCGACCTAGAAAACGACCCAAGTGAAATGAACAATTTGATCGGGCAACCAGAATACCAGGAAACACTGAGTGAATTCCAAAAAATAGCTGATCAGAAATGGGATTTAGACCGCTTTGATGAGGAGGTGCGTCGCAGCCAAGCGCGTCGCTGGGTTGTTTATGATGCACTACGGAATGGCCAATATTTCCCATGGGATTACCAACCTCTTAAACAAGCAAGTGAGAGGTTCATGCGAAACCACATGGATTTAAACGAGGTAGAACATAATCAAATGTTTCCGAGAAACAAATGAACAGGTATCTCTTCCTCTGACGCATTAAAATATTTTGAGCTCTGCCGTTGTTAAACTCATGACGGACAGTAGCGAACTAAAAATGGATGTGAGTGGCGCTTGGGTGCGTGAGGTATCGCCAATGCTGGCAACGTCGCGCTTATTTTCTCCCGAGCATCTTGGCAGCCTGTCGCGCAAACACAATGCTAACGCTACTGGAGATAGCGATAAACAGCAGAAAAGTTAACCGCTCAAGTAGAGTGGCTGAGACAGCCTACACACGAGCAGACCTAGGCATGTGCCTAATGGAATCCAGAACACAGGGTTGTCTAAGGTGTATTTGCGCGTCGTATTAAGTGTGTTTGTTATTTGAGCCATCCGTCACCCTAATACGCTCAGTTTCTTGCTCTTCTTGAATTGTCAAAAAACTTTTCTAACTCTTGGTCCTGAAAAACATGACATTTTTAAATTCAAACGCGGGTGCTAGACCGGAGCGCAGAAACAAAAAGTGAGAGATACAGACCCTTTGTATGCTAAGTCTGGTAGGTCTCGCTTCGTTTATGCTTTCGGGATGTGGACCTGATTTGCTGGTGATACGACGCCAAAAACCACTTTGGAAAAAAGTGGCGGTGGCGGTGGCTACTAACCAGACTGGGTAGTTTTCCTGAAAAATGAAGCCACCTTTGCTGCACAGCTATGTTTTGATGACGCACAGCCAGAGACGCAAACAATAACAACAACAAAGTGTCTTTAACGCCTTTTTTAAATTGACTGTTTGTCGTCACCACTGGGGTGGCAACACCTGGGATACGGGGCCCAAACGCTTAAATCTGGTCACACGTCGGTCACACCTTAGTCACACTCACTTTGACAAAATGCCTTAAATCAGTGGAGTCAAAGGAAATCATCCAGGGGTGATGAAATGCGACACACTACTGTTTTAGATAGGGAAATTTACCAAATAAATGGTAGCGGAGGAGGGACTTGAACCCCCGACACGCGGATTATGATTCCGCTGCTCTAACCAACTGAGCTACTCCGCCAGCCATCTTATGTGGGATAGCGCCACGGGGCTACCAGGCGCGCCATTTGCACGCCCCCACATCGAGTGCGCCGTTTTACTGGCTTTTGCCAATACGGGTCAAGCCGTTAAGTCACAACAAAGCAAAAAAATTTGCTGGCCCTTTCTGGCGGTGGCATCATGTTCGTGCGGCGCACCCAGCCAACCACTACTGGCTAGCCGGATGTAGGCTTAGCCCATGGTCGCCGATGGCACTCACACCAGCACGGCAATGTCTGATCTTCCCAGCTAAGCCCACCAAAATTTGATTTGACCCGACGACGGCTTTTACCGCGTGCGCGGCTGGCACCTTTACAGTTTCGCACAAAAACCCATTTTTTACCCAGTTGGTTTGCAAATTCAAAAACCTCCCCCTAGACTGTTATACGGGAATCGCAAGGGGGCTCGCATGCCAAAGCGTACGATATTTTTCGATGACAATCAGGACACCACGCTCGGCGGCCGGGTGTGTCAAGCGCGCGAAGCCGCAGGCATGACGGTCGGGCAAGTCATCAGCCGACTTGGCGTACGCAAAGCCACCTATCTGGCATGGGAAGCAGACCGGTCTGAACCACGTGCCAATAAACTTGTGGCCTTGGCTGGCATTTTAAATGTATCGCCAACATATCTGTTATCCGGGCTGGGCCGGGCGACGCCGCAACCGCCAAAACATCAACAAATTATTGATGAATTGCGGCTTGATATAGAACAGCTTGAACAAACGCTCAAAGCCGCAAACAAGACGCTGAGCCGGATTAAATCACAGGCCAAAAAAGTCAAATAATTCTAAAATCACCGAGAAGACTGGCTGGAGCCGACAGCGGCCAGCCTTTCATCATTCTGCAAGAAGGATCATCATGGATATCAAAGGCAAAAAAGTGATTATATTTGGGGGTACCTCGGGTATCGGTCTTGCGACCTGCCAAGAGTTACGCGCCCGCGGCGCCAATGTTGTCGCGGTCAGCCGCGACCCGCACAAAGCCAGCACCACGATGGAAGGCGTCCGGCTCGCCGCGGTTGATGCCAGAAACAGCGACGCAGTCAGCGCATTTTTTGAAAGCGAGAGGCAGGTTGATATTTTAATCAGTTCTGCCACCGGGGGGTCGCGCGCCTTTGGCCCGTTCCTGGAAATGGATATTGATGGGTTCAAGGGGTCGTTTGATAAATTATGGGGCTATAGCAATGTTGTGCGCTATGGTGCGCCAAAGCTGAGCGATGATGGCAATATTGTTCTTGTTAGCGGCACCCCTGCACGTAAGATGAAGCCCGGGCAAGTTGCCTTGTCTGCCGTTGGCGGTGCTGTCGAGGCACTGGCCCGCGCTATTGCCCCGGAAATAGCGCCAAAACGCATCAATGTGGTTGCGCCAGGCATTGTTGACACCCCCATGGTTGCCTTAACTGGCGATGACCGGGCGGCGCATTACCGTAATGTCACCAAGTCACACCTGATCAAACGCCCCGGCAGACCACAAGAAATTGCCAAGGCCATTTTATTTGCGGTTGAAAATGACTTCATCACCGGCACAACAATTGATGTTGATGGAGGATGGCTTCAGTCATAGCCGCTCTGACACGCACGAAAACAAAGGGTGCAGCATGGACCACCAAAAATTATTGGAATGGGCTGGGGTTGCGGCAGCGATATTATATTCAATGCTGATCGCGCTTAACATTGGCGCTGAATTTATCGGGTTCAGCCTATTGTTGATTTCGGCATTTTTGATTGGACTGTGGGCGTATTTTGGCCGGCACCGCGGCATATTGTTTCTTCAGCTATTTTACGCCACAGCTGGTTTGATTGGCATGCTACGCTGGTTCTAGGGCTGTGAATGCCTTCGCGCCCCGGCATGCCGCCAGGAATATCTCAGTATCATATGATGCCGAATATTATGCCGATCAAAAACGCCACGCCTTTGGCGAAAACCTAATGTGGTATAGTTACTGGCCGTTAAATGATGTCGCTGACACGTTCTGACCAGTGCGGTGATGCGCATTCTAGACCCGCACCTAAAAAGGCCTCTAACTCAGCGGCTGATATTTGCGTTGACGACCGCCGGCCTGATTTTTGCGGCACTGGCTTTATCGACATGGCAAAAAGCCCTCCAACAAGGGCTTGCCCCTAGTCTATATCTGGTAACAATTCTGGCTGGCATTTAAATTACGCTTTGACTGAAATCATCATTGCATTTGCTGTGGCACCTGCCTTAGTCTGGATCTCACAGCACATGTCTGCGTTACATCACATGCATCCGTACGACCCTACCCCGCCATCTTTCACGGCGTGAGCAAGAGATTTATCCAATGTCTAAAAACCAAAAAATCGTCACTGATTTGATTAACAACAAGATTGAATTTGTGACAACTGTTCCCTGTAAACAGCTTGCCGGGCTCATTGACGAAATTGATTCCGCCAAATCGATTTATCATATCCCGTCAAACAAAGAAGATGAGGGTATGGGGTTATGCGCTGGGGCATATATGGGCGGCAAAAGAAGCGCCATCATCATGCAAAATACGGCCATTGGCGTGACCATCAATACGTTGGTGACGCTTATCCAATTTTACAATATCCCTCTTCCCATGCTGATCAGCTATCGCGGTGAACTTGGCGAGCCTGTTGCCTGTCAGGTGGAAATGGCGGTGCACACCAAGGCATTGCTCGCCCAACTAAACATCCCAACCTATCATTTTCATCATCCAGACGATGTGAATGAGTTGGACAGCATTTTGAAATATAGCTTCATGAGCAAAAAACCTGTTGCCATTTTAACTGACGCCAGCTTTTGGCAGGGAGCGTAAGTGATGATCCGCAGCGAAGTATTAAAAAATCTGATCCCGATTATTTCTGACCAGCTTGTTGTGTCAAATATCGGCTTGCCGTCACAAGAGCTTCATATGCTGGATGACCAGCCAAGCAATTTCTATATGCTGGGAACGATGGGGCTTGCCTCGTCAATCGGGCTTGGTTTAGCGTTGGCACAATCTGCCAAGGTGATCGCCATTGATGGTGACGGGTCTATTCTAACAAATCTTGGCACCCTGCCGACTATTGCCAATAATACGGCGGATAATTTTATCCTGCTGATCATCGATAATGGCAGCTATGGATCAACCGGCGACCAGCCAACCTATGCGGGGCGTAAAACTTCATTGGCCAAAGTGGCCGAAGCCTGTGGTTGTGACCATGTTGTTGAATGTAGCGCCGAAGACACGCCAGCCGCTGTAAAGGCGGCACTCGACGGCGAAAATATGACCATCATTGTCAGCAAATGCGAGTCAGGTAACGTTAAAGTACCGGTGATCGATATGGACGCGCCCGTGATCCGTGACCGCTTCATGCGGGAGGTGGCCCGTCGTAACGCCTAAGTCCAAAATGGTCAGGACACGCCGCCACCCTCGCCGCTTTTGGCTCATCGCCCTCGCTTTACTGTGGCCTCTTTTGACCAGCCTATCAGCCGTGGCTGATAACAGTGACAGATTTGCCGGCACGGTGATGTTTATGCGTCATGCCCTGGCACCCGGTATGGGCGATCCAGATAATTTTTCTATCAATGATTGTAACACGCAACGCAATCTCGATGACACTGGGCGGGCACAGGCCCGGGTAATTGGCACTAAACTGGCGGCCGCCAATATCAAATTTTCGGCGATTTATTCAAGTTACTGGTGCCGCTGTCTTGAAACCGCCCAGCTCCTTGATTTGGGTGCTGTCACACCCTTTGACGGGTTAAATTCTTTTTTTCAGAACCATGCACCGCGCGACGCCACGCTGGCAAAATTGCGCCAGAAACTTGATAACCTGTTACCATCGGCACCTGCCAGCCTGATGGTCACACATGCTGTAACAATCCGCGCCATCACCGGCTTGTCCGTCGCATCGGGCGGCGTGGTGATTTACGATTTAAAAACCGGTACAGCCAGAGAATTAGCGCTGTCATCATTGCCAACAAGATAGACAAATCTGATAAAGCGGCCAGCGCCATCAAAATCATTAAATGCCCGCGCATGTAACTCCTCAGACAGACTCTGACGAAGATCTGATGCGTCATATATCTCCATTCGACCATCCTTCATGCAACAGATTTCGGCGTCACAATACATAATGATTTGCTGTATTAGCATAACCGGACACATAAGCCGATGGATTGTTGTGCCACGTGCAGGATTAGTGACTGATGGTAGATAAAAATACAGCCGTTAAACAAAATGCGGCCCGGCAGATCTTCGCCATCGTCATTGGGATGCGTGGTAAATTTGGCCTAACGGCGACGGTTGAATTGCCATGATCTACGAAATCAATCAGCCTATAAGGCGTGTATTGTCTAACTCAGGGAAGGATTTTTTCAATCGCCCGGCGTAGCTTTGATGATGTCGGCCCGGTGGTCGACACGAACCAATCGACAAGGTGGCCATCCGCGTCAATAAGATGTTTATGAAAATTCCAACGCGGCACAGCTAATCCGCCATGCACCTCGGCCACCCATTTATAATAGGGATGCGCCGACGGGCCTTTGACATGCACAACATCAGTCATCGGAAAATCAATATTGTAATTTATCGCGCAAAAGGATTTGATCTCAGCCGCGCTATCCAGTTCTTGCCCACCAAAATCATCGCTAGGCAAACCAAGCACGACAAGCCCACGATCACGATAGCTTTCCCATAATTCCTGAAGCCCCGCATATTGCGGGGTAAACCCACACATGGACGCGGTGTTCACAATTAACACGACTTTGCCCCGTAAACTTGCCAAAGGCAAATTTTCTCCATCAATGCTAGTAAAACTGAAATCATGGGCTGATTGTGTTGTTGAAGCAGCAAAAATCATTGGCGCGCCCCCGAAAAGGCTGGCAAACACAGCCAGAAATAAAAATATGAAATGTGTCAGTCTCTTCATATGGATTAAGTGGGGATCACGCCTGCTGGCCACAAGACCCAGACCGCGTTTTTGACCATTTACCCCGTTAGTTTGCCGGATCATGCGGTAGGCAATGCCAGGGGCAATCAAAACGAAATTGCCACGGCACCGTGCCCGGCATTGTTGCGCATTTAAAAAAATGCATGACAGCCAGCCTTTCTTCGCCTAAGGTTTTGCATCTATTAACAATGAAAAGGAGGTGATCTTATGTCTAGTGATAAAGGGTTTGTGTCGAGAGGCCTTGTTCTTGTTTGGCGGACTGAGAAGCAGCCTTCTGGGTGCGCGTAAAACGGAACCATCGAGGGGAAAGACCAACGATAAGAGGTTTTTCGATACCCAATCACGAAAGAGAGGCTTAAAGCCTCTCTTTTTTTGAAAGCGATATCATCAGCCGTACCAAGCCCGTTATTGGGCCAGTCGTTCTTTCAGGCATCTGATATGACGCGGCGAAATCCCGCAACAGCCACCAATGATCCCGGCCCCGGCGGCGGCCCAGCGTTCGGCATAATCGGCATAGGCATCTGGCGTTATGTCCGTCCGTAATTCATGCAATGTTGCATTCGCGCCTTGATAGTTATCATCGGCAAGCGGAAAGGCATTGGCATAAACACCAATAAGTGGGGGGCTATCACCGGAAAAATGCGCATGCGCGACAGACACCGCATCTTCCATCACCTCTGGCTGAGAACAGTTAAATAGCAAGGCACCCGGCGAAAGAGACTGACATAGCGCCAGCACATCGCCAAGCGGCTCACCTGACCGCAACATTGGCTCGCCAGCTGTTACGTCAACATCCTCTAATGTGACTGATAGCCACACTGGCCGGCCAACCGGCAAAAATTCGGTCAAAAACAATTCGGCTTCGGCAGCTGAACCAAGCGTTTCAGCCAAAAACAAATCGGCATAGTCCGCCAGCTGGTCACGAAATAAACGCATCATGTCGGCCGCCACCTGCCGGTCAAATTTTTCCGGTCGATAGGACCCAAACATCGGCGGCACACTGCCGGCAACGCGCACCGGCCGCCCGGCCTCATCAGCCGCCGCACGGGCTAATTCACCTGATAGGCGCAACAATGCGCTGGCACGCGCTGCAAACACATCTGCGCCAATGTGAAATGGCACAATCGCATAGCTGTTTGTGGTCACGATATCGGCCCCAGCCTGCAAAAACGCATCATGGGCGGCCCGCACATAGTCCGGCCCTTCCATGAGCGCGAGCGCTGACCATTCTGGTTGCCGAAACGGGGCTCCCATCGCCTGCAATTCGCGGCCCAAACCGCCATCGAGAATAATCATATGATACCGTCCAAAATGTGTAAAATCTTAGCCTATCGACAGGCCCGGCAGATGGCAATATCGCATGGCCGGTTGATCATCATGAGGCGCAGGCGTGGCTGGCTGATTAACCGATCGTAAACCCGCACATTGCCGCAATATGCCGCACAACCTCGCTGTTGCGCACGGCAAAGGGCAAGATCGCCACCGCCAGCACCACCAAAATGCCCCAGATCACCCATGCAGACCGATCGGCATGATGGCCATCGTCAGATTTTTGCTGGTCTATCGTCATCCACTATTATCCGGTCCGGGTCAATCCTCAGCAATTTATGTACGCATGGTGAATTCCAGCCCGGACCGGCTACCCACATACAGTCCTGGCTTTTGCATCACCATGCTGATGATGATATCACCGCCGCCTTGATCAAGCACCACATCGACACGGTTGCCATTTATCCGCACAATTGTCGCCGGTGCCAGCTTATCAGTTTCGGTACAAGTGACGTGAACCCGTGCATCAAGCGTTAGCATTATTCCTGTCTCCTGACATTTGATGGCGCCGTTCAGCTGATTAATTCAAATCAATGGCATGCGCCTTTAAATCATCTAAATTACAGACGGCAAGGCTAGCCTGATTGGTGGAAGCAAGGCGTATTTTTGGTGCATTACCGGCTTGCCGCGCCTGTTCCCAGCGGGCCGCACATAAACACCATTGGTCTCCCGCTTTTAACCCGACAAATCCGAATTCTGGCCGCGGCGTTGATAAATCATTACCAGCGGCCTTACTAAATTCGAGAAACTCTTCGGTCATGATCGCGCATACGGTATGCAACCCCTGATCAAGCGGCCCGGTGTTACAACAGCCATCTCGAAAAAATCCAGTGACCGGATCATGGGAACAGCTGGCAAGTGGACCGCCTAAAACATTGAGCTGCGCTTCAGAGCGGCGTTGGCTTCCATCCATCGTCAGCCTCCCTTGGCTACCGCCGGTCATTATTTGGCGGTGACGCCTCTATCACGGCCATTTTGCTTTCAATTTGTGTTTCCAGCTTGGCCATGAATTGTTTGCGGGTCAAGCCTGGTTGGATGGGATCGAGAAAGTGGATATCTATGGTGCCCGGATACTTCAGCCAGCTGTTGCGTGGCCACAAATGACCCGAATTCAACGCCACCGGCACCACCGGCAGTCCGGTGGCTTCATACAGGGCAAACACGCCAATCTCATAGGGTTTTCTGGTTCCCGGCGGCACCCGTGTACCTTGCGGGAATATCAGCATAGAGCGTCCCTGCTCGGCCAGTTTGAGCGCCGCTTCACGCATTTTGCGCAATGCCCGCATCCCGTCTGCGCGATTGACCGGAATACAGCCTGTCTTGATGAAAAACAGGCCAACGACCGGCAAACGCAACAATTCGACTTTTAATACAAAGGCCGGGGCATGAAGCAACCAACTCAAGATAATGGTTTCCCAAGCTGACTGATGTTTGACCGCGTAAATCACCTGCTTTTCCAGATGCCGGTCACCATAATCCCGCTGACGAATGCCAACAATATAAAGCTGTTTATGCGCCATCCACCCCCAGAACCGGGCAATATAACGCGCCAGAAACGGTGGCAACAACAGCAATGGCCCCATCACCAGAACCAAAATGGCGGTGCCGATATAAAAGACACTGTTAAAAATAAATGATCTGATATAAACCATTGGGCCAAGCTAGGCAGAAATGCGGCCCGCTTCAATAGGCGATTTAGCAAAGCCGCTATGAAACGTTGCGTTTACTATGCGAACAGCTCCACCAACCCACGGCAGTGTTTATGACGAATGAACAGATAGATTGGCACCACCGGGCCAGCATGGCGCTAGATAGCGCGATCACCAGCCGCCATCTGATCACTTATAATGATCTGGCAGATGCCGCCCAAATTCCTGCCCCACATCGGATTCATAAATTAACCATGTGGCTGGAATCATTAATCTATGAAGACCACAAATCAGCCAAACCATTGCGCGCAGCATGGGTCGTATCACGCCAGCGAGGACAAATCCCAGCGCCGGGTTTTTTCATAAAATGCTATGAAATCGGCCTGTATGACGGCCCCGTTAACGGCCCGCAAGCAGCAGGATTTCATCAAAAGCTGTTAGCCCACCATCCCGGTTAATCCGGTGATTTCGCAATATAGAATGTAAAAATGCCAGCCTGTTCGCGGCTTGATAGCAACGCATGCCCGCCAGTATCGCAAAAATGTTCAAAATCGAGCGGTGCGGCCGGATCATCTGCGGTGACTTTGAGCACCGCCCGTGGTGCCATCTGGTTTATTTGCCGGCGCGCCTTTAACACTGGCAATGGGCATTTCGTGCCGGTCAAGTTCAGCTCCACATCAGCCGTCAAACCAGCGTCAGGGCTGTCGGTTTTAAATGGGTCACTTTGCATGGTCGTCATCATAAATCCACCAGAGCGCAAATACCAGCCCCTATCACAACGCTTTCTCGATTATCCAGCGGCAAAGACTTGCCTTTCGCGGTCAACCACCGCTAGAAAGGGCCATGAGTATTTGGGGCATTATCATTGGTGGCACGGCCGGGTTTGCGCTTGGCGGGCCAATCGGCGGTCTGCTTGGTGCTGTTGCCGGTCACGCTGTCGAAAAACGAATAGGACCAAACGGCAGTGACTCGCAGGCGACCAAACGTGTTGCCTTTACCGTTGCGGTGATTGCCCTATCGGCAAAAATGGCCAAAGCTGATGGCATTGTCAGCCGTGACGAAATCGCCGCTTTTCGCGAGCGCGTTCACATCCCACCTAGCGAAGTAAAACAGGTTGGCAAATTTTGGGATTTGGCACGGCAAACACCTGCTGGATACGAAGATTACGCCAATCAAGTGGCGCATTTGTTTCCCGCCAGAGCCCCTATTTTGGAACAGCTCCTGGATTTACTATTCCATATTGCCAAATCAGACGGCGACATAACCGCGCCTGAACAAAATTATCTTCATCACGTGGCCAGAATTTTTGGTTTTGATGACAATGAGTTTGACCGTTTGCTTGCGATTCATCGTAGCAGTGGCCCATCAGCGTATGAGATTTTGGGGGTCAGCGCTGATTGTGATAATCAAACCCTGGCCCGGCGCTGGAAAGAGCTGGTGCGGACGCACCACCCAGACAAACTGATTGCTGATGGCATGCCCGAAGAATTTGTCGCCGCAGCAAACGACCGGCTGGCCCGCATTAACGCGGCCTATGATGCGCTGGCACGGCAAAGAGGCCTTTAAGAGACGGATCGATTTTATGCCACCGCCGCTTTTGACAATTGCCGATGCTGGCATCAATTTAGGGGACCAATGGCTGTTGCGCGGCGCTGATCTGGCGCTGCATGCTGGTGACAGGCTGGCCCTTGTTGGGCGCAACGGGGCCGGCAAGTCAAGTTTGATGAAACTGCTTGCTGGCCAGGGCGAAATGGACGAAGGCACATTATGGACCGCCCCCGGGTCCACGATCGCCTATCTGCCACAAGCCCCCAGCATTCCCACCGGCATGACATTGCGGGCCGTGGTCACCGCCGGCGTTGACAATGCACACCTTGATAAAATTGCCTATAAAGCTGATGCCGTTCTGATGCGTATGGGACTTGATCCAATGCGGGTGAGCGATGGGCTTTCCGGTGGCGAGTCCCGCCGCGTATCGCTGGCCCGTGCACTCTATACCCAGCCTGACATTCTACTTCTTGATGAGCCCACCAACCATATGGATTTACCGACAATAGAATGGATGGAAGAAATGCTGCGCCAGCACAAAGGGGCACTGTTGGTGGTCAGCCACGACCGGGCGTTTCTACGTAATCTTGGCACCGGTATTATCTGGTTACATGGGAGTAAATTACGGCGGCGTGACGGCCATTTTGATGAATTTGAGAGCTGGTCAGCAGGCATTTTGGCGGATGAAGCTGTTACCCTGCATAAGCTTGATCGTCAGATCGCCACTGAAACCAAATGGTCACGCGAGGGCATTTCAGCACGGCGCAAACGCAATCAGGGACGGCTTCGTGACCTTGACAGGTTGCGCAGTGAACGGGCTCAAGCTGGCGGCATCACGCAACGAAGCATTCGCATGGAAACGGGGCCGGCTGACGGCGGCGGACAGCTTGTTCTTGAAGCCATTGATCTAAGTGCCACAGTGCCAGATGGCGAGACCGAACGTAGCCTGCTTCTTCATTTCAACTTGCTGATACGGCGCGGTGACCGCATTGGTATCGTTGGTCCCAACGGGGCGGGTAAATCAACATTGGTGCGGCTGTTATTGGGGTTGACCCCGGCTGACTCTGGCCGCATCAGAAAGGGATTTGGACTGAACCCAGCATATTTTGATCAACGCCGTGAAGCCCTTGACCGTGACGCAACGCCCTGGACGATTTTAACCACTAGCGGTAGTGATATGATCGAAGTAGCCGGACAAACCAGACATGTCACCAGCTATCTTCGTGATTTCATGTTTGATGATGCCAAGATGACCCAGCGTGTTTCAACCATGTCTGGCGGAGAACAAAACCGGTTGCTTCTCGCCAAACTATTTGCCCAAACCCATAATTTTCTTGTGCTTGACGAACCAACAAATGATCTGGATCTGGAAACGCTGGAATTATTACAGGAAGTCATTGCCGACTATGATGGCACAGTTCTGATTGTTAGCCATGACCGTGATTTTCTGGACCGGACCGTGACCGCGGTTCTGGCGTTTGAGGGAGATGCCAAAATTGTTGCCCATGCTGGTGGC
>CACHXC010000014.1 GCA_902583715.1 uncultured SAR116 cluster alpha proteobacterium
ATGTTTAACCGGTGGGCAATTGAAAATCTACATTCGCGATAAGGATAAGTTTTTGGGTCAGGCGACGAGCTTAGTGAACATTCTATATGAAAAACAGGATGTTGATAAGAAGAACCGCCAAATCAAAACAATGATGAAAGTTTCGGTAAAGTCCAATATGTTGCAGGCAATGTTTGCCGACAACGCACCCGCCGCTGCGTCGGGTAGCGCTGGTTTTCTGGTGTATGTGTTTGCTGGCCGACAAGCGGTGCAAACTGTCGAGGGAAGCTCAGGTGGCGGGTCAACCAAGGTGTTTGACACAAAGCGGACTGACATACAGAGTGGTAAATCGGCATCGTCGGCCACTGAAATGTCAGCCCAACAGGGCGATACGATGATGACAGCTCAGCAGACAGAAAGCATGTCAAAGACTGTTACTGGCGGTAGCAGCGAGAAAAAAAATGATATCGTCGTAGGCGACACTGTTACTATGGGCAGTCGTCAATATGAGATGATAAGTACCAAGGGCATGGATGCTACATTTAAAGAAATTCTTACTGGCAACGGCTTCCGGCCTGTTCCGTTTAATGCAACCACACGCAAATGTGGGTGTCGCGACCCAGAGATTTTGGAAGCCGAACTGGCTGAGACGGGTGATTTGTCACCTGACTCCTGGGACATGATTGCTCAGTGTTTACAGGAAAAATGCCGGATACCATTTTTCGCTGTTGGCACTTTAGATGCAAACACGCCGATGCGTAGCAAGGTCAAACAAGGCATGTGGCAGGTACAAGCTAAGGTTACAGGAAAGGTGATTGATTTGCGTGACTTTTTGCCCGTTGATATAGCCGCTTTTAGCACGCGTTATGAGGATGGATTCGACAGCGCAGATAATGCTGCGCTCGAAGACGCAATTAAACTTCTTGGTAAAACTACAGCGCAGGAAATTGCCTCGCAGATGAATGCTGCTGGCGTTAGGTAACTTCAGAGTGTCACGTAGACTTAACAGCTTTTTTAGGATTGGTTTATCCTCGCTAATCGCCATTTTAGCCTTAGGCACCCCTTTGGCTCATGCGGAAGAGGAGTTATTGGATTTTGATGCGCCGCCACGTAATTTGGCGAAGCCGATCAAGACGATTGAGAATGGTTGTTCGTCATTTATCACCAAGAAGTTGCAGAAGAAGATTGGCCAGAACTTCAAGCCGAATGGTGACGAGTTTTGGATGCAGACTGGTCAGGCGCAGATTTCTGGTCCGGTTGGTGGAGAGAATTACATCAATGAGCGGATGAACGCCTATGAGGCGGCGGTATTAGATGCCAAGCGCAAGATTTTAGCAGGGATGAAGGTGGAGGTTGCGCGTGAGGTATCATATCAACTGTTGGGCCCTGAGCAGAAGGAAGCGTTGAAAGCCGCTGCACCTGAGGTGGACAAGCAGAAAATTGCACAATATGAAGACAAGCGTGATTTTAGTTCAGCGGTTATGAAGAGTCTTGAACTATTGAACCGGGAACTTGATCAGAAGCTTGAGGAAACCGAGCCTGCCGTATCGGAGCCTGCACCAGTTTCGCTTGACCAGGCCGTTGAGCAGAAGAAGCGCAAGGTTGGTGTGCGTTTTTCGGATACGATTAATGCCAGCGCTATGAGCCAGCTTTACGGTATTCGCCGAATTTTTGTGTTGGATAATTCACCAAAGGAGTCTGACATCAAAGGCACGGTATGTGTTGCGGTAGTGTATTCTGAAACCACACGGCGTATTGCTGATGCGATGCATGCACAGGACCCGTCACTATTGCCGGCCACGAACCAGCCGGGACCACCATTGGCGATGCAGATTCCAGACAAGTCAACACCTGAGGGGCTGACTGCGCTGGTAACGACAATGGGTGTTGATAGCCGGGTTGATGAGAATGGCGATTATTGGTTGATTTCCTATGCAATTGCGGGACCTGAGGTTGAAGGCAACACAGCCGCACAATTGGCGGCGCGTCAGATGGCTTATGAACGCGCGCGCGCTGGACTTCGCACCTACATGGGCGAGATTGCAACGATGAAAAGCCTGACGGATCTCAAGTCAAAAACTGATGTGTTTGGCAAAGGGGATGAAGCCTATACATTTAATAATAATTTTGATTATCAGGTGAAATCGGCATCGGAGTCAGCATCATTATTTGGAGCTGTTGACGGGGAAGAATTTGCGGCCACCCATCCGGAGACGGGCAATGAGGTGATTGGCGCTTATGTGTTGTGGAGTTCCAGCACTATGGCCGGCGCCAAAAAAGAGTTCAAAGACATGAACGCACCGCGCCCGCAACCAACGGCCAGATCGGGCTCCGAAAATAAGGTGACGCCGGCATCATCGGCTGTCGCCGCTGCATCAGGCCTATCATCAGGCGGGACGAAAAAAAGCACGTGTGCCGACGGTGATTCGTATCGCTTTATTATTCAGACGGTCGAGGCGAGCGGCACTGGTGAAACAATGCATCAAGCAACATTGCAAGCGTTGCAAACAGCGGTCAGCAAAGTCAATGGATTGGCCATTGCCGCGCAAACACAAACTGATATCCAGTCGGTCAGTAGCGGTAATCAGGACAGCACAAACTATGCGTTTTCCAATGCGTTCCAGCAATCTATAAGCACCGCAACAAAAGGCGTCATTCGTTGCTGGGATGTGGTCGACTCAAAACAAAGCAGCACCGTTGCCGGGGCACAAGAAATTCGGTTATTGGTCACTGTAACAAAATATAAATCTGATCCGTCACTGAACTTGCCGCGCGTGGCGGTAACAGATTTTTCATTGTCGCCAGAAGCTCGTAAATCTACTAAGGGACGCAATGTTGCGTCGAGCGTGCCGCGTCGAATTATGGATGTCTTAAGTGACTCCCAAAAATTCGCAATGATTGACAGACAATATATGGATCTGACACAGGCTGAATTGGACTTGATCACGGGAGACAGCTACAAGCTGGAAGAATTGGCCCGGCTTGGCAACCGGGTGGGCACCGATTACTTGATTGTGGGGACTGTGACCAGCGTCAAAGAGTGGGTTGAAACGCGCACGATGAAATCAACTGGCAAAGTGTTTAGGAATGTCAATAGTGATGTTTCTGTATCGATCCGGATGATTGATGTGGCGACGTCTCAGGTAGTCTATGCTGGTGAGCCGTCCTACCGGGGGGCGCATAGTTTGAAAACGGCAACCGATTATATTATTTGGTTAGCAGGCGCCAATATTGTTAACTCCTTATATCCAAATACAGTCGAGTTGCCAAAGCCACCGGTTGCTCAAAAAACATCGATCAAAGATGTAGAGGAATTTGGCAAAAAAGCTCTCGATGATCTGAAGAAGGAGAGTCAGAATGACTGGTAAATTTACCAAAAAATCGACTTTGGCAGCGGTATGTGGCTTGTTAGCCTTAGGCACCCCTTTGGCTCATGCGGAAGAGGAGTTATTGGATTTTGATGCGCCGCCACGTAATTTGGCGAAGCCGATCAAGACGATTGAGAATGGTTGTTCGTCATTTATCACCAAGAAGTTGCAGAAGAAGATTGGCCAGAACTTCAAGCCGAATGGTGACGAGTTTTGGATGCAGACTGGTCAGGCGCAGATTTCTGGTCCGGTTGGTGGAGAGAATTACATCAATGAGCGGATGAACGCCTATGAGGCGGCGGTATTAGATGCCAAGCGCAAGATTTTAGCAGGGATGAAGGTGGAGGTTGCGCGTGAGGTATCATATCAACTGTTGGGCCCTGAGCAGAAGGAAGCGTTGAAAGCCGCTGCACCTGAGGTGGACAAGCAGAAAATTGCACAATATGAAGACAAGCGTGATTTTAGTTCAGCGGTTATGAAGAGTCTTGAACTATTGAACCGGGAACTTGATCAGAAGCTTGAGGAAACCGAGCCTGCCGTATCGGAGCCTGCACCAGTTTCGCTTGACCAGGCCGTTGAGCAGAAGAAGCGCAAGGTTGGTGTGCGTTTTTCGGATACGATTAATGCCAGCGCTATGAGCCAGCTTTACGGTATTCGCCGAATTTTTGTGTTGGATAATTCACCAAAGGAGTCTGACATCAAAGGCACGGTATGTGTTGCGGTAGTGTATTCTGAAACCACACGGCGTATTGCTGATGCGATGCATGCACAGGACCCGTCACTATTGCCGGCCACGAACCAGCCGGGACCACCATTGGCGATGCAGATTCCAGACAAGTCAACACCTGAGGGGCTGACTGCGCTGGTAACGACAATGGGTGTTGATAGCCGGGTTGATGAGAATGGCGATTATTGGTTGATTTCCTATGCAATTGCGGGACCTGAGGTTGAAGGCAACACAGCCGCACAATTGGCGGCGCGTCAGATGGCTTATGAACGCGCGCGCGCTGGACTTCGCACCTACATGGGCGAGATTGCAACGATGAAAAGCCTGACGGATCTCAAGTCAAAAACTGATGTGTTTGGCAAAGGGGATGAAGCCTATACATTTAATAATAATTTTGATTATCAGGTGAAATCGGCATCGGAGTCAGCATCATTATTTGGAGCTGTTGACGGGGAAGAATTTGCGGCCACCCATCCGGAGACGGGCAATGAGGTGATTGGCGCTTATGTGTTGTGGAGTTCCAGCACTATGGCCGGCGCCAAAAAAGAGTTCAAAGACATGAACGCACCGCGCCCGCAACCAACTGATGATATGACGCCGAATACTGGAGCAGGTGGAAATTCTACTCCAGCGCCAGCTAAAAAACCCTTTCAAGGTTTCAAAGGATCGGCAGTTGGTGGCACCTCGGCTAACACCTATTAAGTGGTGGTGTCAGTCTATCGATTCTCAGGATGAAGACGGCTGGGGCTTGTATGATGGGTTGGCACTTGTTTTTCTACCTGCAGGAAAAAATTAAGCTACGGCTGTCTTTGGTGCTGGTGTGTTTAACATTTTTAACAATAAACAACATTGCGCTAGCAGCGACTTCTACCCAGACCATCACAATTCGTAAACCAGACTACCAAACCCCGTTGGCAGCTTTAGAACAATATGCCCAATCTATTCTGTTCAAAAATGTGGCCTTGGCCGCAGTCAACTTTGACTGGCGAGCCTTCCCCCGCCTAAGCCCAGAACATCATGCCGTTCTGACTAGGCATTATCTGCCGACTGGGAATCAGTCGTTCAATATTGCCGGTGTGACGCTGATCGCAAGTAAACATGATACTGACTACTATTATTTTACTTTTGCCTATGAAGAGCCACCTACAATCACTGTGAATGTTGATCAAGGCCAGATGGCAGTACTTCTTGGCAGGGTCGAATCATCGGGGCAGGTTGATGATATAGCCGCTTATATTGACATCGGCTTGACTGATCCTGCCTTAGTTAGGGCGAACAATCTTGCTGCGATATGGAAGCGCCACTTCGGCTATTATAGCTATGATGCTGTTGTTTTGGGGCGCATCAACCATTTTGGCGCTGTAAAATTTTCTGCTAAAAAGATCGCCTCATCTTCCCTGCCACCCGATCTTGAAGGCGCGTGGCAACTATTTGACCTTGCACCGTTTAACTTGACGGTTTGCAACCACCTGGTGTCGCGTCTTACACCTGAATTGGCAAAGTTGCGTCACTTGCTGATGGGTCATTGCCACGCAATTAGTCAACTGAACGATGAAGACGCCTCTTGGAGGTCCAAAAAGGCACAGCAAAAAAGCACGGCGATTAGGGTTGAACTGGACCAGCTTCGTGAGTTGTTTGCGTTTGATGTCGCTTCACGACCACTATTCTTTGTGCTCGTTGCATCGAATGGGGTATTTGAACTGACGCCTTCGTTGATTGTGCCCCAAGTGGCTCAATACACTTACGGAGGCGTGGATATGGAAGCGGGCTTTACCCCGCATCAGCTACCAAAACAATATTTGAGCATAAGCGATATGCGTAAACTTCTGAAATTTTTGATTAAAAATGAAATGCCAATTTTGGCAGGACTGATTGAGACTGCAATCACAAAATACCAAACAGACCTGAGCAAGAAACAACTTGATGCTGATGATTTATCATCTCAGTTTGAGAATAGTTTTGGCAAATACTGACAAATGCATTATTCTGATGCTCCAATTGCAAAGGAGGGCTAAGTGAGCTCTAATAAAATTGTTATTTTCTCGGCTGTTTCAGTTGCGACTTTGTTTTTGAGCCAAATTGCCCAAGCTGGGTTATTTGACGACCTAAAAAAACTACAGCAGGACCTGGAGCAATTGCAAAGTGGAAATATGCCTGAAATTCCATCGGGTAGCGGCAATACCGGTGGGCTTGGTGGTGGTGCGTTAGGTATGGGAAGCACCGCTTCAAGCGGGGATGTCAATGCTGATGAGGCAGACCAGGATACTGTTGATGCTGCTTGTCGCGCCGCTATGAAAGAGGGCAAAGTTAATGCAGCAGCCATTTTCAAAACACTCCCAAAACCTGATATTCAACTTCTAAAAAGTGATTTTTCTATTGCGCCAGAAAAAATAAATACGGAGCTAAACCGTGCTCCGAAAGCCAATGAACTAAATGCTGACGTGGTAAGCTTAGAGCTTTATAGAAATGCGTTTGAGACGGGTGTGATTGCGTCTTTGTTCTCTCAATTTCTTGATACCGTTGGAAATAAAGCTGATTACATGTCGATTATGAAACAAGTAGCCAATTCAGACAAAGGTTACGATAAGAAGAAAGGTGCGATGAAACGTGACGCGCAGCAAGCGTATGGAATTATGCTTTTGTACTATCAATCGCGCGGTGCAAATGCCTCAACTGGTCTTGGCTATTTAAAAGCTTCAGCCAAAGGTGACTCTACAAAAGCTATGATTTCCACGTATCAACTTGGTCATCGAGCTTATTATGGCATTGAAGAACCAAGGAACTTATCTAAAGCGGCATCCTGGATGTTGAAATCCTATGAGGCTGTGGAGCGAAGAAAACGCTCAGCTATGAGGGCGCAAACATCGATCCCACTTTCTGAGTCTTTTATCCAATTGGTAAATAACGAATTTCTTGAATTAGTTGCTGACCCTGCCTATGCACGGCGTGAGATGTATGCAGATTTGAGCCAAGCGGCGCAATCAATGCGCGAATCAATGACACAATCAATGCAAAATGCAAAAGGTAGGTCACCAGATATTGAGGCCATCACAAAGGCTTATCTGATCCGTGAGTCGCAGATCAATGCATCAATCATGAGGGCTATAGGGCAAGAAGCGCAGGCAACAATTGAAGAACAACGCTTGCAGAAGTTTGCTGATGACCAGTCAAAAGATGACGAAAAATATAACGACTATTCTTATACAACCTCTGAATCCCGAAAATTTATTGTTTCTGAGCTGAAAAATGTCAAAGCACTTGATGCAAGCCAAAAACAAAAATTTAGCGACGCGATGCGAGAGTTGGCCCTTCTTACTATTGAGATGAAACGTATTGAACGTCACATGATAGGCCAGATAGCGACGGGGCAAATCGATATGATGCAACTGACTGTGGCAACCCCCGTCCTTACGAGCGTAAAAGTGACTTGCAAACTCTATGATGCTTTGAACGACGTCGGTACAAAAATGGGCGCACCAAAGGCGGATGTAGTGTTTAGCTCAGATGCAGAAGATACAGTTATCAACATGGCAGAATGAGTTTAGTTAAGTCATTGTTATAAAAATTCAGTTGGTTAGGCTAAACTCTGTTTGCTGCAAGAGTTATATCTCCATAACGTTTATGCATTGCTGTTCAAATTTACTGGCCGTCTGCTTGTGAACCTTTAACTTTATATATGGCTTGATCTCTTGGTTTCTTTCGGTGGTCGTAAAATCCTTCCGGTATCCATTTAGCAAAGTTTTTCGTTGGGCTGGGTCGTTTATCGCGGCAAAGGTTTTGTCAAGGAGTTGCTCTATTAGGAGGAAAATAGTTGCAAAATCTGAACGACGATATTTTTCTTCTTTGAAAACGCTTTGGACTTCCTCAGCGAATAATAACTGATTGAATCTGGGCTTTTCTTCAGCGCCAAAAGTGACGAACTCAATTTTGATCTGTAAGAAGACTATTAACTTCTGTGCAAACTGATTTTTATCTCTCGGGTGATCTTTGTACTCTACCTTCCAGTTATGAACGATTGGGGTAATGATAACGTCACCATCGGGAAGCTCTAGTCTAAAGGCTTCTTTGCCGCGGAAATTGATCGCTAAATCGCCGGTGCTAGCACGACTATCCTTGAAAGGCACCATACTGACTTTCATTTTTTCACCGAATGACGTGGTTGCAGCGTGACCCACAAAGTCTGTAAATGTATTTTCATTAAGGCCCAGTTGATGCAAGCCCTTACGCGCGCCATCTGCAAGTTTAACTGTTTGAACACGGTAATTGAGTCCAGTCTTGATCGCGCCAAACGGGTAGTCTTTCAGCTTTTTGCTATACCAGTCGGCAATGGTGTCACCGTCGGCGCTTTTGTTGGTGAACATCCTCAAATAATAATCACCAACAGCTGTTTTATCGAGACCGTCCTGTGCGTTGTAAATGCGACCTCCAACTGGATAGCTGGCGAGCACTTTACGGCCGTTACGCTTATCTATACTAAAAATAAAGTTGTAGGCAATAAGTCGCAAAACGGTAAAACTGTTGATCTCTGTCCGGCTATCTTGAATTGTAAGCTCGGCGGCTACGGCCATGATCATGCCATAACGCGCGGTACCGCCCTGTCCACCCTGAGCAATGCTTAGCCTGAAGTCTTTCGACTCCCAAACGGCTGGGTCAACTGACTCAAGCGCTTGTGTCAGTACATTATTTAGGATCGGCACACTGCTGCCCGGGTCTGTCTTGTCGAGAAGGGGCAAAAAATTTGGTAGTGCTACTGGCCCGTCATTGGGTAGATAGCTTATTCCACCCCAGACCACGGTCTGCCCGTCAAAGCCGGTGAAGGTTTGCTGGTCGCCTGCAGCGATACCAAGGCCAGGAAATTGAGTGCTGACCATCAGTGCAGTTGTGGCGCCAACGCTCTGTTGCATCATTTGCCGGCGGTCAAGTTTCATTTTTCCCATGTCTTTCTCCTGCTTTATTTAAACATGCCGCTTACAGCCGACTTTTCAATTTCTTGATGTCAGGGTCATTTGGTCTTAGACGAACATATTGTTCTAGAGCGTTTGCCGCACCACCTTTCTCCCCAAGTTCCAGTAACGCGTTGGTTTCGGCTTTCCACGCTGCGGCATTTGCGGGATTGATCTCGCGCGCCTTTCGGAGAGCGACAACTGCAAGATCAAACGCTTTTTGTGTGGTTCTGATCTTGCCAATTTTCAGGTAAAAACGGTCTTGCCGGTAGGATGTGTTGTCGATTGCGGTTTGATAATCGGCGACAGCCTTGTCAGGGGCAGAATTGGCAAGATGTAAAGTAGCGCGATGGGCCAGTGCTTCGGCATAGCCAGTTCGCAACTTCAGCGCGTTGTTCACACTGTCCATTGCGGCTTCAGCTTGCCCAAGCTTAGTATAGATGCGTGATAGATACAGCTCGATGCGTTCATTTTTTGGGTCGAACCGTTTAGCAAATTGCAGGTCAGCTAGCGCGTCAGTGAATTTTTCGCCCTTTGTCAAGGCGCGTGATCGCCGGATATACAAATCAGCCTGCGCCGGGTCAATCGAAATAGCCGCTGAAAAATCAACCAGCGCTTCATCTAAATTTCCAAGCTCTTCATTAACAATACCCCGCCATTTCAATGCGGTTAAAAATTGCGCATCAAGATCCAGTGCTTTGGTCAAATATTCACGCGCGACCTGATATTCATTTTGGTAACCAAACACCATGCCAAGGCCATAAAAGGCCTGCTTGTAATTCGGATTCAAGGCAAGGGCTTTGCGGAAGGCTGCCTCGGCTTTGTCATAGGCCTTGGGCTTTTGCCCAAGATAGGTCCAGGCGATGTTGTAGTGGGCCAGATCAAAGCGCGGATCCACAGCCAAGGCATTGTCGAAATGCGCCATGGCCTGATCGGTTTTGCCAGCATCGCTGGCCATAACACCATTCCATAGATGCGCCCATTTTGACCCGGGGTTCAGCGCTAATGCCTTTTCCATATAGCTTGTGGCGCTATCCGTATTGCCCGCATTATATTCGACAACGCCTAATCGCATCAGCGCAAAATCATTTTTGGGATCAAACCGTACCGCTTTTAATAATACATCCCGGGCCCGGCCATGGTCCTTGAGGGCTGCATAAATTTGTCCCCGCAGGATGTAGGGTTCGGCACTGTCTGGCTGCTGGTTTTCCAGCAAAACCGATTTGGCAAGTGCTTCATGCGCTGCATTTAATTCGTCAGCATTATAGGGGCGATCCAAATTAAATAAGTCACGCACCGCGGCCATGCCATCTATATAGGCATCCAGATAAAGGTAATCCGCATCATCTGGCGCCAGTTCAAGGGCTTTGCCTAAAAATTTCCGAGCTACATCGGCGTTGTTTTCTTCATAATAAAGCTCAACGCCAACCTTGGCATAGCCTTTGGCAAGCTGATCAATTTCCCAACTTTCTTTCAGATAGGCGCCAAGTTCCCAACTTCCAATCAAGCCAGATACCGCAAGGGCAATCAACGACGCGCCGCGCAAGAACAATTTGACGAGGCGCCGTTGACGTTCTTCCTCTTCCTCGGCACCAAAGGTTGCATGAAGCTTTTGCAGCAAGTCGTTTTGCTGGGCGATAACGCCGTGCAGGTTGACTGGTTGGTCGTCCTGTTGCTGTGGGTTTTTGGGGTCTGCCATTTGCTTTGCCGGATCCGGCCTCCTGACGTGATGTTGGGCTATTTCTTGATTTCAATTTGGTAGCGGCGCTGTCTTATTTCGACAAATTCTGCCGAAACAGGCACGCCGCCTGCACCCTCACGCAACCGCTTTTGGCGGTTTGCTGGATAACCGGTGCCGTGTTTACGCGCGGTAACGGTTTCAAGGCGGCGGATCACTTCAACCCCTTGGGTAAAATCATAGCCAAGCTCTGCAGCAATTTGAGCACCGCGGATATCAGCTTCGCCTTCAAGGCTCTGGCTATATCCGTTCTCAGCAAAATTGCGAAATGCGGCGAACGGCTCTTCACCATTTTCATTAGCGGTGGCTTCGGCAAAAATCTTTGCCCCTTCATTTTGCTTGATGGCGTTCAACCCATGATCAAGCTCGATATGCGCGACTTCATGCGCCAGAACAAATGCCAGCTCATCTTCATTTTTCAAAAATTCAAGCATACCAGTGGTTACAAACATAAACCCACCCGGCGCGGCGAAGGCATTGATCACGTCCGGGGCGTCGAGCAAGATAACAACCGGATCGATATAGGTGGCGCTGCGCCGGCTGGCCTGCATGATAGAAATTGCAACCCGGCGAAGATAGGTCAATCGCGGATCGGCAGGGTCAACCGGCTGATAGGCCCCAAGAACGCGCGCTGCTAGGTTGCGTCCAAGCACATAGCGGCCCATCGGTCCCAGCTTGGTGTTTTCAGTTGATTGCTGGGCCTTTTTGATAGTGGCAAACATATTGCCCATTTTTTCATCAAAATCGCCGTCGAGACTGTCGCTGCTATTGTCACTAAAAAAGCTTTCATTGTTTATGCTTTTGAACGGGTCGGACAGATCTGCTGCATTGGCGCTGCTGGCAACAACACAACATGCGATACCAAAGGCTGTCATCCATATTTGTGGTAAATATCTCATTTATATTCTCCTAGATGACCCGCCTGACGAAAGGTTTGTTGGGCGGCTGGATCAAGGCGGCCTTGCGCATCAGCAATCAATTGGTCAATTGCCGCGAAATTGGCTTTGCCGCCAACCGCTTTACCGGCGGCGCCACGCATGGCGCGCAGGTCACCATCTTCCTCTTCCGAAAAATTCCGTTTGGCTTTGTTTGTGATCACCGCTGCAACTTTTTTTTCGGCGGTTTCCATAACCTGCTCTTTGAATAAGGCCGCCCCAACCAAGCAGGATGCTGGCACATAATGCTTGGTGCCAATTTGGGCCCAGGTTGGCCGGGTATAGTCAGCTTTGGTGATGGTTTGCGGGGTTTGACCTTGCTTGCGGGCGCGGGCACTTGCCTGCTCTAACTTTTTGCGCGACTGGTAATCTGAATCTGGCAAGGCAAACATACCAGCAAGTTTGCTGATCGTCACGACATCGCCAAAACCCTTGTTTCCGATTATCGGGCTGAACGTCGTCGGTGCGCTGTAGACTGGCACGTTTTTGCAGGCGATATAGGCCTGTTGTCCGCTTGTTAATTTTTCAAACGCCGTTGCCACCGATAGGCTAGCGGCCAAGGTCAAAATTGCGGTGACACCAGTCAGACGGATGGTGCGGCATGTGATTATTTGTGCGATCATGGGCAGATACCAATCCTTTGCTTATCGGTCGTCAGATTTCAACTCTTCTAGCTTCTTGCTGAAATTTGCCGCGATGATGCCGGCGGGCAGGGCCACGACACTGATCCCCAAAATGGCTACCATGCTGGCCAGCAATTTTCCTAGTACGGTGATCGGATAGGTGTCGCCATAACCGACTGTGGTTAATGTCGCCATTGACCACCACATGGCCCGCGGGATGCTGCCAAACATTTCAGGCTGCGCCTCGGATTCAGCCACATATAATAGGACGGCGCCGACAAACAGCATTAGCAGTGTCGCTATCAGGCTGGCGGCCAACTGGCTTCCCGAGGCCCGGCAGGCAATGAAAAATGCCATCAAGGCACGGTTTGACTTGATCAGTTTGGCAATCCGCATCATGCGGATCAGCCGCACCAGCCGGATCAGCATCAGGTCGGGTAACAAACCCGCAACAAGTCCTGGCAGAATAGCGATAAGATCAACCAGCGCAAACGGACTGACCATATATTTCAACCGCCCTTTCAGCCCTTGATATTCTGGCCGGACCCCGGCCAGCACCAAGCGCGCGATATATTCGCAGCTGAAAATCGTCAAAAAGATTGTTTCGGCCTGATCGAAATATCCCTGGAACGGTTGGCTTAATGTTGGCTCGGTTTCCAGTACCAAGGCAAAGACCGAGAGCAGAATAATATAGCTAAGCCCACGTTCCAAAATGGTCGATGTGCCCGTTTCAGATGGGAAAAGGCTGTTTTCTAAATAAGTCTTCATGATAAAAACTCCGGCCAGAAACGGCGTAAGCTGTCGGCACTTATTGCTGTTCGACAACCATCAGGCTTAATTGTTGATATCCATCAGGCAGCGTGGAATCAGCATCTGGATTGATAATCGAGGTGCGCGATCCGTCACTAGAATAGCTCCAGCCGATCAAGATTTTCTGTTTTGTCAGCAAGCCCCGTCCGATAGCGCCAAAGCTGCTGGAAAGTGGCGTTTTGCCCGCCTTGACCGGATAGAGTTTTATATGATGCGTTTGTGAGCAAATCAATTTGTCGACGATATGGCGCAGGACCGGATTCTCGATATATTGGGCAAACACTTTACTGCCAATCTTCTCGCTAACAACAAAATCAGAGTCAAGTTCATACGCCAAAATATCTCGGTTTTTCCCTTCCAACATTTCGGCGATCAAATGTGTGTCCGCTAGATTATCAGCAAGCAAACTCCGCAAAATCTGGATCGATTTTATCGTTTGTACATCGTTGCCGCCGGTCTGTGGCAAGGCGGTGTGCGAGACAATAATGGCGTCAAAACTATCTGGCTTCAAACGCGCTAGGTCAGTAGGGCTATCGGTTTTGGCCACGATAAATTTGGCCTTGGTCGTTTTTTGCTGTGCAAGATCCTGCTTCATGGCGGTGCCAATTTCATTGTCTGGAAGGCAGACAGTCAGTTGTTTTACACCTGTTCCAGCATGGATCAGCCGGTCAAAAATAAAACGGTGATTGGTTGACATGCCGATTAGGAGCACACGCTGTGCTGTGGTGTTCTTGGCATCAATTTGTTTCAAAATCGTTGTGTTGTTTGCGGGTGTGTCATCAGTGGGGCTGGCGGCTTTAGCCGCAATTGTCGAATCATCCTCGGATATGACAATTAACCGATCATTTGCACCAACAATGGCCTTTGCATCAGGGGCTATTTCAATCCGATTATCATGGGTCCAAAACCCGATTGGGATGCTGTGGTCAAGCGCGCTCCACGCGGCAACAAAGGGCATTTCGCCAAGTCCAAGCTCTGTCATGCTATTTGCAATGTATATCTCGTTGCCGTCGAAGCTCAAAATCTCTTCATATATATCGGGCAGGTTCGGCTGAATCACCGTTTCAACGATCAGCCGTGCGGGAATGTCACTCACATTGACAGTAACCGCTTTGCTGGCCGATGCCATATTGATGATGTCTGTTTCATCTCTACTGTCAACATTGACGATGATTTCTGGCCACCGTGTCTCAGCAATATTGTTGGTGGCAAGATAGCGGCGAATAGAGAGATAAATTTTCAACCTACTCCCTTCAATCTCTTCAGATGTATCGCCCAAGATTAATATCTGCCGAGCGGCGCGCAGGTTGGCATTGTCAAAACTGCTTTCAGTGCACAGGTCGCGGCTACGACAATATAATTTCGTGGTTTTCAAATCAGCAAAGGAGGTCTCAATTAAACTAGCCAGTTTATCAGCCGGCTTGGCCGACAAAATTAAGATGCGGAGCAACTTGTTGCTCTCATTGGCAATAACCAATTCTTCAATAATTGCCGTCAGTCGGGGTGACCAACCCAAAATCACAATATGGTTGTCAAACGGGAACGGTTGCGATCCGTTAGTCACATCTTGAACCCGTGCATCAATGATTGCCGATAACAGGCTAATCAAGATCGACAACACAAAAATACCGAACAAGGTGATGCCGAGAAGCACAAGAAGATAGGGAAGTGAGCCCATACTGGCTTCAATTTCCCACGGGGTGACAGCCCGCATCATCAAGTCCCAGAACAAGCCGCCAAAGCTTTCTTGTGGCCCTAATTCAAATATCCAAACCAAACCCGCCGCGGCGATCACCGCCATCAGCGAAATAATACCCAACCATAAAATCAAGCTGTTAGAGCCGCGGCTTAGCATATCATCAATGTAGAATTTTAGTTTTGATACCACAGCACACCTGCAACGAGGATACAGACTCGAAATGAATTTCAAAAATATATTACATTTAGCGTATGTTCATGTCACCCCTATTCAAAAAAGGACCTGCTTATGCAGCCGCAGATGCTAGAATTTACCGGTCAATGGCGCCCGTATCAGGCCGCGGTCCTAGGTAAAGTCCAAGACTATCTTGATGACGCCAAACTTCATCTGATCGCAGCGCCAGGATCGGGTAAAACCGTTCTGGGTATTGAACTTGTCAGCCGACTGGCCAAACCCACAGTGATTGTGGTGCCGCGTCTCAATATTCAGCGACAGTGGGTTGCGGCAATCGAAACGCTGTTCCGGGGGCCTTCGGCCGATATGGTAACGGTATCGCAAACGGTTGATGCGCCGGCGATGATTAGAGTGATAACCTATCAGGCACTTTTGTCGCTACAGCAACAATGGGCGGGTCGCTCGCTGACGGAATTGGGCGCACCCGACGGGTTTGTTCTGGTGCTTGATGAATGCCATCATATGCTTGGGTCATGGGCTGATACGGCGACTGATCTGATTAGTGCCGGATATGTTGACAAGGTCGTGGCCTTGACGGCGACGCCACCGTTTGATGCAGCACCGGCGGCATGGGCAAAATATCAGCATGTTTGTGGTGAGGCTGATTTTGAAATTTCTGCTGCCGCTTTGGTGTCACATAAAAGCTTGTGTCCGCACCAGGATTTTGTCTATCTGAGCCAGCCGCTGACAGCGGAAGATCGTGTGATCCAAGATATTCGAAAACGGCGTGACGCGCTGGAAAATCATTTATTGGTGGCGCCTGAAGTTACCACGCTGATTGGTAACAGTCTTGTGTTGTTTGAACGGTTGGGATCTTCATTTCAGATTGAAAATATCGATGCGCTGAACGCCTTGTGGCATGTGGCGGCCAAGATGAAAACGCTCGCATCTCATAGGCGGGCCCATAGCTGGCTTAACGAGGACATGGTAGGCGGGGGCTATGATTTGCAAAAGTTGGAAGCATACCTTGGTTTTGTCTTTTCGCCGCACAGTATCACAGCACATGATTCCGATGCCGCCAATTGCGTGGAATCATGGTGCCGTGACGCCGGTTTCTGGGAAGATAACAGACCTTGTTTAATCACCCCACATGCCGTGCGCGGATTATTGGATAATAGCAGCAGTAAGGTCGAGTCAATTTGCAATATTGCCAAAAGCGAATTTGCCACTTTGGGTGATGCACTGCGGCTTCTCATTTTGGTAGATTTTATTGGGACGATTGATGGTGATCTAGAGAAAATCAATCACGACAAAACACCAGCTGCCAGCGTGCAACCTAGGCTAACAGCGATTGGGGTTTTTGCGGCCTTGCTGGCTCGCTTTGATGCGATTGGCGCGCAAGTGGCGCTTGTCACCGGCGAGGTTTGTATCGTGCCGCATTGGCTTGCTGAGCGCTATGGCATCAGCACCTACAAAGCGGCATCTAGCCCGATTGTTGATAGCCATTATATCACCAGCGGTCGTAAAGCTGATATTGACCGCCTCGTAGCCGCCTGCACCGATGAAATGCGTTCGGGTGGGTTAAAAATTTTGGTTGGCACGGCAAGCTTGCTTGGCGAAGGCTGGGATTGTGATGCGATCAATGCGTTGGTGCTGGCTTCACAAATTGGGTCCTTTGTCACATCAAACCAAATGCGGGGTCGGGCGATCCGGATCAATCCTAATCAGCCGGACAAGGTGGCTAATATTTGGCATCTTTTGACCATTAGTGGTGATGCGGTACTCGATCAGGCCGATTTTGGTAAGTTGGCACGGCGCTTTGACGGATTTGTTGCACCACATCACAATGGCCGTGAAATTTGTAGTGGGGTGCAACGGGTTGGTCTTACTGTTGACAAGATGGATGATTTGGCGGCCCGCAATGTGACGGTGCTGGCGGCGGCAGCTAACCGGCAGGCCACGGCAATAGCCTGGCAAACAGCATTGGCACAGGCCAAAGCTGGTGTGCTGGCACAGCAATTCAGTCTGCGCCACCGCACCACCCAAGTCCGGCTGACCACCGCCTTCTTGTTCAAAGCCAAGGGTGTTTTATTTCGTTTTTTGAATCCGCTGGTGGCATTTTACTATTCAGGCACCATCGACATAAATACATTGATCACACAGCGTTTGGCAAAGGCGGTGATCATCAGCCTAGGCGAAGCTGGATTGTTGCGAGATCCGGCGCGGCTGTTCAAAGTCAAATTCTCAGATGCGACCAGCTTTACGATCAACGGAGGCAATCTAAAAGACCAAGCTATTATTGTTGAGTCAATCAGCCAGCTATTATCCTGCACTAGCGAGACACGCTATGCACTTGCAGTGACCCTGCCCTTGTGCCGGCCGGTATATCTATTTGTGCCAAAACGACTCGGTACAAACAAAGATCTGGTGAGCCTGCTGCAACGCCATGTAGCCGCAGTTGTTGGGCCCACGCAGGCGCATTTTCTTGGCGACAACGGAAAAGCACTTCACCTGCGGTTAATGCAGGCCGGCTATGCTGAAAGTGTTAACAAATTGTCAACGCGGCGGTTGTGGTCTTAAAACGTACTAGTTTGACAGGACGTTTGTTGATTTTCGCCTTTCCAGCTGAAATGAATTTCTTGCTTGAGGTTTCTGCCATCCTGACCCATTGTTATTTCGATTGAGACATTGTTATAGCCCATCTGCGAGAGCGCATTGATCAGCTTGTCTGTTTTGACTTTCTGTGCTTGTTGGATTTTGTCTTTATCGGTCTCCCCAGCCAAGTTATAAACATCGCACAAACCAGCCCCGAGGGCTGAAATTCTGTCTTTGTCAGCGTCGGGTAACGTGACTGTTTTTCCGTCTTCACGTATCTCAAAATTTTGAACGGTCAGAGTTGCTGGCTCCTGGGCTTTCTCTAGCAACTGCTTGCGTGCCAATTCCTTCCTGGCCTCGCTCTGTTTTTTTGGCGAAGGTGTCTCGGGCGCATCATCACATGCCGTCATTAACGTGAGCACAAGCATGCCAACCCCTAATTTGAGAATGGACCGGATCGCCAGCGAACTTGTCATTGATAACTCTCCCACTGGTTACATTATGAATTTAACAACGACATATGGGATACCAATCGAAAACATTAATCGCAAAATTAAATCCATGATTGGCGAGGTGTGGAAATTGTCAGATATACTGCGGGTTAACGGAAAGATCAGCCAGCAAATGATAAAACCGACGGCGATCATAATCAGATCAATTATCATAACGAATGAAGCCTTTGTACATAATTGAGACCTAGTTTTCAGTTTGCATGTTTTTTTGGAGGCTGAAAACTATTATTTCTTTCGGTGTTGGTAAGGAAAGGCTGTGACGATACCGGTCTAGGTATGGACAGTGAATTTGAATATGCCCTCGAACGATTGATGAGGTTATGTATTCACCGGATTTGTGGGGTGAAGCACCGTAAACCCGAGGCCAGATACAATTTCTGAATAACCACGAACTTGGGCATTACCGTTCTGATTTTATCGACTACGATGATTAGGCAAATAAACGCCACTTGTTTAGATTTTGGCAGTGCCCCAAGCTCACCGTAGAGTTCGATCTGCAATTCCCCATTTTCTAGAACTAACTGTGCATGTTTGGCCAAGTGATGGATAGCAGTGTTTTGCCTGATAAAAATGGTCCAAAACTCAAGGCATCGGCAGGACTAGTGATATTTTCTTTGTGCGCTTCTGAAAATTGGGGCGAAGTTGAAGTGGTTTGGTGATGCCGTCTATGACTTTGAATTAGCTTTGCCAGTGTATGGAATGCCGTTGTCGACAATGTCCCATATCGCTCGGCCAGTTGGTGTCTCTTGTTCCTCCATCACGTGCGCAACTAGCCCAGCAGCGCGTGATATCACAGCGAAACCGCGCATGATGCGCGCCGGGATGCCAGCTCCCATAAGCACAGCAGCTGTTGCCCCAGTTGCATTGATGGTCAGGTGTTTGCCATAAATTTTATCAACAGCCGCTCCAAGTGCTTTGATGGTTTTGATTGGGCGTTGGTCAATATCTTCATGCGCCTTGGCGATCGCGAATAATTTAGGAGAACGTGGATCATCTGGTCGATGCAGGTGGTGACCAAAGCCCGGCATATATTTTCCAGCATCCTTATGTTGTTGAGCAAGTTGCTGACAGGATGCTTCAACGCCTTCTGGATCACTGTGTATCTTTGCCAAAAGTGTTGCCGTATTCTCCATTGTTCCAATAAATTGACTGCCGACATTCAACAGCCCAGCGGCTATTGCCGACTGCATTGCTTCTGGCGCGGACAGATAAGTTAACCTTGTGCTGATTGCACTAGGCGTCAACCCATGCTCCATCAACGTAACAAGCACAGCGTCAAGTACCGCTGTTTGGCCACGGGTTGGGGGGGTGCCGACAATGTGATAAAACATTGCATCCGTAAACGACATTTTTCCAATCACGTCATCAACAAGGTTTTTATCACGCAGAAATAGTGCGTCGAGCCTATGAGTAGACAATTTAGTTTCCACTGAAATGACCTCCCGCTACACGATTAGTGAGTTTGGATGAGATTATAAGCTTGCGTCAATCTGCATTAGCAAACCAGCCATCATGCGCCCGCGCATGGCGAGGCTGTCAACTTCTATGTGCTCATCAAGTGTATGAAATTTATCACCGGCAACACCAAGGCCGTCCAGAGTAGGCACGCCCATAGCACCGGTAAAATTGCCGTCACTACCACCACCGGAGCTTTCATGTCGGAATGGCTGACCTAAATTTTTGGCTAACGCCTCCGCCATGGCCACAAGCTTCATTGTTGCTGGCGACGATTCCCAAACAGGTCTTGTCAAACCTAATGTCACTTTTGTGGACACTTCGGCCGTTGGATCATTCAACTCCAGCATTTTTTCAATGCCCGCATCAAGGTCAGCTTGCTTTTTTGCCATTGACAAAACTTCGGCTGTTGCTTCCGATGACACGCAATTTACCCATTGGCCCGCATGGGTTACCCCAACCGAAAATGTACAGTCGTTCTGGCTCATGGACTCGATTGCAATGATGGTCTCGGCCATTTTTCGAATAGCGGAACGTCCCTCTGATAAACGGAGCCCGGCGTGGCTCGGTCGTCCACAGGTGCTGACGTGATAGCGCGCGACAGCATAGCGTCCAGAAGTAACACCGTTGCCACGACGTGCAGGTTCTGGCACCAAAACAGCGATAGCGCGTCCCGCTTCAGCTTCGATCAAATTACGTGTATACGGAGAACCAATTTCTTCGTCTGAGGTAAATAAAACAGTAATTGGCAAAGGAGTTTGCACGTCAACAGTGGCGAGCTGACGGATGGCTTCAAGAGCCAAATAGTTTCCTCCCTTCATATCAGCAATACCGGGACCATAGCAGAGGTTCCCATCACGCCAGAATGGTAATTTGGCCAACGTACCAATTGGGTGCACCGTGTCCATGTGGCCTAAAATGAGGAGACCTGGGTCACCGATGTCTGGATGTGGAAATCGTGCTCGAATGCAGTCACCAGCAAGCGGATGTGGTGTTATACGCTCGACACTCGCCCCCATCAACGCAAGATCGTGTGCCGCGATGTCTTGCATACGGTTTACCGCCGTTCGATCAAAACTTGGACTTTCACACAAGACCCATTTTTGCAGACCGTCAAGCATCTTATTGGCATCAAAATTCAACTTGGTCAAATCCATGAGCGGTCTCTCCTTAAGCATCTCTATAGACGTCGACATGATTGCCTTTGGCAAGTAATCGTTCTGAGGAAACTTAGCGCGTGCGCCGAAGTCTGGACAAGTTGTATTGTCATTGATTTGATCATTTCGGCTAGCCACATCATTAAAACCCCATGTACGCTGTGATTGTTTCTCTCAGTCACGAGCCACATTCAGAGGAGTGCAACTATGACAAAATGTATGATCTCGGCACCGCAACCGGAAGCGGTTGAGGCTGGGCTGGAAATTTCCAAAGCAGGTGGGAATGTGGTTGATGCAGCAGTTGCCGCAGCGATGGTGCAGACAGTTGTTGATCCACAAATGTGCGGCATAGCTGGATTTGGCGCAATGCAAGTAATGCGTCCGGCCAATAATATTCATCACTTTATTGATTTTCATGGACGGGCGCCGCTGGCTACAACAGCTGAAATGTGGGCTCATTTAATCGAACGCGAATGTGATGATGGTTTTGGTTTTGTGCTTAAGGGGCGAGTTAATGAATTTGGCTATCAGTCTATGACGTCCCCAATGACGCTTTGTGCCTTTGATTTTGCCCTATCCAATTATGGCACAATGTCGCTCAGTGATGTTATGGCGCCGGCAATCAAATATTGTTTTGAGGGGTTTGCAGTGCGACCGCGGGTACACGCTTTCTGGATGCAACCTGCGCAATGTGGTCGGATGAGACGGGTTGCTGTAGTTAATAAGTTGCCAGCCGCGCGAAAAATCTATCTTAATGCTGATGGCAACCTATTGGCTGTTGGCGATATTCTTAAAAACCCTGATATGGGGCGCACATACGAACGTATTGCCGCCGAGGGAGCAGGTGTGTTCTATCATGGTTCAATCGCTGACGAGATAGAGACTGATATGATTGCAAATGGTGGGTTGATTACCAAACAGGACCTTGCTGCTTGCACCCCCACAATCAGCCCGCCCTTAGTAGGAAGTTATCGCGGTATTGAGGTTGCTACCAACCAGCTTCCGGGTGGTGGTCCAATGATTTTACAAATGTTGAATATTCTTGAGTCATTTGATCTTTCATCAATGGGACATAATTCGGTGGCCTATATCGCTACCGTTGCGGAGGCCATGAAGCTAGCAACCATAGACAAAGACCAGAAATTGGGTGATCCAAATTTTGTGGACGTGCCGCTGGACAATATATTGTCAAAAGCCTATGCCCAGTCATTAGCCAAACGGATTCGCGCTGGTGAAAGAGCGATTGTAGAGCGGGTCAATAATGGAACAGCAGAAAGCAAGGATACGACTCATTTAGTTGTCGCTGACAGTGATGGCAACATCGTTAATGTGACCCATTCACTTGGCTCGAGCTCTGGCGTGGTCACTGAAGGCCTTGGATTTATGTATAACAATTGCATGATGGTATTTGATCCGCGTCCTGGGCAAATTGGTTCGCTGGCGCCAGGCAAGGCGCGCTTTACCGCAATGTGCCCAACAATTTTATCAAAGGACGGAGTTGCCATGCTGGCGCTCGGTGCGCCAGGGGGCACCACGATTACCATGGGTGTTTTGCAGACTATTTTAAATGTGATTGATTTTGGCATGTCTGCGCATGATGCCGTATCTGCGCCAAGGTTCTGTGCGACATCGAACCAAATTGAACTTACTAACCGTATTTTTCGTTCAGTTGAGTCTGAATTAAATGATAATGGTTATGAAACTGTCAGATTTGCCGCCAGTTATGTCACCCCAATTGTGCATGCCATTCGAATGATTGACGGCAAGCTTGATGGTGGCGCAGATCCAGCTGGTGACGGCATGTCTGCATCTATTTGACGTATATTGCTTACAGACCGGATATGGTTGGTTTGTGCGCCAATCTAAGAATGGTGTTGGCAATAAAACGCGCGCGCTGCGCAAGGCTGTCAATTTGCATCCATTCATCTGGTCGATGATAGTTACCTCCAACTGGACCAACACCACAGATCACCGGTGTGCCAGCAGCAGCAATAAACCCACTATCGGCACAGCCTCCAGAATGTTCGCCGTTAACTATTACGTTGTCTTGTGCTGCGCTGTCCTGATACAGAGCGAACAATTCTGATGATTGTGCTGACGGGTTCAGCGGTTGAAATTCCCCTCGGATGTAAAATTTGGAAGATGTACCTGCAACACTCACCGTCTCGCAAATCGTTCTGACTTGAGACAGGATGTTGTCACGCTCAGCTGTTTCTTGGTAGCGGATGTCAATGTCACAGCTTGCCTCAGCAGCGACTGTGTTCACTGACTGCCCACCTTGCACCAGTCCAACATTGATTGTTGTGCCCTTTTTTAGGTTCGTCAGCGCGTGTAGAGACTGAATTTTGTGAGCTAGTTCTTCGATTGCGCTACGCCCATCGGTAAAAAAACCACCGGAGTGTGCAGCAACGCCCTTGATCTCGCAGTGACAGAAAATGCCGCCTTTCCGTTTAGTAACGATATTGCCGCTTGGCCGACTAGGCTCGCTATTGAATGCTATTCTTGCCTTTTCAGCTTCGGCAATAATGATGTTCTTTGACGACGGTGACCCAATTTCCTCGTCGCC
Source organism: uncultured SAR116 cluster alpha proteobacterium (assembly GCA_902583715.1). Taxonomy (GTDB): domain Bacteria; phylum Pseudomonadota; class Alphaproteobacteria; order Puniceispirillales; family Puniceispirillaceae; genus UBA3439. The sequence goes on from CACHXC010000014.1 coordinate 23,282, forward strand.
TGTAAACAGTCCAATTAGAGGATTTGGATGTCCGCCAAATTTATGAAAAGCTGCCAAAATAAAAGCATTAATCACCAGCCCTGGTTTCATGTCGGCAACGCCTGGCCCAAAGGCCTTTCCATTATGCGTGGTAAATGGCCGCTTTTCTACTTCACCCGTTGCAAATACCGTGTCCCGGTGACCGCAAAGCAGGATATGCCTGTTCCCGTCACCGCCTGATACGACTGCGCGCAAAGCATCACCATGGTCTGGCAGAGGAATAGTTTCATATGGAATAGCGTGATTATCAAAAAATGTACGTAACCGGACCGCGACTCTATCAACGCCAGCTTTGTCAAAGCTGTTACTGTCGATATTTACGAGATCAGCCAGAAGGGAGAGCATATTTTCCTGCTGCGCGTTTAACCAGTCGATAATTGGCTCAGCCATGGACATGTCCTTTCAAAGCAAGTAAAGTTTTTAGAGGTGTGGTTGTTGAGGCTCTCTCATCTCACGCCGAATGACATATAATGATGATACAAAAATGATGCTGGCACCCACCCAAGTCCAAATATCTGATAACTCGCCAAACATAATCCAACCTAAAAGAACTGCAAATGGAAGTCGGGCATAATCAATCCCAGCCACAAAAGAAGCATCTGCCAATTTATATGCTTTGGTCATCGTGATATGCCCGACGACTGCTGCCGGGCCAGTTGCGATAAGAATTGCCCACACCTCAGATACTGGCCACTCCCAAACATACAACGCTGGCAATAATGCGATTGGCATCATGATCAGGTGTGAAATAAATACAATTATTAATGGGTTATCACGTCTAGTGAGGTGCTTGAGGATCAACATGGAGCATCCCATCGCCAGTGCTGATGCAATAGCCACAAAGTGGCCTAGCGTAAAATCGATAATGCCGGGACGGATAATTATTAAGGCGCCAATGAAGCCAACAGCTATTGCTAACCAGCGCCGTATTCGAACAACCTCGCCAAGAACGAGTGCTGCGCCCATAGTGGTGAAGAGCGGCGCAAGAAAACTAAGGGCTGTTTGCTCACCAATAGGTATCAGTGTAACTGCATAAAACCAGGTCCACATTGCTGTGATGCCTGAAACTGATCGTAGCATGTATGTTTTAAGTTGTGTGGTTGTAACCGTGTTGATGCCGGCATGAAGAACCATGGGCATCATGACCAAAAATGCAAAGAGCAGTCGGCAAAAAACAGTTTGAAACGGATTAACATCATAATTGCCAAGCAAACGGCCCATTGCGGCAAGAAAGGATAACGCAACACATGATACGATCATCCAAAAAGCCGCCTGAACCGACCTGTCTTTTTCATGAAGCATTCGAGTAAAATTTCTCAAAGTTAAGCTTTCTGTACCCATGTTTCCAAAAGCATCAAAATCTCTCTTCACTAATTACATAAACGGCGTTCAGGATTCTTAAAAGACCGTTGAGAAATTTTGACCAGACTTTTCGAGACGCTGATAGGCCCAGGTATGAAACAAAATAGTCCTAAAGTCTTGGCAAGTCCGCAATGATATGCTCAACTTTTTCGGATTAAAATAAAATAAGAAGGCTAGGGAGAAGTTGAAATGAAAAATAGATTTTTATTGCCTGTCGCCACAGCGGTCCTGTCTGTAGGTCTCGTTGGCACTGCTCAGGCTGGAAAGTCGGATGATACGCTCAGTGTCGCCATCGACAGGGAGCTAGAGTCAATTGACAACTATTACAATACCGCCCGTGAGGGTATCGTTATATCGAGAATGGTATGGGATGCGTTACTTTACCGGGATCCAAAAACCAATGAATATCTCCCAAACCTTGCCACTTCATACAAATGGGTGGACTCTAAAACATTAGAGTTCGATCTGCGGAAGGGTGTAAAGTTTCACAATGGTGAAAAATTTGACGCAGACGATGTTGTCTACACCATGAATTATATGGGCAACCCAGATAATGGAGCTAAACCAGCACGAAATGTAAATTGGTGGGAAAAGGCCGAGAAACTTGGTGAATATAAAGTCCGGCTTAACCTAAAAAAGGAGTTCCCTGCTGCGCTTGAATTCCTGTCTGGTCCGCTAGTGATATATCCAAATGAGTATTACGCTAAGGTTGGGCCGGAGGGTATGGCCCTAAAACCCGTTGGAACCGGCCCATACGCCGTAACTAGTGTGGAGCCAGGTAAACGTTACAAATTCAAAAAATATGATGGTCATCATGATGGCAGCCCTAAAGGCAAGGCAAACATTGGCAACATTGTCATTCGCACCATTGCTGAGAGTAATACTCAGTTAGCAGAATTATTCTCTGGAGGCATCGACTGGATTTGGAAAGTTAAGCCAGATCAGGCTGAGCGAATTGGCGCTCAAGGCGCATTTACTGTGAAAAACTCATCGACTATGCGAATTGGGTATTTGAATTTTGATGCCATGGGCCGTCACAGCAAGAACCCGATGAACGATGTCCGCGTGCGCAAGGCCATAGCGCATGCGATCGATCGAGAAGGCATTGTAAAGGCGCTGGTGAAAGGTGAGTCTATCGTTGTAAATTCTTTGTGTTTCCCATCACAGTTTGGCTGTACCCAGGATGTGCCGACCTATGATTACAACCCGGAAAAAGCCAAAAAGCTTCTTGCTGAGGCGGGATATGCAGATGGTTTTGAAATACCTTTCCTTGCTTATCGTAACAGAGACTATGCTGAGGCCATGATCAACAATTTGAATGCGATTGGAATTAAGACAAAATTTGAGTACCTCAAATATGCGGCCTTCCGTGATAAAGTGCAGGACGGCGGATCACCATTTAACTTTGGTACTTGGGGTTCATACTCGATAAATGACGTGTCTGCTATCACTAGTCACTTTCAATCCGGCGGAAAGGACGATTACTCAAAAGACGCTGAAGTGATCAAGCAGTTAAAAATTGGTGATACCAACGTCGATCCAAAAGTGCGTAAAGATGCTTACAAAGCAGCATTGTCGAGAATTTCAGATCAAGTGTTTATGTTCCCGTTGTGGTCATACAACACATGGTATGCGTTTTCAAAAGATGTTGATTTCAACCCAACACCAGATGAAATCCCGCGCTTTTTCACTGCCAAATGGAAATGATGCATTGCTGCGCACCCTTGGGTGCGCAGCAATCCCCTCCGTTTTTCTAACGGGTGAAACAGAATGCTTTTCTACTCAATTAAGAGGTTTGGCCTTGCCACTTTAGTTGCATTAACGGTGTCTTTTATAAGCTTTGGCTTACTTTATCTTTCCAGTGATCCGGCCATAGCGATGGCTGGTGAAACGGCATCAGATGCTGATATTGAGGCTATTCGCAAACTTTATGGTTTTGACCGGCCTATCCTTGTACAATATTTGGACTGGCTACAGCGCGCGATTGCTGGAGACCTTGGCAAAAGTTACTATTTTAGAACAGATGTGAGCTCGCTGATTGGCGAACGACTCCCAACGACAATGATGCTTGGCGTCAGCGCTATAACATTTGCGATCGTTTTTTCTGTCCCACTTGGCGTTGCGGCTGCGATTCGCCCTAATAGCATCATTGATCGGATTGCTTTATTTTTATCAGTTATGGGTCAGGCGTTACCAAGTTTCTGGTTTGCCCTAATGCTAATTATTCTCTTATCGGTAAACCTTAGGTTATTGCCAACGTCTGGATCTGACACCTGGTTACATTTCGTTATGCCAACTGTGGTACTTGGCTACTATGCAGCGCCAGCCATCATGAGGCTGACGCGCACTGGTATGCTGGAAGTATTGAGCACTGACTACATAAGAACAGCTCGCGCCAAAGGTCTGCGCCCTAGTGTCGTGTTATTCAAACATGCGCTTCGTAATGCAATCATTCCAGTGGTCAGCCTTGCCGCTGTGCAGTTTGGATTTATGCTGGGTGGCTCGATTGTGGTTGAAACAATTTTTGCGCTTCATGGTGCGGGGTTTCTTGCGTGGGAGTCGATCACCCGCAATGATTTACCGACGGTTCAAGGGCTCATTCTGGTTTTTTCGCTGTTTTATATTGTCCTCACCTTCCTTGCTGATCTGCTCAATGCTTGGCTGGACCCGCGGATAAGGATCAGCTGATGCCTATTACCGATGAAGTTAAGTTGGATGATGGGTCAAAACTGGGCTCTTTGACAAAAAAGATCAGAGGCCATCAGGGGATGATCATTGGTTCGGTAATTGTTTTTGCTGTTATTGCCATCGCCCTTCTTGCGCCATTGCTTGCGCCGCATGATCCTTATGAGCAAGATTTAATGAAGCGCTTGCTGCCCCCATTCTGGGATAGCCGTGGCAGTTGGGAGCATATTTTTGGCACTGATCACCTTGGTCGTGATTATCTGTCCCGTTTGATATATGGCGCACGCATATCGCTACTGATTGGTATCGGCGCAGCACTTATATCAGGCTTAATTGGCACTATTATGGGCGTTATGGCTGGCTATTTTGGTGGTCGTGTAGACATGGTCGTGACGTTCTTGATCACCGTGCGCTTGTCAATGCCGGTCGTGCTGGTTGCGCTAGCGGTGGTGGCGATTGTTGGTGGTTCGCTACAGGTAGTGATTACGGTTTTGGGTCTTTTACTATGGGACCGGTTCGCTGTTGTAATGCGATCATCAACATTGCAAATCCGGTCAATGGATTATGTTGCCGCAGCGCAAGCTGTTGGATGTTCAGTATCGCGCGTTTTGATGACCGAAGTTATGCCAAATGTGGTTAATAATCTCATTGTCATCACAACCATTGAAATTGCCCATGCAATTATTCTAGAGGCGGCGTTGTCATTTCTTGGGCTTGGCGTACAGCCCCCATTACCATCATGGGGACTTATGGTGTCTGAAGGCAAGGACATGATGCTTTTTGAACCCTGGTTGATCACGATCCCCGGTGTTGCCCTATTTCTGCTCGTTCTGGCGATAAATCTGATGGGTGACGGTGTGCGTGATATCACTGCGCCAGAAAACAGAAATTAGGAGTTGCCAATGTCGGATCGTGTGCTGGATGTGAAAAATCTCTCGATTGATATTCCGCTTGCCGAGGGGATGTTGCACGCGGTTGATGGCATTGACATTCATGTCGACAAGGGTGAAACGCTTTGCATTGTCGGTGAGTCGGGCTGTGGAAAATCACTTACCTCGCTCGCCGTCATGGATTTGCTACCCAAAAAAGCTATCCGGCGCCTGGAGCGGCTTGATCTCGCTGGTGCCAGTATTCTTGATTATTCTGAACAACAAATGTCCGATATTCGCGGCAGCAAGATGGGGATGATCTTTCAGGAACCAATGACAAGTCTAAACCCGGCTTTCACAATCGGCAACCAGATGGTTGAGACATTGCAGAGGCACCGCAAAATGAACCGGGTTGCAGCGCGGGATCTGGCAAAAAGAATGCTAGAGAAAGTTGGCATCACTGCCGCCGACCAGCGGCTCAATCAATATCCTCATCAGCTCTCTGGTGGATTACGACAAAGAGTCATGATCGCCATGACCCTCTTATGTGAGCCTGAGTTGATTATTGCCGACGAGCCGACAACGGCGTTAGATGTTACTATTCAGGCTCAGATACTTCTACTTTTGCAGGAACTACAGTCTGAGTTTGATATGGGACTCATATTGATCACGCATGACCTCGGCGTGGTGGCGCGCATTGCCACCCGTGTTGCTGTCATGTATGCGGGTCAGATTGTTGAGCAAGGCACTGTCAAACAAATATTTGATAATCCGATGCACCCTTACACGCGTGGTCTTATGCGTTGCATTCCGGTGCCGGGCAAGACTAAGCCTGGTGAGCCGCTTGGCTCAATTCCAGGGATGGTGCCATCTCTTGTTGGTAAGTTTACTGGCTGTCGTTTCGCTGAACGCTGTGATCATGTCACCGATGCTTGCCGTCAAAGTGATATCGAATTGCGCGCCGAGAGCGGCAAAACACAGGGTTATCGTTGTATAATCGACGCAAAAGAAATGGCAAAGGTGGCCTAATGTCTGCAGTAATGATTAATGCTAAAAACGTGACGCGTAACTTTTCCATCTCACGTGGAATGTTTCGTGGCAAACAGATCTTGCGGGCGGTAAGTGGTGTTGATCTGACAGTCAAGAAAGGGGAGGTGTTGGCACTGGTTGGTGAGTCCGGATGCGGTAAAACTACACTGGCAAAAATTATACTAGGACTTTTACCACAAACCACAGGCTCTGTTGATTTGTGCGGACAATCAATAATGGACTTGCCGCGCCTTGAACTTGCCCGCACGATACAGCCTATTTTCCAAGACCCATATTCTTCTTTGAACCCACGAAAGACGATTGGGTCAATCATCGGGTTGCCGATGCGTGTCCAAGGTGTTGAGAACAGTGCCACAATTCGGCGGAAGGTCCAAAAAACTATGGATCTTGTTGGACTGGCGGCCCGTCATTACAACGCCTATCCAAATCAGCTTTCAGGAGGACAGCGTCAGCGTGTGGCGATTGCAAGGGCTCTGGTGAACCGGCCTCAAATAGTCGTATGTGATGAGCCAACCTCGGCGCTTGATGTATCAGTTCAGTCGCAGATATTGAATTTGTTGAGTGATCTGCGCAAGGAACTAAATCTGACCTACATCATCATCAGTCATAATCTGGCAGTTGTTGAACATATCGCAACCCGCGTCGCGGTAATGTATCTTGGTCGCCTGGTGGAGGAGGCAAAGACGTCTATTCTGTTTAACAACCCGCATCATCCCTATACTCGCGCATTGCTCGAATCAGTGCTAACACCAGAGCCTGACCTTGGAATACCCAATACCCAGCTTGGTGCTAGTTACCCAAATCCCATTGATCCACCATCAGGATGCGCATTTCATCCACGCTGTGCCCAGGTTATGCCGCATTGCGCGATGACGCCGCCTTTAAGTAATAACGTGAACGGTAGATTTGTAGAATGCCATATATATAATGATGACAGCGCGGAAAACGCTGACTGATTATTTTAACTTACTAATGTCAGGGCAGGGACGACTGGTTTCTTGATGCTGTGCCAGAACCGTTTCCAGCGCTTTGGCAGTTTCGATAACTAACCGGTCATTGCCTGGTGCGCTTAATATCTGGATACCAAATGGCATGCCAACATTATCGAAACCACACGGAATTACAACACCGCACGCAAGCGCCATCGTAGGTAAATAAGTAATGGCCAGCCAGCGCATGTAGGTCTCCATTTGCACACCATCAATTTCGGTGATGGTCCACTGGTCATGGTTAAACGGCGTTGTTGACGTGGCTGGACAAATCACCACATCGATTTCCTTGAACAGATCAAGCCATCGACGCGCTATCTGCGTCTGTTGGAGATGTGCTTCTGCGACATCAGCGAGGCTATAGGATAAGCCACGATCAACATTATCGACCACATTTGGACTTAATTCATCACGGTGGTCACGCACTCTATCTCCATGAGCGGCGACAAAATTCACCCCACGCAGAACCTCGAACGCATTGTCCCCATGCGTAAAATCAGGATCACCTATAAATGCATAAGCAAAATGATGCTGAAACATTTTGGTCCGCTCAATAAAAATTTTACGATAATCATTCGACATAGCGGCACTTCCAAGATTGGCAGACAGCATGGCACGAATACTGCCAAGATCAGCCCCCTTTAATGGAAGGGCCAGCTCATCTGCAAACATTGTGGAGAATGGGTCATGCGGGTTTGGGCCCATTTGTGCTTGCAGTAGTAGATTTGCATCGTCGACTGTGCGTCCCATCGGCCCTAGGACTGAAAACGGCAATAATCCAACAGGCCGTGTTTCGGCAGCTACAATGCCAGGGCTTGGTCTAATTCCAACTACACCACAAAATCCAGCGGGTGTGCGCAAGCTACCGCCGTAATCAGATCCGCTTGCAAGAGGCACCATGCCAGTCGCCAGAGCAACTGCAGACCCACCAGATGAACCACCACAGGTCTTCTCCGGATTGAAAGGGTTGCCCGTAGCGCCAAATACCAAATTTCGTGTATTCGCACCGGCGCCAAACTCTGGCGTGTTGGTTTTGCCTAGTATGATGCCACCCGCATTTCTTGCATTCGCAACGCTACCCAGATCCGTAGTCGGCACATGGTCAGCGTAGAGCTTTGATCCCAACGTTGTGCGCAAATTAGCCGTCGCCTCAAGGTCCTTTATGCCGATAGGAAGGCCGTGAAGCATGCCAAGCATTTCACCGTCTAGAACGCTTTTCTCCGCCGTTTTTGCCGCCTTGCGTGCGGCTTCATAATTTTTTGTGACAACAGCGTTCAAACTGGAGTCTACCATTTCAATACGATCAATGGAGGCTTCTACAAGTTCAACGGGTGAGATGTCTTTGCGGCCAATCATGTGCCGCAAATCAGTCGCTGTCATTTCACAAAGGCTGCTCATTAAATTTGTCCTCGCTATCTTTTATTTCCCAATGCCTTATTTGGCGTTTTTAGGTGTATCGCCCACGCCTAGATCCCACCAAAGGCCAGTCATCAGACGTAGAGCACTTTTGCTTGTTTTCTCAAGAATATGCTCATTTGGTGCATGCTGTGAACAGCCTGCATATGAATGGGGCACCCATATTGTCGGCAAACCGAGCACATCAGCAAAAACATCATTTGGTAAAGATCCACCCAGATTTGGTATCACAGAAATACTTGCTCCGTTGGTTTTGTTCAGCGAAGCAATAGCCCATTGTGCCCACGGATGTTCTGGGTCGAGCCTTGTGGCATACATCGGGTCACGCTCGCCAATAATTTCGATATCAGGAAAGCCATGCTGGTCGAGATGCAAACGTAAAAGCGGCATCAATTGGTCAACGTCAGTGCCTACCACATAACGTAGATGCCCATAAACCACTGCCGATGGGGGAATCGCATTAGCCGGTGATTTTGGATTTCCTGTCTCAAACGCTCGGATTTCGAATGTATTGCTAGCAAAGACCCTCTCGCCCGGAGTCATTTCAGGTTCACCCCAATTGGGATTAATTTGTGGAGCATTTTCACCCCCACCAACTTCTAATTTAGCAATTGCCGAGCGGACTGAGTCAGGAATTTCGGTATTACGCCACCCCTCCACCAGAATTTTACCCTTTTTGTCAATCATGCTGGTAATGGCGTGTGACATTATCACTCCTGGATTAGTTAACAAACCACCCCAATTGCCGGAGTGGTGACCACCATCATGACTATCAAGGCGCATGATAAAATTGAACACGCCACGCGACCCCATGAAAATCGTTGGCTTGTCAGGGTGAATGCGCGGACCATCTGAAGCAATGAAGACATCCGCTTGAAATAAATCCTTATGCGCTGTACAAAAATCCTTTAATCCCGGTGATCCGCGCTCTTCGCCCATCTCAACCAAGAAAATCACGTTGAAACCGAGACTTTCACGTGTTTCCAAAACGGACCTCAGAGCGGCAAGATTGATGGTGTGCTGGCCTTTGTTATCTGCTGTGCCGCGGCCATACCACCGGTCGCCTTTTTTTGTTATTTTCCAAGGGTTCATATTATTGTCCCACTGGCCATCATATCCAGCAACAACATCGCCATGCCCGTATGTCATGACCGTCGGTAAATCATCACATTCGTGTCGTCGTGCGACCAAAAATGGCCCGGCGTCTTGACGTGGATTTGGGAAGATCTCGCAGACAAACCCTAGCGCGGTCAAATCAGGAATCATTTCATCTTCGAGATAGCTTGCGAGAGCAGTTTCACTTCCGGCTAGATTACTCTCTGTCTTGAACGCAATTCGTCTAGCCAATTCAGTCTCAAAATGACCATCGTCGAAATAGCTATCGATCCTTGCAAGTGCCTCATCACGTTTAGCCACATCACCATCCTTTTTTCGGTTATAGACATGGTGGGTCGCACCAGAAGAAAAATACTACAATGTTTCAAAATGTAATCAATCAGTCTCGATACCCAAGGGCTAAACATAGCACCTGCAGAAATCGATGAAGTTTAACGACAGAAAATTATTCAGGCTGGCAAACATTTGAGCTCTAAGTACCAATGTAGCTATTTTGATCAATTGAAGATTGATTCAAAAATTATTTGGTTGCGATTAGTTAAGGGCATATTAAACAATGGCAAAATCAAGGTGCAGGTAACGGCGGCTGCGTGCCCCCGCAACCAAAAAATACACGCAATTTCAGTAAATTAGAGACTTCAATTTTGAGGCAGCTTTTTGCGTTCTGAATTATTGCCGCGTTCATTGGCACGTTTAAATTGCCCATGAACCCAGTTCTATGGACTGTGAAACCCTGACCGGGTTACTGGAGCCGTGTCTGCCGCAGATTAGGCTACATGTCAGTTGGTAGGGCGCATAAAAGGGGCAAACCACAAAATTTGGTTTTTATCAATTTTTGAACAAAGAGACGTCTTTTGCGTTATTGGTTTTCGTTTGACAAAAAAACACGTTTCAAGAACTGTACGTTGGAGATGTGAGACAAGTAGCAATTAGGAATTGACTACGGCCGAATTGCCGCATCGTTGTATTCTAGTTTATCTGTCAGCGCCGGGGAGCCGATTGAATGTCGAGAAACAGTAACAAATTTCGCAAATATCCGCGGGATTTGGTTGGATACAACGGCTCGTACCCTGACCCCCATTGGCCAGGGAAAGCAAAGGTCGCCATCCAATTCGTCTTAAATTATGAGGAAGGTGCCGAAAACTGCATCCTACACGGCGACCAGCAATCAGAGACCTTTTTGTCTGAAATCATTGGCGCTTCAGCTTTTGAAAATGCCCGCCATATGTCCATGGAGTCAATTTATGAATATGGTTCTCGAGCGGGTGTATGGCGTGTTCTTGCTCTTTTCCGGGAGCGCCAGGTGCCGATCACAATTTTCGGAGTTGCAATGGCCATGCAACGCCATCCAAGTCCAATTGAGCAAGCCTTGAAGGATGGACACGAGATTTGCTCTCACGGCTTACGATGGATAAACTATCATGGCGTCGATATAAATATTGAGCGTGAACACCTTCAGCAGGCAATTGCGATACACCAGCAAATTTGTGGCAGTAGGCCACTGGGGTGGTATACTGGTCGAACCAGTGAAAACACAAGAACATTACTAGTTGAGGAGGGCGGGTTTATTTACGATGCAGATGATTATTCTGACGATCTTCCATTTTGGTCCCGCCTCTCTGATGAACCACACCTAATCGTCCCATACACCCTTGATTGTAATGATATGCGATTTGCCACTGCACAAGGTTTTCACACTGGCGATCAGTTCTTTCGTTACCTTAAAGATGCGTTTGACACACTTTATAGTGAGGGGGAAATAGCGCCAAAAATGATGTCGGTTGGTCTTCATTGCCGTTTGGTTGGTCGACCTGGGCGTTTTATAGGCCTGCAAAGATTTTTGGATTATGTTCTCTCACACGATAGTGTTTGGGTCGCTCGCCGTATAGACATCGCTAACCACTGGATTGCGACACACCCTTCCCAACTGCATTCCAGTATGGAGGTTTGATTTGGTCTTAAAGTTAATTCCAGTTCCACTCAGTCCAACCTCATTCATGGAATTTGGTTCTGTGTTAGACAGAAACCTAACAAAAAAAATTGTCATCAATCAGTCGACAACAACCCGCTTTCATAAAATGGCTTCAGTGAATGCCTTTCCATCAGATGCAGAGATAATTTTATCAATATTTAGTGGAACAAATCGAGGTTATCCCTTTGAAATCAACATGATGGAGAGACACCCACTTGGTACGCAAGCTTTTTTTCCATTAAGTGAAGAACCTTGGTTGGTTGTAGTTGCGCCAGACGCTGGAGACAAACCAGATGAAAAAAGGTTACAGTGTTTCCTGGCTGCTGGGGATCAAGGTGTCCAATACAACTGTAATGTTTGGCATCACCCACTATTAATACTGGCGAATAAGCAAGATTTTTTTATCGTCGACTGCGACACCGACAGTAACAATTTAAATGAATATTTTTTTGATAAACCGATTGCCCGAATAGATGTTGACCCAAATTATTTGGCTAATTGAAGGTTCATGTGACGATTTACGTCCTTGTATAAAAGATATCTGAATAGTCCATCACCAGTAGCCGTACAGCATTGAGGGCAGAAAGCGCGAAGCCACGCGTAGTCGCCTGCTTCAATATTGATCACATCTGAGTTGAACCGATAACTAGCTGTGCCACAAAGTACGTAAAGACCATGCTCCATAACATGTGTTTCGGCAAATGGAATTGTACCTCCTGGACGGAATGTAACGATGTTAACGTGCATGTCATGAGCAATATCGTCTGCGCCAACAAATCGCGAGGTAAGCCAATTACCGTCAGAGCCAGGCATTTCTATCGGTTCAACGACGCTGTCTGATGTGACTAAAATAGGGGGTGCGTTGACGCCCCTCACCTTCTGATACCGCTTCCTAAACCAATGAAAAATGAGTCGGTTGCTAGAATCATTGATCACTGACCAATCTGTTTTTGGTGGCAAATAAATATAGCTACCCGGGTTGAGTTTGTGGGTGTCACCATTGACCTTTATCTTCCCTGCACCGCTTGTGACAAATATTATATGTTCAGCGAACTCGTCATCATCAGGTAGGTCGCTTCCACCACCAGGAGATATATCCATTAAATAATGCGAAAAAGTTTCGGCAAAGCCCGTCATAGGGCGAGCCAGAACCCAAAGCCTTGTTTTTTTCCAGTTGGGAAGAAAAGAAGTGACTATATCCGTCAAAACCCGTTTTGGGATATAAACATATGCATTGGTAAAGATTGCACTGTCTTGAAATGCCTCCTTTTGGCTGGGCAATCCGCCTGCAGGTGAATAATAATCATGTGTCATGGTGAAAACTTCAAATTTTCCAATCAAAATTACAAAATTGCGTTGACCATTCGGGCAGAGCTTACAATGGGGTCAAGGAGGTGTAAATTATGCTGAGCCTGTAATCGTTCGCAGACATTCGTCATGCCGGCGCATCCCAGTACTACAGCAATCTTGGGGTCCTGAACTTCAATGATTTTAATGCACTCTGAAAGAGTGTTAATCGCGCTACCGGGATTATTCTCTAATTCCAATACTGGTATTCCGCTCGCAATGACATCTTTACAAAGATAACCAAAGCCTTGAGCCATAATATTTTGTTTTATGACAGGAACCGATACCTCTAGAGTAGTCAAAACACAAAATCGTCCATGACGCAAAGCTGCCATATGAAAAGCAGATTGACCAATCCCAATTATTGGTTTTCTTGTGATCGATCTTGCCTCGATTAGGCCAGTATCATCAAAACAACCAATTATAAAACCATCACAATCAGAATTTTTTTCAATTTCTGCAAGCAAGCCTGGTATGGCTGCAATGCCATCTTTCTCACCCTGGATTGCCGCAGGACCACTGTAATTAGTAATCCCTCTAACCTGACAAAATTCTGGTAATTCTGACCTCAGAGTTTCAACGCAACTATCGGTCATCGCGTCAGTCGAATTTGGGTTAATGAAAGCTACTGTCTTCATAGTCATCAAAAATGGGTTAGATTTTCTTGCCTGATGCTCGACGGCGCATCGTAAAGTAAAATGCGAGCGCCAAACCGATAACAGTAAAACTGATACCTGTGGTGAGAGTGCCTAGCGCATAAATGGTTGGGTCAGTAACGGTGGTCGTTAAGCCGCGCAATTCTAGAGGGAGAGTGTTCTGTCCACCGATCGCCTGCGATGATCTGGCTAGCTCATCATAACTTAAAGTAAAACCGAACAAAGCAACACCAATCAATGATGGTGCAATAATTGGTAAAACCGCTTCGGTGAAAGTTTTCCACGCCCCTGCACCAAGGTCGCGCGCGGCCTCTTCGTATGATGGATCAAAGCGATTAAAAACAGCAAACATGATAAGAAGACCAAATGGCAAGGTCCAAGTCAGCTGTGCGCCAAGACCCGAGCTAAACAACCCCATTGTTGTCCTAAAATCTTCTAAAATCCATGTTATTTGGTGCTTCTCACCAAGTGTCTTAACGGCGTCATCTAGAATTCGAAACTCTAATGCAACACCAAGGCTAATCACGATGGAGGGCACAATCAGGCTAGATACTGTAGCGTAGAAAAGTACGCTAGACAGCATGAACTTTTTTCGAAATGCTAGCCCTGCCATAAGGCTAAAAATTACAGTTAGCACCATAACAACAAGGCCAAGCCGTAAAGAGCGACCGAACGCGCTCCAAATATCTATCACCCCAACACCATCAAACAATGACTCAAACCAAAATAGAGACAAACCACGCATCGGAAATGTTAGGCCCCCGTTTGGTCCCTGGAAAGAGAGGACTAATATACAGAACATTGGTCCGTACAAAAAAACGATAAAGAAACAAAAGAAACTTATCATCATGAACTTGAAACGAGCGTTGAACATTTAAAGCTCCTTTCGGACATCTATAATACGCGTCATTCCGAAAATGATCAAAAGAGTCGTGAAGATTAGGATGACTGCGTTGGCAGCAGCCGCTGGAAATTGCAAATATTGCATCTCAACGTTAATTATTTTACCAACAGAGGCAATTTGCTGCCCTCCCATCACGCCTATTGTAAGGAAATCACCCATCACAATAGTCACCACAAAAATTGATCCAATTATGATCCCGGGCCGGCTCAATGGAATAATCACATTTGTAAGCATCTGCCAAGTAGAAGCACCAGTGTCGTAAGCTGCCTCGAGGAGCGATTTATCTATTCGCAACATGGAATTAAAAATAGGCACCACCATGAACAAAGTATAGAGGTGGACAAATGCCACGATGACCGCAAATTCCGAGTACAAAAGCCATTCTATGGGGACCTCGACTATTCCCAATTTGACTAGGCCATCATTAACAAGGCCGTTTCTACCCAGTAACGGTATCCATGAAATCATTCTAATAACATTTGATGTCCAAAAAGGAATTGTGCAGAGTAAAAATAATGCAATCTGCAAGGCGATTGATCGAACACAAAACGCCAGAAAAAGCGCAATTAAAAATCCAACAATGAGCGTAATAAACCAAGTAATGATCACGAATTTGATTGTAGACAAATAAGTTGAGAATGCGGTGCATAATTCGGGAAGATTATCGATGCACCCGTAAAAAATGTCTTCGTAATTTGTAAAAATGAAGTCAGGGACAATGCTATACGAGGTATAATCCCAAAAGCTCACCACGACTACCAACAAAAGCGGTAATATGAAAAAAAGCCCAATCGTGACCATGAACGGAAGCGCAAGCAGAGACGCGCCATATTTCTCAATTTGTTTCAGCATTTAGACCCCGACATGCGCTTAAACCTACTAACCCCAACTCTGGCTTGTGCAGATTCTCAAACTGGTTCCCGTTGAACCAATTATGAAGTCAGCCAAAGGATTGATCATAGGCAATAGCGCAGAACAGTCTCTTTGTTGACCACACCATTATTGACAAAATCTGGAAAACTCTAAATCGCGCGAGCCCATATTAAAAGTAGTTTGTTTTGTATATTTAGCTTGGGATACAAATTCACATTAAACCAACAGTAATTTTCGGCATTTGCTACAGCGGTAAAAACGAATCGTGCTGGGTGACCGTGGTGAATGCAAAGAGTGGGTGACATAAGAGAAAACCAAAAACCCACTCAAAAATTACGATTAGAAGTAAAGTGGGTTTAATAAAAATTTAAAATTAAAAGAAAAATCAGATTGTTATAAGGTTCATATTAAAATTTTTGCCGGCGTAATTAAATTTCAGCAAAACCTAGAACCATACATTTCGCGCTCATTTTAAGTGATGATAGTTGTTTCTATTTGTCCTAGTCTGGTAGCGTGCCGATATAATTAACGAACTACGCTGAGAGTGGAGCCAATGTCTGAACTTGAACTGCAAAAGCTTCAAAAAAAATATGGTGACACTATAGCAGTACGTCAGGTCGACCTTGTTTTAAATGAACCACAATATTGCTGCCTTTTGGGCCCATCAGGCTGCGGCAAAACTTCACTTTTGCGAATGATTGCTGGTCATGAGGTGATCTCGTCTGGTTCAGTTATAATCGACGGCCAAGATATTTCAGAAAAACCGCCGTCACTGCGACCTACATCAATGATGTTTCAGAATTATGCACTTTTTCCTCATTTGAAAGTGATTGACAATGTTGCATTCGCTCTCAAAATATCCGGAATAGACAAGCTCACAAGACATGAACGCGCCATGGAAATGCTGCGCGGAGTTCAACTTGAGAAACTAGCAGATCGATTTCCAAACCAGCTATCTGGTGGGCAGCAGCAACGGGTTGCACTTGCTCGTGCGTTGATCACTGAACCACGCGTCTTACTACTTGACGAACCACTCTCCGCGTTGGATCCCTTTTTAAGGATCGAGATGCGGGCTGAGTTAAAAGCACTTCAGAGAAAATTGGGGATCTCTTTTATCCACGTGACGCATAGCCAAGATGAAGCGATGGCGCTTGCTGATCTAATTCTGGTCATGAATGACGGTATTGTGGAGCAATACGGCACGCCGATGGAAATTTTCAACAAACCGAGAAATGCATTTGTTGCAAATTTTATAGGCGGCCACAATGTGCTGGCAATCGGGTCAAAATTATTCGCGATAAGAGAGGATCGTATAAATCTGACACCAAATGGAAACAGCCAGGTAAACACCATTGAGTTTCTGGGCGCTAATGTCAAAATCAACGTAGCTTATGGAAAAAGTGGAAAACTAAATGTGAGCCAGCCTGACGTTCTGTTTGCCAAGTCGAAAGTTGAAGTTGGAGATCATGTGAAAGTCAGCTGGAACAAAAAAGATCAATTAGAGCTTGTAGAGTAGGGCATTAACAAAACAACCGAACCCACCGCATCCATCCGCACTTCACTGCACAAGAGCTTCTTCACAACTGACGCAATTACTCAAGGAATGGGTTGCGAACTTTTGATCTCTAGGATGATGCAAAAAAAGCACTGGAGATACTACAAATGCAATATATCCTGCGGCACGTAATGCTGAGGGTGAAGTAGCAGTTGCAGAGTATTCAAAGGTGAAAGTAACGTCAGTCTTACATTTCAGTTAACAAACTAAACGCATTGTGACTGAGTAAGCGCTGACAGGGCGAAGACAGAAATAACCCAACAAAACTCAAAAGGAGGATAGTTAAATGCAAAAAAACACGACACGTCGTAAGGTTCTCAAAGGAGCAGGCGCTGTTGCAGCATATGCTGGTTTGGGTCTCGGTATGCCAAACGTAGTGCGCGCTAACGACAAAGTGGTTCGTTATCTTGGCACAGCAACTACAATGGGCACTGAAATCGACAAAAAACTCTTCGAGGATACGGGTATCAAAGTCCAGTACATCCCAGTCACAACAGATGAAGTGACAAAACGTGTGTTAACTCAGCCTAACAGTTTTGACATCGTTGACACTGAATATTTTAGCCTTCCAAAACTGGTCCCATCGGGAAATATCCTGGGTATGGATTCAAAGCGTATCAAAAATTTTGATAACATCAGCAGTACTCACACTCTTGGCGAGATCGGCGGAAAAAAGATTGGTGACCAAGGCACTGCACCGAAAAAAGTCTTTTACTTGAAGGATGAGTTTTCCAAGGAGTTCTCCTCGGAGCCAACTCGATGGGCAACGCTAATCCCGACGGTTTTCAATGCTGATACTTTGGGCATCAGGCCAGATCTGATTGGAAGACCAATTAGCACATGGGCTGAGCTTTTGAATCCAGAGTTTAAGGGGAAAGCGTCAATCTTGAACATTCCATCAATCGGAATTATGGATGCCGCAATGGTTGTTGAATCAATGGGTGAATATAAATACCCAGACAAAGGCAACATGACGCGTAAGGAGATTGATATGACAATCGGCATATTAATTGAGGCAAAGAAACAGGGACAATTCCGCGCTCTCTGGTCTGATTTCAACGAAAGCGTCAATTTGATGGCATCTGGTGAAGTTGTAATACAGTCAATGTGGTCGCCAGCAATTACCGCTGTTCGTACACAGGGCATACCATGCATATATCAACCTTTGAAAGAGGGATATCGTGCTTGGGCTGTGGGCTTTGCGTTGTCCGCCGCCACTAAAGGCTACCAAGCAGACGTGTGCTATGAATTCATCAATTGGTACCTCTCTGGTTTTGTCGGTGGATATCTAAATCGTCAGGGTTATTATTCAGCAGTTCCATCAACTGCGAAAGAATACATGGCCGCCTACGAGTGGGATTACTGGATGCTTGGGAAGCCCGCGACACAGGACATTATGGCCCCCGACGGCAAGAAGCTGGCCGGTGCGGGTGAAGTCAGAGATGGTGGCTCTTTCGAAGAACGGATGGGCGGCGTTGCATGTTGGAACGCCACAATGGATGAGAACCGTTATATGGTGCGTAAGTGGAATGAATTTGTTGCCGCGTAAATGTGCCCAATTAAAAAATATTCGGCACCCTTTTGGGTGCCGTTTTTTTCTGAATTGGAAATCCAGATATGGACGGATCTGAATGTGTAAAAATGCAACGCGCCAGAGGGCACCTAAGTTTTCGCGTTAGCCAAAAACGTGTTTTGCGCATGTTTCAGTCAGGCTCGGCGAAGCTCATGCTGCCAAAAACTTATTCTGATATGATGGAAGCAGTTATTCTCAATACCTCAGGCGGCATGACTGATGGCGATATTTTAGATATTGATGTTGAGGCTGAGGGTTGCGCGCTTGTAATGACAACTCAAACTGCCGAACGTGTCTATCGTAGCGTTGGAGCAAAGCCTGCAAAGACACAGATCAACATTTCAGTCTCTGGTAAGGCAGATCTACATTGGCTACCTCAAGAAACGATCGTATTCAATGACTCCAAATTTGAACGAACATTAAAAATTAATTTGTCTTCCTGCAGCAACTGTTTAGTTGCCGAGACAATTGTTTTGGGCCGTCAAGCTATGGGTGAGAATATTTATGATTGTCATTTAATTGATAATTGGCGCGTGTTCCGTGATGGTAATTTATTCCATGCGGAGTCGTTAAGGCTTTCAGATGAGGTTCGCAAAATCATCGCAGCGCCTGCTGGTGGCAATGGTGCTAGGCTGCTGTCAACAATTCTCTTCATTGGAAACAATTTGGAGCAAATCGTTGACAGTGTGTCCGACGTGATAAAACAAAGCCCATCGAATTGCGCCGTGTCGTGTTGGAACGATCGTCTCATCATTCGCCTCATGAGTTCACACCCAGCGTCTGCACGTAAGGATATTGAAAAACTTATACTCGCCATTCGAAAACAGCCAATGCCGCGTGTCTGGCAGACCTAACAAGCAAGGAGTTAAACATGAAACTTAACCCCAGGGAAAAAGACAAGTTACTGGTATCTATGGCTGCTATTGTCGCCAAGAAACGAAAAGAGAGAGGTGTCAAGTTAAACTACCCTGAGGCTGTCGCTCTTATCACAGACTTCGTCATTGAAGGAGCGCGCGATGGTCGGTCGGTCGCAGACCTAATGGAGGCTGGGGCACATGTGGTTAAAATTGAAGATTGTATGGAGGGCATTGCTGAGATGGTTGCAGATGTTCAAGTTGAAGCCACCTTTCCTGACGGCACTAAACTGGTAACAGTTCATCAACCAATTCGTTAACTTTAGGAGATTAGCATTATGGTACCGGGTGAGATACTGACAAAAGACGAAGATATTCTCTTAAATGCTGGCGTTACGACAGTCAGCCTGTCTGTTGCCAATACTGGTGACAGACCAATTCAAGTAGGTAGCCATTACCATTTTTATGAGACTAACGAAGCACTGAAGTTTGATAGGGCGAGTGCGAAGGGAATGCGTCTTGACATTGCAGCGGGCACGGCTGTGCGTTTTGAACCTGGTCAGGAACGAGAAATTTGCCTTATACCGTTCAAAGGCCGACGGGTCGTACATGGTTTTAACCAAAAAATCATGGGAGAGTTGTGATGCCAATTTACATGCCTAGAAAAATTTATGCAGATATGTATGGGCCAACTACTGGCGACAAAGTTCGTTTGGCTGACACTGAATTATTTATCGAAGTTGAGACCGATCTTACATCTTACGGCGACGAGGTAAAATTTGGAGGTGGTAAAGTCATAAGAGATGGTATGGGTCAGTCACAGGTATCACGTGATAGTGGCGCAGTGGATACAGTAATCACCAACGCGTTAATTATCGACGTTAGTGGCATTTACAAAGCTGATTTAGGCTTAAAAGACGGGCTTATTCAAGCAATTGGCAAAGCAGGCAATCCAGATACGCAGGAAAATGTAAACATAATTATTGGCCCTTCCACTGAAGTAATTGCTGGCGAAGGGCTTATTCTGACAGCGGGCGGTTTTGACAGCCACATCCACTTTATTTGCCCGCAACAGATTGATGATGCATTGCATTCCGGTATTACAACAATGCTTGGTGGCGGTACTGGCCCAGCACATGGCACGTTAGCCACAACATGCACGCCTGGCCCATGGCATATCGGACGAATGCTTCAAGCAGCCGACAGTTTTCCAATGAATTTGGCCTTTGCGGGCAAAGGCAATGCATCACTGCCGGAGGGTTTGGTCGAACAAATAAATGCTGGAGCCTGCGCGCTCAAGCTTCATGAGGACTGGGGTACTACGCCAGCAGCAATCGATAACTGTTTGAATGTAGCTGACGATATGGATATCCAGGTGATGATCCATACAGACACGCTCAATGAGAGTGGGTTCGTAGAGAATACTGTTGCAGCGATCAAAAACAGAACAATACATGCA
>CACHXC010000015.1 GCA_902583715.1 uncultured SAR116 cluster alpha proteobacterium
TTTGACCCGACTTGATGCAGAGGGACGCTATCGCGAGTTATTTATGGAACTGCGTGAAATGCGACAAGACGGCAATTGGCTAGACGTGAATGGCGCATTTTTTTTTGAAAAATACCTTCGCCACCGGGCTACCGGGCTTGGCGACGATGTGCATATCGAAATACAGTTGATCCCCGGGCAAGATGCCCCTTGCGCGGTGCCAAGAACCGCCACCATCACCACCAACACCTTGCCTGGCTGGATCAATGACGGCTGCAAACTTCAATTAACGCTTGGCAACAAATCAGTTCAACCCATCGGCGTATGGGCCGCCCTTTACAGCAAACAAGACAATGCCGCACCAAACATGATTCTACGAAACCATGCTGCCTTGCCACCAAAGCAAAGCGTTACCTTGCCAAGTTTTACCATGGATAGCACTATGAAATCTGCGGCAAAAACCCTGCTGGTCATGGCCTCGATGCGGCCCGATTCTGAACTGTTGCCATGGTTTAACGCGCTGCCATCCACCCCTCGCCCAGCCGCACAAATGATGCGGCGGATTGAAAAATCAGGAACTGGGTTCAGATTTGCCCTAGGTTCAGCCACTGAAAATTAAACTTGCTTGCTGTCAATAATATTGTTTCGATAGTTGAGAGGCCTATTTTGAGGAATGAAAAATGACAGCAAACAGATCAAGGCGGTTCATCCGTCATGCGGCAATGACTGGTTTTTGTGCCTTGGCCTTTACGGCGTGCCAGCAAACCACCGCGCCGTTACGCGTAACCGAGCCAACTGTCTATGAGACCGGTGGTGAGAGAGTCGCCCGGCTTGGCGAGATCATGCACAGCAATCGGACCAAGGTGAATGGTTCCAACGATCTGGTAACACATGAAATTGAGTTAGCTGGCATTCATGCTGGTTATGGTGCGGCAACCGTGGTAAATATGATTTACCGCAAAATGGATGCTACTGGTAAAAACATCACCCGTCCAAAGGTGATCAGCCATAAGTTGTCGGACGGCAAAGTAGTCAATATTGGCGGTGCGGCTATCGAGATTATTGACCTTAAAATCGACTATATACGGTTTGCTGTTACACGCGATTTTAACCAAGTATTGAACCGCTGATCTGGCCTAGCAGCCACCGTCAACAAGCAAGACACGACCGGCTGCCCGAACGCCATCATGGGTGATATTTGCAATAAAGACGTGTCCCCGATCGATCATGTAATCGGCCCGTAAAACACTGTTTGGGCCGATTGGTTTCCCGGTCAGCTGTGCAATTCCATCAACCAGACGCGCATCAACCGATTTGGTGAAAATCCGCACCGGAGTATACGCGCCGCTGACACGGTGCTGTGCAACAATTTTGGCAATTACATCCGCCTCGCCCCGACTAGCTGGTTGTTTCAACTGCCGGATCAATGGTGACAGTCCAGCATGATTGGCCTGGCCCTTGCCAGCAGTTGAAACCAGTTCGCCAGCGAGATTTAGAACTGCTGAGCGCATCCCGAAACAACGGGTCATAACATCATAAAGATAGGCTGATTGTCGCGCGGTATCCGGCCAGAAAATTTCCATATCCAACCCCCCTTTGTTGGCAACCATGTCCAGCGTTTGCTGCCCTTTCAGCACATTGGCTTGGCGAATATGTAAATCTTTTAGCGCGGTTTTCTGCGGGGCCCCTGTTTGTGGTAGGAGTGTTTGTGGTGGGAGCGGCACGGTAATTGGTCGCAATGCAGGCGTCTTCGTCGTTTTCAGTGGCGCTGGTGCCGCTAAACGTTCCAACACTGTTGGCTTGCGTTGCGCCGGTGATACCGTCATGGGCTTTACCGCCAATCGGTGTAATTTGGCTGGCTTCACATTGATGGGTTTTGCGATCATTGGCATGATAGGTGCTTTTGTTTCCTGCGCCGTTTGGGGGACCAGCGGCACCAGGGCCGGCTCTGCGGCAGGGGCTGGCTCAGACAACTCTTGTTTGTGTGCCGATGGTTGTGACACTGCTGCTTGCGGCGATCGCATTGCTGCCGATACTGTTGGTGGGGCCGGCAACCTGATATTCGTCATGTTAATTTGCGCCTCAAGCCGGTTGACAGGCCTGTTGGGTACCACGCTATCAAGTGCCTCTAGCAGAGATGGCTGGTCTGGCAATGTGGCCACCGGATCAGCAGCAATTTTATTAAGACAGTAAAGCCAGACCACTGCCGCAATGGCTAGCAGATTTAGGGCAGCAGCGGCCTTTTTTGGGCAGATGCGCATTTACTGGCCTGCCCGTTCCAAATAAGTAAGCTGTAAATTTTGAATCAATTCCGACAGCGCCGCTTGGCGATCACCCGGACTCATAAAAACCGGGGCAGCCACCATATCCTGCGATGCCAGCGCATCACGCGTGGCAGAAACCGCCGTTGGATCGGCTGGATAGAGTTCGGAAAACCCGCTTGTCAGCATCGCATCAGC
The DNA here is from genome assembly GCA_902583715.1 of uncultured SAR116 cluster alpha proteobacterium. Taxonomy (GTDB): domain Bacteria; phylum Pseudomonadota; class Alphaproteobacteria; order Puniceispirillales; family Puniceispirillaceae; genus UBA3439. Next base: position 2,439 of record CACHXC010000015.1, read on the forward strand.
GTCGGCGGGCACCTGCCTGACCGTTGGCAAGGTCGTATGTGGTTTGACCAGACCTGGCGTTTTGCCGGTGGCGGCGGTCTGGCTAACACGATCAAGTGACGACGGTGCAGTCTGGTCAGCTGGTACGGCAGTGGTCGCCGCGGCGCGCGGCGATGGCGCCGTGTTATCAGCTTGAACACCGCTAAGGCCAGCGGCAATTTCCTTCAAATTGCTATTAATCGAGGCACTAACGATCTCTTGGATTTTATCAGCAGTAATTTTTATATCGTCATTTTGTGAGGTAACGGGTGCGGACGTTGAGACCGCTGATTGCGCCAGCTTGTCTTCCGACGCCAGTATCTGTTTTGATGCAGCAGTTGGGGTTGCTGATGCTACTGACCGACTGACCATATCGATAGTTGCATCGAGCCAATTGCCGACAGACTGACCAGGTGCCGCGGTGAACAAATAGCCAATGCTAAGAAACACCACCATGTTAAAAATGAGAAATCGCATAACTCTACCTTTCCGTTCTATCACAGAGTTTAATGTGCAGTTATCAAAACCCCTGACGCTTGCCAGTCACACCAACCACAACGCGCATCAGCGCCGACAATGGCAAGCCAACCACCGATGTCATAAAGGCCATGCTGAACTGGTCAGTCAGGGTAGCAATTACCGTGTTGATGTTGTCAATGTTCAGATCACCTGCGGCCAGCTCGCCAACACCGGCGCTGATCCCAAACAAGGTAAAAGTCAAAGCCACCGTGGCAATGCCATTAGCCGCATGAAAGCCGATATAAAGCCAAACAGATTTTGACTGGCGATCGAGCTGAGTGTCGAGGATTTTAGCAGCCGCTGTCATCACCGTCAGCATCAGCCCAACTGCTAAGGCTATAAACAATACACCCAACGTATCTTTGGCGGTAGCAAACAGGTCCTTTGGCGCAACCCCAAACAATAGCAGGGTTAAGGCAAGGCCAATTACCACCAGCCCACCAAGCACCGCCGATGCGCGAAGGCCAAGGCCAAAGTCAACACGCCACATACCAGTGGGCCGCATTTGTTTTGAAACACTGGTCATTTGGCAAGCCGTGACGCCATTAGTTGATCCGTGCTCAAGCCAATGTGTTCAAACCAATGGGCGGCGATCGACTTGTCATCTTCAGCTGACGCATGCGCCAAAAAGGTCAATTCATAATTCGATAGCGCATGTTTGACCCTTGGCGAATAACTGTTTTTCAACGATTTGTCATTAATGACCATTACCTCAAGATCAGCAAGCCGCGCCTTAGATAAATTAAGTTTGTTCCACCTCGCCTCAATGTCGATTGTGCTATCAAGCAGAGCCGCAATTGCGAGGGCGCGCTCTCGCTCCAAGTTTTTTAGAGAGTCAGCCACGGCTGATACAGCCATGCCGCCTACAATTGTAAAGGCTAAACATGCGAGTGTTATTTTTTTCATCTTTTGATCTCCAAATTTTTTATTGTGTGAAAAGGAGCACAGCGTCCGATGGACTGCTATAGATTTGGGCTTTGGTCGCCACAGTGAAACTTTGTGCTGCGACATCCTCGGCAAGCGCCATCGCATCCAATGACAGTAAATGCGCCATATGCCCAAGAAGCTCGGTCTCGATCTCGATGAGCGCCAAATCTGCTTCAGTATCAAGCATCAACTGGCGCAACATATCGGCCTTGGTAGCACCGCTATCAAGGCCAAGCCGGCTTTGCATACGGTGGTTGGCAATAGCGTCTTTTAGGGCAGAAATAGCCGCCATATTCTTGTCAAAGGCTTTGCTGAAATTGGTTTCCTTTGTCAAAGGCTCAAGCGCGATCTGTTCACGCAACTTACTGCTGATCCCCTCGATCCGTGATTTGGCATCGGCTTGTAATTGTGCGACATCCGAGGCCGTCTTTTGCTGGGCTGTATTGCGTGTCAGATTGCGATCAAGGCGTCTCAACAAACCAAGTTTGGTATGTAGCCGCTCGCCTTTCAGATCGATTTGTTGGCCCAGCAATTCGATATAGGTCTTTTTACCAACAATGATCTGGTGCCGCGCCTCAATTTGTTCTTGTCCTTCATAGCGTGACAGGTTCTGTTTCAGCTGGTCAATTGCACTAACCTGATCAGACAGCTGCGTTTCCACACTAGTCATGTTTTGGGCAAGGCCTGACTTGCTAAAATCCTGCTCGATTGCGTCATTCATATGCTTCGGCGGCAATAACAGAATTTTTTCCGACAATTGTGGACGCCATTGCTGGTCTATTTCTGCAAAAGCTACAGCCGTTTGCATTTGGCTGACAAAAACTAACGCACCCGTTGCAATAATGATGGTTCTAAATCGTAACATGAGAGATAATCCTTCTATTCTTCAACTTTGAGTGGGCTGGCCGATCAATTTGTTTGCCAATACCAAGCGCGACGAATTTCATCCTTGATCTCACCCTTTGCATTCTGGCTGGCAAGTTGGAGCGCATTTTTATTGCGGGGCGCGTTCAACAAGACGTGCATGCTGGCGAGAAAAGAGGTTGAGTCCGGATAAAGAAGATCCGCGCCATCGGCGACCTGCTCAAAATGCTCAAGCATGGTGCGCGCTTTGGCAAGGTCACCACCTTTGATATAGTTTTGCACGCCCATGGCGATGGCTTTCAAGCGCATATCTTGGTCAATGATATTGCTGGCGTCACCAAGCATCAGCTCGCAACTTTCAAACTTTTCAGCACTCGCCAAAAAACGTGAAGCGTCTGCGCCAGCGTCTTTGTCAATTGCAAAGGCCACCTTGCGACACTCATCATAATTTACTTTGACTTGAATATCGGCAAATCGTTCATAGCGATATTCAACAGCCGATGCCGAGCCTGACATTGTTGTGGGCTGGCATGCTGAAACCGCCAGCGGTATAGCTAGTGTGGCAAAAGCGGCTCGAATTTTTGAACTTAAATGTTTCATTCTGTTGGCTCCCGTTTGATACGCGTAGGGTAAATTTAAATTAGTGACTAAAATGGATATGCTCTCCGACGTGATAGGGTTGCTCGCTATTGAAGTGCAGTACCCGTCCTCTATGCGCTACAGACACGTTATAATATGCCAAAGTCTTTACTCTTCGCCGTTCAGGACGCCAAACAGTCTCACATTTTTCCGCACTTCGATGCTGAGACTCAGATAGAGCCAACCCGACAGCAGCGCCTAAGGTGCCAAAACCAGGTGCATTAGACAGTTCATTGCCAATAGCAGCCCCAACCAAAGAGCCAAACAATGCATCATGGACCCGTTTGCGATCCATTCGGTGTTTGGAATGACATTTCGTTTCAGCAACCTGATGTTGCACAACTTTAGTTTCGTAAATAGGTTGCACATCTACAACATGGCCAACACCGCCACGCTCATGAGCCACAGCGTCAACCGTGATGAGTGTCGGCAAAGCAAGCGTAACCAAAATAGACTTCAGTTGTTTTTTGTTCATCGAAAAACTCCATTTTAATAAATTAATGGAACCATCAGGCGAACTTTTGTTTGATTCATATTTTTTAATTATTATGCATAATGCAAAATGCTCCACATCATTCAGGGTTGTTTGGCCTCTGTGACGCCCTAATTAGGTTTACGGCTTATCCCCGCGTGTGCGAGCCTTTTTACTCAGTAATCCGACCTACATATACCAGGATGGGAGCAAAGATTTTACATAATAAAGTCATACAAATTTTCAAAGCGTTGGAATTCGACAAACGGCTGATAAAAGCAGCATTCCAAAAGTTGTCGAAAAGTTGGACTTGCAGCGAGTCTCAGTCACTAGGTCGAGTCAGAGATGCAAAGCCGCTCGTTGGCGATCCAATAGGTTTGATAAGGATTAAAGGACAACACGCTCGCAGAATTTGATATTTCATTGCCGGAGATCAAATCAAACCATCTACATGAAAATGGCAAATTTATATTACTTAAGCTCAAACTTTGCTCTAAATGAGTTACATTTGTTATTGCATAAATATTCTGCGAAAGATCAATTGACTGCCTCCAAATACCAAAAAAACAACTATCTAATTGCAATGTAAACTGTGTCGCGTTGGGATGAAAAGCGGGCTGGCATTTTCTGATGGATATGAGCTTCTTTAATGAATTGAAAACTAAGGTCTCAATATTTTTTGAGGATTTTAGGCGCTTTTCGAGCTCTATTTTGGACCACTTGTGACGATTTATCGCGCGATTTGAGCGTTTTTTATTTACAGCGTCAGTGTCGTTGCATGTCGCAAAAAATGCATTTAAATAAAAAGCAGGCACACCTTCGAAGCCCAACATCATACAATTTGCAGCAATATACCTCTCTATTTTGAATTCTCCAGTAGGATCAGATGGTGTCTGCCGTAAGGAGTTAAAAAGGGTGATGTTTGCCTCATAAATTTTTTGTTCACTCTGCGAAATATTGCGCCAAGAGAAAAGTGAGCCATTTGACTCTAATTGGCTCACCATCTGGTCCAATTGCTGATCTGTTAAAACACCCTCAACTGGCCGCAACCCAATACCATCATGCGAGCTCAGAAAATTCAAATAGGCAGTGTTGGGAAGAGCAGGCGGCATTCCCATGCTCCATTTGCGAACCTGGGTGGCATCGCCGAACATCAGTGTGAAAATACTCAGGGGCGGTAGGGTAAAGTTATATATCCAATGTGCTTCGTTCCCGTTTCCAAAATATGATAAGTTTTCATCAACCGGAAGATTTGTTTCAGTAATTAAAATTATTCCACGATCAACATAATCAACCAAAACCCTCAATAACCTAACTATCAAATGAGCTTGAGGAGCATTTAAACCTGTGGTGCCAGAATTTTTCCAGATAAACGCAACTGCATCTAATCTAAAAACTCGCACACCCTTCTGAATATACCAAAATATCACATCTATTAGTTTGCGAAGAACTGCTGGGTTTTTGAAATTTAGATCAGCTTGATCACTACTGAACGTGCACCAGATATTCCTTTCCTCACCATTAACCAAAAACTTTTCTTTTAAAGAAGAGCTTCTTGGACGCACAATGTTTGAGATGTCAAAGTCTTCGGGTACAGTACAAAAAAAGTTTTCATACAATGGGTCGCCGTTTTGATAACCAGTGAACCATGAATTTTCCACAGAACAATGATTTAAAACTACATCCGCCATTAGAGTTGTGTGTTTAACGAACTCACCAACATCAATCCAATCCCCCAATTTCTCATCAACTTCAAAGTAGTTTTGAACGGCGAATCCATCATCGCCAGTAGAAGGGAAAAACGGCAGAACATGTAGGATGCTTATCGTGTCAGAAAAATATTTGGCAAAAAATTTTTGTAATGACTGGAGCGGTGGGGTGTTTTGGCTGATTATGTTGTCGGGATACGAAATTAACAGAACGTCATTTGCCGACCATAATGAACGATTTTCGAACTCATCTGGTGATTGATTTTCTGAAGCTAAATTAGCAAGGTCTTCGGCAAAATTATCCAGAAGCGAGGAGCGCATTTCTGGGTATATGTCGTTCAAAATACTGAATAAATTTTGCTTCAGCTCACTATGCTGCTCTATAGCTCTGGAGACCATTATCTTCCTCTATTGCAACACGTAGCTGGTAGAGAAAATCTGGGTAGGCCGAAGAAACTCTGGACCAAGTAGGCATGAATGGTATCGCCATCGGTTGGTAGGCAAAACTCTCGCCAGCTCTCATCACGTTCTCAGCAAATAGTTCAACAGCCTTTTCCTCAGAATTCAGATCAATTACCAGAGCATTGTATGCTGCGTCAGCTTTATACTTATCGATAGCGTCGAGGGCAAAGCGATAATACGAGGCTTTGATGGAACGCATAGTTTCATTGCTGAACGAATATCCCTGTATAGCCAATTTTCGGATAAGAGATTTGATTATGTCCGTCGACATTTTAGACAAACCACTATCGGCATTCTCAGTCGACAAGGGTTGATGCTTGTGATCATAAATGTCACAAATTTCAGCTTGGCATATCCGGTTCGTTGCCTGATTGCGAAAGACCTCAGACAACAAACCCACCTCTAAGCCCCAGTCAAAAGGCACCCGCAGATCACGAAGCAAACTTTTACGAACAGAAAATTCTCCAGACAGCGGATACCTGAAAGACTCCATGTAATCTAAATATTCATTTGCTCCAAGTGTAGCTCTGAACGACGCCAAGAGTGGCCCCATAAGCAAGCGTACGACTCGACCGTTTAATTTACCGTCGGCAACACGAGCGTAATATCCCTTACAAAATTCAAATTCAAAATCAGGATTCGCCAGAGGTAAAAACAGGTTTGCAAGCAAGTCGCGATCGTATGTTAAAATATCACAGTCATGAAAGCCGACAACCTCAGCTTTTCCTCTGGAAATCACATGGCCAATACACGTCCAAACATTTCTACCCTTACCCTGCTCTCCCATCTCCAAACCAACGTTTTCAAGGGATTGTCTCAATTGGGTGAGTCTTGGGCCATCATTCCATATTACAGAGTGTGGCAACTGTAATCGGTTGAAGAACCTTTTAGCGTCTTCAAACTCAGCCTTTGTCGCCTTGTCCAAACCGATCGTAATGTGGCTTATGTATTTGATTGATGACAGTTGCTCCACAATAGGCTCAAGCGCGGGCCCATCAATCTCACTGTACAGGCAGGGTAGGACGAGCTCCATCGGACGATAGCCAGAGAACAATTGTAAATCGGCCTCTTTCTGCTCAAGAGAGCGCAAGCCTAAGTTGTGAAGCGTGGTTATGGAGCGATGCTGTTGAAAATCCATGACTGCACATTATGCATTCACAACAATATCTCCAGTGCTTTTTTTGCACCATGCTGCCAACCAAAAGGTGCTGGCTCATCCGCAAAAACAACACATGTGTGCTCAGGCAAGGTCAAACGAGAGCCGTCTTGGTGAGGTATAACACAAGCTACAGCGGACGCCAGCATCATTGGTTTATCATTATTGCTATCACCAATCGCAATGATTTTTGGAAGCCTCTGGCCCATTGACACAAGTTTTTCTGACAGCCACTTCATCGGGGTTGCCTTATCATGGCAACCTGAGAGAGCAAAAGCCCTCCCACCTTGTGAAAGGTTTAAGCCAACCTTTGATAAATTTTTTTCCCAAATGGGAATTTTAGATTTAGGACCAATGTATTGATATAAAGAGCTGTATTTGCGTTCTAAAGCTTCCTCTAACTCTACCCCAGTTAATCCCAAAATTTGGGAGGCTTTAACTGGCTTCGATTTTGTAATTGGTTGGAAATCACTCACGAAAGATAAATCACCAAGCTTTTCGAGTCTGGTGTCCAACTCTGACGCATCTATCCCAAACTCTTTATCTGTTTCACCAATAGATTGGAAAACACATTGTATATCACACAATTTGGCACCGTTTTCGACAATGAAAGGTGTTTTGAGATTCAGAGACTCCAAAACATTTCGTGTTTCAACTTCGGTTTTACTGGTGTTGGGAATAATCAAAACACCATCAGCCAACAGCGTGTTCAAAACATCAATTATTTCAGCGCACGAAAAAGTTTCTTCATGCAGAAGGCTTGCGTCTAAATCTGTAAAAATAATGGCTTTCATCAGACCTTATTCTTCTTTGTAATTTATTTGACAGAATTGACCGAAAATCTGTTGCATATCAAGCTTTGATAGCAGAAGAGACATTAGGTCGCTGAAAACAAAAAGTTTAAAGGCACCATCGGAAACCAAACCTTACGCGCCAAAGTCCCTGGTCCAGGGTCCATCGAACTGGGTTCATGGACAATTTAAACGTGGCAATGATCTAGACCGCAAAAAGCCACCTCAATTGTGAGACGGCTAAGTATCTGTTGTTTGGTTAGAATATCTGGTTGCGGGGGCAGGTTTTGTTCAAGACCCTACAATTAGTGCTTGGATGTGAGGTCGTCGCGGAGCATGCAGTTATCTTTATTCACACATGGGTTTAATTTTTTTAGAACCAAACACGCTTAACAACAAGATTTGCTTCGTGAGTTCATCACATTTTTTGTTGCCAACAACAAATTACAGCAGCTAGCGAAAAGGATGGGCTGGAACGGTTACAGCCGAGATCAAAAAGGATAAGCCTAAAATAAAAATTGACCCACCACCGAGTATGCCAAGGATGATCGGAATTATATCACCCAAACGTCTTGCATAGTGCTTCGATTGCAAAATCCTTTGGGCGGCTCTCCTAAAGTAGACTGAAAATGTGGCAAGCAGCGCAATTGCGATGGCCGTGCCCAAAGACATCGCCAAAACTGCAAACAAACCTGCGACCACATGACCGAGCGAAAACGCAAGGAGTAAAACAATAACTGCACCTGAGCAGGGTCGAATGCCGATTGATAAAATAATGCCAATGAAACTTCGGAGTGAAAGTTCTTTTTCAAGCTCACTTGCACCTGGCCCATGATGATGATCACACCTTTCAGAGCCATCAGCGCGATTATCAATCACTTTCCCAGAAAGATTGATTTTTCTCTTGAGGCTTTGGGCTTGCATGCAAGTAATGTAAAACCCTACGATTGCAACCATCGCGAAACTAACCACTTCAACGTGATTAACAATCCCTCTTGTCTGAACCATTGACAGCTTCAATAACCAAAACGCAAAAAAGACAACGACCACTGCTGTGAGCCCTTGAGTTAACGCGGCGGCAAATGATAAGGCAATTCCACGACGCAGCTGGCTTTCGTGAGAAAGCAAGTAGGTCGAGATTATTACTTTTCCATGGCCCGGGCCAGCAGCATGTAAAACGCCGTAGACAAAACTGAATACGGTTAGAATGATTGAAGCCCATAAACCATCTGCTTGAATGGCTCGAAGCGCATCTGACAATCTGGCGTGCAGACCTCGCTGAATAGATTGAATTGTTAGTAAGTATCGATCAATTAAAATGTTGGTGTTTGGTTCCCACCAAATGACAAGGAAAACCAAGACGGTAAAACAAAAAATACTAAAGACAAGTACCTTTTGCGTGCCCATTAGCAACTCACATGAACTGTCTCTGCGAAAAACCTGCCTACAGTGTCATCGGCATTGTTATCCAATGTGGTTGATTGAGAAAGGGCAACAGCATCAGCCGATGGGTTGGGCTGCTCAATCCAAGAGCTACATTTTTGAGCCAAATCACCGTCAATTGCGATAGAGGCACCCTCTTGGTGCAACATTTCGATGTAGTAGGTGGGGTCAAAAATCGCGTAGGACCAGCCCCGCACGTCAGAAGCAAAACTCTCATTTGGAGACAAGGTAAATCTCATCTGAATACGATTCAGGATGACCTCCCAGGTAACATCACCAACTAACGTGGAAGATAAATTTTTGCCACCCATTTCTATCTCCGTGTAGTAATTGTAAGGTTTAAGCGCCTCTGTGATTCGTTCGATTTCTTTCTGAATACCAGCATTTATTCCACCAGGATCAAGTCTAGCATCCTCAATTACAGAAGTTGAAAAAAAATCATCAAACAGCCAGACCTGCTGGATAGCAACACTACCATCATCAATGTTGAGCACCACACGGCTCTCCAAATCCACCCACATGTGGGGATGTCCCAACGACGGTGTGACAAACGATAATAAGGTCAGAAAAAAAGCAATGACTGCAGAGGCAGAAATACTGCGCACTCTCACAATCCCAAAATCACCCTTGCTTTTCAAAAATATGTCTTTTCCGCACAAAACCGCACCAATTCATGATATTTTCCGGAGTCGAATTAAGTTTCTTTATCGTCGGCATCATCCACTGGGTCAATTACTAATAGTAGTCGCGTTTCATTCACATCATTAATTTCTGGAGATCGATGCACCAGATTGTTGGCACGATCAGTTGGCCACTTTGCCCCCCGAAGCACAATAGCCGCGCAATTGGGTGTAGTAAAAATTTCGGCCGGTCTTTTTTGATCATCCAAAAAACTATACTCAGTGCCAACACCCCTGTAGGTGCACAATAAACGTGCGGCGACATGATCAATATGAAACTTTGGGCATTTGTTGGTCGTCACAACGTCAAACCGAAGGCGTAGGTAAGCCGGGGCAAAAAGTTCATTAAATTCATGTGCAAGCAAACAGATATCATCAAGCAAAAGCTTCCGCTCAGCACAGTCTGGCATTTCACTGATATTCATTAACTCAGTAACTGCTGATCGCACTTGTGAGACCGGTAAGACAATACGACCTGTGGGCAACTGGTCGACTGGTAGAGTGTCCAGCCAACTTTGCATACGCTTGTGCACACGCCGGCGCCAAATTACGCCAGCTGTATTACCGTCAAAAAGCTGGATCAGCCCCTCTACTTCATCAACATAAGCCACTTTAGCAGTTACTGAGCCAGCTAGCGCCTTTTCAGTGGTTATTTCTGTACAATTCAAAATCAACCTCTAAAGGATTTAATCGGTTCAGCTCAATTAGTTGGCGCCACAGCAAACATGCCTGCGTTCTGACTGCAGAAGCTAGCCCTTGCCTGATAAGCATTTTTTCAGTGACGATGCCATATTTCGCAGAAGCTGAAAGTACAAGTCCGGGCCTTTGGTGAGAGTTGCACCGAGAGGGTCAAGCACACCAGTTCTCGCGCCTGTGCCTTCGACTAGGGTCTCAACAAGCTTCGGCTCAAACTGCGGCTCAGAGAAAACGCAAGTGGCGTTCAATTCTAAGATCTTCTCGCGTAATTCACTTACCCGCTCAGCACCTGGCATGACCTCTGGCGATACAGTGATTGATCCAATTGCCGCTACGTCGAAACGTTGCTCAAAATATTGATAAGCGTCATGGAAAACGATAAAGCCCTTCTCATGGACTGGCTCAAGCTCTCCTCGTAATTCGGCTGTAAGTGACTCAAGCTTATCCATCATCTTATGGGCGTTGGCCTCATATGTTGATGCATGCTCTGGGTCAGCTTTGACCAGCGCTTCTTCAATTTCATGAACTATTGCTTTAGCGTTAACTGGGTCTAACCAAACATGGGGGTCAAACTCCCCGTGACCATGGTCATCGTGCCCATCATGATCGCCATGATCATCATGTTCTTTATCTGCATGCTTTTCATGATCATGGTCATCGTGCTTTTCATGATCGTGGTCATCGTGCTTTTCGTGGTCATGGTCATCGTGCTTTTCGTGGTCATGGTCATCGTGCTTTTCGTGATCATGCTCATCATGATCATCATGCTCTTTCTTTGCATGCTTTTCGTGATCATGGTCATCGTGCTTTTCGTGATCATCATGGCCATGATCATCGAACATACCGCCCTCTCTAAATTTTATTTTTTTTAGCCCGTGAGCGTCGATCAGTTTGATGGCTGTCGCGCTCTGCGCGATATTTTCGATTGGCCCCTCTAAAAATGTCTCTAATTCGTCACCCATCCAAAACACCAATTTGGCATCTTGAAGTTGTTTTGCCTGCGATGGTTTAAGCGAATAGGTATGGGGCGAGCCAGCACCTTCGATAATTACCGACGGATTGCCAACACCCGCCATTACCCCCGACACGAGAGAATGCACTGGTTTAATTGATGTGACGACCTCGATGTCTGCCTTGGCGGCTGAGATATTGGTTAGGCTTACAGCTCCAATTACTATGGCGAATTTTTTGAGATTCATGAAACCCTCTGAACATTTTGACACTTGAAAAAATTAATGTTATAAAGTTACCTTGTTAGCGTAACTATATTACATTTCAACGCTTGTCAACACCGTCTCCTTTGAAAAAAATGCCGGAGTCCATATGTCCGAAAAAAGAGCGGCCCTCGTATCACTTAACAATGCTGGCGTTTGTGTGTCCGGTAAGTGGCTTGTGCGTGGGGTAAGTTTGGATGTTTCCCGTGGAGAAATTGTTACTTTGATTGGGCCAAATGGCTCAGGCAAATCAACAACTGCAAAAATGGCATTAGGTGTGGTTAACCCCTCAGAGGGGTCCGCTCAGTGCAGACGCGACATTCGTGTGAGCTACGTTCCACAAAAACTTGCTGTAGATTGGACGATGCCGCTTACCGTGAAACGGTTTATGGCATTGTCTCACACTGCAAACGAAAAGGAGGTTCAACGAGCGTTGTCGTCTACAGGAACTGAACATCTTAAAAATGCTCAGGTGAGAAACTTATCGGGCGGCGAATTTCAGCGCGTTCTCCTCGCACGCGCTGTCGTCAACACACCAGAACTACTCGTACTTGATGAACCGGTTCAGGGCGTAGATTTTAATGGCGAAATAGCGCTCTACCGTCTCATTGAGGAAATTAGAACTGAATTGAATTGTGGCATAATTCTCATATCTCACGATTTACATGTGGTAATGTCGAGCACAAATCAGGTCATCTGTTTAAATGGCCATGTATGCTGCTCAGGCAGCCCAGAAGCTGTCGCATCAGCGCCTGAATTTAGAACACTGTTTGGCGACCGTGCAGCTAACGAGCTGGCATTTTACAAACATAACCACGATCACGAACATCTGCCCGACCGAACAATACAAGAACTAAATAACGTGAGTCCTGCATCACCTCATAACTTAGGTGATGACGCCTCAAAGAATGAGGAGTTGAAACGTCATGCTTGACGATTTTTTCACTCGCGCAGTAATCGGCGGGATTGGTGTGGCATTACTTGCTGGACCACTTGGTTGTTTCATAGTTTGGCGGAGACTAGCTTACTTTGGCGACACACTATCACACTCAGCACTTCTAGGAGTAGCAATAGCTCTTCTGCTGGAATTAAACATAACTTTCACAGTGTTCATAATATCTGTAGGTGTGGCAATGTTACTACTGCTTTTACAGCGACAAGCCAGATTATCTTCAGACGCTCTGTTGGGCCTGCTGGCGCATGCCACTCTTGCTGTTGGACTGGTTGTTTTAGCGTTCATGACTTGGGTAAGAGTTGATCTGATGGGTTTTCTCTTTGGGGACATTCTGGCCATAAACAAAGCAGATATCTTAACAATTTGGGTTGGTGGTTTAGCCGTTTTGATAGCGCTTGCCGTAATTTGGAAGCCGCTATTTGCTGCAACAGTCAACTATGAAATTGCTGTAGCTGAGGGCTTGAAGCCAGACAGAGCTAACTTTTTTTTCATGGTTTTAATGGCCGCCGTGATCGCAATTTCAATGAAAATCGTTGGTGTTTTGCTTATTACAGCACTCCTAATTATCCCAGCAGCAACAGCGAGACGTTTCTCCACCACTCCAGAGATGATGGCGCTTGTGGCTTCAATAATTGGTGCGGCGAGTGTTTGGGTTGGTCTTGAGGGATCGCTCCAATGGGACACCCCAGCCGGACCCAGCATCGTTGTGGCCGCACTTCTGGGTTTCATTATATCTCTTCTTCCAATTCAATGGCGTTTAAAACGCTCATCTTTTACACGGGCTAATGGAGGATTATAACGTCAAATGCGAGATAAACAGCACCTGAAATTATCGAAGAACCAAGCCCTTGTTTATGAAGCGCTCAGTCAAGCCAGCAAACCAGTTGGAGCATACGATTTGTTGGATCAATTAAAGGCGCATGGTCTGAAAGCCCCTCTTCAAATCTACCGAGCCCTGGAGAGCTTGATTGAGTTGAAAGTTGTTCATCGTCTCGAAAGTTTAAACGCTTGGACCACTTGCTGTGATGCCGATCACGACTCGGCGCCAATTTTCGTAATTTGTGATGATTGTGGAGATGTGAAAGAACACATCGATACGGGTCTTAACCGCAGCATTGAAAAAATCTCCAAGAGAAGTGGCTTCACAGCGGAGAGACCAATAGTCGAAATTCATGGTCGATGTGGGGATTGTAGTCCGAAGACAAATTAGCGAGGGAAAAAATGCAAACCAATAATCAAGTGCCTGTGACTGTGCTAACCGGTTTTCTGGGAGCTGGAAAAACTACTCTTCTAAATAGAATTTTAACTGAACAACACGGGCAAAAATACGCCGTTATTGTAAATGAATTTGGAGAAGAAGGGATCGATAACGATCTCGTAGTTGATGCTGATGAAGAAGTGTTTGAGATGAATAACGGCTGCATATGCTGCACAGTGCGTGGAGATCTCATTCGTATTTTGGGTGGCCTGATGAAAAGGGCAGATCAATTAGATGCAATAATAGTTGAGACGACGGGTCTCGCGGATCCAGCTCCGGTTGCGCAGACATTTTTTGTTGATCAAGATGTAGCAGATCGAACTAAGCTCGATGCGATTGTTACCGTCGCTGACGCCGTGCACCTTCAAGATCAACTCGGCGAGCATCATGAGGCAGAGGAACAAATTGCATTTGCTGATGTCATTCTTTTAAACAAAACTGATCTTGTTGAAACCAGTGGGCTTGAGAGTGTTGAAAAACGGATACGTAAGATCAACCCATATGCGAAAATAATAAAAACGGCTCACTGCACTGCACCGCTCACAGAAGTTTTGGGTCTAGATGCTTTCAGTTTGGAGCGTATTTTGGAGGTTGAACCCGATTTTTTAGACTCTGATCATGATCACGAACACGATGACGACGTTACCAGTGTGTCGTACATCTCAGAAGAGCCGCTCGATCTGGAGAAATTCCAAGCCTGGTTCGGTAAACTCTTGCAAACTCATGGACAAGACATTCTTCGCTCCAAAGGGATCTTGGATTTTGCCGGTATCGATGACCGGTACGTTTTTCAGGGTGTTCACATGCTCATGGACGCCTCCCCCATGGGAGCTTGGCCAAAAGAAAAAAAGAAAAGCTCTCGAGTTGTCTTCATTGGTCGCAACCTTGATAGTATGAATCTTAAAGAGGGCTTCGACGGGTGCAAAGCAACATAAATACCGGTCGTACTCGGGAACTCGGCATTGGTGAAACGGAGATTGAAAAGCGTGGGCTTAAACTCAATTTCGATGCACCCCTCACCACCGTTGCATCGATCGACGATGCTGTGGGTGCTGGGTTTGGGGATGGCTCACTGACATTTTTTCGTCCCGGTTTAGCACCAGTCACCCATAAGATACATGAAGGTGTGATACTTTGCATGGCCAAACACAAAAACGGTTTGATTTCTGGGGGAGACGACGGCCGCTTTCTTGCCATCAAACAAAATGGTGACATAACAGAGATTGCAGTTTTTGGCACAAAGTGGGTCGACTGCGTAGCAGCCAGTGACGAAATTGTTGCGTGCTCATCAGGTTCTGATGTGCACCTTTTTGAGCATGGAAAATCTGACGGAAAAGTCTTTAAACATCAAAGCACCGTTGGTGGATTAGCTTTTGATAAGAAAGGTCAACGCTTAGCAGTCGCTCATTATGAGGGTGTAACGATCTGGGAACGCTCAAAGCGTCGCTGGAAGTCGACAAGACTATTTTGGAAAGGGTCACATGGCAATGTATCCTTTAGCCCCGACGGCAAATACATAGTAACCACCATGCAGGAAAATTCTGTCCATGGTTGGCGTTTGCGAGACAAAGGCGACCTTGCAATGTCTGGGTACCCCGCAAAGGTCAAAAGCCTTGATTGGGTTGGAGATACACCATTCCTTGCAACCTCTGGCGCAGATGAGGCAATTTGTTGGCCGTTTGACGGTAAATTTGGACCGATGGAGCGTTCTCCAGTTTGTGTTGCTCACAATCGCAAGAAATTGGCAACCTTTGTAAGGGGATTGCCCGGGGAGGAAGCAGTTTTTGCAGGGTTTCAGGATGGCGCAGTTTTACTAGCCAAGCTTGATGAAGAAAAAAAGGCTATTGCTATCCGCGGCTCAACGAATGCTGAGGTCAGCGGCATAGCAGTCTCTAACTGCGGCTCTCATATTCTTATTGGCGATATAGCCGGAAATGTACTTTGGGCTCCTTTGTGGGCATAGGAGATAGATTTTGGGAATGTTCGACAAAAAGCGCCCGAACTCTGCGGCTGTTGGCAGAATAAAGGATTTGATCAAGCATAATTTGAATCTGCCCGAAACAACTATATTGAGCGTTGTAGAATTGACATGTCATGAGCCAGGTTGTCCACCTACCGAAACAATCATAACAGCACACGCTGAGGATAATTCGAGACGAGATTGGCGGATTAACAAACCAATCTCAGAAATTAGTGAGAAGGATATTAGCGCAATAAATGGTTAAATTAAGATAAACTAAAACAGCAGTGTCTGCTCATAGCCAATGGCCAACTGATGAGCTTATCCAAGATTTAAAAAATTCATCAAGGGTCGCCCTTTCAATTCCATCTGTTATGAATACAAGCTTCGTCCGATGATCTCCGTCTGGCCAATCGTCGAGCCATATTGGATCATGAAAAATATGTTGAACACCATGAATAACCATTGGGTTCCCCGGTCGATCAGCAGTATTGACAATGCCTTTTATGCGAAGCAATCGAGACGCCTGGGTAAACAATAATGCCTCAAGCGCTGTGGCAAAAGTGTCAATCTTGACCGGCTGATCAAGAACTAAGGTGAAAGATCGAATGTTTTGTCCATGACGGGTCACATCATGTTGATGATGTCCACCGTTTTGTTCTGTCGTTATCTCATCTTCCATATGATGGTGGTGGTGGTGATCATCCTCGGCAGGAGAAACCTCAGCGTTAAGCCATTTTAGAACATCAATCGTTTTGTTGCTGGGATCGTAGAGAGATGTATCAAATAAATTACCAAATTTAAATGACCCATCATGTCGATCCCAAATTTGCGCTGTTGGATTAAGCCTGGATAATTTAGTCCACAACCCATCGATACCCTCTTTGGGGATTTCTATATTCTTTATATCCGTCTTTGTAACAACTATCCGGTCAGCGACTGCTACCTGCTTTTCACACTCTTTATGTTTTTCTATCGTCGCAAAACCGTTTGCAGAATCCACAGTGGTAACGATGCCACCAAGCATGAACCGATGCTCCAAAAAACGGTCACTCATCAATGTATGAATGACAGGAGCAGGATCAGCCAAACCAGTGGATTCCACCACAACCCGTTCAAACTGGGGTATTTCACCGCTCTCTCTCTTGCTATACAACATAAGTAGTGTCTGCCTTATGTCTCCGCGAACTGTGCAGCAAAGGCATCCTGATGTCATTTCGATGATTTGGTTTTCCGAATGCTCAATCAAAACACCATCGAGACCAACCTCGCCAAACTCGTTGACAATGACGGCTGTGTTTTGAAATTCTGAATGCCTAAGAATTTCTGACAGTAGTGTGGATTTACCACTTCCCAAAAAACCCGTCAAAAGAGTTACGGGTATAATATCTGGTTGACTTGTTGCACCCGTCGCATTTTGTCGCTCTGCTAACCCCATAACTCAGCTCAATCGATCCCAGTTGCTATCATCACTAGACGCTTTTTTAACTGTTTCTGTATCATCTGGATGTCGTATGGCCGTAGCTTTTTCCATCTGTCACACTCATTGCGAGTACGGCCGCAACCCAAACACCACCCATTTGGTCCTGAGAAATCACAAACATCAATACAGGGACTTTTGTTTTTCTTCATTCCACAACATTACCTAAATTTGATATTACTGTCGTATATTTTACGCAAAAAATTTCAAACATTGCAGTCACGTCTAATTTAATTGATGAGGTGTTTTCGGTGGCCACTGATGAATTAATGCAATGCAGGCTTGAACTCACTTACATGAGCTCAAATATCCTCTTCTTCCGCAACAACTGCGTGAGTTCACGCTTGGTAAACGCTCCAATTTGCGAATCAAGCACATTCAAGACAAAATTAAACGGAGACAACCATATTGCTCAATGTCTAATGTTTAAAGATGAGTCTTCGTTCTAAACTTCCATCGACTGCGAGCGTTGTAGTCCAGTCTGGAGACGGTCGTCTATCAGCACCTGCCGCAGAGAAAAATGCTGGTCCGATCACAAAGCTCGTCGAAGAATTCGCGCCAGACAAAGGTCTGGCTCTTGAAATCGCGAGTGGCACTGGGCAGCACATCGTTAAGCTTGCTGTTGTAAAACCCAATCTGAATTGGCAGCCGTCCGATATAGACCCAATTCGAATTGCGAGCATTGAAACTTGGTGCAAGGACTATAATTTAGCTAATGTCAGGCCGCCCATCATATTGAATGCGACAGAGATTGGATGGTCCTCCAAATTTACAAGTCAGAAATTCATCTTTTTAGTGAATCTTTTTCACTTAATAAGCGAAGACGAAGCAACAATATTGATTAGCGAAATTTCTGCGGCATTAGCACCTGGAGGTCGTTCGATAATCTACGGCCCATTCAAAAGGAATAACAAACTTACAAGCGCCGGCGATCAAACTTTTCATCACAGTTTAATAGAGGCAGATCCCCAAATTGGGTACAAGAACGATGCATGGATGACTGCCAAGTTTAAGGAGGAAAAATTGGGACTTCTTAAAGTCGTGCCTATGCCAGCGAACAACTTGGCTTTTGTTTGTGAAAAACTAGGCATGTGAGAGAAAAGGGCGCCATTAATCGCAGTCCGTAGTCCACGGTTCATAGAGCTGGGTTCATGGGTAATTTAAACGTGGCAATGAACGCGGCAATAATTTACGACGCAAAACGCCACCTCAAAACTGAAGCGGCTAATTTATTGTAATAATTTATAATTTTTGGTTGCGGGGGCAGGATTTGAACCTGCGAGCTTCAGGTTATGAGCCTGACGAGTGATTGGAGCATGACTTAGCTTAACCCACTGTAATATATAGATAGAGACAGTTATTGTTGATTAAGCCTGACGGTGTGGAGACAGATGGGGGACAGATTCCCGGCATCCTAACGAGTAGTGGCAGTTAAGGGACACTTTTTGGGTGGGGCAGATTGTTGGATGAAACCTATAGCTATGAGCGTTATACGTTGATCATTGGACTCTGTACTCGTTGATTGCGTTTAATTCTGGTACCACACCTATTCCCGGCTCATCGCCTAAATCCATGCAACTCATTGATGATTCAAAGAAACCCGCGGCTATAAATGTCCGTAATGGGTTTGGATTACAGTCTAACTCAAGAATCCCATCTCCACCAACAGCTGCTAAGGCATGAGCAGAAGCCATCAACCCCACACCACCGCCAAGAAAATGTGGGCAATATGATTTCTTGGCCGCTATAATTGCTTTTGCAAGTGGCACTGTTTCGGTTAAACCACCCCATTTTGCCAAATCAGGTTGCACTATTCCTAAATAACCCGTTGAAATAATGTGTTTGAACCTGTCTTTGCTGAATATATTTTCGCCGGCGGCCAGAGGCATATTGCTAATTTCAATTAACCCATACCATTCTTCGTCAGGACGATCCGCAGCTATCGGCTCCTCTACCCAGCTTACATTGAAAGGATTGATATTTTGGATCATGTGTTTAGCTTGATCCATTGTCCATGATTGATTTGCATCCAACATAAGTTTCCCATCACTGCCGAGCAAATCACGCAAATCTTTTATATTTTTGAGGTCGGTATCTTTATCGAATCCAATTTTCAATTTAAGAGAGTCATGGCCTGCAGCGAGTGCAACTTCGGCTGTTTTCCTGGCTGTTGCAGGACTAATACCACTCGCATAAGTGGCGACCTTATTTCTTGTTCCACCGAGATATTTCCACAAAGGCTGCGAAAGACGCCTGGCGCACAAATCATGCATCGCTATGTCAACTCCGGCAATACACTGTGCAATTGGTCCATACTCGCCTGTCTGTAAACATAATACCCAAGTTTTACTGGTCAATTGTTCAAAAGCATCCTCTGGTTTTTCAAAAGATTGGGAGCAAATCAAATTGCTCAAGACACTTTTGACAATCTTTGCACGGTGCTCAGCACCAACCGCTGGATAATTACACCATATCTCGCCAAACCCACTTACATTATCTTGGTCAACAAGTTTAACAATCACCATAGGTCTATCGTTCATTGTACCAAAAGAAGTCTGCACCGGTGCTTCCAGCGGGTATCTATAGACATAAGTTTCAACTGCTTTGATTCTAATCATTGTCTTTCTCTATTATTAACGCTGCTTGATACAGGAATTTGGCATTTTACAATTAGATTTTCACTTGTAACTGTTATATTTTTTTTTGTTTTTGTTAACCTAACAAACTTGGTTATCAAAATTCTAATAGTAACCAAAAAAGTCTCATTTACGCTTTATCAGGAAAAATTTTTATGAAGCGACCAAATTTCATATTCATTACCTCAGATCAGCAGCGCGGTGACTGCTACGGATTTATGGGTCGTAAGGTGAAAACACCACACTTGGATCAATTAAGGCGTGAAGGAATGCATCTAAGAAACTGCATTTCACCGTCTCCGGTCTGCCAGCCAGCAAGGGCCGCAATCTTAACAGGCAAATTACCGAAAACTAATGGCGTAAAAGACAATGGTATTGATCTTCGGAGAGATCGCGGGGAACTTGGGTTTGCATCAGCACTCTCGAATGCTGGTTATGATACAAGTTTAATTGGCAAAGCCCACTTCGCCACTACGCAAACATTTTCACCACAATCAACAGCCGAATGTAAAATTGGATCTGCAGAATACGCACCAAGCTGGAACGGTCCATACATGGGTTTTGAACATGTGGAGCTTCTAACGCAAGGTCATTGGCATAAAATACGGCCGCCTGTTACCCCTCCGAGTGGTCAGCACTATGAAAATTGGTTTTTTAATATTGTTGCCAAAGAAAATGCTTTTGATTTGTGGAAATCTGAGACCAAACAGGGGCTGGGTGCTGCACAAACTTGGGCTTCCGCACTACCAGTTGCCTGGCATAGCTCGACTTGGGTGGCAGATCGATCAATTGACTGGTTGTCAAAAAGACACAAGGACAAACCTTTTTGTATGTGGGTCTCATTCCCTGATCCACACCACCCATTTGACTGTCCTGAACCGTGGAGCCTTCTCCATAATCCAAAAGAAGTCGATTTACCAGAATTCTTGGAAAAAGACCTAAATGAGCGGCCGTGGTGGCATAAACGCGCGCTTGAGGATGAACCTGATTTGAAAGATCCAGTTTTAAAGCGGTTTCGTAAAGAGGGATCTCGAATGCCTGATCAGACCGAGGCCCAACTCCGCGAAATGACTGCGAATTACTATGGAATGATATCACTTATTGATCATAGCGTTGGCCGAATTATAGCTTGCCTAAATGAAAATGATATCTTGGACGAGACTATTGTTATTTACACCTCTGATCATGGGGATCACTTGGGAGAGCGTGGATTGTACTTGAAGGGACCAATGTTATACGACTCGTTAATAAACGTCGGGATGATAGTTCGTGGTCCGGGGATTGAAGCGGGTAGCAGTGAAATCGATCCCGTGACGACTCTAGATGTTGGCGCTACTTTCTGTGACTATGCTGGAACATCTCTGCCAATCGAGGCACAAAGTGTTTCTCTAAAAAACTGTTTTGAAGGCAAGGGCTCCCCACACAAAGCTGTATATTCTGAATGGGACGTTGCTCCAAGTAGATGCGGTGTCAGATTAGATCTGCGAACGGTGCATACCGGTAAATCAAAACTTACACTTGAACTTCAGTCAAATGATGGTGAGTTATATGACCTGATTAACGATGTAAATGAAATGAGAAATCTCTGGAATGAGCCAAGTGCGGCTGACCTTCAAAAACAAATGCTTAGGTTACTGTGGTCAAGACCAGGTATTGAACTTAATGAATTTGACGACCCGATAGGTGTAGCCTAGTCACTGATACTGACGCGCTAATTATGTTCCAAATCCATTTCTTTTCCAAGTTTGCATTTCCAATATACACGCCTATTGCGAACGCTTTTATTGTTCACTGGTTGGTTCAATTCGATATTTGTGAGCTCTTTAGGTCATCTGCCTGAATGGATCACAAATAAATATCATACCAAATCAACAATATAACAGTTCAAACACTTCGAGCCTGACGGTATGTGGACAAAATGTGGACACCAAGGAGGGTATCGAACACAAAAAAAGGCCGCAACTCCGAAGAGTTGCGACCTGATAACTGTCTGTAATATATAACTATTTGGTTGCGGGGGCAGGATTTGAGCCTGCGACCTTCAGGTTATGAGCCTGACGAGCTATCAGCCATGTAACTTCGTGAAACATCTAGCCATTTTTGGAAGCAATGTATCAAAAATGGATCGGCTTGACTTAAAAGCAATGAGAGGTGCGATTCTGGTATAACTATGACAGTGGTTTCTTTTGTAGCCGTAGCGGTGAAATACCTAGTTTCATTGTTGAATAGTATTTTCCAAACACCCACAACTTCAACCTCCCCAAGCAACGCTGTCCGCTCAATGACATTATCGTGATGCCTGGTTAGTTCTAACTCCCCCTTTTCTACTATGAATCCATCACCATTTATGTCGCCCTCCCGAAACAAAACGTCTCCGCTCAGAAAGAAGCGTCGAGAAAACTTTTTTGCCAAGCCATCAAAATCATAGTTCACCTGTTAACACATGTTTTTTCAGAGTTGCAAAATTAGAAAAGCTAAAATTGACCGTAATAAACTAAATGATTACCGAAATGCCTTATTGATTAATTTAAATGCTTCTTCCATTGCCCGGTCTTCTCCGCAGTCAGCCTCGAACACTATTTTAGGTCTTATCTGTCTATAGCGATCTGAATAATGGAAATTAGGATATGCGTCAGAAATTGCCAGTCTGATCTCACTCTTTTCTTTTAGTCTCATCGTTAAACGACTAACTAAAAAATCGATTTTTTCGTCAGAGCCCTTAACTTCAACAGCAAAATATCGATTTGAAAAAGGGCACCTATTATTTACGCGTATATCTGCAAAGACATATTTATTATGAAATTCAGACAGATGAGAGATGTATGATAAATTGTAACGAAGAATTAAAAGTATAATTATCACGCCCACAATAACAGGCAGCAAAAGCAAAAACTTCCGTAAAACTACCCGATTAATGAAATTTCTTTTTTCAAATCCACCTCGATTAGACAATCCTGTAATCGATTAAGAAAAGGAATTTTACTTGCAGTCATTTTACAAAATCCAGGGCACATGGGATGGCAATTCTCTCCTTTCATCTGGTTTCGTCGAGTTGTTACCCCCGTCATCTGCTAAAAAAAAGGTATTCATAACAGCATCAAAAAAAGTTGTTTTTTTATCTTTATTTTTTCTTGCTTTTGAATACTCCGGTTTCTGATTTTTCTTTTTTGTTTTCATGGTTGCAGGTATTGGAGAAATTTTGTTTCGTATTTCCATTACACGCTCCTTTACTCACGTTGGGTTTCTTGGTTTGGCCGTACGCTCTGAAATAATACCAACAACGATACCTTGCTCGGTTTGAACAACCAGCGCGCCAATGCTATTTAAAGTTAAGGTGAAAATGACCCTCTCAATTGGAGCGTCTGGAGATACAGTCAGGCATTTACGTTTTGCGAGGTCATTTAAAAAATGTGCCATCACCATCTCAACCGATCAGTGGTGGGCAGCACTCAAAAATGCAATTTTACAAAATACGAAGCACTATCGAGTGCCGCCGCCGTATAGCGCCATCGTTAGCACCCTCTTTTTCATATTCAGCTGTATAGTGTGGTGCTTCGAGGCCGTTACACGGTAACACTATATTTTTTGAAAGTCAACAAAGTCAATTAACTGATAGTCAAAATCTATATATATAGGCTATTGGCATGTCAGTTTCTATGTGCATTGCAAATGTTGATTTAGAACTTTCTTACGGCTTGTTGACCAAGATTTAGGGTCGTAACACTTAACCGCTACCTCAAAATATTTATCTATCAAAACACACCTACAGGACTGTTATATAATAGCAAAATACTCGTTACCTTATGTCCTAACAAATAAATATCATAATTCGCCAGTACTATAACACCTCAGACACACTGAGCCTGACGGCATGGCGACACAAAGGAGTGACATTTATCCAACCAGTTTTACCAAAAAATTTACTTACAGACTGCGGAGGGGACCAATTGCATCGGCTTTCAGTAGCTTGGAGTTTGAGCCTGAACAAAGACGAGTTTGTGAAGGTTGATCTTCCTAGCGTGATTAAACCACAATTAAGAGCAAGCTTAGACTTCACTAAGAGCTCACTTGGAAGACGAAGAATGAGCTGGGAAGATCTGCATGAAGTTGTAAAAAATTGGAGAAACTTGAATGATGAAAGACCATTCCTTAATCAACAGACTCCATTTCTTCTTGATGCAGCAGAAGAAGGTCTAACAAGGCAATATCCAGATCTTGAATTAGCAACACTTGACATTTTGGAACTTGAGCATAAAGAAAGCCCAAAAGCCATTAAATCTGCATCAAAAATAAGGGCAATACTCCGTGAAAAAGGGCATCAGCCTATTTCATGGCTCATTAGTGCAAGAAAAAATTTGTAATTTCTTAAATTCAAGCACAAACCCAAAAAGAGTTACACAACTTCGCTTTATGTAATTCTCCGTGATGGCTTTTCTGAGAACAATGGCAGGTATGGTATTTATGTAGGTGAAACTGCAAAGGCTGTTGAAGAGCGTTTCGAACAACACATGAGTGGCATCAAGGCCGGTAAAGAGCTGCCTAAACATGGAATACAACTCTTGCACTCTCTGGTATGGCCTTGGCAAAAAGTCCCGCGGAGAGACAGTATGAACATCTTTTACGAGTCAGCTTTACATGAGGCCCTAACACTCGAAAATAGCTCAGGACCTAAAGTCAGCGGCAACACCCAGGAAATTAGTGATTGGCCAGATGGGTTTCAAAGTAGATTGATTTCGAATATCGCTCGCTGATAGGGGCAATAACTTATATATTTAGCGATTTTCTAAATCTTCCAAAAATTCACTACCAGGCTCAACACCTGTAACTAAGAGATGCTCTCTTGCCCTCGTGCACGCAACATACAATAAATGTCTTTCAGTCTCATAAACTTCGGCTAGATCAGATGCATCTGTCACACGCTCGAGTCTCTCTTGGTGTGGCAAGATATCTTCATCGCAAGCCATAACCACAACAGATCTGAATTCCAGGCCTTTTGCCAAATGCATTGTTCCAAAAGAAATAGCACTCGTATTTTCTTCATACTTGTCTGTGATTTTGAATGCCTTTTGCCCAGCGTCAATTATCGCTGCCTTTGCTCTTGGCAGTTCATCTTCACTCCTAACAAAAATACCAATTTCAGATACTGGAACCCCGCCACTTATCTGCTGATTAATCCAATCTGAAATAATAGATGTTTCGTCTTCGAAATCATCAACTACTAAAATCTGTGGCGGCAAACTATTAAATAAAGAAATCGTCGCTTTGCGACTTTCCTCATTCTCATCCAAATCTGAAATTTCTTTTGGAAGTAATCTGTCCGCCTGTTGCCTAATTTGATGAGATGTTCGGTAGTTTATTTTAAGCGTATTTGATCGACCACGCACATCAACGCCCAGACTTTTCCAAGAAAACGGTTGCCTGAAAATCCGTTGGCCTAGATCGCCAGCGAAGAAAAGGCCATCTGTTTTATCTCCTGCCAAACGAGCAACAAATTTCAACTCACTAACGGAAATATCCTGTGCTTCATCAATGATGATGTTTTGGTATTTTATGGCAGGAGCTGAATTAGCATGCAACGAGCTGAAAACTGACGGCCATGTCGATAACTTACGGCTAGCAATGGTGTTCCCAACCCGATCAAAAATGCTCCAAAGCTTTTCACGTTGTGCGCCGCCTATCCGTGTTTTTCGACCCAGCCGCTTTATATCACGATAATCTTCCCATGACTTTAACTGCCACGCGTCAACAACATGTTCCCATTCAGCTAGCAAAAAACCAATGCTGAAATCTTCAACCTCCAACTCTTTACAAGCATATTTAAAAAAACTTTGAAGTTGTGAAACGGAAGCTATGTTCGGCTGCTTTCCAGATTGCTGCATCAACTCATAGGCCACGCCTTCTAGATGACACACGTCTATTTTTTCTGATGCTGCAGATCCAACACCAGCCAGCCGCTCCAGTTTAACACGCATAGCATTGGCCAACGTTTTGGTGAATGTTGTCAGTAATATTCTATTCTCTGGATATTTCTTATGCAAAGCTAGCGCGCGATGAATGGCCACAACTGTTTTACCTGTTCCAGCTGAACCTGCTACCCGCGCTGGACCATTGTAAGAACGATAAGCAAAAATGCGCTGAGCAGGGTGCAAAAACACTGTCCATTTTTCCCAAGGGTAATCAAGGGCAACTGCAAGAGCATCACTATCCTGCACCACACGGAAACGGCGTTGAGCATCTGGGTGTGCAAAGCCGCTATCTTCTATATCCGATGATTCTTCTCTAGCAGCTTGTGATTGCTGCACAGCCTGAAGGAATGAAACATCACCTCCAGCGACCTCTAGCAAAATTTCAGCAGCTTCTTGTGGTAAATGATCAGCCACATGTAAGAACGTCTCTTCATTCGCGCTCAACACATCATCAAGCCAATCTTCAGGTACACCAATTGACAGTAGTTGGTCTTTATTCAAGTCATCAAAAATGGCTGGTAACGCCTCAGGGGTTTCATCGGCAATCACAGGCCTCTGTATTGTGACGTCTTCAACCAGCTCACGAACTTCTACAATTTGGGCCGCCCCTGTCACAGGGTGGTTTTCGATACGCCGTCGCCCTGCCCAGGCATAGGCATCATCATGATGATCCACATAACAAAGTAAAATAGACGCGGAAGTTTTATGAACTATGAGGCGAATGTCACTATTTGCACGCACCGACCAGAAATTCGGGTCTTTAGCACGTTCAATTTTATGGAATTGTGTTGAATTTCCACTAAGGCCCATCTGTAGGTCAAAAGCGGTTGTCTTTACCGCCTTCTGTTCCTGGGCATTAAGCTTGCCAAGGCTAGACTGGAATGTATCAGCAATTCGAAATTCCATCAGATAGCCTTAATCCAAATTGAACACTTTCATTACCTCGTCACCAAGATGATTGATGGCTTTTACAGCAATGCGTCCTGTTTCTGGCTTTGGAAATGGGCGGGAGATATCACGATAAAGGCTTTCCCATGCTTCTTCATCTATCTCTGCTTTCAGGGCACTTTTCAGCTGTTTATACGGGTCATTAGCGCCAAGGAAATAGGCGTGTCTGACAAAGAAACTTTCTTCGTTATAATCTGTGTCTATGAACCAAGCGGCGATACTTTCCGGCCCACCAGACACCACTTCTCCTTTTGAGGGGTGGAAGACATCAACACCGTTGATCTTAACCTGCATCTTGCCATCCTCAGCATCAATGAAGTCAATATCTGGCTCACCAAATACAACAAACAGATTACCTGCCCCTGTGTTTTTGAGCTCTTCGGCCATATGCAGATCAGGGTTCATCCGTGCTTTCAGGATAGGCAGGTCAGCCAGTCTTTCAATTTCTGATGAATGCGCATCATAATTGAAGGCACAACAGACCAGCACGTCAAATTGTAGGTCACGTGCTTCACGAGCTGCGGCGACAATATCCGCCCGTCCCAGCGTGCCATATTCAGGACCAATGAAAACGGCCGCGCGTTTTTGTGGAGCGTTTTCACTGTCGGACTCCACATACCGCCCGTCACCGGAAATAAACTTGCCCGGGAAGAGGTTAATGTATGTGAATTTAATTCGATCTTCTTTATGCGCCTGCTGAACGCCAGCGGTGCGCAGATGTTCTAAGATCACATTACCAAAATCAATCTCATCATCACTGCGGCCTGGGGCGACACGCAGGCCATCTGCCGCATCAAGATTGTCTAAGAGTTCACCATCATCATCGACTGCGATAACCTTATGTGGGGACAGGCTTTCCACCGTGAAGGGGCCGGCAACGCGCACCTTTGAATTGTCCACATAAGGCCGATCATGGAGGTATTCAGTTTCAGCATTGCGCGCTATGCTGTCATCAATATCTTTCTGGCGGGCGATCCGTGCCTCCCACCATTTTGCGTGAGCAGATTTAGCGGCTTCAGGCCAATTAGCCTCAGCTTCACGTGGGATTTCCCATTCTTCCCAAGTCTGATTAAGGGCTGAATTTAACTGCTGACGGAGTGGCTCTAGAGTTTCCTGATGATTGTCCCAAATAACATCTATTTCAGAGTTATTGGCGATATCTCTCAGAGTGATATGGGGAACACGTTCATAAACAAAACCAGCTCTAATCTTGTTCTTGGGTAATTCAGATAGAACAAGGCCACTTAATTTATTTTCCTTAATCTGCCCATCTCTTGAGTCCATCAAAATATAATGTGGAAATTCCGAGCTGATTATTCTTGATTTTGCTAAAGAGACTGCTACCCGAGATGTGTCAATTGTGATCCAACGCCTTCCATACTTTTCAGCAACGGCAGCTGTTGTACCTGAACCACATGTTGGATCTAAAACTATATCACCAGGATCAGTCGTCATCAGCATGCAGCGCTTTACAACATCTTCATTAGTTTGAACAACATATATTGGATTTGAAGCGCCGATAACATCAGCCCAAAGATGATTTAATGGAGACACAGGAAAATCATCGAGAAAGAATTTATATCTAATACCAGATTTAGTGTAAATTATTCTATCTGCCTTCAAACACCTCTCTAGACCAATTTTACTTGTTCTATAGCATCCCCCAAGGGACATGCCTTGCCATTCAAAATCAAAGTGTGGATTGTTTTTTCTTACAAGGTCATCTGACTTAATCCCCCGAAATTGAGTAATTAAGTCAGCGGTTGAATTAATTTTTTTGAATTCACCTTTTGTAATTAATTTTCCATCGGAGGATTGGAAATGCGACGCAAGTTCATCATCAACTCTAATATTGAACAATTTGTTCATTTTACCTTTTGCAAGTTCACGATCCTTGGAGTACCAAATAATGTAGTCGCAAATTGTCGTTACAAAATCACTAGAAACAAGCGACCTCGTTTTTGTAAATACAATTTCACTAATAAAATTTTCTTGGCCAAACACTTCATCTAAAAGCGCTCTTACGCGATGCACATTTTCATCGCTAATTTGAACAAAAATCGAGCCACTTTCATGAAGCAAGTCGCGCGATAATGTTAAGCGGTCTCTCAGATAGGTTAGATAAGAGTTTATGCCATCTGACCAAGTATCACGAAATGCTTTTACCATTTCTGGTTCACGGCTAATTTGATCTGCCTTGCCGTCTTTTACATCACGCGACCGTGTCGATACCTGCCAGTTTGAGCCAAACTTAATCCCGTAAGGCGGGTCAAAATAGATGCATTGCACCTTCCCGCGCAGACCTTCTCTCTCCGCTAGTGAAGCCATCACCTGTAGGCTATCGCCCAAAATCATCCTGTTAGTCCAGTTCTGATCATGGGCGTAGAATTCTGTTTTGGCTTCTGGGTCCAGCTCGCCATCAAACATATCGGCAAACAGGTCAGGTGCTTCTTCCTGCGCTTTATCATCGCTGCGCTTTTTTGACTGGCGTATCAGATCATCAATGATATGTTTGGGATTAATTTTTTCCTGAATATAAAGCGGCGGGGCGGTGACCACTAAATCCGACCAGTCTTGATCGTCCTTACCGCGCCAAACCAGCTGCGGGTCTAAATCAGAGTTGCGCGAATATTTCAATTCAATCGGCTTTTTATCTTCATCACGCATCAAATTTTCATATTCCGCGGTCGGAATATTGGTGCGTGTATCCCCTTCATGAGTAATGGTTTCAACTGATTTTGGTGTCTTAGCCATAGCTGATGTCTTCCTTGTGCGCCCTCAGGCTTTATTCTGCGGCATCTGTTTGTTCATTTTTTCGGGCGTATTTGGTCATCAGCCTGTCAACAGCTTCCTGCAGGCTGGCTTTACCCTCAAACACATCACCCTGAAATTCTACAAAGGCCCAGCGGCCAAATTTTTTCAAATTGTTCACACCCGGCACCCAAAAGGCTTTCATCGTGTTCGCTTTTTCAATCGATGCCTCACCGCGATAGCCCTTGACCTCAATAATCAGGTTCAGGGAGTCACCTGGCACGCCATCATCAACCTTAACAATAAAGTCGGGGCGGTATTTGCGCGGCTCAGACCCCAGCAAATAAGGTACCTCGAACCCAAGCGAATGATTTTTGACATAAGCCAAAACGCGCGGGCTGTTTTCCAAGGCCTCTGCCATATCCAACTCCCATTCGCTGTCACCAATCACAAAATTAATATGTGATTTATGTTCACTGGTCTCATAGCGACGCGGATTGGATGTGGTGAAATTCACATGAATGGACGAGCCTTCCATATTATACGGGTCAAGAACCGCTTTCACCAATTGCTCACCAGAATGAGTTTCGGTGATCGCAGCAGATATTTTATTGGCAGCCATATCCGCTAGCTGTTTGTACATCAATTGGGCGGGATAGGTGTTGCCAATGCATTCGAGGTGATTATCCATCCATTGCCGACAAATTGACCGCAACTGCCCAAAAAGATATAATTTAGGTTCATCACCAGGATCGCGATATTTGTGATAAAGAAGGTGTGCCGCCAAATTGAACAAGATGGTGCTCTTTCGCATATCTTTTGTATGTTCAAGTGTTAGCCTCTCACCTTTGCCAACAATGCCTTGTAAATCAACAATCGAAGGACCAACCAGTTCTGGCGTTAATCGAAGAGAGTGATCTTGTGTAAAATTAGCTGTCAGTTTTGTGTTTGGAAGTTCGGTTCGATAACCTTCTACTTTGGGAAACCTTATTTCTAGATGATCACGTTCACGCATTGCTCGAACACGGATGGTCTCACGTGGTGGTCTTGGCTTTGAAACAACTGGTTCTGCCGCAAAGTCAAACGGTATGCCGAGTACATCGGCGTATTCAACGTCGAACAATCCATCTTCGTTCAGCTCATATGATTGGCGGCGAAGTGCGCGACCTACAACCTGCTCACAAAGCAGCTGTGTGCCAAAGGCTCGGACGCCAAGTACATGCGTAACCGTGTTTGCATCCCAACCTTCTGTTAGCATCGATACCGAAACGACACATCTTATGCCTTGACCAAGTGAATTAGGTTTTCCAACGGTATTCATCACTTCACGAAGCAATGTGGCATCGTCAATGTTATCAGCTTCTTTTTGATTTCCCGTCCGCTCAAGAATTTCGCGGCGAAAGCGCTCTATTTCAAGAGCTGCCGCCTCCCTAAATTCTTTATCGAGTGCGTCTCCAGATTCTAACTGCGCGCTATCGATTAATAGTGTTTTTGGCTTTGATAGTCGCTGACCATTCTTATCGTAATTCTGGAAAAGCTCGAGACGGCCTTCGTGGAACGCAACTTCACCTTTTTCATTAGCGCGCTCAAAGCCAGAAATAAAATCATATACGAGCTTTGAAGTTGCTGTATTGTTACAAACCATAATGAAGACTGGAGGAACTGAAATCCCTTCTTTTTGCCAGCTTTCATAAACCTTCTCGTAATGGCCATATAAAGCTTCCAACGCTGTTTGAAGCATCGGCGGTAAAGAAAGAGGGTCGGCACTTGACTCCCCTCGTCCCATTTTAGGCATCTTTTTGCCAATATGTTCCCAAAGCTGCCGGTAAAGCGGCATCTCATCTCTCACAACATTATCAGCAACTGGCACACGAGGTAGCTTGACAATCCCGCATTCGATTGCGTCCATTAGCGAGAAATCGCTGGACACCCACGGGAACAAAGTTCCCTCAGCATATCCAGAACCCTTGAGGAAAAATGGTGTTGCGGATAAATCGTATACAACGCGCACACCTAATTTACGTTTTACCGCTTCGATTCCAGTTATCCATAGGCGGGCGGCTTCTTTATTTTTATCTGCTTCCTTTTTATCATCGCCTTTTAAATCATCTTCATCAGACGATGGTTTTTCACGGTAGCAGTGATGGGCTTCATCATTAATAACCACAATATGCTTCATGCTCATTAATGCGCCCATGACGCGTTTGATCATCTGACCTTCTGTTTCCAGCGTCTGGATTTCTTCGCCTCTCCCTTTCAAAAGGGCTCGTCCTGTTTTTGAAATTTCTGTCGTTTCACGAAGTTTGAAGGCATGATAATTAGTGATAATAATTTTAGCCTTCTCCATATCACCAATCATATCTGCGGGAATAAGCTCTCGTGTCTTATAGTAACTATCCGGATCATTAGGCTGAAGGACGCGAAGGCGATCCTTAATTGTGATGCCAGGAGCGACAATCAAAAATGCTCTGGAAAAGGATTTTGTTTGGGGGTGACGAACCGCATTGACAGTTTGCCATGCTATCAGCATCGCCATAACTGTAGTTTTCCCAGCACCCGTCGCTAACTTAAATGCAATTCTGGATATTTCTGGATTTGCCTGCTCGCTAGCCAATTTAAGGCGCTTTAAGATACCTTCCGTACGCTTCCCCATTTTAGGAGCAACTTCTGATAACCATATAGCAGTTTCGACCGCTTCGACTTGGCAGAAGAATGGACGTATGGTTTCAAATTCGTGGGAGCGCCAATACCGGAGCAGTTGTGCTGTCTCTGCTGTAACTTGCCAGTCACGCTCATTCGGCAGCCGTCTCCATTGGTCGACTAATTCTCTAATCTCATTAATATACCCTGAAATATTATATTCTTGGTCGGTTGAAGACAGGTCATCTCCAGCATCCAAGACCATATCCATTTGGCCATCATCGCGACCGTTTTTCCTGTGTCTTCCTCTAGCGCTCGGCACCGGGGTGATTAATGAAGAGGGTCGCCTTGCATGGTTAACAGATTGGGTAGGCTGTCCAGCCTCATCCAATTCCCAATGTCGACTTGGGTACTCGTATGGCGAGTTTAATATTGGTTTTTCAAAGAAGTCCATTGATGTACGGTGCCTTATTGACTCATTGTTTTCAAGAGAGCTCTTTCAACCATCACTATATCAAGATAAGTCTTAATTTATGAATTTTTCACCACTCAAATAGAGTAGAAATTTGTCACGAGAACACAGCACATCAACATCTTGCACCTGTAATACTCGAGCACTAGAAGATGCACTGGCTTCTGCTTGTGTTGGCAATCTTCAAATCATTCATCGGGTTGAACTCACACGGCTAGTCACATCTCTCTGGTATGACGTAGAGGTGAATAAGTAGGAAACAAATCACCAAAATGACATTAACCTTCTGAGAGCATTAACAAACTTTAAAGCCAATCTTCAGCGTCGTAAAAAAAACTTCAGATACACTGACTAGCTCAAGGTTGATGGAAGTGCCCGAACCTGCTCGTTTCAGAAATTGCCCTAACGGCAAAGGTGTGGGACTGCGCTGGAATTGAGAGTCATGATCAGCGGTCGAGGGTGCTAAAGAAGATTGATCAGCAGTGTGTAGGATACTGGGTT
>CACHXC010000016.1 GCA_902583715.1 uncultured SAR116 cluster alpha proteobacterium
TAGTAGCACTGCGCGATTGTTGCTAAAGGATAGAGCGGCGCAGATAGATACCCCCTCATCTTCCTTACACACTCGTATCAATCTGAAGTCTGGATCTCTGGAAATGGGCCATAAAAGACCATCACTTGTCACAATATCGGGAACCGAAACAATAATTTTAACGCCGGCCCGCTTTAGCTGGGTGATGATGTTTTCGCCGTTCAGAGGAGATATTGGAGATGACAAGGGCATCGTCATGCAATCTCTCTATAGAGACGCACCAACGCATTGATGGCGGCATGCGTCTCCTCACGCTTACCGATGGTCATCCTGATGCAGGCATCGAAGGCCGGTGAAGTAAAGCGCCGTAGCGAAATGCCCTCTTTACGCAAAGCCGCGTCGATCGTTTGTGCCAGACCCTGCTTTGATTTCATCTCCATCAGAATGGAGTTGCCGTGCCCCGGATAGACATGGATTCCGGCTGCCGTTAGCAGCTGTGTCGCTTCGTCCCGCAATGTAGCGGTCTCACGACGCACATAGTCACAGTGATCTGTGTCCTCAAGGGCCGCAACTGCAGCGTGGAGCGAGGGTGTAGCAAGAGGAAAGGTGAGCCCAATGCGAGTTATGGTATCTATGACATTCCTTGACCCATAGGCCCATCCCACCCGAGCACCGGCGAGGCCATGGATCTTCGAAAAGCTCCTTGTAATAAGAACGTTCTCGTGAGTGCGCACAAGGTCTTCACCTAAATCGTACTGCGGATCGGTAACATATTCTGCGTAGGCACCATCTATCACCAACAGCACATCACCGGGAAGGCCAGCATGCAGGCGTCGCAGTTCGTCACCCGGCAACATGGCCCCAGAGGGATTGTCCGGGTTGGCAATGTAAACGATCTGCGTTTCAGAGGTTAGGCAAGCCAGCATGGCATCGACATTGGTACAAAAATCCTTGTCAGGTGCCGCTATCGGATCAGCATCATTCGCATAGGCATAATTGGGCACCTTTAAATAGCTGTTCTGGCTCCGCAATAGTGAGGTGCCTGGCCCCAGGTAGGCGCGGGCAATACGTGCCAGCAAATCATCTGAGCCAAAGCCAATCGCGATACGCTTTGGTTCAAGCTGATAGCAGGACGCAATGGCAGGGACGAGAACGCCTGCTGGATTTTCGAAGTAACGTTCGAGGTGTTTGGTGGCCTTGGCTGCGGCTTCGAGAGCCTTAGGAGAGGGGCCGAAAGCGTTTTCGTTTGAGTCCAGTGCAATGCTAATTTTGGGCCCGGCGTCAACTCCGGTTACCATCATATGTGCCTTTATCAACGAAATGCCAGATTTAGCCTTTGGTATGGGGCTTGTTATATTTGTCGTCATATTAGAGATCTCGCCGCAACAAAAACATTCATCACATTATCGTATAATAATTGCAAGAAATTTAGGAAAAGTTATATTGTTCTGGCGTTGCGTGTGATACCAAATTAGAGTGTGTTTAGACACAGAAAGTAGTTGATTTCTTTCCAAGGGGCTTCTTCAGGAAACGGTGCGCTTTCCTGAACAAAAGGGCCGAAAATATGGCAAAAACGCGTCTTGAGGTAAATATCAGCCTTGATCAACCTGGCAAACGGACCGGCGATATCCTTATGCGCTGGTCAAATAACGCCCGACCGCTTGGTGTCTATCTAATGCCAATTGCTTGTATTGTTGGCAAACCCGGGCCAACGGCATTGCTGGTGGCTGGGATACACGGTGACGAATATGAAGGGCCGGTTGTGCTAAGCCGGTTGATTGACGAAATAGATCCCGAGAGAATTGACGGTAGGTTGATCATCTTGCCTGCAATCAACAATCCTGCAGTGCTTGCCTCACAGCGTACATCGCCACTTGATGGGTGTAATTTAAACCGAGCCTTTCCGGGCGATCCGAATGGCGGTCCAACGGATATGTTGGCGGATTTTATTGTCTCTGTATTGTTGCCAGAAGCGGATTTGGTGATCGATTTACATGCAGGGGGTAAAGCGTCTATTTTTGCTACGGCGGCGCTTGCCACGCGTAGTGATGACCATGATTTGATGCAGGCTAACCTGCAACTTGCCAGAGCGTTTGGTGCACCGTTTATCTGGATATTGGGCGCCTTTAATGACACGCGGTCTTTGAATGCGGCCGCGCTTCAGGCGTCTGTGCCCATGATCGCGGCGGAACTTGGCGGCGGCGGTGGTGCCGATCCAACGCAAGTTTCGATAGCGATGTTAGGTGTAAAGCGATGTCTCTCCCATGCCGGAATCATCAGTGACGCGCTGCCGGAACCGGTTGAACCAATCCTTGTTGAGACGCGATCAAGTGCTGACAATGTTTACGCGCCAACATCAGGATTGTTTGATCGCCATTTTTCTGCCGGCGATAAGGTGAAAGCGGGGCAGTTGGCTGGTTATATTCGGCCCATTGAAAGACTTGAAGACGTATCTGTGTCTTTCCATTTCGCAGTAGATGGTTATGTTCTCGCCCATGGCAACAGGGGCTATGTGGCGCGTGGTGACATGCTTGCTATGCTGGTGTGCGACATTGATAAGTGAATAGGCATGATAAACTCGCTTGGCGCTGATCATTTGCGGGTGATATCAATAAAGGAGACGATGATAAATGGTCGATATCGAAACGGAATTTCTCTTTAATAGCTGGTATGTGGCGGGGTGGAGTTCTGATTTTCAACATGCGCTGAAACCTTTGACCATCCTCAATGAGCAGGTGGTTATTTTCCGGACTGACAAGGGCATTCCAGTGGCGCTAGAAGATGCGTGTCCGCACCGTAAATTACCCCTTTCGCACGGCCGGTTGCATGCGGACAGGGTTGAGTGTGGGTATCACGGCTTGACATTCGATTGCAGCGGCAGTTGTGTGCATGCGCCAACACAACAGGATGCGCCGCCAAATGTTAGGGTTAAATCCTATCCCTTGGTTGATCGTTACGGATTGCTTTGGATATGGATGGGCGCACCGGATGCTGCCGAACCAAATGAAATCTATCACATAGAAAATTTTGATAATCCATCCTGGGGAAAAACACCGGGCGGCAGCATGGATATTGCTTGTCACTATCTTTATATAACCGACAATTTGTTGGATCCGTCACATGTTGCGTGGGTGCATGTGTCGTCCTTTGCCGGCGCAGGAACCGAAGATGTGCCTCTCAATATTGACCGGCTTAAAGATGGTATTCTGGTGTCGCGTTGGATGCAGGACCGTGAACCGCCACCTTATTACGCGCCAATGCTCTCTTTTACGGGAAATTGTGACCGCAAACAACATTATGAATGTCGGGTGCCGTCAATTGCCATCAATAAGTCAATATTTACTCCTAAAGGACAGGGGGGGGGACGATACCGCTCTACCAGACAACAGTTTTGTGAATATTTCATACAATTTTATGACGCCGGTTGACGCGGATAACACTCGTTATTTCTGGTTTCAGCATCGAAATGGTGATCCTGACAATGAGACGCTCTCTACACAGATGTTTGAAGCGGCAAAAATCGCTTTTATTGAGGATCGTGACATTCTCGTCAAGGTGCATAAGGGTATGAAGAATAAGCGCACGCGCAATATCAATCTAGGTATTGATGCAGGTCCAATGCGTTTCCGCAAAATGGTTGAAAAGCGAATCGAGGCTGCGCGGAACACCGTTTCGTTGTAAACCGCTATATTTTCCTGAAATATGCGGCCACCATATCTGCATAACTTTGTTCAATGGCGATAGTGAAGCCATTTGGCTGGCGTAAGATGAGTCCCCTAATGCCAAATAGTTCACTGAAAGTGGAACCATTTTCAGGAAATTTTTTTGGCCTTGTATCGAGCGGACTGGCGATAGCCATGATGTCATTCGCCTGAGGCCCGGTGATGCTAAAAAAAGTGAAGACATCGCTGACTAAAACGACACGGCAATCATGAGTGGTATCATCAGGGACGAGGGAGGCTTTCAATTGCGTTTCCATTTCTGCTGGTGCCACAAGGAGCCAGTGACTTTTGCCAATCCAGCATAGCGTAATGTCATTTGACCTCGAGGTAGTATTTCTGTCAGATGGTAGCGCAAGGCCAAGCGGTGACAACTTACGGGCAACCGCAGCCTTCACCCCTTTGATGTCGAAAGTTGCTTGTAAAGCTTGTCTCTCTGTGGATATCTGATAGCCCATTTTATCCTCTTAGCCTGTGACCCTGAGGATCATGAAAACAGGGTTTCGTGACGATGGCCTTGATCGTTTTTTCCCGGTCTCGGATGAACACTGTTTGACCGATACGGGCACGACCATTTAAAAGCAATCCTAGTGCGATTACACGCTGTTTAACTACACTCCAGACACAGGCTGAGACAAAGCCCTCACTGGCGACGCGATCTCCATTAGGTGTGATGGGCGCACCTTCCGGTATCAACTCGCCATTTGAGTCAGGCAATAGGCCTATAAGTTCGCGTCTCGGTTTTCCGGACTCTCTCCGGATATCAACTGATCTTCTGCCAATAGCGTGCATTTTGGTGCGCGACATGATCCATCCCATACCGAGGTCAAACGGATCCACCGTACCGTCAACCTCATGGCCAAGCGAAAGGAAACCTTTTTCCACACGTAATACATGGCTTGTTTCTGAGCCAATCGGAAGAATGCCGAGAGGAGCGCCAGCTTCCATTATGCGGTGCCACATGGCCTCAGCATGGCGTGGCCAAACATTTATCTCAAAGCTGACTTCGCCGGTAAAGCTGACACGGCAAATGCGTGCTGGCATATCAGCAACGATACCCTCTCTTAGCGCCATAAATGGAAAGGCCTCGGCGCTGATGTCAACAGAGGTGCCAAGGGCGACGAGAACATCCCGCGCCTTAGGGCCGCATATTGTTGCATTACACCATTGCGACGTAATTGGAGTAATCCATACCTGCCAGCTAGGGCGTTCAACCTGAAGAATGTATTCCATATGCCGAAAGACCAGATCGGCATAGCCTGTTGATGTCGACATGAAATAGTGGTTTTCGGCAAGCTTGAACGTAACGCCATCATCGAGAATCATACCATCTTCGCTGAGCATTATTCCATAGCGCCCCATTCCGATTTCAAGGTCACTGAAATCATTGGTATACAAAAGATCAATAAACGCCGCTGCGTCACGTCCGCTGATATCAAATTTGCCAAGGGGTGACCCATCATAAACACCAACGCCATAGCGTACGGCCTCAGCCTCCCGATTGATGGCATTCTGCATGGTTTCACCGGCGACCGGAAAATAGCCTGGTCTTTGCCAACGAGCGCCGGCTTCATACATAACAGCGCCCTGAGCCTTGTTCCATTTGGTGATTGGCGTGTGTCGGAAAGGCAATACTACCTCACCGGATCGCTGCCCGGCGATTGAACCAAAATCGACCGGCGTGAACGGTGACCGAAATGTTGTTGTGCCTATTTCACCGGGCGTTTTGTTGCTTGCTTCAGCCATGTTACCGATGACATTGACATTACCTATTTTGCCCTGATCAATACCCATCCCAGCTGTGGTGTAGCGCTTTACATGTTCCACCGTGTCAAAGCCTTCCCGCATGGCGAGGCCGATGTCATCAAGCGTGACATCATTTTGAATGTCGATAAAAGCCTTATCGCCGGGCCTCAGTCCATCAACCTTCCACAGGGGATGAATATTGTAGTCTGTTATTGTCGAGAGTTCAGGCGTTGCAACAGCTGCAACGGTAAAACCTTGGTTTTGTAGGCATGACGAGGTTAGGGCGGCCGTCTCCACAATCGCGAACGCGAGGTTCATTTGGCCAGCTGCGGCACCAACGCATATAACTTGCTGCGATGGTTTGTCCGGAACAAAGCTTGCCAGATCAGCATCGTAAGCGAGCGTGCCACGCGACTGAGAAAATAGATGAACGGCGGGGTTCCAGCCTCCGGACAATGCTAGAAGATCACAATTAAGGCGTGTTGTAACACCATTTTTGTCTCTGATGGTTACGGCCTGCACCTTTTTACCACCGTGAGCAGTCATTACCTGATGCTCTGCAAAGAGCGGCATATCCAGACCTTGTTGTTCAACGCCAATCGCGCTTGATGGACGGCTGTCGACAATGCCAGCTACATCGATGCCAAGTGATCGCAAATCATGCGCCAGTTCATATGCGCTGCTGTTATTTGTGAAAATCACAGCACGCCGCCCTGGCATCACGGCATATTCATTGGCATAGCGCTGCACCGCGGAGGCTAGCATTACTCCCGGACGATCATTGTTGGCAAATATAAGGTTCCTCTCAATCGCGCCAGTGGCGAGAATGACTCTGTTCGCTCTGGCTTTCCAACCGCGCTGGAAGACATGATCTTCAAGAGGATTGCGCTCAGTTATCATCAATTGGTTGCTCTCGCGATAGCCCCAAGCGATGGCATCCTGAAGGCGCGTCACTTCCGGGTTTGCGTCAAGCTCTTCGACAATTGCTGCCACCCAATCAAGTGCGGGATTACCATTGATTATCATTCGGCTAGCGCGTAAATGTCCGCCAGCCTCCCGATGATCATCGACAATCATGACCCGTGCGCCACTGCGGCTTGCCATCATGGCGGCGAGTAACCCGCACGGTCCAGCGCCAACCACGATGACGTCTCCATACCACCAGCGCGTCTCGTAGCGATGGTCTGGAATACGCTCGTCTGGTGCTGCTGCGAGGCCAGCGGCACGACGAATTGAGGTTTCAAACAGGTGCCAATTCGGCCACATAAAGGTTTTGTAATAAAACCCTGCTGGAAGAAGCCTTGAAAAGAACTGGTTGATGCTGAGTAAATCGAAATTTGGTGATGGCCAACAATTTACAGACTTTGCTCGCAAGCCTGTTCTCAGTTCTACCTTTGTTGCTGCGTGGTTACCAGCTGCATGCACGCCGAGCAATTCAACAAGACAGGATGGTTCCTCGACACCCGCGCCCATAACTCCACGGGGACGGTGATATTTGAACGAACGTGCCGTCAGAAAGATACCATTCGCCAATAGTGCAGAGGCGAGGGTGTCACCGTCAAAACCGGTGTAGATTTTGCCGTTGAATTCGAATTCAATCGGCTTGTCACGGTTTATGTGACCGCCTGTCTGGAAACGTAAAGGGGAGGAGGTCATGTGCTTTACCCATCCAATTTGGCGATATCATGCGTGACAGTATGACGTTTGATTGTGAACCAGGCACCACATCCTTTGGCGTGCCACCATTTCTCTTCGACATAACCAATGGGGTTGATGGGCACGGTCAACCAGTCGATCCATTCACTGTTGGTGACTGTGATGTCGGGGCGTGGTGGTTTCGTCGGTCCGCCGTTGACGAATTCGGTTTCATCACGCTCGCCACAAAAAGGGCATGGCAGAGTTAACATAATCCAGCCTTTCCTAACGCGCTGTCGTTGTGCCCGACTCCACGACGAAATCGAGATGACGAAACCGGTCCAAAGTAAATGGAGTGGCAACCTCATGCGGTTGCCCTGTAGCAATAAGGTGAGCGAGAGTATATCCACCAGCCGGAACAGCTTTAAAACCTCCCCACCACCCGCACGATACAAACAGTCGAGGGATGTCTGTCTGTGAAATAATTGGGGTGGCGTCATGCGCAATATCCAATACACCGCCCCATTGCCGCAACAATTTCAACCGCCGAAAGGCAGGAAACAATTCAAGCATGGTGACAACAGCATCTTCGAATACCGTTTGCTTCATATCGCGGCGAAACGATTGTCCAGGGTCTGGCGCACCTCCGATAACCAATTCCCCTTTATCGGATTGATTGAGGTAAACGCCCAAATCCGGACAGTTGACAATAACATCAACAAGGGGTTTCACCGGTTCCGAGACGAAAGCGGCCAAATTGAAAGACTTTACCGGCAAACGCAGACCGGCCGTTTCAGTGATTGTTGTCGTATGGCCGGAAACGACGACAGCAACCTTGTCAGCCAGCACCGTGCCACGATTTGTCTCTACGCCTTTGATGGTGCCATCTGCCGCGCGCAAAAGGCTTTTCACTTCAGTATGTTGGTGAATTTCTGCGCCACGACGGCTAGCTGACCGGGCATACCCCCAGGCGACACCATCATGCCTGCACACGGCAGCTTCTTTGTGCACCATAGCGCCAATGATTGGCAGACGTGACTTTGGTCCACCGCCGGTCAGCGCAGGTACGCGTCTTCGCAACTCAGCGACATTTATGGGGTTATAGCTGGATCCGTGTAGATACCCGTTCATCATGCGACGGCGAATTTCACGCATTTTTGGATAGGTTTGGATCACATCTATCATGCTTCGCTTGGAATACATAAGATTGAAATTCAGATCTTTGGCCAATCCTTCAAACAGAGACACGCTTTTGACAAAAAAGGGAAGGCTCTCATCGCGCAGATAGTTTGATCTGATGGTTACAGTGTTGCGGGCTATGTTGCCGCCGCCAAGCCATCCTTTTTCAAGAACAGCAACATTGGTGATGTCGTGATTTTTGGCCAGATAATGGGCAGTGGCAAGGCCATGCCCACCAGCCCCGATAATGATCACGTCATATTTTTTGGCGAGAGGCACGTTCTGCCAGTAGCGAGGCCAGTTTTGATGGTGGCTTAACGCATTCCAAGCGAGGGTAAAGGCTGAAAACTTTCCCATCAGACGGGGCCTTTGGCAAGTAGCAAAATGATTATCGTCAGATGTGCCATCAGTCTCTATACCACAGTCTCGAGTCCGATGGCATCAACAGGTGCGGCAAAAGCCTCGGCAAGGCTGGAAAACGTTTCTATTATTTTTCTTGTCGCGGCAAACCGTTCGGGGTGCAGCCTCCCATTTTCCCATAAAGCGGTTCCGTCTATTGTGACAGTCGGATCAACGATCATCCAACAAATCTCACCTGGCGGACCCATCCCACAGGTGTGAAAATGAAGCAGGCGCGGGCTGGAAAAGACCGTCTGAGACCAGCGAACAGGATCGTCTTTGGCTGCCATGTCGTAACCCATCAGCGGATGAATGCCTGCATGCCAGGAGTCGATATTATACGCGTCGATGCCAAATTGGGCGGCAACATCGTCATAATGTTGCCTGAAATGGGCGACTAGATTGGCGGGGCCTGTTATGTTATCAATCCGAGCGCCTTTGATATGTGCTGTCACTATATCGGGTAGGCTGAGAAATGCTGGGTCATAAACTTTTGAGCCTGTAGGGGTTAGGTAGTGTGTTAATTTGATCACACCATTGAATTTATTTGCCAAAACAGGTTTGGGTGCGCCCATTGGAAAGCGGCTGACAATGACTTCACCACCATTTGTCAAGCTCTCACCAGGTGATCCCTCAAAGTCTGTTCCCAATGGGCAGGTCACACGGACTTGACGCGCAGTTAGCGTTACCTCATCAACGGCATTTTTCAATGCAACCATTGCTTTGTGGTCTAGCGTGCTGTAACCACTCGCGAGCATTTCGGCGTTTAGCGCGTAGCTCATAACTGATCGTGGGCCACGATACAGAGGCTCGAACCTGCCTTGATCTCCAATTCGGGCAAAAAAGATTGCCTCGTCAACTGTATCTAGCGCTTGTTGCACAGCAGTAATAGCGTGGTTCTGCGGTGCGCCAACTTGAAGATTTTTGACCACTGCTCCCTTCTCTTCAAGCACACTCGCAACGCATGCAGGTGCAGCAGCATCATACCAGCCTAGAGCGGGATCTTCAGCAACAACTAAAATTGTTTTACCAATAACATCTCCAAGGCAACCTTCGACCAAGTTGCACGCCCCTGATCTCAGTGCGCTCGATGTGAGCCAATCAACACCAGCAGGTGGATCGTCAGAAGTCATGAGTATATCAAGCATGTTAAAAATCCCCCTAGTCTAAATAGTAACCTATAACGTCCCCCTGTGTTGAAACGCCAAGTCCGTTGAGGCTTCTATTTACATAATTAAAATAGCTAATAATTTGGTTGGCTTCGAGTATCTGGCCGTCGTCAAGGTCGGCGTCTTGCAGTGCTCGCACATCCGACTCCTGCATCTCTCCTGGCGTTCTTGTCAATTTTTCCGCATATTGCAGCAACGCTAGTTCAGCACCGCCAAATACATCCTCGGGTTTGCACCTTTTAAGGGCTGCTTCAACATCATCTGCGCGCGCTTTGTTTTCCATGAGATGGGCAGCATTTTTCCAGTGATTGGCGTAGGAATAAGCGCAACCATTGAGGAAAGACACATAAGAACCAATGACTTCTTGCAACCAAGTTGGGAGAGTGTTCGCATCATCATGTAAAACGGCCTGATAAAGAATGACGTGACCACGCATAGTGTTTGGTCTGTGTGAGTGCACGCGCATCACGTTATCAACGGTTCCATGAGGCGTTCGCGCAATGTCTAACGCGTCCCGAAGTTCGGGGCACGCATCAGCGTCACTGATCATCGATATCCAAGCTGTCATCTTCTACTTGTCCAAGGCACCCCTGATGTTATGGATTTCCAATGTTGATCCATAACAAAAGTGGGCGAATGATGTTACACATTGCGAAAAATGTTATGATTTGTCAACATAAGGATTGTCCGGTTGAGACAGTTTGTGCTCTCTTTTTTTCGGGTGACAGCAATAACATTTAATAGTTGCATTCAAGGCGTTGTTGCAATGTAGTGAAACAAGGCGATAAGAATGCGTTAGTATGACGCATCAAGGTGATCAAGATGGCCAGACAAAGCCCAAATTTATTTGCTAATGGAGAACAAGGTGATGACAAGTTCAAGTGAAGAAGTCTGGCAGATCATGATAAATTCCGGGGTCTATGATGATCTGAGGGGTGTGATTGATATTCATTGTCATCCCAATCCAGATTTCTGCAGGCGTCTGCTGGATGATCCCGACCTTGTGGCGATTGCCAAGGCAGTAGGTATGCGTGCGGTGATGATCAAAAGTCATTTTTCGTCAACGCATGAACGAGCTTATCTTGCGGAAAAGGCTGTTGGTGGTGGGATACGCGTGTTCGGCTTAATTTGCCTCAATCCGTCTGTGGGTGGTTTTAATCCCGAAGCCGTCAAGATTGCTCTTCGCAACGGTGTTGGCGCTGTGTGGATGCCGTCTATGTGGTCGGAAAATCATGCGCGCTATGTGCGATCGCAAGGACATGGCATGGGTTATCAGACATTAGGTATGGAATTTCCTGAGGAGGGGACGGGGCTAACTATCCTTGACGGTGCTGGTAAAATCATTGACCCACTTCTCGAAATTCTTGATCTTGTTGCAGAGGCAGATGTGATGCTGGCGAGCGGACATCTCACAGCTGATGAAGCGCATATACTGCTTGCCGAAGCAAAGCGGCGTGGCATCTCACGGACAGTGGTGCACACAGCCAATTACCATGTTATGAAATATTCGAATACTGATCTCAAACAGATGGTGGATGATTATGGTGCTGTACTGGAAATGGGTTTCAGTTCGTTGCCAAATGGTATCTGGGACCCGCTCGATCACAATCGGATCATCACAGTTGCCGATGTTGCAGAGATTATTCGTCTTGTTGGTACAGATAATGTCGTTTTGTCTTCAGATACGGGTCAGTTGTCAACGGCGATGCCCGTTGAGGCAATGCGTCTGTGGATCAGCCATATGCGATCGCAA
Organism: uncultured SAR116 cluster alpha proteobacterium; assembly: GCA_902583715.1. Taxonomy (GTDB): domain Bacteria; phylum Pseudomonadota; class Alphaproteobacteria; order Puniceispirillales; family Puniceispirillaceae; genus UBA3439. The sequence continues at coordinate 11,580 of CACHXC010000016.1, forward strand.
GATTTTACGCAGGCTGAGATTGATGTGATGACGAAGACAACACCGGGACGTCTGCTTGGCTTGGATAAAGAATAAATAGACTAAAATTTTCAAGAGGAGATTGTCGCATAATGGCTAAGCAAGAGGCTGTTCGTGTTGTTGGGCTGAGTAAATGGTTTGGCGATTTTCAGGCCTTAAAGGACGTTAATTTAACAGTTTCTCACGGTGAGCGCGTCGTCATATGTGGTCCGTCCGGTTCCGGCAAATCCACATTGATTAGATGTGTAAATACTCTCGAGGATCATGATGATGGAGAGATTATTATCAGTGGCGTGAAGATTGGCGAAAATCCATCATCTGATAAAAAAGCGCTGGCTGAAGTCGGTATGGTATTTCAGCAATTTAATCTTTTTCCACATCTAACCATTCTCGAAAATTTGACACTTGGCCCTATCAAATCGCGTGGCATCAGCAAGGCCGATGCCGAGAGGCTGGCAATGAAATATCTTGAGCGTGTGCGCATACCGGATCAAGCGCACAAGCGGCCAAGTGGGCTTTCTGGCGGCCAGCAACAGCGTGTAGCGATCGCGCGGTCTTTATGCATGGAGCCAAAGATCATGCTTTTTGATGAGCCGACATCGGCTCTTGATCCGGAGATGATTGCGGAAGTTTTGGATGTGATTGTGGATCTTGCCAATGAGGGTATGACAATGATTTGCGTGACCCACGAGATGGGGTTTGCGAAGCAGGCAGCGGATCGGATGGTGTTCATGGATGGAGGTGAAATCATCGAAACAGGATCACCGGATGCGTTTTTCACCGCGCCTGAAACCGACCGATGCAAGAGGTTTCTCGATCAGATACTCCGTCACTAGACGCAGATTTATCTATCGGGACAGGCCTGACTTGTTGACTAGTTGCAGGGTTTATCTATCGGACGTCACCGCGCTTTTCGAGTTTGCTGAATATGAGTGAGCAAACAAAACAGATACTGAAATACATCACGCCAACGGTCAGCCACACCTCAAAGAAGCGTTGCTCAGAAATGGCGATTTCCATCGCCAGAAAAGACAGCTCCTGAATAGAAATCAACGCAACGAGGGAACTGTCCTTGATCAGAGTAATGAACTGCCCGGCCAATGGCGGTAACACCCGCTGAATCGCTTGCGGCAAAATCACATAGCGCAGAACTTTCCAGCGGCTCAAGCCGACAGTATATCCGGCTTCTGTCTGTCCTTTGGGTATTGATTGGATGCCAGCCCGGACTATTTCAGCAATATAAGCGGCTGACATTAATGCGAGGCTGATCACACCGGAGATAAAATTCTCAACCAGATTGGACGGACCAAGCAATAATTCCAAGGTGGCCTGTGGCCTCGGGTCGAGGCCCTCGAGCATCTCTCTAATTTCAAGATGTGGAATGATCTGACTACTAATGAAAAAATAAAACAGAAACAGAAAAGGTACTGGAGGTATGTTGCGGATAAATTCGACATATACCCAACCTAGCAAGCGTGGAAGCAGGCGGGTGCTGGTTCTCGCAATACCCAACAGAACGCCAAGAATTGTTGACAGAAACAGTGCCCAGATTGAAATCCGTATTGTTGTAATCAAACCTTTTATCAACAAATTCGGCAAAAAGCGGGATGTTTCCTCGTCCCAACGGAAAAGATATCCGGGTATCACCGACCAATCCCAACTATAGATCAGCACGGAGTCAACGCGGTAAATCACATAGAAGATAAACACCACAACAGCGGCCATCACCAAAAAATCAAGAGGAACAATATTTAGACTGCGCTTTTTTGGTTGCCATCTATGCGCGCTCCCGGACCTTACGTTCAAAATAGCCAACAACAGTTGAGAGAATAATCGTCATGACGAGATACATGCCACCAACAACAAGCCAAATCTCAAAACTCATGAAGGTGTCGGCAACAAGATTCCTGGCCTCAGTTGTCAGTTCGAACACGGCAACAAAGCTGAGGATTGCCGAATGTTTGATGAGATTGACCAAAATTCCTGTCAGGGGGGGCAGCATAAGTGGTATCGCTTGTGGCAGGACCACATTTGCATAGGTTCTGCGTTGGTCGAGGCCAATAGTGCGTGCCGCTTCCCATTGGCCTCTATCGACCGCGTTAATACTGGCTCGAATAATCTCCGAAGCGAAGGACCCCTCAAAGAAGGCTAGGCATAGAATGCCGGTCCATAGAGGGTTGTTGATTCCAAGAATGGGCTGCAACACAAAGTAAAAGATCGATACTTGCACCAACAAAGGTGTGTTCCGAATGATCTCAACATAGCCGCGGGCGACGGTGCGACCTGATATCGATTGTGACAGTCTTAGAATAGCTGTTGTTAGCCCGATCAACAGCGTCAAGATCATGCCCCATGCGGCCACATAGAGCGTTACCTGCAGGCCGTAAATCAGCGGTCCCCAAATTATCTCGCCATCAATGTCACGAAAGAAGAAGGCTGGCACTCGATACCACTGCCACCTATAATTCATCTGATCTACACCGCGCCAGACAACCCATCCGACAAACGCAATCAGAAGACAGAATTGTAACAAATCCCCAAACGGTAAACGGGATCCATGTTTTTTTGTTAAATGCTGCATTTAGGACGTTCCCACCGAAAAAAATCGCGGCCCGCATGAGCCGCGACACCGATTGATGGTGGATAATCTTGACAAGCCGGATGGCAAAACCGTCGCGGCTGTCTGATGTCCATCAAATCAGTTTACCTGGTCTTTCCAGTCGCGGCTCTGGAACCATCGGGCGTGGGTCCGCTCAAGCCAACCGTCAAGCGTTCTATACTGGATCCAATTGTCGAAGAAGTTTAGTGCATCCGGGTCACCCTTGCGGACCGCGAATGCTGATGCAGAGGGGTCAAAAGGACCAATGCCGAACGGGTTGTAAAGCACATCAGGGTTGTCAATCACATAATAGGCAGGCTTTGGTTCTGATGTTAAAAATGCATGGGCGTTGCCGTTCAAAACGTCCTGAAGTGCCTGTGCGTCATCGTCAAACTGCCTGACGCGCGCTTTTGGAAATAGCCGCTCAGCCGTTTCACCCGGGGCAGTGCCGCGTTTGATGGTCAAAGTGACCTTGCTACTGTTCCAGTCCTCCATGGTCTTAAGACCGTCTTTAGCTGCCAGAGCGGTATTTGCTGCCATGCCAACGTTCAAATAAGCATAGGGCTTTGAAAAATTCACCGTCAAATTGCGCGCTGGCTTATGAACCATGCCGGTGATGATGACGTCAAATTTGCCGGCGAGAAGGGCAGGGATGATGCCGTCCCATGCTGTTGGAACGAGTTCCACCTCAACACCCATATCCTTTGCCAATTGCCGCGACACGTCTATTTCAAAGCCGATCAGATCGCCTTTCTTATCACGCATTGCCCATGGCACAAATGTTGACAAGCCAACCACAAGCTTGCCACGTTTGACCACATCATCGATCACACTATCTGCAGATGCTGATCCAACCATGCCAACGCTCATCACCAATGCAATGCATGCGGTTAGCAATTTATTCCACATTTTCATTTTCACTCTCCCTAATAGCTGACTTTTCAAAAGACGCACTTACGCGGTCAATGAGTCCACTGGTTCGCGCAATATATTTCTAATTTTTGTCCAAACTTTCGAGAGTGTCCACTAGATTTATTCTTGTAGTTCTTTTGATTACAAATAAAATTAGGGCCACGGCATGAGTCTTTGTTTCTTCGCTCTGGGTAGCGTGTCTTTGCATCTGCTAGATGCCAAAGGCATTCCGATTAGTGAGTAAGTTATTGTTAAAATTATATGATTTATCAATTAGCAGTTTCAGTTGTAAGGTGCGCATTATTCTTGATCACAAAGGTATCGACTGGGTGTCAGTCCCACCACCGGATGGTTATGGTAGTGACGCCTACCGTGCAATAGTTCCTGCAGGCACCATTCCGGCTATTGATCAGGACGGGTTTCGTCTGTCTGATTCGGAAGCCATCGCAGAATACATCAATGACACGGTTGTAACGCCGCCGATGTTGCCTGTGGATGCTAGAATGCGCGCAAATGCACGAGAAATATCACGCTTTCATGACAGCAGGTTGGAACCACTTTTACGAGGTTGTTTCGCGCATGTCGCACCACAAGCCAGAGACATGGCTGTCGTACGCGGTCACTTTAGTCTTTTTGAACGGCGGCTCACGCATCTCTTAAGAATGGTCAACCCTTCGCCACTGCTTTTTGGCGAGCAACTGACAATCGCCGATTGCGGTTTCGTCCCAAGTTTTGTCCTGGTACGTAAACTTTTGGATGTTTTCAAGCTGCAGATAAACATACCGCATATTATTGCTGAATATGAAACAGCGTTGATGGCTCACCCATCTGTTTCAGCCCATGGCAGCGCCTACCAAACCACGGTGGATGCTTGGATTGCCAGCAAGTTCGTCTAAATACAGCGACCACTGGCACAGGAAGACCTCTCCTCCGCCATTTTTGCAAATAGCTTAGTAAAAAATAACTATCTAAATTGTTAAAATCCACTGAGATTGTATTCATAGCAATCTCCGAACCAATTGCATGAGTTTCATTGAACGGTTTTGTGACAAAAAAGGGGAGACATACTCTGCGCGACTTGTAATGTCGACTTCGCTTTGTTCCATTGCGAGACTAGACGAGTTCTAGAAATCACTTGACTTATCAAACCTGACATCTCAGCCCCGGTGCCTCGGATAAGCCGCCAAATGTAGACATACCTCGTAAAAATCGGTCTACGCAACAGGCTAAAACACGAGAACATAATTTCCTGGCTCCTCGGCGTTTTTGAACATAATTACCCCCCACCGCCTCCGCCAATCCCAGAACCTGGGTCCAACGCGCAAGAGCCTCGCCCCGTGTATCCGCCCCACCCCCAACAGACATCCAAATCTGAGGCAGAAACGGCTCCAGTAACCTGGTCAGTGTTGTGATTTATTGGGTTTATTTACACAAAATCTCTAAAATGAACTCTCGCCCTGTTCAGAAATTCGTGAGAAGATATTTTTTGCAGCATCAGCAGAAATGTTGATAAAATTACCGGCATTTAGAGCAGAGTCGCCCCATTCCATTTGATTGTAGTTATCACTTTTCATAGACCAATCAGAAAAAAGTCTTGTGTTTAAAGGTTCATCGCACAGTCTCCTAACATTGGTGTGTCGGTTGTCTTCGGAGATTGCCTTGTAAAGACTTTTTATGGCATCGGATGGCCCCTCCAAAATTTGCAGGAACGAGTTTGAACCCTCTAAAAGACAACCTGTGATGTCTTTGCTTGGGTTGTTTTGGTTAGAAACGTTGACTATGTCTGCAACGTCCTGTTCAGACAATCCAACTTTTTCTGATACATAAATGAAACGTCTTAGCTGTAAACTCAATTTTTACTCCATAAAGCATCGTAAAAAATATACGGGTTTTTCGATAGGTCAAACTCGAAGATGAAGAAGATCCGCACAAACCAGTTGGTAGAGACCTCAAAAGGACTGTGGCTTGAAAAAATAATCCACCCGATCAACCGTTTTTACTGCAAAATTTATGAGTGACCCACTTCGGAGGACGCCTAGCTCAATGGTCACACCAGCTTCCCCAGATTTCCAAACCTTCTTATAAAATGACTCCAAATTTGAAATTTGTGAGCCATTGACTGTCACAATCTTATCCTGAGGTTGAATACCTGCTCGAAAAGCTGGCCCACCCTTACTTACCCGGGTAACAATTATTTGATCATTGCTATCATCTGATGAAATGCCAAGGTAGGGCTGGATTTCACTCTTCCTTCTAACATTGGATAATAGGTCTTTTAGGATTGGTTTGAGTAAATTTATAGGTACAGACATATTTCCGGGAGACGAAATACCCTGCACGGACTCAGATACGAATAATGAGCCGATACCCAGAATTTCGCCGTTCCCATTTAAAATTGGCGCGCCGGCCCAAAATCTATTTGGTGGTGTTGTATAAATTGGGCTTTCAACAAAATATTCCCACCAGCCAGCGAAAGGTCTTCGTGAAACAGACCTAACAATCGAACCTGCTCCACGGTTTGATGAAGGCAAAATCAATAGATCTTCATCGGAGTTTATATCATCAGAGTTACCTAATTTTAGAGGCTGCATTGCAAGGGGAACAATAGATTTGATGATTCCAAACCCAGAAGTGTGGTCATAGCCAACCAATTTGGCAGGCAAACTTCTCCCGTCAGAAAGACCTATTTCTATGCTTTCCGATTCTAAAACTATGTAGCCAATAGTCAGAATATGGTTTTCATCTATTGCTACACCGTTACCCTCGCGTTCAACGCCAAGGCTGGCAGCGGTCCTTGCTTCGGGTGGCACTATTGAGCGAATACTGACTATTGATTCGTAAAAGCGCTGGACTTTGTCTTTTGTAATCTCTGCATATGAATTACTGGCACAAAGGAGCAACAAAACTGGAAAAATGCAACGGGCAACAAACATAATCATCGCTCCCTTGAGAGACTTTATTTCAGTTGCAACAATATCACCCCACACCGCCTTCGCCAATCCCAGAAACTAGGTCCGGCACGCAGCGCCAAACCGTCATTCTTCCTCAACCCCTGACAGACATCCAAATCTGGCTCAAAAATGGCTTCAGTAAGCCTAGATTAATGTGGGATAAAATGTGGGTTAAGATCCAGCAGAAGTTGAAAAATAACTTGCAATCAATAGCTTGAGTCTTGATGAGGCAGACTTCCCCTCCGTCATTTATTTTTCTAGTTAAAAAACCGTTTATTTATATACGGTTTTCCAATTCGCTGAGTTGACTTTGTACCAATCTCTGTCGCATCAGCACGCAGCATATATATGATATCATGTAATTAATTAGAATAAGTGTAAACTCAAAAGATTATCCCTTATGCGCTAGATTTCCCACAAAAGTCTGATCGCAACACCGACAAGAATGCCCATGATCACTTTGTCAAAAAGATTGGGTGTGGCACGGCGCAGAATAAAAGCCCCGATTGGCATACACCCCATTAGTGGGATTACGGCCAAAAGTCCTAGAACCAAATGCTCTACTTGCATCAGCCCTAAATAGAACAGTGTTGGCAGTTGGATCAGTGACATTGTCATGAAAAACGCTGACACGATGATTATAAATTCGGAGCGTCCAAATTTTATAGCATTTAAAAAAGGAAGCGTGGCTGGTGCTGAAATGCCAAAGGCGCCTTGCAAAAATCCAGCTAAAAATCCCATGGGTATGTTTAATTTATGCGCCATCGGCATCGATAATCGCCAGTTTGGTTTATAAAGCCGGAACCCGACATAGAATAATACAAGACCAGCCAACACCATTTCCAGAACGCCGCCTGAGGCTTGGTACAAAATCAGACTGCCAGCAAAAGCACCGAGCCCAGCAGACAAACATAAGATTAGTAAAAAACTTCTGTTGTTAAGCTCACGGTGATAGATAATCGTCTGGGTTAGATTGGTAACAAGATTGGGTATGACAAATACGGCAACTGCAAAGCGAATATCAACAAAGCTTGTCATGACTGGCACCGCAATCAGCGGTGCCCCGACGCCTGTTGCCCCTTTCAAAATCCCACCCATAGCAAAGGCAAGCCCAACGATGATCAAAATATGAAAATCAATAAATGCCATCAAGCAATGTCACAAAATAGAGCTGATCTGATACCGGTCTCTCCCTCAGCTGGCCGTATGGTAGCTAAGTTGTTAGAAGTATTTTGCCATGCTTGTTGGCAGACTCCATTAAGGCGTGAGCTTTACCCGCTTCGGCCAGTGCAAACCTGGCAAAGGTGGTAGCGCGAAGGCGGCTGGCATTTTTGCCAAAGAGTGGCCAAACCACCGCTTTGAGATCGCTGGCAACATCAGCCTTGAATTGATCCGGACGCGAACGCAACGTTGAACCGGTAAAGCTCAGCCGTTTCAGCATTACTGGCATCAGGTCTATTTCAACGCGAGATCCGGCGTTGAACGCCAACTGGATAATGCGGGCATCATGACTGGCAGCCCTAATATTGCGCGCAATATAGTCACCGCCAATGATATCTAGAATGATATCGGCGCCGCCAGCCTCACGCAAAATACTCACAAAATCCTCATCATTGAAGTTAATTGCCCGGCACGCACCAAGTGATTCACAATAAGCACAAGACGCCATGTCGCTAGCTGTTGTGTAGACCGACAACCCCATTGCGGCGCCAAGCTGTATCGCTGTTGATCCAATGCCCCCGGCACCACCATGTACTAGGAAATTGCCGTTTGTTGGTAATTTATGATTGAAAAATACATTACTCCACACGGTAAAATATGTCTCTGGCAGGCCAGCGGCCTCAATGAGGTTAATTCCATCAGGGATTGGCAGGCAATGTGCGGCGTCGATGGCTACATATTCAGCATATCCTCCACCATTGGTGAGGCCGCAAATTTTGTCGCCAACAGCCCATAAATTTTGTGCTGCCCCAACCGCGACGACTTCGCCTGAAACCTCCAGCCCAAGGAGGTCAGACGCCCCCTGTGGCGGAGGATAATGTCCACGCCGTTGCACCAAATCTGGACCGTTTACACCTGCAGCAGCAACTTTTACCAAAATCTCGTGATCCTTCACAACAGGTATTTGGCGCGCGCCAGGCTGCAATACATCAGGTCCGCCCGGTTCACGCATTTCAATAACCGACATGGAAGAGGGAAAAGACATAATATCGCGCTTTCGATTTGCTAAATTTTTCATGAAATGGTTGATTAGCAATGAGTTTCTTTATCGTCAATCAAAGAGTTTGGTTGATGCGATCTTCGCCAAACATGATTATTTTTGTGCTCGATTGATCGTAATTAATCGTTTGCGTCTCTCCGGTGATAGATGCCATCTGGTATACCATATAATGTGATTGACGTATGCGGAATTGATTGAGACATTGTAGCGTCATCGTTGGGAGATAAGATGTGGACACTGGTACAATAGACGCAGGTATTTGGAAATCGGCGCTGGGCAAAGGCCGAAAAACACCAAAAGGCCGACAGGCAAGTGATACTGCAATTGCCGAGGTGTATGCCTTGCTTGGCAGTCGACCACGTGAGCGTCATCTGCTGATTGAATTTCTTCACCTTATCCAGGATCATTACGGACATCTATCAGTTGCTCATATAGCGGCTTTGGCAGAAGAATTGTGCCTCAGCCAAACGGAAGTTTACGAGGTGGCGACATTTTATGCGCATTTTGATGTGGTGCATGAGGATGAGACACCGCCGCCAGCTTTGACAATTCGGGTGTGTGACTCACTGGCTTGTGAATTGGCTGGTGCGGATGCTTTGCATATGGCGCTCAAAGACGGTCTTGACCCGTCAGAAGTGCGGGTGTTGCGGGCGCCATGCATGGGCCGCTGTGATACTGCTCCGGTTCTGGAAATTGGTCACAACCATATTGATCATGCCACCAAAGACAAGGTCGATGCAGCGATTGCGACTAATGATACACATCCGCATATCACCGATTACGAAACATTAGACGCGTATCGTGCCGATGGCGGGTATGATCAGCTGGTGTCGTTTCGCCGTAATGGCGACTGGGAAGCTGTTCAAGAGATGATTAATCAAAGTGGCCTCCGTGGACTTGGTGGTGCTGGCTTTCCATCTGGAAGAAAATGGGGTTTTGTTCGTGCCGCCGAAGGCCCTCGCTATCTTGCGGTAAATGGTGACGAGGGTGAACCCGGCACCTTTAAAGACCGGTATTATCTAGAACGCACCCCGCATTTGTTTCTCGAAGGCGTGTTAATTGCGGCATGGGCTGTCGAAGCTGAAAAATGCTTTATCTACATGCGTGATGAATATCCAGTTGTGCTGGAAATTTTGCGCACAGAAATTGCCAGCCTTGAGGTGGCAGGCTTGATTACCCCAGGATATGTTGATTTACGGCGCGGGGCGGGGGCCTATATTTGCGGTGAAGAAAGCGCGATGATCGAGTCAATCGAGGGCAAGCGTGGTTTACCGCGGCACAGGCCACCTTATGTCGCGCAGGTTGGCATTTTTGATCAGCCAACATTGGTTCATAACGTCGAAACCCTACACTGGATCGCCCGAATTTGTCGTGAGGGTCCAGAAATTCTGTCATCTGTCGAAAAAAATGGCCGTCGCGGGTTGCGTAGTTTTTCCGTATCCGGGCGTGTTGCCAATCCGGGTGTGCATCTTTTGCCTGCTGGGTCAACCATCACCGATATCATTGAGGCGGCTGGCGGTATGGCTGACGGGCATATATTTAAAGCCTATCAACCGGGCGGGCCGTCATCTGGTCTTTTGCCGGCTAGTTTGAATGATGTGCCACTGGATTTTGATACGTTGCAACCACATGGCAGTTTTATTGGATCTGCTGCGGTTGTGGTGTTGTCCGATCAAGATCGGGTACGTGATGCGGCGCTCAATATGCTACGCTTTTTTGAGGATGAGAGCTGCGGTCAATGCACCCCATGCCGAACTGGCTGTAGTAAAGCTGTGCAATTGATGCAGGAAGATGTGTGGGATCAAACGCTATTGACTGACCTGTGTGATGTCATGCAGGACGCATCTATCTGTGGGTTGGGGCAGGCCGCGCCGAACCCCATCCGTTTGACCATGGAACATTTTTCCGACGAAATCAGCTGAGGTTCACAATGCTTGATTCAACGCCACAAAAAACTGTTACCTTTGAACTTGATGGTAAAGAAGTCACCGTCAGAGAAGGCACCACTATTTGGGAAGCGGCACAAGCCGAAGGCCAGCTGATTCCACATTTGTGTCACAAGCCAGAACCGGGCTATCGCTCGGATGGTAATTGCCGGGCCTGTATGGTCGAAATTGAGGGTGAGCGCGTACTAGCGGCGTCGTGTATTCGTGCCGTTGAGAACGGTATGGTGGTGCGTAGCCAAAGTGAGCGGGCGGTAAAATCACGCGCAATTGTGGTAGAGCTACTGGCGGCTGACCAGCCTGAAACCGCGCATGATGCCTCGTCGCATTTTTTGGCAATGGCGAAATTGAACAATGTGGAAGACAGCCGCTTTCCGGCAAAAGACCCGTCTAACGTACCGCTTCTTGATGATAGCCATGTGGCGATGCGGGTAAATCTGGATGCATGTATCCATTGTAACTTATGTGTACGGGCCTGCCGTGAAGTCCAGGTGAATGACGTGATTGGCATGTCTGGTCGTGGACATGAAGCCCAGATCGTATTTGATATGGATGATCCTATGGGCGCGTCAACTTGTGTGGCTTGCGGTGAATGTGTACAGGCCTGTCCAACGGGTGCTTTGATGCCGGCAACCGTGCTTGATGATAATCAGTCGGGTGATCGTGCCGATTATGATCGCGAAGTCCAGTCAGTTTGCCCGTATTGCGGTGTTGGGTGCCAGCTATCCTTTAAAATTAAGGACAACAAGGTTAAATATGTTGAAGGGGTAAACGGCCCCGCAAATGAAAACCGTCTGTGCGTGAAAGGCCGGTTTGGCTTTGATTATGTGCATCATGACCACCGCCTAACAGTGCCGTTGATCCGCCGTGATGATGCCCCAGCCAAGGGATTGAATGTTGACCCGTCAAACCCATACACGCATTTCCGTGAAGCAACATGGGACGAGGCGTTGGATGCCGCGGCAAATGGGATGGCTGAACATCGTGCCATCGCGGGCACGCGTGTTGCAGGTTTTGGATCTGCAAAATGTTCGAATGAAGAGGCGTATCTGTTCCAAAAGCTGATCCGCCAAGGCTTTGGTCATAATAATGTCGACCATTGCACAAGATTATGTCACGCCTCGTCAGTGGCGGCGTTATTGGAAAATGTCGGCTCAGGGGCAGTGACAGCGACCTTCAATGAAATTGAAAATGCCGATGCGGCGATTGTCATTGGGGCTAACCCCACCGAAAACCATCCGGTGGCTGCTACTTATTTCAAACAATTCGCCAAACGCGGTGGCAAGCTGATCGTGATGGATCCGCGCGGGCATGGGCTTAAGCGGCATGCCACGCATATGTTGCAATTCCGGCCCGGTTCAGACGTGGCGATGCTGAACGCCATCATGAATGTGATCGTAGAAGAAAAACTCTATGATCAGCAATACATTGAAGGATTTACCGAAAATTGGGACGCGATGAAGGCGCATCTGAAAGATTTTACGCCTGAAAAAATGTCTGAATTTTGTGGTATTGAAGCTGATCGTTTGCGGGCTGTTGCACGTGATTTTGCCACTGCCGAATCAGCCATGATTTTTTGGGGCATGGGCGTGTCTCAACATATTCACGGCACCGATAACTCCCGGTGCCTGATTTCATTGGCATTGATGTGCGGTCAAGTTGGGCGCCCGGGTACCGGCCTGCATCCTCTGCGTGGCCAAAACAACGTGCAGGGCGCGTCTGACGCTGGGTTGATCCCGATGTTTTTGCCAGATTATCAGAGCGTGACCGATGAGGGTGTGCGCTCTGCCTTTAATGAAATCTGGAAATCTGACAATATTCTGGCTGAAAAAGGCCTAACCGTGACCGAAATTATGGATGCGGTTCACGATGGTGATATTTCTGCCATGTATGTTTTGGGTGAAAACCCGGCGATGTCCGACCCAGACGTCAATCACGCCCGCGATGCGTTGGCAAAGCTTGATCATTTGGTTGTGCAGGATATTTTCCTAACTGAAACAGCTAATTATGCTGATGTGATTTTGCCTGCATCTGCTTGGGCTGAAAAAACTGGCTCGGTCACCAATACGAACCGTCAGGTCCAGATGGGGCGGCCAGCCTTATCACCGCCCGGTCAGGCCAAGGAAGATTGGTGGATTACTGTAGAACTTGCCAAGCGGCTGGGTCTTGACTGGTCATACACGCATCCACGTGAAGTGTTTGCCGAAATGAAACAATCGATGAAGTCGCTGGAGAACATTACTTGGGAGCGTCTGGACTCAGAAAATGTTGTGGCGTACCCGTCGCTTGATGAGACAGACCCGGGCCAGCCGATTGTATTTGGTGATGGATTCCCGCGTGCTGATGGACGTGCCCGCTTCACTCCGGCCAGTATAATTGCCCCGGCTGAAACGCCGGATGAAGACTACCCGATGGTGTTGACAACCGGCCGCCAGCTTGAGCATTGGCACACTGGGTCTATGACGCGGCGGGCGCATGTGCTGGACACGGTCGAGCCGCAGGCTAATGCATCAATACACCCCCAGACCATGCGTAAAATGGGCATCGTTGCGGGTGAAATGATCAATATTGAAACCCGTCGTGGTTCAATTTCCATCATGGCGCGTGCTGACAAGGCTGTTTCGGTTGATATGGTGTTTGTGCCATTTGCCTATGTTGAGGCCGCCGCTAATATTTTGACCAACCCGCAAGTTGACCCATATGGCAAAATTCCTGAATTCAAATTTGCTGCATGCCGGATTAGCAAAGTGGGGGCGGTTGCCGCTGAATAGGCGGGGGCGGTTGTTACCGTTTTGTCAGTCTAACTAACGATAAAAATGGCGCCAGAGATTGCGCCATTTTTGCTGGCATATTGGCAAGGAACAGAAACGGCGCCATTCAGGCTGGTTTTGACTGGCTAGTTAATGTCGAGATCGTAAAGCCCAACCCGCCGCATATGGCCGTCAAAGCGCAATTCATGACCAATTGGGGGGTGAGCACGTTGGGTGCAGTCCATGCGTTCACACGCCGCACAGCCAATACCGATTAATTCCAACTGTTTTGGTTTGCTGATATCAAGATGGTCAGCATAGATAATGTCACGGGCATGATGTAATTCACAGCCAAGTGCGACGGCAAATTCGGTCGTCGATTCAAATGTTGTCGACCATAGCGGCGGTACCGTGCGGGCAAGTGTGAAAAATTTTTGTCCGCCGGGCAATTCAACAGCTTGGGTGAGTATTTTTTCAGGTGTGCGGAATGCCTTATGTACGGCCCATTTCGGGCAGGTGCCGCCATGTGTGGCAAATTGCATACCGGCGGCGGCCAGCCGTTTGGAGATGTTGCCAGCGTCATCCACGCGCATAAAAAAGAAGGGTATGCCGCGCATATGGGGGGCGTTTAGCGTTGTTAGCCGGTGGCAAACCTGTTCGAGCGAGGTGTCAAAACGCCGTGCCAGTAAATCAAGGTCATATCGTAAATTTTTGGCTGATTCGAGAAACGCATCATATGGCATCATCACGGCCCCGGCAAAATACGCGGCTAAGGTCACTTTAAGCAAAGACACTGTTTGCTGGTCTTCACTGCCAAGTGTCTTACAAATATCATTTAGCTTGTCCTGCTGGCTAAGCAATGCATATTGCACGAGTAGATGGAATTGGCGTTGTGGCCGACGTAGCGCTTCGCTGAGTAAAATTTCCCGGCGGTGCTGATCATACCGCCGCAGTTGGTTATGCATCACTTTGACTGGCAACACCCGTACGCGCAGCCCAGCGGTGCTGTTGATGTGATTGGCAATATTGGCCAAGGGGTTTTCCATGGCGGCTTTTTCACCGCTATTGCCTTGAAATAAAATGCCGGCTTTTTCGCAGAGGTCTTCGGCCGCCTCCTCAAGAGTCGCAAAGAAATTATTCTGCGACTGAAGAAAATCACGCACAAATTCAACCGGGCTATTGACCTTGGTTGAGACGCGCCCATCGGCGGATGTGACCTCGATTTCGTCTCGTACCTTACGATAGGCCTGAAATAAGGTGTGGATCGCCCGGGCCGCACTTGGGGCAGCGGTAATCATATCTTGAATTTCCCGCCGCGGCACGCGTTCTTCGGCCAGCAAGGGATCAGCAAAAATTTCAGTGATAGAGGTGTTTAATGCGGCTCTGTCATCCTCGGCGAATTCTTTCAGGTCAATATCAAAGCTATTGCCGAGGCGGAGCAATAGCGCAACGGTGAGGGGGCGTTGATTATGTTCGAGCAGATTTAGATAAGACGGACTGATATCCAGTATTTCAGACATTGCCGTTTGTGAAAGTTCCATGGATTGGCGTAGCCGCCGTAATTTATGGCCAACTAAAATTTTTTCCTGCATCTACACCATTCCTAATTACTGGGAGGTGCGGTAAAATTTCGCCAATCCCAGCTGTTGTGCTAAAATAATAGGATGGCTGAGCGCTTTTGTAAAAAGAAATTGTAAAAAATTTACAATTTGCATTTTTTCTCTTTTTTCCTCGCTTTCACCACTAAATTACAGGAACATTGTCGTCGGAAGTTAGGCTTCGTACACAAGCGGACCATAACTTTGTCTCATATTTTAATGCTGGATGATAGGACGTGACGCGCATTTGGGCCGCGTCATCAGATCTTGAGGAGATAACCATATGAAGATGCTTATTTTAGGTGCATCCTATGGGTCATTATTGTCAACGAAACTGCTGATGGCAGGGCATGATGTCACATTAATCTGCCGGTCTGCCTCGGCGGCATTGATCAACAGTGAAGGCACCGAAGTACGGATTAAGCTTCGTGACGAAGACGAACATCGGGCCATTCGGTCGGCTGATCTACCAGGTACATTAAATGCGGTAACGCCAGAACAGGCGCGCCCCGAAGATTATGATATGATTGCACTGGCGATGCAGGAGCCACAATATTCTGCCCCGGCTGTGCGTGGGTTGATGACCCGCATTGCGGCAAGCCGTAAGCCATGTTTGTCGATAATGAATATGCCGCCATTGCCATTTTTACGGCGTATTGAAACGCTCAAAGATGTGGATCTTGACAGCGCGTATGATGATGCGTCTGTTTGGCGTGATTTTGAACCGGGCCTGCTGTCTTTGTGTAGCCCGGATCCGCAAGCATTCCGCCCACCAGAAGAGGGCACAAATATTTTGCATGTCGGCCTGCCAACCAATTTCAAAGCGGCAATCTTTGCCGATCAAGCGCATACAGAGATGTTGCGCCGCCTGGAAGCCGATATTGCTGCGGTAACGATTGACGGCAAAGATGTGCCGGTAAAATTACGTGTCTATGACAGCTTGTTTGTGCCAATGGCGAAATGGAGCATGTTATTGACCGGTAATTACCGCTGTGTCGAGGTAGACGGTGTACGCGCCATTCGTGAGGCAGTCCATGGTGATATTGATGCGTCAACAATGATGTATTCATGGGTTGATGCGCTGGCCCGCCAACTTGGTGCCGACCCAGCAGATCAGGTGCCTTTTGAAAAATATGCCAATGCGGCAACAGGTTTGTTAAAACCATCTTCAGCAGCGCGGGCGGTTGATTCTGGGGTGGATCGCATTGAGCGGGTTGACCGTTTGGTGCAGATGATTGGCCGGGGCCTTGGATTGAAAAATCAACAGCTCGACGAAATTGTGGCCATTGTTGATGCGCGTTTGGCGGCAAATGCAAATTTTAAGAAGGTGGCGAATGTCGGCTAGCTGTTGATAAAGGGAAGACAATAGGTGCTTTATCCAACACGTTTGCAGTCAATAATAGCGTAAAACCGGAATCTGAATAAAAAAACGGCGGTAAGTGATCACCGCCGTTTTTTGTCGGAGGAGAGTTTACTCAGGTGTTGAGCAGAGACACCAATGTGTCGCCAAGTTTGGCAGGTGATGGTGATACCCGTACACCCGCGGCTTCGAGTGCAGCGATCTTATCATCTGCACCACCCTTGCCACCTGAAATGACTGCACCAGCATGGCCCATTGTGCGCCCTGGTGGTGATGTCCGCCCGGCAATAAATCCAACAGTTGGCTTTGTTCGGCCTTTCTTGGCCTCATCAATTAGGAACTGCGCTGCGTCTTCTTCTGCTGACCCACCAATTTCACCAATCATAATGATGGCTTCAGTCGCCTCATCCGCCAAAAACAGTTCCAAGACATCGATAAATTCGGTGCCCTTTACCGGGTCGCCGCCAATACCGACAGCAGAGCTTTGACCAAGCCCAGCTATGGATGTCTGGTAAACAGCTTCGTAGGTCAAAGTGCCTGAGCGTGACAGAACGCCAACTGACCCTTTTCTGAAAATACTAGCTGGCATGATGCCAATTTTACATTCATTTGGCGTCATTAGCCCCGGGCAGTTGGGCCCGATAAGACGTGAATTTGATGCATTCAGCTTTTCTTTGACGCGCACCATGTCAAGTACCGGCACACCTTCGGTGATACAGGTGATCAACTTGATACCTGCATCGATCGCTTCTTCAATGGCCGCCGCCGCACCAGCAGGCGGCACGTAGATCACTGACGCATTGGCGCCGGTGGCGTCTTTTGCTTCTGCGACCGAGCTAAAGAGTGGCACGGTCTGGCCAGTTGAACTGGTCCAATGCTGGCCGCCTTTTTTCGGGTGTGTGCCAGCAACCATTTGGGTGCCGTGATAGGCTAATGCTTGTTCAGTATGAAAGGTACCAGTTTTGCCGGTCAGCCCTTGCGTAATAATTTTGGTATCCTTGTTAATCAAAATAGACATGGGCTTAACCTCTCACGGCTTTGACAATTTTTTGTGCCGCGTCATCAAGGTCATCGGCAGTGATAACATTCAAGCCACTCTCATTGATGATGGCCTTTCCTTCTTCCACTTTGGTGCCTTCAAGACGCACAACTAACGGCACATTGAGGCTGATATCAGCCGCGGCCTGCACAACGCCGGTTGCAATCACGTCGCACCGCATGATGCCACCAAAAATATTCACCAAAATGCCTTTTACATTTGGATCAGCAGTGATGATTTTAAATGCTGCTGTCACGCGTTCGGTTGTGGCACTGCCGCCAACATCAAGGAAGTTGGCGGGTTCAGCGCCATATAGTTTGATGATGTCCATGGTGGCCATGGCAAGTCCAGCCCCATTCACCATACAGCCGATTTCACCATCAAGTGCGATATAGGCAAGGTCATGTTTGGACGCTTCGACTTCTTTCTCGTCTTCTTCAGTTTCGTCACGCAATTCCATTATATCGGGGTGACGGAACAAGGCGTTGCCATCAAATGACAACTTGGCATCAAGTACCTGAACATTGTTCGATTTGGTGATGATCAGCGGGTTGATTTCAAGTAAGCTCATGTCTTTGGCAACAAAGGCGTTATATAGGTTTTTAAACAGCGCCATCCCTTGGATGCGCGCTTTGCCATCAAGCTTTAAGGCATCGGCAAGCTTTTCAGCATCGCCATCTGTGCAGCCAGCGCTGGCAGTTATGCCAACAGAATGGATCAATTCTGGCGTTTCATGTGCAACCGTTTCGATATCCATGCCACCTTCGGTAGAGGCCACAAAAGATGTCTTGCCAGTCTCACGGTCAACCAAAATTGACAAGTATAATTCACGGTCAATATCGGCGCCATCTTCCACATAAATCCGGTTCACAGCTTTGCCTGAAGAGCCGGTTTGCTGGGTGACTAGTGTCTTACCGAACATTTCACGGATATTCTCCAGCGCGTCTTCCGCTGAAAAAGATACCCGCACACCACCTTTGGCATCAGCTGGAAGCTCTTTAAATTTACCTTTACCGCGTCCACCGGCGTGGATTTGACTTTTCACAACCCAGACTGGGCCAGGTAACGAAGCGACAGCTGCTTCGGCCTGATCAAGGGCGGTTATTGCAGCACCTTTTGCGATCGGCGCACCAAATTCTCTCAGAACTTTTTTGGCCTGATGCTCATGAATATTCATGGTTATTCTGTTCCTCTCTGTTCATTTATCCTGGCGCCATCAAGGCGGCACCCCATATATCACATCCGGGGCGGGCTATGCCCTTATTGATAACCCCCAATTTTTCCTGACTGATGCCAAGAGAAGGTGGCGCAACTTTCGTTGTGACATAAATTTTATCTCGAATCCATTTCGGTTGCCTTGTCATGCATCCATGTGTGTTGATGACTGGTCGTCGGGTTTGCTCATCAAATCTGTGTTAAACCCAACCGAATTCACGCGCGTTTCTATTTTGGAAAATTCCCTTAAAATCATGATTTTATTGCATTTGTATTCTGTTTTACCATAGAATTTTGAAAAAGATATGGTATACCAGAGACCAAGTTATGCAACCTGTAATCACATAAATTGTTATGAGTTTGTCTTGACGGTTTAGGTGCTAGGTGTATTGTATACCACACAAACGAGGCTTGCAAATCATAGCATGCAAGTCACGGTATAGATGGTGTTAGTCGGCAGGGGGAGCATATGTCGTTAAATGTTAAATTAAAGCCAGTTGCGATAAACTTCACCCTCAAAGACCATATTTATGAAGTGTTACGTGAAACCATCCTCGACATTGATATTTATGATGCTGAGGCGGATATGCGGTTAGATGAACGACAACTCGCTGAACAGCTTGGCATTTCGCGCACACCTATCCGTGAAGCACTTGCGCGACTTGCCCAAGATGGGCTGGTCGAAATCGTACCGCGCAAGGGCGTGTTTATCCATCGCAAGTCACTCAGTGAAATTCTCGATATGGTTGTCACATGGGCGGCGTTGGAGAGTATGGCGGCGCATATTGCAACGCGTGACGCTAGTGATGCCGACCTTCAGGCATTGCGTAATTTTGCCATGCGTAACAGCGTTTCGGCAACCAAAGCAGAACTCGGTGAATATTCTGATGCGAACATCAAATTTCATCAGATGATTCTCGAATTGTCGGGCAGTGAGTTATTGCGTTCAACAGCAGATGGGCTGTTGATGCACATGCATGCCGTGCGGCGGAGAGCAATGGGGGAGAGCGATCGGGCCTCGCGTTCTGTTGCAGATCACATGGAAATTATCGAGGCACTCGAAGCACGTGATGCTGAGTTGGCATCGCGTCTTGTGCGTGAGCATACGATGCGCCTTCATGACCATATCGAAGACCGTTGGACGCGGTTGAGTAATTTGGACAAAACAAAGCGCCCTGAGGTTCAGGCTGCTGCCAAAAAAATCAAGATTAAGGAGAAATAGAATGTCATCGATGAATGTGGCAGAGACCCATAGCGAGGCAGAGTCCCAAGCTCTAACAGATGGCTTCCATTTGGTTATTGACGCTTTGAAGCTGAATGATATTAATACAATCTATGGCGTTCCAGGCATCCCCATTACCGATCTTGGCCGACTGGCACAAGTTGAAGGCATGCGGGTTATTTCATTCCGCCATGAACAGCATGCTGGCAATGCGGCGTCGATTGCTGGCTATTTAACGCAAAAGCCAGGTATATGCTTGACCGTATCGGCCCCTGGCTTTCTCAATGGGCTAACCGCGCTGGCTAATGCCACAACAAACTGTTTTCCGATGATCCTGATCAGCGGTTCGTCAGAGCGTGAAATTGTTGATTTGCAGCAGGGCGATTATGAGGAAATGGACCAATTGGCCATTGCCAAGCCATTGTGTAAAGCAGCGTTTCGCGTATTGCACGCTGAAGATATCGGTATTGGTGTTGCCCGTGCTATTCGGGCCGCTGTATCTGGTCGTCCCGGTGGAGTTTACCTTGACCTGCCTGCCAAGTTGTTTGCCCAAACCATGGACTCTGTTGCGGGTCAAAATTCTTTGGTAAAAGTTGTTGATGCGGCACCGCGGCAATTGCCAGCACCCGAATCAATCACCCGCGCACTCAATGTGTTGAAATCAGCCAAAAAGCCATTGATCATCCTTGGTAAGGGGGCGGCTTATGCACAGGTTGACCAAACCATCAAGGATTTTGTTGAAAAATCTGGCGTGCCTTACCTGCCGATGAGCATGGCAAAAGGACTGTTGCCTGATGACCATCCACAATCTGCAGGGGCCGCACGCTCGCTGGTTTTGAAAGAAGCCGATGTGGTGATGTTGATTGGTGCGCGTCTCAATTGGTTGTTGTCGCATGGTAAAGGCAAGACATGGGGTGAACCCGGTGCCAAGAAATTCATTCAGGTCGATATCGAACCACGCGAAATGGACAGCAATGTCTGGATTGCCGCGCCAGTTGTTGGTGATATTGGCTCAAGCCTGTTAGAAATGAACAAGGCCATGGGTGACAAATGGGCCAAGCCACCGGTTGATTGGACCAATGCCATTCAGGAACGCAAAGATGTGAATCTGGCGAAAATGGCATCAAAATTGATGAATAATCAGGTGCCGATGGATTTCCATAGTGCGCTTGGTGCCTTGCGTACCATCGTTAAACAACGGCCGGATACGATCTTGGTCAATGAGGGTGCAAATACACTCGATTTTGCCCGCAGTATCATTGATGTCTACAAGCCGCGCAAACGTCTCGATGTGGGCACATGGGGCATTATGGGTATCGGCATGGGCGCCGCAATTGCCGCCGCTGTTGAGACTGGCGAGCGAGTGCTTGCAGTAGAAGGTGACAGCGCCTTTGGGTTCTCTGGTATGGAGATTGAAACAATCTGCCGTTACAACCTGCCGGTCTGTATCGTCGTGTTTAACAATAACGGCATTTATCGCGGTACCGACGTCAACCCAGCTGGTGGGGCCGATGTGGCACCAACCGTGTTTGTAAAAGACTCGCGCTATGACTTGATGATGCAGGCTTTTAGCGGAGTTGGCGCCTATGTCACATCAGCTGATGAACTGACACAAGCGGTGAATGAGGCACTGGATTCAGGTAAGCCAACTCTGGTGAACGCCATAATTGATGAAAATGCTGGTACGGAAAGTGGCCGTATCGGCAACCTCAACCCGCAGAGTGTGGTGACCAAAAAATAATCAATCGTCGGCAAACTAAATCGCCAAAATGTAGGATATGACAATGAAAGCTCTTGAAGGTATTAAAGTTCTGGATTTTACCCATGTGCAATCAGGCCCGACCTGTACACAATTGCTGGCATGGTTTGGTGCAGACGTAATTAAAGTAGAACGCCCTGGTGTTGGTGATGCGACCCGCAAACAGCTTGTCGATGTGCCGGGGGCCGACAGCTTGTATTTCACCATGCTGAACCACAATAAACGGTCAATTGAACTCAATTCGAAAAATGAGACTGGTAAGGCGGTTCTGACCCGTCTGATTGAAACCTGTGACGTGCTGGTGGAAAATTTTGCCCCTGGCGCGCTTGATCGCATGGGGTTCACTTGGGAACGGATTCAGGAAATCAACCCGCGCATTATTATGGCGTCTATCAAAGGCTTTGGTCCGGGTAAATATCAGGACTGTAAAGTGTATGAAAATGTGGCGCAATGTGCCGGTGGCTCTGCCTCTACAACCGGGTTTCGCGACGGGCCACCGCTTGTTACCGGTGCGCAAATCGGCGATTCTGGAACCGGCTTGCATCTGTGTCTTGGTATCGTAACGGCCTTGTTTCATCGTGAAAAGACCGGCAAAGGCCAGAAAGTAAGCGCGGCCATGCAGGATTCTGTGTTGAATCTGGCGCGTGTTAAATTGCGTGACCAACAACGCCTTGCCGCTGGTCCGCTGGCTGAATATTCACAATATGGTGAAGGCATTCCCTTTGGTGATGCGACCCCGCGTGCTGGCAATGATTCAGGTGGTGGACAGCCGGGCCGTATTTTGCGTTGTAAAGGCTATGAACAAGATCAGAACGCCTATACTTATTTCATCATTCAGGCGGCCATCTGGGAACGGGTCTGTGATGTGATTGGCGAGCCTGATTGGAAGACCAAGGATGGTTATGCCAAGCCAGCAGACCGGCTTAATAAGCTTAACGAAATTTTTGAGCGTATCGAGCAATGGACAATGACCAAAACCAAATTTGAGGTGATGGATGTCTGTAACCCGCTTGATATTCCGGTCGGGCCAATCCTGTCGATGAAAGAAATCGCAGAGGATGAGGGGCTATATGCTACCGGCACGTTGGTGAAAGTCGATCACCCGGAACGTGGCGAGTATATTTCGGTCGGATGCCCGATTAAGCTATCTGCCAGCCCAGCTGAAGTCACGCGCTCGCCATTGCTTGGTGAACATACCGCTGAAATTCTGTCAGAGGTGCTTGGCTATTCGGCTGATGAGATGAATGAAATCATCGCGTCAGGTGCCGTTGGTGAGGTAAAAGCGGCGGCTGAATAGATCGTGTCTTCCAGTTCATGTGACTCGTTTTCGATTGAGAGGAAAATAATGCGTATTGTGTTACACGGCCAACAGGCTTTTGGCCAAGCTGTCCTGGAAAAATTGTTGGAGCGCGGCGAGAATGTTGTCGCTGTGTGTTGTGCTCCAACAAAAGAGGGAAAACCAGAAGATGTTTTGGCAAGCTATGCACGTGAAAAAGGCTTGCCAGTGCATCAGCCAGCATCATGGAAAACACCAGAAGCATTGGCGTTGATGGAATCGTTTGAAGCTGACGTCTGCATGATGGCCTATGTGCTTTTATTTGTGCCGGAAGCCGTAAGGAACGCACCTAAATATGGCACGTTCCAATATCATCCGTCTTTGTGTCCGTTGCACCGTGGCCCGTCGTCGATCAATTGGCCAATTGCTATGGGCAAAGATCGCACCGGGCTGACAATTTTCTGGCCTGACGATGGTTTGGATGAAGGCCCGATTATGTTGCAAAAGACATGCGAAATTGGACCGGATGAAACGCTTGGCGACGTCTATTTCAAAAAATTATTCCCGATGGGTGTGGACGCAATGCTTGAAGGGCTCGATCTGTTGAAATCACGCGTGATAATCAAGCATGATCAACGTCTAGATGACGGCACCTACGAAGGGTGGTTTGGCAAAAAAGAGGCCGCGCTTGATTGGTCGGCACCTGTCGACACCGTCTATAACACGATCCGTGCGGCCAACCCGGCACCTGGGGCATGGACAACGGTTCAGGGGCAAGAACTAAAAATTTATGATAGCGCCCGGGTTGAGGGAACCGGTACAGCTGGTGAGGTTGTGTCAGTGTCTGACGAAGGCGTGACCGTTCAAGCAAATGGCGGACGTATACTGATTAAACGGGTTC
>CACHXC010000017.1 GCA_902583715.1 uncultured SAR116 cluster alpha proteobacterium
TGTTCACTTAAGTGTCATTAATAAAGATTATTAATACACCCCCATGCGTGGGCCATAGGCCCCATATACGAACATATTCATGTATAACTAAACAGATTTGGGAAAATAGCTGTAAACCATTTTAATCGCCCATGCAGATCCACGGACGGGATGTAGCATTTAAATGAAACAGGTGCCTGAACATTGCTAATGTCTCTTTGTGGGAATCCTGAGTCTATTGAAACCTCACTAATACTCTATTTGCATCACATCGCAACTAGGGTGTCTGGTAGTAATTGGATTGCAATATATTTTTTTCGCTTTAATTCGCTGCAATATACTCTGAACTTACACCCCTGTAAGCAGTAACTTTGACTAAGACGTTCTCAAACATCTGTTTTTCAACTTCTTTCCAAATTGGAAGACACCTCTTTAGCGCCTCAGGACTTCCATATTTGAAAATCACAAACCTCATTAATTTACTATCTTTGTTCCAAATCTGACCTTTCTCATAAGATAAAAGGCCAGCAGCAAATAAACGCTTTAAAAAAGCAGGACCGTCCTTTTCCCAACGTTGGTCTACGAGTGCGATGTCACCTTCACTGGCAAAGGTCTGCATGGTTATATTTGTAAGTGTGCTATCTTCTCTTCCCATAAAACTCTCGTGAATGATGATAAACAAAAAACCTAAAAATTGTTTTCGTTCTCTCACCTCCTCAAAAAAGCAATCCAACCAAACACCATAGTCCCCCAAAAAGGATTGCTTGTCAGAATGGGTTTTGCAATAGGCTTCGTATGACTTGGCCACTACCTAACCCACATAACTCTTGATAGTGTCTTCATTGCATATCGTAGTTAATCTTCGCAATAGGAAATGGTTAGCAATCTAACAAAACGAAAAGAGTCACTGACATATTTTTTGAAATGACAAAGTTTTATTTGGAGAAAATTAAATGAGACTTGATGGAATGACCGCAGTGGTAACTGGTGGTGCAAGCGGAATGGGAGAGTCCATGGTTTATGCGCTTGCAAAAGAGGGTGCATCAATAGTTGTGGTTGATAGAAACGCAGATGGTGCTAGTACGGTTGCTGCTAATGTTGAGAGTCAGGGTGGCAAGGCCATTTGTGTAAAAGCTGATGTTCAGTCCACTGAAGATATCGCCGCAATGGCTAATAAAGCAATGGACACTTTCGGTAGTATAAATATTTTGGTTAACAACGCTGGCGCAAGAATAATAAAAGGATTTTTAGAACACACTAAGGAAGATTGGGACAAGATGTTGGGTATTAATCTCTCTGGTCCCTTTTATTGCTCACAAGCGATTGTTCCAAAAATGGTGACTAGTGGAGGTGGCAGCATCATTAATGTTTGCTCCATTGCCAGTTATATGGGCCGGCCTAATCGTTGCGCTTATGTCGCTGCAAAATCTGGCCTTCTTGGACTTACTCGTACCATGGCCATTGATTTGGCTCCTAAAAATATTCGTGTCAATGGAATTTCTCCCGGCATGATTGCATCACCATTTAATCAGAAGTTTGCTGAGGGAGAAGAGACTGGCTCCGCTTGGGCAAACGACAACTTGGTTGGCCGATGGGGCAATCCGGAAGACATTAATGGTGCAGTAGTCTTTCTCGCATCTAACGAGTCTAGTTTTATCACTGGCTCAGACATTAAAGTTGAGGGTGGCTGGCTTGCAGCCCGGGCACGGGTAGGTGAGGAGTTAATCATCTCAGATTGAAAAACAGCCTGAACATAAATACGTGTCTTTCACAGTAAGTGACGATGCACAGATGCTATCACTCAGATTGATAACTGCAAATTCCAAGACAACACGGACTAAACACGTGGGTGATTATTACAAGGGGAATAGCTTTATTGTACGTAGTACGTAGCTATGAATATTTATTGAGATTGTTAATGACACTTATAGTGATGCATTTAGATATACACTTAAATGTATTAACAAAGAAAATATGGTTCTGAACCTTAGTGAAGAACCTATTACTGTTTTACAGTGTAGTAGAGTCTATGTGTACCGTTACTCACTTTCCCTCTACTGGTAACAATAAACTCATACACCTTCATATCATTACCCGAAGATTTCTGCACAACTTCCCAATCAACGCATCTTCTGATAGCATCTCTCTGGAGGTACATTATGCAAACAGTGGCTGACGAGAAAGTAAGACACGTAATTTACATTTCAAAACCCATGCACTTTGACCATTTAGTGTTAGAAAATATTCTCACCAAATCTAGAGCCAAAAATCCCGTTGTTGGGATAACTGGCAGTCTGATTTACCACGCTGATTTATTTCTGCAGATGCTCGAGGGACCTCACTCAGCAGTTCATGAATTGTATGAGACAATTTTGGCTGATAACCGTCACGCTGAAATTGTCAAACTTCGAGATGGAACTTTTAATCGTAGACTATTTTCGTCATGGGCAATGAAGAATGATGGCCATCAAAGTTGGATGTTGTCGAGAGGTGAGATAGCTAGCATGAGCAGTGATGAGGCTTTGCAGTTATTCGACCGTCTAGCTCGAGAAAATGACCAATTTTTGAATTAGCTGCCTCAATCCTGTTCAGGAACTTTTGGCGATTAAAATGGTTAACAGCTATAGATTGTGGCGGATGAGAGGTTCGATGCCTACTCAGGGCAAGTTCAAGTCTAAAAACTCCCGCTATCCCGCCATTTTATAGGATTATCACTCACAATCAAAGCACAAAGCTTGTCTACAGAAAGGACAGAGGTTCGCGTTTCAAGCGCCGGGGTTCCTGGAGCCATTTGTCAGTCAGATTTGGATTTCTGTTAGGGGGGGGGGGTAGATAATGGGCGTAGGCTCTTTTGGGCCGGACCTTGGTTGTGGGATTGGCAGCTTGAGTCTGCTCAATCGTTGAAAGAAGGGTTCTCACTCGATAATAGTTTAATTGCATTTTAAATATTGTCCTGATGGACTTTGCGCTCCCTAAAAATAATCAATAGCCCTGCACCAATGATCAGCAAAACACCGGGAAAGAGAGTTGAGAAAGGAGCTTCTGTGAAAAACAGCCAACCGAGTATGAAAGAGACGGGTATGCCAAAATATTCAAAAACAGATACACTTGATGGATCTGCTAATCGGTATGAAATAACAAGACACAAAACGCCTATACCGCCGCAAAAGCCCATAAGTGCAAACAAATAAAGGTCGTTAAGTGAAACAATTGGCTTGATCTCATCGAAGCTTATAAGAAAACAAAAACCAAAAATGCAAGTCAGCAACTGCTGACTGATTTGAATGGCTGCAGAGGGCACTTCGTTGGGTATTAGTCTCACTAGAACACTCGATAATCCATAACCAAAGCCAGCCAAAACCGGTAGCAGCATCCAAAATGTGAAGCTGTCATTAAAAGGTTGAAAGATAGCTGTTACCCCCAAGAACCCAATTAAGATAGCAGCAAATCTTATGAAGCCGATTTGATGACCAAGCAATGGGATCGATAGGAGAGTTACGAAAAATGGGCTTGTGAATCCGAGTGTGGCGACTGTTGCAAACTCTATCTTCGTAAGAGCAGTGTAGTAGCTATACTGCGCAACTAGAACCGCGAAGCTTCGTATAATGATTATCTTCAAATTATGCCTATTTATGATGCGCCGCAAAGAAGGCAGCCTCGGACCAATAATCAATAAGAGCGATGCGGGGATGATACCAAATATATTTCTAAGCACTGAAATTTGTAATATAGGGTATTCAGTGCCAAGCATCCGAACTGTAACCGCCATCAAGTCGAATGCCACAATTCCAAATAATATAATTGCGACGGCCCGAAATAAGTTTGATTGCATTTAAGGTTTTTCCAGAAGCGGGTAAAAAAACAACCTTTGGCCAGATCAAATGAATATGCAATCAGATAAGATCAGATAATGTCCAAAAACTGACTCCAACACTTTGTGACAACTAGTCATTTTCCGCTTATTGTAGGTGCTGCTTCTGCTTAATTATCAGCGCAGAGAAATCTTGGCAAAAACTGAGTCGAATAATCCTGAGTAATTAAAATGATAGATCTTGATTTTGTTCGCCGTCAATTTCCGGCATTTGCAACACCGTCTCTCAAAGAACATTCGTTCTTTGAGAACGCTGGCGGATCCTACATGTGTCAACATGTGATTGATCGTTTCAATCGCTATTTTGAGCAGCGTAAGGTTCAGCCTTACTATGCGTTTGAGGCATCAAAAATTGCTGGTGAAGAGATGGACCTGGCGCCGATACGTTTTGCCCGTTATCTGAATGTTAATGCCGACGAGGTTTTGTTTGGCCCTTCAACTTCACAAAACACATATGTGCTGGCGCGCGCGTGCCTTGAGAGACTAGTTCAGGGTGATGCAATTATTGTGTCAGCGCAGGAACATGAGGCAAACAGCGGGGTTTGGCGTAAACTCGCCGATTATGGCATTGATGTCCGTATCTGGTGTGTTGATCCTAATGATGGGCGGCTACAGCTCTCTAACTTGCTCGCACTACTTGACAATAAGGTTCGCCTAGTTGCTGTCACTCATTGTTCCAACCTAGTTGGTGAAATTAATCCAGTGCGCCAAATCGCTGATGCAACTCACGATGCGGGGGGGCTTTTACTGGTTGACGGGGTATCCTATTGCCCACACGGTTTCCCTGATATAGATGCGCTAGGTGCCGACATTTACCTATTTTCAACCTATAAAACTTATGGTCCTCATCAGGGTGTTATGGTTATTCGAGACGCTGCGCGACACTTATTTGCGCCTCAATCTCATTTTTTTAATCATGATAACCCAATGAAATGGATGGTGCCCGCGGGACCAGATCACGCACAAATGGCCGCGGCGAATGGAGTGATTGACTATTTTGACGCCTTGGACGCACATCATGGTGGTGAGGATGATTGCGAGCGTCCACGTCGAATATCCGCCCTCTTTACAAGTGCTGAAGCTCCTCATATCAAGACGCTTCTTGAATATATCGAAACGCGGAATAATGTGCACTTGATAGGACCTTCTGACCCCACTTTACGAGCGGCCACAATAAGCTTCGTGGTCCCTCATATGGCGGCCAGTAGCATTAGCCAAAAATTAGCCAATAAGGGCATCATGGCAGGTGCAGGCCATTACTATGCTGCTCGATTATTTAGCCAAATGGGCCTTGATCCAGAAGCGGGTGCTGTGAGACTGTCGTTTGTGCATTATACATCTACTTCAGACATGACCAACTTGATTAGAGCGTTGGACGAGGCCTTCTAGTTGTCAGAGGTACCTATTTTCGAGAAATTATTCGCAACTGCCCAAATGTTTCTCAGTCAGATTTGGACTTGATTATAAGGGTGGGGGCGGATACCGGAGCTAGGCTCTTGCGCCTTTGACCTTGGTTCTGGGATTGGCGGAGGCAATGAGCCATTTTTACCTTTACTCTGCCGCAATCGGGCATGCCGGAATAAGGCCATTACCGGGCCAATCAAAATCGCACAGGCACGGCGTCAATACACTTTGATTTCGTAACACCGACAGGCCGTACGGCCATGTTTGCGACCATATATTTCCAGCCTGTGTTCGGTAAGCTCAAACCCCATTTCGCTGGCTATTTCCTCTATCAGCCGCTGTAATTGCTGGCTTTTGAATTCGTGGATTTGGCCAGTTTCAACATCCATTAAATGGTCATGATCTGTGCGTTTGATTTCGAATCGTGCCTTTCCGTCGCCTACATCAAGCTTTTTAATTAAGCCTGAGTCCTCAAAAATACTCAGTGTTCGATACACTGATGCAATTGATGTGAATTTGTCCTTCGCTTTGCAACGCTGATAAATCGTGTCAACGTCTGGGTGATCGTCAGAATCATCTAAAACATTTGCTAATAACCGCCGTTGGTTTGTCATGCGAATACCTGACTGCAGGCAACGCTCTTGAAGAGTTTGCTGTTCAATTAGTTTCTCTTTTGTTGGCGCCATTCCATTCTCACCGGTTCATTCTTTGTAAAATAGTTTACGCAAAAAAATATATTCGCGAAATGGGCTTGCATTTTTTTTTAATAACGATTATCAATCTTAACTAAGAATGATTCTCATTATTAAAAAGGTAAAGTTATGTTCAGATTAATTGCTCCAATTTGCGCACTGCTGTGTATTACGCCACTTCAAGCTTCGATAGCTGAAAATCTCAATATTTACACGCATCGTCAGCCAGCATTACTTGAACCGATTTTGGAAACGTACACCAAAAAAACAGGAACTACCTTTTCAACTGTTTATGCGCCGAAAGGGCTTGTTCAGCGGCTTCAATCAGAGGGGGATGCAACTCCAGCGGATATGGTGATCACAGTTGATATAAACCGCGTGCATGAATTGTCTGAGACAGGACTTCTTGCGTCCCTTTCTTCCACCAAAATCAAAAACCAAGTCCCTGCTCATTTGCGAGATAGGAGCGATAAATGGACTGCTCTTTCATTGAGGGCGAGAATTGCTGCAGTTTCCGTTCAAAGGGTAAAAAAGTCCGAAGTGTCCAGTCTCGCCGATCTCACAAAGTCAGACCTAAAAGGAAGGGTTTGCACACGCGTGGGAAGTCATGTCTACAATCGCGCACTACTAGCATCAATAATTGCAAATGATGGTGAGAATGCGGCTCGGGAATGGGCTAAAGGCCTTGTTGCAAACCTTGCGCGCAAACCTCAAGGGAATGATCGAGCACAGGCCAAAGCTATTTACTCGGGGGAATGTGATGTGGCTCTTATGAACACCTATTATTTTGGAAAAATGAAATTTAATGAAAAAAATCCTGAACAAAAAAAGTGGGCTGATAGTTTGCGCCTCGTGTTTCTGGACCAGAAGGGCCGCGGGCAACATGTAAACATATCAGCGGCTGCGATACTTAAGGCTTCAAAAAAGCAGGGCGTCGCATTGGAATTCATCGAGTGGCTAACATCATCCGAAGCTCAGCTTTTGTATACCGGCGTAAATTATGAATATCCTGTTAACCCTATGGTCAAACCTAGTGGGGAGGTAGCTTCGTGGGGGAAATTTAAAATGGACCAGGTGTCACTAACCGACATAGCCAAAAACACCCCACTTGCCCAAATGATTATCAATGAAACTGGGTGGTAAATGTGTGTTGGAGTCGTTTGCGAAAACTGACACCCTTGTAATCGCGTATTAAAGAAGAAGGCGCTTCAACCAATGGTTTGTCATAGAAGCACAGAAAAAGAGAAACACGCATATTTGCGCCGGATGTTCAACCAAGAGAGAGCATCCGGCGTAAAGCCAGCTCTACACAAAGCCTGTTATGTATATGCCTCATTGTTTCCAAATGTGCCTGAATGGGAAATACCCAAAAAAGTATTTTCTGTCCTGAAATCATCAACTAGCACTGCTCATTGATGTCCAGAACTACTTTTTTCAACCGTTCAATACTTTTTGGTCAACACACCCGTGTTGGATAGGTGAGAATAAAAACCAACTAAACACAAGACTGATCGTATGAAAAAGGCTGGAGAACCGGGTGCCACGGCTTTTGGACCAAGAACGCTGAATCTTAATTAGTTTGTAGAGAGGTCAGCAGGCACGAGTAATTATTATTAAAAGCTTGTCTACAACCTTTCCCACGCCAAAGTACATCAAACTTCTGTTCCAGAACGTTAATTTTTTGAGAACAATCACTTGATCCACAGTCCACGGACTTTGGTCCTTTAGAAATAGTGCCGGATGAGAGGTTCGATGCCCTACATAGGTACCATTTAAGTCCCCGCTTTCAATCTAATCAATAGCTTAGCAAAATAAATGACATGGTCAAACGCCTTATTTTGGCTAAAAGCCAAGGTCAAAGACTCAAGTTTCAAGCGCCGGGGTTACTGGAGCCGTTTCTTGATCAGATTTGGATACCTGTCAGGGGGTGGGGGCGGATAATGGAGCTAGGCTCTTGCGCCTTCGACCTTGGTTCTGGGATTGGCAGTTACTACTCTTCAGTTGTTTTGTCCCCAAACAACTGTAAACCAAGCATGAGGCCGGTAGATAACAGAATCATCAGAGTTGAAATGGCTGCAATTGTGGGATCGATATAATCGCGCAATGCGCTGAACATCTGCTTTGTCAGCGTCGAGTTGCCGCCGCCTGACAAAAATATCGAAATAATGACTTCGTCGAAAGATGTCAAAAATGCCAATAATGCGGCTGTCAGCACCGAAAACTTTAATTGCGGCAGAGTAATTTCAAAAAACGCCCTGAACCTTGTTGAGCCAAGACTTTGCGCCACCCGTTCCTGATTGAGATCATAGGTGCGTAACGCTGATGTGATGATGATCATCACGATCGGCACAGACAACACTGTATGGGCCAGAACCAGCCCCAGTATCGAATTTACAATGCCCATCTTGCCAAACACATAAAATGTGCCAATAGCAATCAAAATGACCGGCACAATCATCGGCGTCATTAACAAAAAGAACACGATCTTGCCAAGCCGACCACCCGACACAAACAACCCATAAGCCGCCATGGTGCCAAATGGTGTTGCCACCAGCATGGTCAAGGTGGCGACTTTGAAAGATGTTGCCGTGGCATTCATCCAGCGTGGCGTATCCAGATATTCATCATACCAACGCAAAGACCAGTTTTGTGGTGGAAATTCCAAATATTGCGAGTCTGAAAACGACATGGGAATGACAATGACGGTCGGAATGACCAGCAAACACATAATGATAAAGGCGAGGCAATAAAGCCACAGCCGCTGGCCATGCGTAATCTGGGTTTCACTTGCGGATGATTTCCACCACTGCATATCAGCGCCTTCCAAACATCACACTATCCAGCTTCAAAAACCGTGAAGCCAAAAGCAATACGGCAAAGGTTGACACCAACAACACCACTCCCAACGCGCTTGCCGCCCCCCAATTAAACTGGTCTTCAAGAATAGCGGTGATTTGCATCGACACCAAAATCACTTTGCCGCCACCTAGCACCGCCGGCGTGACATAAAAGCCAAGGCATAAAACAAACACGATCAGCGAACCAGCCACTACGCCCGGCAATGAAAGCGGTACAAAAATCTGCCAAAATGCCTGTACCGGTGTTGCCCCTAAATTGGCCGCTGCCTGCAGCGCGTGCCGGTCTATCCGCCGCATAGCCGCATAGAGCGGTAACACCAAAAACGGTAGCATGATATGCACCATGCCAATCAAAGTGCCATTGAGATTATGTGCCAGTTTCACCGGCACTTCCCAAATCCCAAGGTCGATAGCAAAATTATTAATCAGACCATTGCGCTGTAACATGACCAGCCAAGCATAAGTACGCACCAGAAGTGATGTCCAGAATGGCAACAGCACGGTCAGCATGAACAGGCCTACATATTTTCGGGGGATTTGCGATAAAAAATAGGCCAGCGGGTACCCAATGACGATACAAAGAAATGTTGTTAGAAAGCTTACATTAAAGGTGGTTTTAAAAACCCTGAGATAAGATTTATAGGCAATCATCTTTTCATAATTGACCAAAGATAAATCGCCACTGCTATCCAGAAACGACAGCGAAAACAACCAGCCCACCGGGATCACAATGACCAAACATACCGCAATAATCGCGGGCAAAGTTAACGCCAGCACCATCAGGGATTGACGGCGTTCAGCAACCCGCAATTTTGTTGCATTCAAAGCGTCTTCACGATGCGGTGCCGGACTTGACGTCATGATGCCTCGCCGGGAATAATAATCACATCCTGTTTATCGATGCCAACCAGCAAGTTTTGTCTCACCCTTAATGAATCGACATCATTTCCAGCCCGCGTATTCATGCGGGCTGTCAGATTGTGTCCATCTTCCATTATCATCATCACAATGACGGTTTCACCCTGATAGACAAGTTCGGTAATTTTGCCGCTGAAATAGATTTTATCTGTATTCTTACTGGTCTTTGTCGCGTGCAGTGACAATCTTTCTGGCCGGATCACCAATGTCCAATTTTCATGCATGGCGCGATTTGGCACCTTGCCAACCGAGACACCCGCATAGTGCAACGTCCCAGATTTATTTTTGGTCAGCGGAAAAAACGAAGATTCACCAATAAAACTGGCAACAAAATGATTGGCAGGCGCATTGTAAATCTCTCGCGGTGTGCCAATTTGTGCCAACTCCCCATGATCAATAATCGCAATACGGTCAGACATTGTCAGCGCCTCGCGCTGGTCATGTGTGACATAAACGGTTGTAACGCCCAATTGACGATGCAACTGCTTTAGTTCTATTTGCATTTCTTCGCGCAGCTTTTTATCAAGTGCTGATAAAGGTTCATCCATCAATAAAATTTTAGGACCAAACACAAAGGCACGTGCAAGTGCGACGCGCTGACGCTGGCCACCAGATAGCTGGTCGATTCCGCGCTCGGCAAAATCTGATAATTGCACGGTTTGCAACGCTTCGGTGACACGTTGATGTTTTTCGTCTGCTGGAATTTTTCGTAATTTTAGCGGAAAGGCGACATTTTCAAAAACCGACATATGCGGAAATAATGCATAATTCTGAAACACCATCCCAACACCACGCTTATGCGGTGGCAACACAGTCACATCTTCATGACCAAAACAAATGCGACCAGAATCAGGTCGGTTAAATCCAGCGATTGCCATTAGCAACGTGGTTTTGCCAGAACCTGATGGCCCCAGCAATGTCAGAAACTCGCCAGCTTTGACATCGATACTGACCCTGTTAAGCGCAAAGACTTTTCCATATGTTTTGGTCAATTCGGTGACCGAAATTGACAATGACGCAGAGGTATCAGAAGTCATGTCTTGTAAATACCTATATGTATCAAATTTGTGTAAAAGGCGTGCCGCGAGGGGGTTGCCCTCGCAGCACAAGGTTCAAATGGCGGATTATTCGCTCAACAGTTCCATATACATTTCCAGTGCCTTCTCGCGGTAATTTGCATACCATTTGAGATCAACAGCAAGCATTTTAGACACATTATTCGGATGTGATGGCAAGGCTTCTAACAGCTCTTTTGGCGCTGATGTAACTTCATAGGCCACTTTATTTGTTGGGCCATAAGTGATGTGGAATGGCAGGTTGGCCTGATATTGCGGCTTTGACACTTCTGCCAGAAACTTCATTGCCATATCCTTGTTTGGTGCCCCTTTGGGAATGCCGAACCCATCATAGTCACGCAATGCCTGATTAAAGGTGTAGCCAACAGTGGCGCCATCTTTCTTTGCATTATCAAAGCGACCATTCCAGCCTGTGATCATATCCACTTCCTTATCTTTCATCAGCTGTGCCTGCATGGCGCCTGATTTCCAATAAACCGAGATATGCGGCTTCAATTCACGGATTTTTGCGATGGCCTTTTCGATCCCGCCCTCACTTGACAAAAATTCATAGACCTTTTCTGGTGGCACACCCATGGCCATTACCGCTGGTTCCAAAACGCCATCAACATTGTTTAGACGGATTGCTCGCGTGCCAGGAAATTTTTTCACATCCCAAAAATCGGCCCATGAATTTGGCGCGCCAGCAGTGCCAGGCTCACCATATTTTTCAGTGTTCCAGGCAAAAACTGTGGCGAACACATCCGACCCAATACAATAGTCAGTATAGGTGTTTGGCAAAAAGTCCGACACATCAACAACGTTAAAATCAATTTTTTCAAGCGCACCTTTTGCCGCCGCCGCCGCACAGCCGCCTGACCCGCTCACAACAAGATCCCAGGTGACCGCCCCTGATTCAACCTGTAGCATCACTTTAGACATGCTGGCACCAGACTCACGGTTGATCTCAATGCCAGAATTTTTCGAAGCGTCAGTAAATAATGCGGCATCTTGCGCTTTGCCGTAAGACCCGCCCCAAGACACCACTGTTACTGGATCGGCCTGCGCCGTGCCGATTGCCACAATAGACAATGCCGCGGCACCAATTGCTCCCAAAAATGTTTTTTGGCTAGCTTGTCTCAACAATTTAAAATTCATTCTTACCTCCCTATTGGTTCTTTTGTTGTCAAAGACACAAAATCTGAAATTTGCAGTGAGCCATCTGGTTTCAGGCATAATTTCAAAAGATAAAATTAGCTCTCTGCATGTTTGCTTGCCGGAATATTATCCAACACTCCCTGAAACATTCTCAGCAAATCCTCCGGCAGATCTATTTGCTGAATTTTTTAGCGCTTGCTGGCATTGCCAGCGATCACGCCACTGATACCAGCCAACCATAGCTGGTAAAAACCATGGATTGCCGCGATAAAATGGCCGTGTAGAAAACGGCAGATTATCCAGTGCCGTACGGCCCTCGGCTAGGCCTGCAACCTGTTGGCCAAGACGCATGCCCAAATAGCTCGCCATGCCGACACCAGACCCACAATAGCCCATCGCATAATGCACACCATCATGCTGGCCAATATGCATCAATTCATCAAAGCTAAAGGCAACTGTGCCAGACCAGGAATGCGATATGCCGCACCCTGCTAGCTCGGGAAAAATACGGCATAAATTCTGCTGTAATTTTGGCCCACTAATCGACGGGTCGGTCTCATTGGCCGATACACGCCCGCCAAATAATACACGGCTGCGATCAGGTGATGGCCGATAATAATAAACCACCTTGCAGCTATCGCTGATCACACGGTCCTTTGGAAACAACCGGTCCATGAGAGGTTTTGACAAAGGCTCTGTGGCAATGATGTAACTGCCAATAGGGATCAATCGACGCTGTAAATAGGGCATTAAACTGCCACTATAGCCGTTCGTCGCGACAACAACTTTACCAGCTTTGATTTTGCCCTGCGGGGTCGAAACGATAAAACCAGCCCCTAACCGGTCAATGGCAGTAGCCGGACAATGGCCGGTCACCCGCACCCCTGCATCCAGCGCCGTTTGCAAAATGCCAGCATAATATTTTGCCGGATGTACAGATGCGTGCTGAGTAAATACAACGCCGCCAAAATAGGCATCCGTGCCTAATTCTTGATGTTGCTCGTGCCGCGGCACAATAATTGTCGGCACATTTTCTTCGGCACCCAAACGGCGGGCTTCAGCCGCCAATTTGTCAAAATGACGCGGTGTGTGCGCCGCATGAAACCGGCCGTTGCGCATAAAATGACAATTAATGCCATGCGTCGTTATAAATTCTTCGATCCAATTAAGTGAATTCTGGCCCTCAGCGCGGATAGCGCGGGCCCGCTCTGCCCCAAATCTTTTTGTCAATTGCCTTAGCGTCGGCTTAACACTGCTGCTAATTTGCCCGCCATTACGTGTGCTGCACCCCCAACCCGGGGTTTGTGCCTCAAGCACTTGTGTCGTTTTGCCTTGACTGGCCGTGACGATTGCGGTGTGCATGCCCGTGTAGCCAGATCCGATGACGACAACATCAGCCTCTGATACAATATCGCTGTGTGTCACTGGCAGTGCTGCCAAGCCATCGGTCCAATATGCACCATGATCAGCGATTGGCGCTGGCCGTTTTGCTACCGTGTCTGATCGCATTTATGTCCCCTGTTAAACCGATCATACTTTTGTGGTTCCAGATCCGCGTTTTAAACATCAACAAATGCCAATTTATCTCTGTCTTGACTCAACGCTAAAAAACAAATGAAATAAATACAATTTAATTATAATTATAAAAATATTCGTTTTATTTATATTAAAATTAGATGTTTGATAGCAAGAGACGTGCCCAACCATGCATTTAAAACAGCGTCACCTTGAAGTTTTTGATGCCATTATCGCGGCTGGGTCGATCTCTCGGGCCGCCACCCAGCTAAATCTCAGCCAGCCTGCCGTCAGCATTGCCCTTGCGAATTTTGAAGAATTGATCGGATTCAAATTATTTCAGCGTGACCGCGGGTTTTTTGCCCCAACACGCGAAGCCTTGCTCTTGCAGGATGAAATAGCACAAGGGCTGTTGGCATTATCGCGCGTATCCCAGCGCATATCTGAAATTCGTGCTGGGTCAGCTGGGTCTGTTCGCATTGCCACTAATGGTGCCATGGCAATCCATTTTCTGCCCCCATTGATCGCCGCCTACCAGCGCGACCATAGTGACGTCAATATTGATATTCTTGTCAGAAGTTCACGGCAGGTTGCAGATTGGGTCAGTAGCCGTCAAATTGACATTGGTCTGATTGACACACCGGTTCCTGTTGCCGGACTGAATGCAACCTTATTTAATCTTGAATGTGTTTGTGTGATGCACGAGGACGACCCGCTCGCAGTCAAACGCCTCATTAGCCCGACTGATTTGGCCGGCCGTTCTATCGTCGCTATAACTGGTCAACATATGGTTGACCGCCAACTAGACGCATTGCTCACGGCTGCTGGTGTTACTGTAGAGCGGCATATATCAAGCTATTTTTTTGCCATCGCACGCAACATCATCGCGGTTGGCAACGAAATTGCCATTATCGATCCCACAAATGGCAAGGCTAATTCAAACGATGGTGTGACATGGCGGCCATTCGCCCCACGGGTTAATCATGAAATGGCAATCATTACACCGTCTGACCAGCCGCTTGGACAGGCGGCTGGTGGTCTCTATGACTTGATCACTCAGTCCCTGCAAAGACTGACCAATCCATCCGATACAGGGGGCGCGGATGCCAGATAACTTAGGCATATTATTGCACTTGATGGCTGGTAGCCTGCGTCAGTCAAATTTGCCGATTTGTCAGCTAGTGGCCACTGCATTGGATGGCTCTGTAAGCCAAATAAACACTAAGACCATCAAAAAATCTGAAATCGCGCCTGTGAAATTAGACGGCATCGACCCACCGCCCGACCCTACGTTGATGGATTTATTTCAGGCTATTTTGCAATCTGTCGCCGATCTGTCATGGCGCCGCCCCGGCTTTGGCAAAATTCCTGACGCCATCGTCAATCAAATGGCGGTTTGCGAGATCATCGGGCCAACTGGCCAAATTAGACATGAAACAGTGCGCGCTGGCTTGCTGTTCCAAGCACCGAACATCATCTACCCCCGCCACAGCCACGCCGCTGAAGAAATCTATTTTCCTTTGACTGGATCAGTGGATTGGCAAATAGACAATGCCATCTGGTGTCAACATGAAGCAGGCAGTTTTATCCATCATCTACCTTACCAACCACATGCCATCCGTACTGGCAAGATACCGCTTTTGACTATCTGGGGATGGACAGGAGATATCGCCGCGCACAGCTACAGGATATAAAGACCTGAATTTGTCTGATCGACTTGCAATCAACACTTCGGCGGCGTGTAAGCTTGTTCAGAGCTGGTCCTCGATGCTAGTTTTGCAGATCGGCAATTGCTGTTTTATGATACTGTGCCGCCGCCAACCAATCAGGGTGAATTTCAACCCCCCAACCGGGCCTATCGGTGACTGTGGCATGCCCATCATCTATAGCATAGGGCGATTCGGCAAACAGCCCATATTGCCATGGATAATAATCTGCCTCTTCGATGGAAAATTCTAGATAATTGCCAGCATTTGGAATAGCCCTTAAAAGATGCATGGTAAATAACGTCACCATTGACAAATTCGCACAATGCGGGGTGACGGGCAGGCCGGCCCTAGCCGCCATTTTAACAACCCGCAACGTGCGGCAGATGCCACCCAGATACAAAATATCAGGTTGCACAATATCTACTGCCCGCATATCGATCATGCGACGCCATGTTGGTAAGTCACAATCTTGTTCGCCGCCTGTTACATCAATATCAAGATAGTCAGTGACCTGTTTTGTCTGTTCAAGTTCCCAATAGGGGCATGGCTCTTCAAAATGGCAAAACCTATGATCCTGTAACATCAACCCCACTTCAATGGCCCGTTCTGGTGTGTAACAGCTATTAGCATCGATTAATAATGCAGCTTTATCACCCATGGCCTGCCGCATGGTCGGGATTATCTCTTCGGTGCGCCCCGGCCATTCATCCTGATTGCGGCCAACTTCAGCACCAGCCCTAACTTTAAAAGCATCAAATCCATATTTGTCACGTAATGCGCGCATACGTTTGGCTTCGTCTTGTGGGGTAATATCGCGTTTCATAGACGAGGCGTAGGCGCGCACTCGTCCAGCGGCACCGCCAAGCAACGCCGCTACAGGCATGCCTTTTTGCCTGCCATATAAGTCCCAAATCGCTGTATCAAAACCAGCCATCGCGCGGCGCAAATAAGACCCCGGAAATTTGTGTTCTTTCTCTGTGACCAGATCGAGCAGGTCATCCAGCATGGCTGGTGTGCCGACCTCACGGCCCAATACCCATGGCGCAACCTGACGATGTAAAATCTGTTGGGTGATATCCGCATTATAGGTGGATAGTTGCCCCCACCCAAAACTGCCATCTTCGGCCGCAACCCGAACGAACCCTACATATTGATTGCAAAAACTCTCAATTAGATTGATTTTCATAAAACACCGTTAGCGCTTTTTGCTGATAATATCATTCAATAAACACATCATTACAAATCTTATAGCACTGCTGACAGAAGCACTCCTACTGAATGCTTGATCGTGTGGGGTTCAAACCTAAAGTCCAGGCAATTATGGTAATAAAACACAACAGTGACCACGTGAAAAAGGCCCAAGAACGGAGAACCAAGGCTCTTGGACCTAGGACGGGTTCGCTTTTAGTACACTGTATTTTCATTTGAGCGATGGCTGTCATAGCTGTCACAGGCAAAAGCAAAACTTTTATAATTATTTTGCTGCCAAAAGTTTAATGATTAACTGTGACACTTGTGACAATCTAGAATGAATAGTCGTCGTCGCGATCCTCAATGATAATGTAGCCCATGAAACCTCGGGTACGTGCATCATGGTGTCCAACCCGTTTTTGGACAGGTTTTCCCAAAAGCTCGCACAACCTTTTTCGGACTTGTCGTTCGCCCGGATTACCAAGCACCTGCCTATGACAATAATCTCTTACTGCATCGACCATCTCTTGAAATGGTATAAAGTCTGTTTCTTTGTTGCAGCGCGTTTGTAGGTCGGATGACACACGTCTGGTGAAATGAAAGATGCCATTACGGCGAATCAGGTACACATGGTTTTGGCTAACAGTTTGGTTCACAGTGATGAGAAATCTTCGGGCAATGGAATGAATGTATATATGGTTATCGTTGATGAAGGGGAGGCAAGCGCAAAGGCTGGCTTTACTGAGTGACTGTTATAGGATTAGCTGCGCAACATAGCCAAGGCCTATCTCAATACCAAATGGCTAAGTGAATCAATTAAATCAATTTGGCTTCACGGTACCCTCAAGCTCAGCAATTTTCTCTTTAGCTTTTGCCTGACCATATAAGGTGTCATCGTCTCTTATCTTCGCAAGCAACCGCATCTGCGCGCGACCGATTGGAAAACGCATCAAAACGTAATGGCGAAATTTATTGTTCTCGGCTTGTGTGTCAGAGCCAATTTGCTCATACCCCCAGAGGCCAGTTTCCTCAATGACATTGCGTGTAATGGACTCACTACGCCGCTGGATACTTTCATTTGCATCAGAGTTTGTGCTGGCAACAAAATCATCCATCACTGAAGAAATTCGCCCATTGATTGCATCAGCTAATTGCCGTTTTGCATCTAAAACTGCCCGTCTGCGGGCAAAATTTAGGTTGTCAGACTTTGCCACGCCACAAGCATATAAGTGGTCAATCTGAGTTGGTAACACCACGCACCAGTCTGGGATATTAGATTTAGTCTCTTGAACCTCAGCGGCCGTTTGAGGTGCCGCTGGCGCCGTTACGGTGGGCGCAGGAGCCACTGATGTTGTGACTGTTGTTGACGGTGGTGTTTGTGTCGTTTGACAGGCGGCTATTACAGTCATCAGCCCCAACCCCAGAGCCAAGTTTTTTTGTTTTTGCATCACCTATCTCCTCTCAAAATAGAATACCCCAGGTGTTTTAAACGCCAGTTGCTTCGGCCAAACTCGTCAAGGCGCTTCCAAAAACCTTCAACTGACTCACTATCCATGGTTTTGAATGGTGTCTTTGTCGCGAGCACAAAGAAATATTCAATTATTTCATCACGCTTGAGGTCTTCCGGAAACTCCGCTGATAGCGTGTAATCAACCTCATTTCGAGCTGCAGACGGCGCCTGAAACGTCTTGTTGGACAGGATATTGGGGTCAAAGCGATTGGGTATCAGCGTTGTATATTCATCGCGCTCATCGTTTGGAGACCAGAAAAACACATAAATGTGAGCCTTTTGGCTGGTTTTGCCCGTGATTGTAAAACTCTCACCGTGGAATTTTTTGACTTTGCCCGAAATCTTTGCTTCGAGGAAAAAGGCAGGGTCAGGCTTTTCGGCATATTGGTGAACGTCGGCCTCAATCTTGGCGACACATTCTTCGTTTGCCGTGTTTACGCCTTCACGCGTTTGAATAACATTTCGGGTCTCAGAGATGTAACCGCCATCAAGGTAATTAAATGTTTGGGAATGCAGCGCACAGTTCGTTTGTTCACCAGCCTCTGTGCAAACCTCCATCTCAACGGCGCTCAACTTCTCGAGGTTAATTTTACTTAGCGCATCTTTCTTTGCCGCCAATAACGCTTGATATTCGCATTCTTCTTTAGTGATGTTTCTCTCAAAATGGTAACGGCCTTCCGCATTTACCCAATCGGCATCAGATTGGTTGCTCACCAATAAACACCCAACCAAGAGAGCCAAGATAGAAGCTGTTTGTTTCTGTAAAAGTTCCATCAGTGAGTTTTTATATCTAATAGTCGCAAGGGCCAGACACACGAGAAAGTTTTTGAAGGTAAACAATTATCAATTTCATACCGAAAACGGCTAATTAGGTAGTGTGGTCCAAGCTCTAATAAAAGGCAATAAACGCTACAGCCAATATTGTACGTAGTACATATCTATGAGTATTTATTTAGATTGTTAATGACACTTATAGTGGTACATCTGAATGTACACTTAAGTGTCATTAACAAAGAAAATATGGTTCTGAACCTTAGTGAAGAACCTAGTACTGTAATGCGGTATAGTAGAGTCTATGTGTACCGTTACTCACTTTCCCGATACTTAGTAACGATAAGCATATACACATTCACTCCATTACCCGAAGATTTCTGCACACCTTCCCAATAAACACATTTCTATAATAGCATCTGCGCAAAATCACTTACTATGGACATAAGTTTTTTCAAAATCGTCAAGACTGGAGCGAAGAAAAAATGAAAATTATCACATTTCTAACCATGTCAATGACCATTTTATTTTCCACCAGTCATTCATTCGGTGCCGAAAAATATAAACTCGCTAACAAATCAGATATTGCAAAATTCATTGAAGTGGTTGGAAGTCAATCGGCGTCCAATGCTTGGCATTTCAACAATCTTTATGATTCGTCATCAGACAGCTTTTTCATTCCACACCAGCTGTGGTCTGGGGCAAAATGGGATGGGGTTAAATCAGCAGAAAAATGTATGAACAAAGCGAATACAACATGGAAATACACCAATGCACGGAATAAGCAAACAAAGGGCAAGATTACCAGTCCAGTCAAGTTTACCCATCCGTCATCAGGTAATGTTTTTGAGACTTTTGAGTGGAAAAGTAAAAGAGGGTCACAAAACCTTATATGCCATCAAAAAGGCATGGCACGGATATATGACTTTTAGTTTGAAAAAGCTAGCCTACTAGACAGCCCAATCCTAGATGGAACAGAGTGCAAATTTCCTGCAGGTTTTGGATGGCAGGTAGGCGTATCTCAAGACTGTAATCCGAAGGCTCCAAAACAGACAACAGTCACGGAACTCATGTTTGATGAGAACTTTAACTTGGTCAAAATGAAATATACCTACACTGAGAAAGAGGGGTTCTCAGCCAAATATGCTAACGACTATTACGAGTATGACGTTAGAAAAGGCAGAGTTCTCCACAAAAAACTCAAATAAACTGACAGTCATACAGCAATCATCAGGTTCACAGACACCTGAGTTACAAGGTGATGCGGATAGAGTGCTGTAAGGTTTCAATGAAATTACCCAGCACTGGCTTTGACGATCCATCACCGCCAGCACCGAGGTTCGAGCGCCAAGCTCCCTCATACGGCGTCCGGCCACTAGGGGGAACCCATCACTGACCTCCAAACGGCCTCAGTAACCCCCAGACCGCCGCCAGCGATGCTTCCAGCGGCCGAGGTTCGAGGACAAATGTGCTTGAGCCTCGAAACTGGGACCTTGAAACTGGGAGCTGGTGCCGGATGAGGGTTAATGGTTCCTCATCTATGTACCAGTTAATCTCCTTAATCAGAGCTGCGCTTAGAGTCTCATCCATTATATGCACAGTCAAGATCCACAAAAGACCTTCCCAGTGACCTACCCAAATAGAAATCTTCGGGTAATGGAAAGAGTGTATCTATGCTTATCGTTATCAGTACAGAGTAAGTGATATATGAGTTTCTACTGAGTACAGGGATAGGTAATTAATACATATCCTTTGTAATGGAAATTTAGGTGTTCACTAAAGTGTCATTAACAAAGATTATTAATACACCACCATGCGTGTGCCACAGGCCCCATATACGTATGTATTCATGTATAGATACACAGATTAGGTAAAATAGCTGTTAACCATTTTAATCAGCCATACAGAGTCACTGGCGGGCTGTAGCATTTAAATGAAACAGGTACCTACACGTTGCTAATGACTCTTTGTGGGAGTCCTGAGTCTATTGAAAGCGTACTAACACTCTATCTGCATCACCCTGCAACTCAGGTGTCTGTGAACCTGATGATTGCTGTATGACATTGGTCTGTACATATGAGTGTAACTCACCTGCTGTAATCTCATTGTCATTGTTTGCA
Source organism: uncultured SAR116 cluster alpha proteobacterium (assembly GCA_902583715.1). Classification (GTDB taxonomy): domain Bacteria; phylum Pseudomonadota; class Alphaproteobacteria; order Puniceispirillales; family Puniceispirillaceae; genus UBA3439. Next base: position 20,752 of record CACHXC010000017.1, read on the forward strand.
TCGGCTTGACCTTCCATGCCTTTCATGAGGAAGTAGCTGAACATGCCATGTTTGGCTTCTTCCAGTGGCTTGGCTGTCTGGTCACCTGCAGCTGCTGTCATGACAGTAAAGTTATCAGGTATGGATTTTTCTAATGCACGTATGGCAATGGGACGACTGGATATGAGCATATCAGTGCCACGGGTAGTGCCAGAGTAGCATGTGTCTAGGAAGACAGTTACAGAACGTGGGTTGGCTGCTGATATGTCTGAAAATAGGCGTTCTCTGGAGATAGCGGAGTCTTCCAGCAATCTTGGCCTTCCATCATATGGAAGCAGATACATCTCTTCACCGTCCTGTGATGCAAGACCATGTCCGGCAAAGAATAGATACACATCACTTTTACCCGGTTTGGATGAACGCCTGATCCAATCTTTAACAGCCAAGATAACATCACCTTGCTCAGCTTTGTCATTAACCATAGTGGTGATGTTGCTGTCGGGTATGCCCAGTTTTAGTGAAGCATAATCATGGAAAAACTGCGCATCCTTATCGGCATAAATAGCTGGGGCATCTGTTCGCTTGTAATCAGCAATGCCAACAATCAATGCTAATGCGTTATCATTACGCTTCACTCTCCTGCCAGAGGTTGGATCTAGGTCATCAAAGCGTGGACCTCTTGCTTGCTGTATCTGTCCACGTGTGAGGCTTACAGTTTTAGTGGAAGACAACGCTGCTGTGTCTATTGCTTCAATTACAATGTTTTTACCTGTCGTTGGCACAAAGCCTAACCATTCGAAGGAACCGTTGCTTCCAAGCTGGACAGGCTGACCATCAATCAAAACCTCAGCTATTTGGACATTGTCTTTGGCATAGCCTTTAACTGTACCTTTACGCCCATCTGCGCCTGATTGGGTAATGGTTATGAGTGGTATTTGAGTGTCGTTGGATATGGTTTGTTGCTGCTGCTCTTGCTGGGCTTTGAGGGCTGCTAGTTCCTGACGCAAACGTTCGGCTTCTTTTTGGGATGCAGTGAGTTCTGCTGATGTAGGTGTGTTGGGTTGAGTGGTATTGGAGGCTATTTGAGTTGATTTGGGAAATTTCCAAGCATGTGGATTTGGCTCATCAGTTACACGACAATTCAAGCCACGGCGTGCTGCCTCTTCAACAAATTTATGGAACTTATTTCCTGTGTTCCAATATCTTTTGATTGGAATTGTTGTGGTTTTTATCACAGCAGAATTACATATTTGGGTGTCACGCAAAGTTGTTATCTCAACAGATGATGATGTATTAGGTTGAGCCGTATTTGAAGAAGCTGTTTGAACACTTGATGCCTCACCCACACCACAACTCAAGCCACGGCGGAGTGCCTCAACCTTATATCCAGGTTTATGTGATGACCAAGATTTTCCAAAGACGCCTTTTGGTGCATGGTCAGGATAACCCGTTGCTGTCTTGCACAAATAATCATCATCCATATTTACGTAGTAGTCAGAATGAGCTGGATTTAAGTGATTTGGATTTGACGAAAAAGATGAAATGCTTCGCCCAGTTAGATTCATTTCTGAATAAGAAAATTTGGAAGATGAGTTTTGACACCCAGCCAACACCAACCCAACCAACAACAAACCAAACAGCCTGAACATCAACACGTGTCTTTCACGGTAAGTGACTATGCACAGATGCTATCATAAAGATGTGTTTGTTGGGAAGGTGTGTGGAGCCTGTAAATGATAGCTGTTCAGCTTGGGCAGACAAGCAGCACTTCTAGTCTAGCAGGACAGTGTATGTGTCTTCAAACTGATGATTTGAGAAGTCCAATGAATGGTTAGCAGCACAGTTTAGACTGCCAAAATGCTCTGGAGGAAGAAGAGGCTTTTCAGCTATCAGCTGGGTAGTCTTACGCACCCATGCACCGCTTGAGTCTATTACCAGTTGGACATCCATATAATTAACAACGGCAGGAATGACCGTATGTTAAGCAAGTTCATTTCAGGGGCACCTACCTTTCACTGATAACTCACTTCCTTAATCTTGCCTTTGCCATCCCATATGTAGCCAAACTCTTGCTCCACCGAGTCATGGAAGTCTTCTGGTATTTTAGACATCATCATGAACGACAGGCCAAGTATCGGCCATTTCTCAAGCAGGTCTTTTCTCTGGTTTTCTTGCATTTGGCTGCTCTTGTGCTTCCATAATGTTTGGTAAGTCATGTGTATCTGCCCCTCTGCCGCGGAAAACCAAACAACTTTGGCTCTGAAAATCATCTAGAATGATTTATTATTTTGTGTTTCAGTTGGCTATTAAAGACGGAGTTCGCCACTTAGCCTCCGACAACAAAAGGCATATATGATGAAACGCAACTACGGCTCCAACGATCCATCATTGAAACAAATAACATCGCCTCAATTACAATGTGTTAGAACATGATGTGTTGGGCAGATGGTGCCGGATGAGGGGGTTCGATGCCTATCTCAGGCAAGTTCAAGTCTAAAAACTCCCACCATTCCGCCATTTTATAAGATTATCACTGACAATCAAAGCACAAAGCTTGTCTACAACCTTGTCTACAGGAAGGACAGAGGTTCAAGTTTCCAGTGCCGGGGTTACTGGAGCCGTTTCTCACTCAGATTTGGATCGCTGTTAGGGGTGGGGCGGATATTGGGTGTGGGTGCTGCGGCCATGAATTGCTGTTTGATGCTGACACAAACACAAAATTTAAAAATATTTTTTTAACCCGATATTCACTTCATTTATTTTCATGTTTTTGGCAGTCACATTCGCGGTGCCAGCTGTATCAATTGTAATACCGAAATCATCATATTTTGATTGCACCAATCCAGTTGATAAAATAAGGGATGGCGACAAGTAGAAATCCAAACCAGCTCCATACCTTGTAAAGTTCACAGCTGAATTTGTATAAAAATTGGTAACAGAGTTAGTGCCATCCACACCAGCATAACCGGTAATTAATTTTGCGGTTCCCAGCCCAGCGGTGAGAGAAAAATCAACAGAATTTTTGCGGATTGGGACATATATGCTCCCATCAACAAAGTACGAATGCCCTTTCACTGGAACTTCAAAGAATGAGTAATTAGTGCCACCGATCGTTGCAGGGGAGCCTTTTAGTTTGAAAGGGCGGTAGTTGGCGTATGCAAAGCCAATGGCAAAGTTGCCTTTACGGTACCCAACATTAATTCCATTGCTTTCGAATTTTTCTGGTTCAAAATTAGACAATCTAGTCACTAAAGTGGTTGATCCAATATCATCCCAGCCAAGCTTCCCACCTGCTTGTAATTGCTTGAAAGCTCCGACGTATAACCGGCCGTTCCTAAATGTTGATTGAGGGGCTTTTAAGTTGTGATCAGCGCTAACTGGCGGCGCTAAAGTTGTCTGTTTGCTGATCGCGTCTTTCTCATTTGTTGTGGCGGTATTTTCTTTGGGTAAAGTGACGGCTTCGACATTGTTTGGCAGTGAAAACACAGTAACTGCACGCCTGTTTTTTGACCGTGCGTAATCACTCGAGCCTTCAATTAATGGACGTTCCTTGCCGTAAGAAATCGTTTTTATCCGGGCCGCATTGATACCTGCTGTCAAAAAGTGGTCTTTTACACGGCTCGCTCTGCGTTCGCCTAGGCCAAGATTATATTCTCTTGTACCTAACTCATCAGCATGTCCTTCCACGGTAACCAGCAAGTTTTTATTTTCCCGAAGGTGTTCAATTTGACCCTCTAAAATAAGTAGGGCTGCTTGATCGAGTTCATAACTATCGAAAGCAAATATAACGGTATCATTTAGATAATTTAGATCATCGTTCGTTGTGCCGTTCGAGGTGTTATTGCCAGACACACGAACTGCATGTTCATGGCTCTTAGTCCTGATAGACTTCAGAACAGAGATTTTAATTGGTGAAAATGAAGTTGCAACAAATCGAACGTCAGAGAACGCGTTATGTATAGGGCTTGACGGTGTTGTAGTGAATGACTCAACGAATAGATGTCGTTTATCAAAATAGCTTTGGTCTCTGGTTTTAGACTTTTTATGGTCGGGAATATTTGATTGCGCAGCAATCTCAAAATTGTCCCGTGGAGAGCTTTGTTCGTGAGAAATTTTTTCGTCTATTTTTTGTTCATGAGTGTATTTATTTTCGGCTCCTGGGTCATAGCTCGTTGTCGTAAGATCATAAGTAAGCTTGGCTGTAAAGCCAATTGTTATCAGGAGCAGCAGTTTTACCGCATCAATCGCCCTTTGAACAAAAAACACCATGTTTAATCACCAATCAAACCTCAAAACTCTCAACGTCACAATAACGACCATCATATCGAAAATTTTATCAATTGTGGACAGTGCTATATCTTTACTGGCTGCAAGACAAAGTTGCCTCGAACTTAGCACGTGTTAGGTAACTAGTTCATACATAATAAAACCCAATAAAACACAACACTGATCGTGTGAAAAAGGCCGAAGAGCCGGGATGGGCGGCTCTTGGACCAAGAACACTGAGTCTTAATTAGTTTATAGAGAGGTCAGCAGGTACGAGTAATTATTATCAAAAACTTGTCTACAACCTTACCCACACCATGGTACATCAAACTCCTGTTCCAGAACGTTAATCGTTTAGAAACAGTCACTTGATCCACGGTCCACGGACCTTGGTCCTTTGGGAATGGTGCCTGTTGACAGTGACTCACCATTACGTAACCTATTGAAAGTACGAACAGTGAGATGTGCATTGGTGCTGTACAAGGGAAATTAACACTCTCATCCGGCACCATCTTTAGTGTTTCACATTATCTATCTCACTGTTTGTAAACAATTAATGTGTTTACAGGTGGTGAGTAATATTGTCCAATTTTACAAGAAATACTGGCTTGACCACTCCATCTAAAATACTTTTACTTTGCTGTTTATTGGTTTGCTTGTTTCCACTCAAAGCCTCAGCCCAATATGAATTTAAATTAAAAGTTAATCATTACGAGTTGCTACAACACCTGATTGGTAATGTTGGTGAAATAAGAGTGGCTTTCCTTGATTTATCTGATCCAGATAGCATCTTCCTCACCGAAGTCAGTTTAGACGGCACTATAACATCGCGTGTACCACTCCTTCCAAATACTCTTGCCATTGAGGAAAATGTGCGGGAAGCCATTCACTACAATAAAACAACTGACTCCTATTTTTTGGGATGGCACGGAAAAGGAGTTTTTGAGTTCGATCGAAGTGGCAAGCAGATAAATTTTGTAAGTACACCTCCTCTCACGCATGACATTCATGTAGATGAAAACGGACTCATGACTTTTGCACATTCTTGGTCGAGTGAAAATGAACCCCAAGCTTTCCAAGTCGATAGTTCTGGTGAAGTGGTCTGGAAATGGCATGCAAAGAAATTCATAAGATCGAACAAATTTAAAAAGTCCGTAAACCGTAAGGAGCCAGATAACTTTGCCGCAGCAACCAGCGCAGTTCCAATCGGGAATGATAAAATTGCTGTCACGCTTTCAGCTTGGAATGTGATTGCGATTGTTGACAAAAAATCAAAGAAAGTTGTGGATTACATTACTGACACAAGAAGACCCCACTCCGCAGTTACTGACGAAAAAGGCGTAATTGGATACACCTCCAGAAGTTTGAGTGGAAATTTCAAAAAACATGGGCCTGGAAATTCACTGGTGGTGTTTAATGAAAACAAAAAATTATTTTCACGATCTTTTGCTGACGGAGTAAAATCTCTTGATTTGCAGCACATTGGAAATGGTCTTTGGCTCTTGCCTAACGGTCCTAGTATCAAGATCATGGACAGCGAGGGAATAGTTTATTGGCAGTTAGACATTGACAACTATATTTTACTGGATAGCGCGCGTTTCTCGTTTACCAATTCCATAATGATTGGCAATGACAATAAATATCAACGACCAAAAGAAACCTACAGGGATCCGTCTATTGATGCAGTGTGTAAATTTCGTATTACACAAGGAAAAAGTGACAAAAGAAATAGAGGTAAGGAAATAGCAAGATTAGCTGCAGGTTTTGTTAAGCAGCAAGGGTCTGATGTTTCTTTCTTCATTCAAACTGGTTGGGGGTTCAAGAAGAAAAGGTCAGATTTATTGGAAAACAAACATCAGTTAAAAATACAGGGAAATGTCCTCAGTGGCTCTATGATGGTTTACACGAAATATGAGGATGTTGAGGATAAAACTACAGAGCCAACAAGAGGAACACTGACTGCAAAGTTAAGAAATGGCCTCTTACAAAACGGAAATTTTGAATTAAAGGCTAAGTCAGGCTATAGCAACAAAAAAATGGTATTCACGCTTTCTGAGTGTAATACGAAATGAATTTGATTAACCAGAGACCACGACACTCAAAAGGGCCTCCTTCTTTTTGATAATCGAGTATCCATCTCCATACCCCTCACCCACTTTTCCTGATGACCATCCACCAATCTGGTCAATCATATCCGATGGACAATTAACTGCACGCAACCTGTCACACATTGAGTGACGGAATGAATGAATGACATAATCTGGCCCTGCTACCTGCTTCAACCACTTGTTCAAAGCAGCACTGGCAGAGTTAGAGTGACACTGCTACTCATCACAATATTTTGGAAACAAAAAAGGGCTGTTGTTGGCCCCATAAGCCCTCCTTACTGCCCATAAAGACACTCCAACTAAAGGTACCTTCCGATGACTGCCCGTTGTCTTTAAACGCCTCCACGAGTGAGGTTTGATTTCCACATGAGGCACGTCTTCATCAAGATAGACATCATCTTTAGATAATCCAGCTGCTTCACTTAATCTCATACCAGTGTCTGATATTAGACCGACTAGCAAACGAGCCTCATCATCAGTTGACTGGCAACGCTTTTGGATGACTTTCAAAATATCAATTGGGATTGGTTGCCGTTTTGGTGCATCAGATTGATGGGGCATATATGTGCCAGCAAAAGCATTGAAGCCATCCAACCCATATTCACGAATGTTGAGGTTGATAATTGACCTGACAGAAGCAAAAACTCGTTTGACAGAGTTTATGCTCATACCCTTATCTAGACACCAGTCACGGAACTCTGCCGCTTCAGAGGTGACGTAAGAGGTTATCGGTCTATTGCCTAAAGCTTTGACCACATATTCCCCATTGCGCTTTGCTGCCCTGATAAAAGTACGGTCATCATTGCCTTTGATGCTAAGGTAATTCTCAACGGCCTCTGACATTAGAGGGGAACTATCATCCACATAATTCTCTTTAACCAAGTGGATAGCTGGAATATCCATGTCCTGAAGACGAAGACCAAGCCAGTAATCTTCAAGGCGTTGTGTGACTGATTGGGCAGCCCTCAAAGCACCAGCATTTGATTGGTACGAAGACTGAATGAAAGCCTATTGGAGGCGTAATATTGCCTCACATCATATGGAACACGTCTTGTGTAGTAATAAACACCAGCACGACGAGACACGTAACTGGCATCAGATTTGTACATCACTTTGGACATCACTCACCACCTGTAAACACATTAATTGTTTACAAACAGTGAGATAGATAATGTGAAACACCAAAGATGGTGCCGGATAAGAAAGGTGTATTCCTTTGTGAGGCACTTACTTGCACTGCTACATAAGCAATACAGCCATTTTACGTACCAGTGAGGCATCGTCAACAGGCACATTCTGTGCGTCAGTTTGTACGTCAGTCAGAAATCTTCGGGTAATGTAATGAATGTGTAGATATGTAAGTGGAAATTTCAATGATTGAAAAATATACACCCCCGTGCATGGGCCATAGGCCCTACACCCGTATATATTCATGTAGAGCTACATAGATTAGGTAAAATAGCTGTTAACCATTTTAATCGTCCATACAGCGTTACTGACGGGGTGTAGCGTTTGATTATATCGATGTTATCTCAATGGTGATGATAACAAAGATACAAAGCAAAACGAGCCGGCTTTATGGTTCTTTCTTGGAGGAAACTAAATTTGTCATTACGTTCATGGTTTTTGCTTTTAAGCCTTGCCTTGATTTGGGGGGCATCGTTTTACTTCATTGAAATTTGATTAGTCCATCTCGACCCTTTTTGGCTTGTCAATATTCGGCTTTTGTTTGGTGCATTGCCATTGGGGTTGTGGCTTTTAATTCAGCAAAAAGTCTTACCAATGACATTTCGTTTTTGGTCATCGGTTATGATTATGGGGGTTATCAATAATTTTCTGCCTTTCAATTTTATAGCCTTTGGTCAGTTGTTTGTGACTGGCGGAATGGCTTCTATTATAAACGCCAACACTGCCTTCATGGGTGTGATTGTTTCTGGCATTTTTTTGTCTACTGAGCCTGCGACTTGGAACAGGTTGGTTGGTGTGATTATAGGGGTTGCCGGAGTTGCCATAGCCATTGGAGTAACTCCTACGTTACTGACGGCAGATACCAGCAATTTATTTGTTGGAAGTCTGGCAATTGTGCTAGCTACAGTAGCCTATGCATTCGCTGGTGTTTGGGGAAAATTGAAATTATCTGAATATTCATCAACTCAAAGTGCAGTTGGCATGCTAGTATGTTCTTCAGCTGTTGCAGTGCTATGCAGTTTTCTCATTTCTGGGCCACCAAGCCTTGCAATAATAAGCTACCCATTAGACCTAATACAGGTGGTCATAGGATTGGGCGTTTTAGGAACTGCACTGGCTTATCCGTTGTATTTTAGAATACTCGAGGTAGCTGGGTCCTCTAATTTGATGCTGGTTACAATTATTGTTCCGGTATTTGCGATAATACTTGATGCCCTGATGTTGAACCAGTTTGTTTCAAGGGCAGATTTATTTGGCTTCACCTTAATGGCTGTCGGTCTATTAGTCATGGATGGCCGATTGAATAATTACTTTTTTAAAAGAAACTGAAAGTCGCAGGTGCCGCCAACACAGACATGCAATCAAACTACACTACCACAAGTTTCATTATTTACTCACTGGTATAAGATAATCATCATAGCTTTATTCGCTGCTGTACTCGTCCTATTCATACTGCGTTTCTTCCCAGCGTTACGTTTTCAAATTCAACGCCTATTGCAAAACCCATTTACACGGGCAATCCTGTTCAGAGGATTATGGCGTTTAATTAGGTCGCTAATATTTCGGAGATAGAGGAGAACAATGGATGGGCAAGGTCATTCAAGTGGTGGTCTATAAGAGTGTATCTGACGAGGAAAAACTTGCCAAATACGCAGAATTAGCGCTTCCAGCAATGGAGGCTGCAGGGGGAAGATTTCTTGCACGTAGCATTCCCGTTGCAGTCAAAGAAGCTGGCGAATTTACCCGTACTGTTGTGATTGAATGGGATAGTTTAGAAACTGCCCAGAACGCTTACGATGGAGATGCATATCAAAAAGCATTAGAGGCACTTGGTGGCGGCGCAATTCGTGAGTTTCGCTATCTCGAAGCTATGTCATAGCAATTTTGAAACATTGCTGATTTAGATGCACGTATCTATGTTCAGGCTGTTTGGTTACATAAAACACTGGAATTGTTGGTTTGATAAAATCAAATAAAATCAGAAAATAAAATTGTTGCAGCGGGGAGAAGGCCTGCCGCGGCTGTGAGGTAGGCGCGTTGAAGCATTACATATTTATTTTTTAAAGCAAATCCCATGTCGTAGAAATCATTTAAAATCAATTTATAAACTAGTTCGGGCTTCTCCATGTTTTCAAGCATAACCGTATTGAACGCTTCCTTGTCCATAGTTAAAAAATGCATAAAGTACAGAGGATTGTGCGTTTTAGTTAAAAAACCACTGCGCACTTTTGGTCCAAGTCTTGGCACTATTACAAGCAGTGACATAAGTACTGCTATTGTTTCTGTAATACAGAATACAGCAAAAGCTAGCTTCGCAACTTCGTTATCTAATTCATTCATCGCCATATTTGAAACGATTACGCTGAGGGCGACCAGAATAATGCCCATCAACATGTTTGCTTTCTGGTCCGCTAAAACTGTCAGTTGAACCTGTTTCATGTGGGCATTTCGCAACATGCCAATTGTTTCTTTGTCAATCTTATCAAAATGGTCAACCACACTTAACCTACCTAATTAAAGATTACAGTTGATGAGGATTTGATAGCACTTACCAAATTTTATCAGTTAACCATTAAAATATTTCAATTTTATTACAGGTGTAAAAAGAGCCTGTCCCTCAATGCCACAGGGTGAGTTGCACTCATATGTACAGACCAATGTCATACAGCAATCATCAGGCTCACAGACACCTGAGTTGTAAGGTGATGTAGATAGAGTATTTGTACGCTTTCAATGACTCTAGGTGACTCACACAGAGTCATTAGCAATGTTCAGGTACCTGTGATTCATTTAAATCCTCCAGCCTGTCAGTGACTCTGTATGGGCGATTAAAATGGTTAACAGGTATTTTACCTAATCTGTGTAGCTCTACATGAATATATACGGGTGTAGGGCCTATGGCCCATGCACGGGGGTGTATATTTTTCAATCATTGAAATTTCCACTTACATATCTACACATTCATTACATTACCCGAAGATTTCTGACTGACGTACAAACTGACGCACAGAATGTGCCTGTTGACGATGCCTCACTGGTACGTAAAATGGCCGTATTGCTTATGTAGCAGTGCAA
>CACHXC010000018.1 GCA_902583715.1 uncultured SAR116 cluster alpha proteobacterium
CAAAAAAAATTGAAGTCGTACCAGCGGCGCATTCGGTTCTTGCCGGGCTGGTTATTGACCCGCAGGGCGCCACCACCCTGCCTGGGTTATTTGCCGCAGGCGAGAATGTGACCGGCATTCATGGGGCAGGCAGATTATCGGGCAACGGGCTCACGGCCTGTGTTGTAATGGGAAGAATTGCTGGCAAAAACGCCAGCGAAACGGCAAAAATTTCCTCCCGGCCAAATCATGCGCCGGTCAGCCCAGAGACACCAGACAGGCTCGATGCCGCCATGCGTGCAAGTTTGATTGATGCCATGCGCAACGCCGCTGGACAGGGGCTTGGCATTATTCGCAATCAGTCCGGCATCGCCGCGGCGCGGCTGGTTTTTTCAGACATTGTCGATAAATTATCTGCCGCTCATCACATTCACCCGGCAGACCAAGATATTCTGCAGATGGGCATTTTAGGCCAGCTTATGTGCGATGCCGCGGCGCGCCGGCCAGAGAGCCGCGGGGTGCAGTGCCGAGACGATGCATTGGAAACCGACACCCAATGGGCAAAATGGCAAATCGTCACCCAATCGGCTGATGGTCGCTATATCTGGACAGAGCGCTTGATGGGTTAGCGAAAAATCTGCGTTGCGCCCCACAAAAGATACAACCCAACAAGGCATAACATGGCGACATTAAATTTGGTCAGCCTGAATCCAGTGTTGCCAATTTGCCGTGCCGATGGGGTTGCTGGCGGTTTTGGTCGTATCAGCCCAACGCGGGTCGCCAATTTGTGAAACAAGGCACCGATCGCCAGAATGGCAATTGTCAGAATAATAAATTTTCCAAACATGCTCACACTCGCCGTTGCACTAGATCAGCCCAGCCTTGCTAATCCGGCCCTGTCTAGCAAAACCGGTCTTATCTGGCAAACAAACTCGCCAGTGCAACAATCTTGTGATACCACCCTCGCCGCCAACACATAAAAATCCCTACCAACCACGCACCGCCCGCAGCTAATGGTTGCGATTGTTATTTTTGGGCCTAAGCTATGAACCACCCAACAAACCATGATGCCTTGCACGGGCGTTATGTTCTAAAATGAAAAAAGAGATTTTTATGCAACAACGTCAGCTTGGTTCACATGGCCCCACAATATCCGCCATTGGTATTGGCGCCATGTCATTCAGCGATTTTTATGGTGCCACATCCGAGGCTAAATCACATGCTATTTTAACAGCAGCCTTGGATGAGGGCGTCACCCATATTGATACAGCTGATGTTTATGGAAACGGCACCTCTGAATCGGTGATAGGGTCATTTCTGGCACATCAGGGTGGCCAAAAACATGATATGTTCTCGATTGCAACAAAGGCTGGTATCGCCACCGACAGCGATAGCGGCAAACGCTATTTTGACAACACAGCCACCTATCTCCGGCAGGCTGTTGACCGCAGTCTGGCACGTTTGGGCCTTGATCATATTGATTTGTTTTATGTACATCGCCGCGATGCCGACACGCCAATAGAGGAAGTCACTGAAACGCTGGCGGGTCTTGTAAAAACTGGCAAGATCGGTGGGTTTGGATTTTCTGAAATTGCGCCAACATCGCTTCACCGCGCGGCGGCAATCCATCATGTTACCGCGGTGCAATCTGAATATTCCTTATCTGTTCGCAGTCCTGAACTTGGCCTGCTTCAGGCAACCGCCGCATTAGGCACCGCGCTAGTGGCATTCTCGCCCGTAGGCCGGTCACTTCTGACCGACAAGCCGCATGATTTTGAAGCCGTGCAATCGATGGGCTGGCTGAAACAAAACCCACGTTTTACCGCTGAAAATCTAGAGGCGAATGTGGCCGCCACGGCTGGGTTTCGAAATTTCGCGAATGACAAGGGGTACAGTGCTGCGGCGCTGGCCATTGCCTGGATTTTGCACCAAGCCCCCCATATTATTCCCATTCCCGGCACCAGGTCAGTAACGCATTTTCGGCAACATTGTGCTGGGGCAAAAATACATCTGACAGCCAGTGATTTGGCAGATATTGAAACCTTACTGCCTGTTGGCTGGGCGCATGGTGACCGCTATTCAACCGCCCAATGGTTCGGGCCAGAAAAATATTGCTAACCACTTATATTTTGGCAAACTTATGCAAGGGAAATTTTCCTCTGCATACACGTACAAATGAACCTACCAAGCAAAACCCCATGCCACAAAAACTGATCAAACCAACAAGCCGGACGACAACGCGATGAAATCAGCTTCCTTTGACTATGTTCGGCCGGACACACTTGATGCCGTCTGTAGCTGTCTAGCCAGCCATCCCGATGCGCGAATTATTGCAGGGGGACAATCGCTTGTCCCGATGTTGGCGATGCGTCTTGCCCGGCCATCATTGGTGGTTGATATTGCGCATATTGACGAGCTTTCCGCCATTCGGGACGATGATGATGCGCTGGTCATCGGGGCCATGGTACGCCAGGCCACCGCTTTATCTGACCCGTTGGTTGCTACGCATCTTCCGCTTCTTGCCAAAGCCCTTACGCATGTGGGACACCCGTCAACGCGCGCCCGCGGCACTGTTGGTGGTTCGCTGGTACATGCCGACCCATCAGCAGAAATTCCACTTGTTGCGGTGACGCTTGGTGCCAGCTTGCGGATACGTGATGCTAATGAAGATTTCGAATTTAACGCCGAAGAATTTTTTATCGGCCCAATGTTGACCATGATCCCACCAACAGCTTGCCTTTTTGAAATTTGCTTTAGAAAACCAACATCTGCCAATGTTGGCACTGGGTTTCATGAAATTGCTGCACGGCGAAGCGATTACGCATTGGCGGCGGCGGCGGCCCATATTGAGGCTGATGATGCTGGCATCGTACAGGATTTGCGCCTAGCGATTGGTGGCATCAGCGATTTTCCACAACGTCTGCCAGTAGATGTCAATATTGATCTTTCGGCTGGCAAAACAAACCTAGGCTCCAACCTCACCACAGCCATTGATGCGGCGCTTGATAGCATTGATGTTGTCGAAGATATGCATGCCAGTGCCAGCTATCGACGGCGGGTGGCCGCGGAGCTTGCGCGCCGGGCGGTTGATGACGCTTTAAGCGAGATAGCACAGGATTTGTCATGAACATCACAATTGACATCAACGGCAAAAACGTTTCCGCCGCCATTGAACCACGGGTGACGTTGCTTGATTTTGTTCGAGATGTGGCCGGGCTAAAAGGCACCCATGCCGGATGCGAACATGGGGTGTGTGGTGCCTGCACGATATTGCTTGATGGTGAAGCAGTGAGGTCTTGCCTGATTTTAGCCGCTCAGGCCGAGGGCAGCCAGATCACAACAATCGAAGCGGTCGATGGCACAGCGCGCCAGCCGGGTGAATTATCAGTCATTCAGGATGCCTTTTGCGAGGCACATGGGTTGCAATGCGGCTATTGCACTCCCGGCATGGTGTTGGCGGCAAAAACATTACTGCAACACAACCCAACGCCAAGCCGTGAACAGGTACGCGAGGCCATATCAGGCAATATGTGTCGTTGTACCGGTTATGTGCAAATCATAGACGCCATTATGCTGGCGGCTGAGAGGCTTCAGGGCCGCAACCAACCCGCCAATGGTGCATGACATGGGGTCAAAACCAATGCGAGATAAAAAATATAGATTTTTGTCGCAACCCCGCCGGGTTGTCGAAGACCGCCGATTTGTGGCTGGTAAGGGCAAGTATATTGCCGATTATGACCGTGCTGATATGGCGCATGTTGCGCTGATGCCGTGCCATTTGCCAGCCGCCAGAATTGACGCCATTGACGCCAGTGCCGCATTGGACATGCTCGGCGTCATTGATGTTGTGACCGGGGCCGAACTTGTCGCCGCAATCGACCCTTTGATGAATGGTCTGGACACCCCAAAAGTCAGGCGCTACCCGCTTGCCGTTGGACAGGTGCGTTATGCGGGTGAATGGGTATGTGCGGTGATTGCCGAAAGCCGCGCAATCGCCGAAGACGCCATTGAACATATTCGCCTTGAAACAACAGCCCTGCCATATGTACTGGATCCAGAACAAGCCTTGCGTGACGACAGCCCGCTGGTGCATCCAGACCATAACAGCAATGTGTTGCTTGATAAAAAATTTGTCTGGGGGCCAGTGGATGATGATTTTGCCGCAGCAGACCATCAGCTGAATTTTTGCGTCACATGGGGACGCAATTCAACCGTGCCGATTGAAACATTTGGTGTTGTCGCTGAATGGAATGCGTGGGAACAGATGCTGGATATTCGGGCATCGGTACAGATGCCAAAATATGCCGATCAGATTGCCCATGCATTAGGGCTAGCTGGCAATCAAGTACGCGTCCATTACGATATTGATGTTGGCGGCAGCTATGGTGTCAAACGCGGTATTAAACACGCTGTTTTAATTGGTTATCTGGCACGAAAGCTCCACCGCCCGGTCAGGCTGATTGAAGATCGTTTGGAAAATATGCGTGCTGGTGATGCGCATGGGCCAGAACGCAAATTTGACGTATCGGTTGCCTTTGACAAGGATGGCACGGTGCGATCAATGAAAATGCGGGCCCTAGACAATGCTGGGGCCTATGCTGGCCGCGCGCCGTTTCAGCTTGGCAAACCCATTGGCGCGATTGTTGGCCCCTACCGTATTGGCTCGGTCGCCTATCAGGCAATTTCAGTAACAACTAACAAAGCCGCACAAGAAGCAGTGCGCGGCTTTGGTCAGGCGCCAACAAATTATGCGCTGGAAACCGCGATGGATCGGGTGTCGGCATTCCTGGATATGGACCGGTTGGCATTGCGCCAGCATAATTTCATTAAAACTGATGAATTCCCCTATTTGATTCCAAGCGGTAGCACCTATGACAGTGGCGATTACCACACGGTCATTGACAAAGTGATGGCGGCCGCCGAATACCCGAAACTGGTTGCTACATGCAACCAACTGCGCAAAGACGGCATGATGGCTGGCATTGGTATTGCCACCTGTCTTGAACCAAGCGGCGGCAATTCATCCTTTGAACCATTACTAAATGAAAGAAACCAAACCACCACTTGGATGGAATCATGCCAAATTAATATTGACGCGCTGGGTACGGTTACGGCGCGCATTCATACCACATCATCTGGCCAAGGGCATGAAACATTGGTCAGTACCGTTATCGGTGAAATTTTGGGCATTGATCCCGACAGCATCCGTGTTGTTCGGCCAAATTCACTAGAAAGTTTGCCTGGCAATTCCCCTGTTGGAAGCCGTATGGCCATTATGCTTGGCGGCGCCGCTGCACGTGCGGCGGAAAAATTAAAGGCCAAAATTATCGCCATTGCCGCGCACCATTTGCAATGTGATGCCACCAGAATTGACTATCAGGGCGGTGCTATGCTGTCCGCCAATGGCCGCCATATTACATGGGACGATATCATTGAATCAGCCCATCGCCAGATTCATCAATTGCCAGACGGCATGGACCCGGGTCTGGCCAGTTTTGATATCATGCAGGTGCCAACCGGTGGTGACCTGCCAAAAGATGGCAAGGTGCATATGTACCCGTGCTATTCATTTGAATTTCATTTGGTGCTGGTGGCATTTGATCCGATTATCGGCAAACCTGAAATTCGATCCTACACCATTGGGCATGATTGTGGCACGGTGATCAACCCGGCGATTGTCAGCGGTATGACATATGGTGGCATCGCGCATGGTATCGGGGCGGCCCTGCTTGAGGAATTCGCCTATGATGAGAGTGGCCAGTTGATGACACAAAGCTTCCTCGACTATCTAATGCCATCCTCGCATGAGGTGCCTGATATTCAACTGGTAAAATATTGCACCCCATCGC
Organism: uncultured SAR116 cluster alpha proteobacterium; assembly: GCA_902583715.1. Taxonomy (GTDB): domain Bacteria; phylum Pseudomonadota; class Alphaproteobacteria; order Puniceispirillales; family Puniceispirillaceae; genus UBA3439. The sequence continues at coordinate 5,829 of CACHXC010000018.1, forward strand.
CGCATACCGTCTTTGGTCAAAAAGGATCTGGCGAAAGCGGCTATCTTGGCGCGCCAGCAGCGATTTCAAGCGCGATCAATCATGCGGTTGCCGGGCTGGATATTTCTTTTGACAAGCTTCCCATTCGCATGAGCGTCATCAGCGACAAGATCGCTGCCGCCACCCACCATCGATCGGACAGTGGATGATTATTGACAGTCACGCGCATTTTGTGCCGCCATCATTGCTAGCCGAAATCGCCGATACCGCGGCTGATTTTCCAGCATTAGAGCTGGTTAAGTATGATAATGGGTTTGGTTTTTCCTTTGCTGGCGGCAAACCAACACGGCCAGTCAACCCACTATTATCAGACGTCGCCGGGCGGCTAGACTGGATGGACCAGCATCAAATTGACCATCAAGTGGTCGGCGGTTGGCTCGATATGTTTGGCTATGAAATGCCTGCTGAAGATGGCGAGAAATGGTCACGTCTGATTAACAAACATCTGGGTGACTTCGCCGCGGCGCAAACGGGACGATTTATCCCGCTGGCAAGCCTACCCATGCAGAATGGGGGCGCCGCCGCCCGTGTTTTGGATGATGCCCATCAAGCTGGGTTCAAAGGGGCTATGATCGGCACCCAGCCGCAAGGGTCCGGCGGTGTGCTGGATGATCCGGCGCTCACCCCCTTTTGGCAAGCGGCTGACCGTAATCAGTCAGTTTTATTTATCCACCCGGTCTTTGACTCAGGTGACGCGCGGGTTGATGATTATGGCATGAATAATGCCATTGGCCGCATTACAGACACGCTCATTTCTATCTCCAGACTTATTTATTCTGGCCATGTTGAACGCTATCAAGGGACGCGCATCGTGATCGGCATTGGCGGTGCCGGATTGCCTTATGTGCTTGGCCGGATGCAACGCAATTACAATCTGCACAAAGACAGCCTTGCTGATCCGCAACGGGCCTTATCACTTTTATATTTTGATAGCTTGTTGCATGATCCAGCCACCTTGCAATTTTTGATTGATTCTGTTGGCAGTGACCGCGTCATGCTTGGTTCTGACATGCCATTTCCAATTGGTGACCCGGCACCATTAGATGTTTTTGACGGGCTCCAAATTTCAGCGTCGCAAAAACAGGATATGTTCTGTGGCGTTGCCAAAACCCTATTTGGCCTATAAAGGCCGCAAGAGGCATCGGATGAAACTTAACTTTAGCGGTAAAGAAACAATTGATGTTGCCCCGCAAACTTTGTGGGATGCGGTGATTGACCCTGAAATATTGCAAAAGGTTGTGCCAGGATGCCGTGAAATGCGCGCCGTTGGCAAGGCTGAATATATTATGGCGCTGGATTTGAAAGTGGCTGCGGTTGGTGGCAGTTTTGAGGGCAAAATTGCGCTGTTTGATATGCACCCGCCAGCTCGTTGCCAGATCACTGTATCTGGTGAGGGGACATTGGGCACCGGCACTGGTAGCGCCAGCGTGGTGATTGCTGATGAGGGCGATGGCAAATCTAGCATCAGCTATGAGGCTGATGGTGATGTTGGCGGGCTGGTCGCTGGCGTTGGCCAACGTGTGTTGATGGGTGTTGCCAAACATTTAACGCGGCAGTTTTTTACCAGTTTAAAAAAGCAGTTCACCAATCCATCAACCGCCTGAGCGCAAGATTGCAACTGGCAGGGGCAAGACTAATGCAGGCACCATGGCAAAAGCTAGGTTTCCAATTGAAACTGGGGCTCAGACCGCGGCAAGAATCCTGCTGGTTACCCCGTGAGAGTCTGTTTGGTAGTGATACCGAACGTGACGAACAAATACGCCAGAAACAGCATTTATTTGCCCATAATCATGCCGATATTTTTGCTGCTTTTCCATCTGCCAGCCCTGCCAGCGCAGAGATGCTGCAGATGGTTTGTGACCACATCACATCACACCACCATGCGCCGCTACCAGACATAGACCATACGCAGCACCCGCTTGAAGCCGCGGCACGCCTTGTACCAGAAGATTTGTTGCTACTGGCACCGCACTACCAAAATAATTCAGACGATCCATCCTGGCATTTAGAAGCCGCCGCGCTAGCCTTTCCGGCACATTGGGTGCTGGCTGAAAAAATGGGCCAGCCCATGCGAATGATCCACCAGCCTGTCCCGCACTATGATGAACGACTTACCCGCCCGGTTGATCGATTTTTTACCGCTATGCAGATTGGCCCGATTAGCAGTCGCATGAACTGGTCACTACAAATTGGCAGCGAACTGTTTACCCCGCGGCGCGTGTCACGCAAAGCCGCTGCAAATAACGATGATTTCCAACAGCTTTTTTTGCGAGTAGAAAACCAAACATTACGAAAATTGCCAGATACAGGTTATGTTGTTTTTACCATCCGCACGCATATGCTGCCAATGACATTATGGCAGGATGACCGAGACGCTTTGCAATCTATGGCTGATATGATGCAAAACATGTCACTGGCAACAAAGCTTTATAAGGGGGTTCCCCTCTATGAACCGCTGGTACGCCGCGCCTTAGCCAGGCTGGACCCAGCCTAAGCAGGCCTATTTTACTGGGTTATTTTGCATATTTCGTGGCGCTCGCCTTGCAAGTGCCAGACACCATCAACAAAAAGATAATCGTAATGATACAGCTTTTTGCTCAGCCGGTTTAACACCCATAATTGCTTGGCCAGTGGGCGGCTATCAGATGACAGATGATGCAATGTCACGCACCACACTTCCTGATCGCGAAATGACAATGTTGTGGTCAGCACTGCCTGGTTGTCACTGACACAAAATGGGGTGGCACCGGTGGCGGTCACTGCCGTAACCGACCCACCAACGAACCCTTGTTCAACGTCAAATGTCGTGTCGCCACATACCAAACTGTCATCAGCGCGAGCTGGCATGATCATCAGTGCTAAAAGCCCGGTGCCAATTGCCAGCATTTTTTTTCGCATTATATGCCCCTCATTCTTGCAACGCTCGCTTCTTTGCCAGCGGCTAAAACCCATCCCGGCTAGTGAATATCGGCAGTTTGGCCAATGGCCGTTTTTAATTTATCGATGGTGAAATCATCGGCTTGCGCAGCCGCAATAATCACATGTTCACGCCGTGCAATCAGGTCAATCGCGGCAGGAATTTTCTGAACAGCTTCTGGCGGGATCATTACCGCGCCATGCTGATCCATATGGACAATATCATTCGTTGACACGGTTAGACCGTGAACCGTCACAAGGCAATCAATGTCCACAAGGTGAACATAGGCATGGCTTGGCCCGACTTTACCGCCGATTAGATGAAACCCTCTGGCACTATCCGGCACATCCCGAAATGATCCATTTGTCACCGCACCAACCGCGCCAAGACCTTTATGAACAGTGGTTTGCACCTCTCCCCAAAAGGCACCAATGCCCGGTACCGGGTCCAAATCCTGAATGACAGCGATTGTTGGCATTGGCCCGGCCGCTACATATTCATAATAGGCGGTGCGCTTTGCGGCCACTTCGGCGACTGTCTCTCGTGGTTGTTCCGCCGCCCGAATGGTGGCTGTACGGGCAAATCCGCACACCGGCGGCAAGCTGGGATCAAGCGCGAACAGATGCTGGGTGGTGAAGCCATGTCCGCGGCGTTCTGGTACAATTTCTTCCAGTGCGTTGCATATTGTTGGCGTATCCCATTGCGTCAAAACTGCCAAATCGTCGGCGGTAATTGCATCACTCATTAATCCACCCTTAGTTGTATATCTCAAGATGTCAATTATAGCTGTTACAAATAAATGCGCAAATAAACGCTGTTATGGCCGTGCTAGTTGACGGGCAAATTCGCGTTCTTGAACCAATTGTGCATGCAAGGCGCTGGCGTTGGCCCGGCGGGCCATATCAATACCAAAAAGTGTTAGCAAATCGCGCTGGGCGTTGCTCGCACCCAGTTGCGGCGTAAAAATACGGTGCGTCATCATCAAATCCAGCGCGGTATCATAATCGCCTTGTTCATATGCCAAAAGACTCTGCCCGATTGGCACGCCAACCTTTTTGATCACCGCAGCGGTATGCGATGTTTGTGTCGCAGCAAAATTTTGCATGGATGCAATATGTGCTGCGGCGTCATCAAATTTTTGTCCCCTACACAAGGCAACGATGTGATGCAGGTCGGTAAAGACAAGGCTGTGTCCATCGCTGTTGCCAGCCGCAATATCAGCAAGTGCCTGCCAGCGATCACCAACATCAACGCCGCATAATTCCAGCCGCGCCAGAAACGACACCGAATTTTGCACGTCCAGAAAAAATTCAGACTGGGTATCATGAATGACATGATCATAGAGCAATAAGGCGGCTTCCAGCGAACCTGACTCTATCAAAAACAAACCTTTATGCCACCATATATGCCCTCGAAACGGGTTGAAATCACGAAAATGATCAAGGCTGTAATCCAGCCATTTGACGCCATCTGCGGCGCGTTGTTGCATTTCCATGACATGGGCTACGGCATGCACTGCCCATAAATCATCTGGGTTTTGGTCAGCCGCGTCACGGCCAAAACGTTCGGCCTGATCATATAGCCCCAGCTCTTCCAGCCCAAATGCCACCATCCCAAGAAGATTGCCATAATGCGGCACGGTATTGTCCCATGCTGGCAAGACCGCCGCTGGCAGGGCCGAAAGTTGTTGGCGGTAACCGCTCCAGAAACAGGTATAGTGATGCATTCGCAACGCCAAAATATCGTGCGGATGATCAGCGGTGATTTCATCCCAACAGGCACAAGCTTTGTGGGGCGCACCTTCCAGCAGATGCCGCAATGCCGCGACATGGCGTTGTTCGCGCACCGATGCAGTGTCTGCCAAAGCCGCCGCTTTGGTCAGCGACGCGGCAGCGGCTGGCAAGATCGCGGCTGAATTAAATGTAACAAATAAATACCCGCGAAAACAATGTGCCATACAAAAATCAGGATCAATTTCAATGGCATGTTTAAGCGTGCGCATAGCGGTGATTTTGTAGTCTAACCATTCGGCAACGGCTCTATTATAGACTGAAATCGCGGCATCATCCAAACCGGTTACAGCAAGGCCCTGACCATCACGCATCTTTATTTCCTTTGCAAGATTTTTGCCGCCATACCACTCCAAATCACCGCGTCACACGGCATAAATAGCTTTTTAAGTTAGAATGGTCAGACAATGGATCACGCTGGTCTTCATCAGTAAGGTAATTCACTGAATTCCACGGGTGATAGGGTTGTGATGAATCCCATCCGATTGGTACAAATACCGTATCACGCCGCATTCCAGCATACAGCCAAGCCCGCGCCGTAACCGCACCATGGGCGGTCTCAATCGATACATGTTCCCCATCAGCGATATCAAGCTCGGCGGCTTTGTCTGGGTGCATTTGCACATACATATCCGGCCACATTTCCTGGGCTTGCCATGCGTAATGTGTCCATGAATGGAAATGAGGCGCAGGCGGGCGGCCAGTGATAAGATGGGTATCAAACCCCTGACGTTGCAAATTCCGGCCTGGGGAGTCGCCATGTGGCTGAATAATCTCAAACGGTTTGACCATAGCCTTGCCGTGAATAAACGGGCGTTCAACCTCGGCCATGCCATCTTGGCGCCGCTCAACATAGGGAAGTTCGATCAGATGTTCGCGATCAGCGTAAAATTCTGGCAATGCCGACAGACCTAATCCGGTCAATGTCTGGTCAAGTGCTTCAGTCCAAAATTCCAATTTGCCGCTTGCTGTTGGAAACCTATGCCCGGCCGGCTTGCCGAAGGCACTGGTGCCCTCAAGATACAATGTCTCAATTTCTTCTGAATCTTCATCGGCCAGTGGCACCCGCAACCAGCGCCGCGGTGTTTTGTGCAACCGGTCCTGCGTACATCCACGCATATAGGGGTCATTAATCAGCATTTCATCCCAAAAGACAGCCGGGTCTTTGTAGCTATCTTTCAACACGTCATCATAGCCAAATCTTTTGCCAAGCTCGATCCAGAACCAATCATCTGTTTTGGCATCACCCGGCGGCGGCAGTGATTTATCAATCCAGACAATACGCCGGTCTTCGGCTGCCCGGCTGATTTCGCCTTTTTCGATACCAGTCGCGGCTGGCAATACATAATCGGCAAAATGGCTTGTTTCATTCATAAACAGATCGATATGCACCATCAAATCAAGCTGTTTAAACACGACCCGAACACGGTCTTGATTGGGCCATGCCATCATTGGGTTATTTGACGTGATCACGGCCCTCAGTGGATAGGGGTCGTGGTGTTCAATGGCATTTAGCCAGCTAACCGAATTTGACCCAATCATTGGCTTTTTTGGATAGGTTTTGCGCGCGTCAGGGGCATCAGCGGCAATCGGAACGGGCATGCTTAGATTGAAAAAGGCGCCGCCCTTTCGCCCAATATTGCCGGTGATTGCCGCAACGAACATCAAGGCACGATTGGTCTGCCCACCATTGCTATGTTGATTGACGCCCCGTGAGGCAAACAGCACGCATCCATCCGCCCCAGCAATTTCCCCGGCAAGTGTCCGGATCGCATGTGCATCAATACCAACAATAGAAGCGGCCCAGTCCGGCGAGTAATTTTTCTCAAACAGAAAATCACGCCATTCTTGCCAGCCAGCAATCCAATCTTCACAAAACCGCTGGTCATGTAAATCATGCGCAAGAATATGGTGGGCAAGTGCCAGTGCCAAAGCCAGATCGGTACCCGGGCGGATCGCCAGCCATTGATTGGCTTTGGTCGCAGTGACCGTCATTCGCGGATCAATTACCACCATTTTGGCGTTATTCTTCAGCCGCCAATTATTGATCATGCCAAAATGCACCGGGCGGGTTTCTGCCTGATTATCACCAAAATAAACATAGAGCGCCGCACGGCCAAGATCACCTTCGGTATAGCTGTTGCCACTGCCGCCAGCCCCCAAGGTTGCGTGAAAAGACACCCGCTTGGCTTCCGAACAAAACGCTTCGGTATCGCCAAAATTTGGCGTACCCCATAGTTGTGTAAATAGGCGAATATAACCGCGTCTGGTCAAGGTGCCCGTGCGTGTACCGGCAAATATTGCCAATGATTCCGGTCCAAATTCATCCTTGACGTCTTGCAATTTAGCGGCAATCTCGTCTAGTGCTTGGTCCCAGCTTATCGGTTCAAATTTGCCTTCGCCGCGTTTACCCACACGTTTAAGCGGGGTCGTGAGCCGTTCTGGGCTGTTATGAAGTTGCAATAAAAATTGTGATTTTGGACAGATTTTCCCACGCCATAACGGGTCATCCTCATTGCCGGTAACGCGCACAAGCTTATCATTCTTGATATGATAATGCACCGGGCAACAGTTGAAACAGATATTGCACCCCCCTGCAACAATACGGTCAGGCTGGCGATCCTCGCGCTTGCTGCGATAGGGATAGGCGGTGGCATCGCTGAGCAACGTTTCTTTGCGCGTTGGATCATCAACAACCGCCGGGCGCTGGCGGTCTGTTGCGGTAAAATCCATTAGATTGATGGTGTCACCGGCCATGACATCATCAACCCAGTTTGTTTGCCGCTGCAAGAAGATATTAGACGGACCAAGCAGGAATGCGTCATGATTGACAGTGATGCGCCCATCTTCTTTTATTTGCCGCAGATGCGCCTGACGCTCGCCAAAGCTGATCGCCCCACCGGGACAGGCCGTCGCACAGGCCGGACGCAACCCATCCGTACGCCGCGCGCTACATAGATCACATTTCACCGCATGATGATCAATCTGATCGTAGCCCATCGCCCCATAGGGACATGCCACCACACATTCACCACACCCAGTGCATAACGCCTCATTGATCTCAACAACACCAGTTTCAGGATGTTTTGTTATGGCTTTTGGATTGACTGGACACGACCTGACACACGCTGGGCGGTCACAATGCTGGCAAGACAGGGTCAGAAAATCCAGTCCTGGCTTGTCATGATGCGCCAGCCAGACTACCCGGTTGCGGTTTTCGGTTGGCCCAAGACCGTGTTCAGCCTTGCATGCCGCCTCACAGCTTTTGCAACCAATACAACGTTCAAGGTCAATCATCAGCGACAATTGTGACAAATCAACTCTCCACAAATAGCCAGTAACGGGAACAGCCTATCACCATGCCGTCACATGCCACCAATAGATTTCACCCCCATCAGCAACGTAACCTGCAAAAAACGTTACCACAACGATATGGATGATCATGCCGGCCAAAAACAAATAAGCCAACAACAGATGCAACGGCCGCCAATGGGCACCCAGGCGCGGTATAGATTGACGAGCTCTCAACAGTATAGTTTCGCGGTGTGCCAGCCTTGCATAAGCAAGCGACAAGAATGGCCGCCTCAGCCAATGTCCTAATGTCACTGAAAACACCGCTTCCTTTGCCGCTGGGTCAAGCCGCGCAAGCACCGCGACTTTCGCCTCTATCAAGTTTTTTATTGCCGCCTTGGTGCCGTCATCATGTGCGCCAAAAGGTGCTGGTTTCATTGCAAATGATGCGGCAAAGACCCGATTAGCATATACCCTGCCAAAGGTCCCGGTGATCATCAACAAGACAAGGGCGGCCAGCATGATCAAGGGTGGGCCGTCAAAACTGGCAATTGCATGACATGCCACCATGAAGCCACCACATATGCTGGCACCAACATGCAGAATAAATAACTTATTTGGTACCGCGCTGAACCGACCACGCTTGCCAATAGAAAACAGGAACGGCACCAGCAACAACAATGCCCCACAAATGGCAATAAATTGCATCAAGGCTGTACCAGGACGTTGCCAGTCCGGCCCCAAATATGGTTTGATCAGCACAAACAAAACCATGCTGACAATGAATGCCAGCAACATGATCCGCAGTTTTTGGTTTGACAATTCCGGGCGGAGCAGGCTGGCGGCATCATTTTTCATCATATCAGCTTTCATATCGGGTTTCGCCACGCCGGCTGGTATCGGTGTTGAGTTCGGCAAATAATGGATCATGCGCCCGCTGTGAACAATTACGCCGCAAACATAAGTGACAATTAATGCCAATCTTGCTAAACGCGTCATCCGCTGGCTTTTGAAAGGTCGAATTGTAAATTAATTTATGCGCATGTTTGATCTCGCATCCAAGCGAAATAGCAAGACGCCGGTCTTGTGTCTGCATGGAGTAGACCGGTCGTTCGGTGGTGCGCGCCAGGGTGAAAAATTTCTCGCCATCCGGCAATTCAACAAATTGTGGCAAAATTACTCCAGGGGTTCGAAAGGCTGTGTGCAGGTTCCATACTGGGCATGACCCGCCATATTCAGCGATATTAAAGCTGGTTGCGTTGAATCTCTTGGTGACATTGCCAGCCTTGTCAACGCGCAAAAAGAAAAACGGCACACCGCGTTTGGTTTCGCGTTGCAACGTAGTTAAACGCTGGCATACCTGTTCAAAAGATACCGCAAATGCCGACGCCATCCGGTCAATATCATAGCCACTTTGTTCTGCCATTGCATGAAAGGCGTCATAGGGCATTAAAACCGCTGCCGCAAAATAATTGGCAAGTTCCACATGACATCTGGCAATGGCACGCTTTGACTCGGCTTTCATGCCAGCGGTGATGTCGTTCAAGCTATCGGACAATTCAACAAAGCACAGAATATGCGCCAATTGAAATGCACGGTTTTGGTAATCCAATGCCTCTGACAGCTGGATCACACCGCGTTCAGCATCGTAAATCCGCAAAGACTCGCTCATCTGTTCAACTGGCCACGTTTCAACCTCAATGCCGTGCCGGGTAAATAGCCTCTGTCTCAGAGTGCGTTGCATCTCGTAGGGCTGGCTTGGCTCCTCTGCAATTAGCGCATCCGCCGCCCGTTCAAGCACGTCAAAATAATTAAAATGGTCACGAAAAAAATTATAGATGATCGTTTCAGGTGACGACGTAAGTAATTCAGGCGGCATGCCGTCGCTACCAAACCGCATAATATTATCCATAGCGGTGCGATGGCTTTGATGAAGCTTTAGAAAATTTTGCACCAGTGATGGGGCATGGTCTATGGCAGCGCGCAACTCCTGAATATCTGGCTGGCTACCAGCAAATAACGGGTCCTGAATAGCGTTGCGCAAATCAGCCAAAATATTCGCACTTTTATCCATAACAACATCGCGCCAATCGACATTGTAATGATCAGCCAGCGCCATAAGTACCGGCACAGACAAACTGCGCTGATTTTTTTCAAGAAGGTTAATATAGGCAGCGCTCACTCCTAATACGCGGCCCATTTCTACCTGTGTTTGGCTATGGTCACGGCGCAATTGGCGCAATTGTGTGCCAATAAATGTTTTTTGCATCATCCTACCTTTATTTATCAGGACTACCTATTCTCAAAAATTAACAAAATTAACATATTACATATTTGTTAATTAAACAATACACACAAAAACACTAATTTTCGTGCTTTTGTTAAATTTTTGATCAATGGTAATGAAAATCAAAAACGGAGTGACCCATGATTGGATATAAAACATTAGCAGTTCCAGGACCGACGAATATGCCGTTCGAAATTCGTCAAGCAATGGATGTTGCCCTGGAAGACCATCGTGCACCAGATTTACCCGAGTTCACGTTGCCACTTTTTCAGGACCTTAAAAAAGTTTTCAAAACTGAGACAGGGCATATTTTTGTCTTCCCAGGGTCAGGTACTGGCGGGTGGGAGTCTGCAATCAGCAACACACTAAACGCTGGTGATAAGGTATTGACCGCAAGCTTTGGCCAATTTTCTTCGTTGTGGGTGAAGATGTGCAAGACGTATGGCTTGGATGTCGTAAATTGTGACGTCACTTGGGGTGAAGGTGTTCCCCTGGAAGATTACAGAGCCATTTTAGAAACTGATAAAAACCAGTTGATCAAAGCGGTGTTGGTCTGTCACAACGAGACAGCTACAGGCGTTACGAGTGACGTCCAGGCTGTGCGTAGAATTCTTGACGACCTGGGACATCCAGCGCTTCTCTTCGTTGACGGTGTCAGTTCTGTTGGAAGTTTAGACTTTCGGATGGACGAATGGAAAGTCGACGTTATTGTATCAGGCTCGCAGAAAGGCTTCATGCTGCCTACCGGCTTGGCAATAGTAGGTGTCAGCCAAAAAGCGATGGATGCTGGCAAAAGTGCATCTACTCCAAGAGACTACTTTTGTTACGCAAACATGTTGCAAATGAATGAGCAAGGATACTTCCCGTACACTCCACCCATGACGCTTCTACGTGGTTTGCGAGCATCAATCGACATGTTGACCGCTGAAGGCCTAGAAAATGTTTACAAAAGACATAATCGTTTGGCATCAGGCGTAAGGGCCGCAGTGACCGCATGGGGATTAGAAAACTGTGCTGTTGATCGCAAATGGTACTCAGACACAGTCACAGCGATCCGCGTCCCTAAGAGTATTGACGCTAACAATGTTATCAAAACTGCCTACCACAGCTACGGCGTTTCGTTAGGTGCCGGACTCGGACCACTTAACGGAAATGTTTTCCGCATTGGTCACCTTGGTTGGCTCAACGAAACTATGGTCTTACAGGCACTCGGTGGTGTTGAGATGGCCATGCGCGACGCTGGAATCAGATTCCTACCAGGTTGCGGCGTTGGAGCAGCGATTGAAAAATATACAGACACAAAAGCACCAATGGAACTGGCTGCGGAGTAGTTGTTCCATTTCTCCCCGTATAGCCCCCTGGCGACTTATGTTGCCAGGGGGCTTCTTTATTTGGCGCCACAAAAATGCCAAATTATAACAGCATGTAGCTTCGATAACTGTGCTATTACTACAGTCGCCGGCACCAGCACTGGGCCCAGGAAAGCTATGCAAGAACGATATTACAAAATCATCATCTGCGGCTACCTTTTTGCCTTGGGGCAATTTGGAACAGCGGCAAGCGCGACCACAGAATTGTCAAAAATACGCGATTGCACCGAAATTGAACTTGAGGCGGTGATTGATCAAGATGCCTCACGCGAAGATAATCTAGCACGGCTGTCACAACAGTTTTTTCAATCCGTTAACACAATTGACCATTGCGATCGTGAATCAGAAAGTGACGCCCCGGCGGCGTCAAGCCCCGATAGTGATAGCGCATCATCGCAGGATGCGGCCAGTGATACGGCCAGTGATGCTTCTAGTGAGTCTGGCGGTGCAGATGGTGAAAATGCCAGCAGCCCAGAAGCAGATAGCCCCCCAGATGGCACAACGGCGAGTCAAATTATCACCCCGTCCAGCACCCAATCTGATACCCCGTCCGGCACCGCAACCGCCAGCGGCAGTTTAGTCGGCACCAATTATAAGCAGGATTTGACTGTATCCGCCGCGCCAACTGCGTCTGATATGGCAGGCACCACGCCGCAACCCACCGCTGTCGATACCGGCATTAGCGGGGCGCAAAATGACGCGGCAGCACAAGACCTCAGATTGACAAACGGCAAGACACCTGATGATATCCCAGATGCTGATAATGACTCGGTATTTGAGGCACAAATCCGGGCGGCGGCAATGGCCGAAACCGACCCGGATACAAAAAAGAATCTGTGGAATGAATACCGCCGCTATAAGGGGCTTCCTGAACAGGAGTGAGACGAAAATGAAACTCTTCAATCGTATCATCGCAATCCTATTGATCATCAGCTTGCAAGCTTGTGGCGTTGGCACACAGTCCCTTTTGGGCAATCTTGGCAGTAAACCAAATACCAGCGGCCCAGCGGTTGGGCCGGCTTTATCGCAATCTATTGAACAGGCCGAACAAGCAGAAAAACAGGCCGCTGATGCACCAACCCGCAAACTTGATATTGTCGTGCCAACATTTGATGCCGGCCTTGCCGCCACAAACGACGGGGACACCCCGGTATGGCCGGAACTGCGCCGTGCTGAGGCCAATTTATTTGCAATAGAGCTGAAAAATGCGCTTGAACGTACGGAAAAATTCGGCGCAGTGCGGGTCACGCCTGATCGGTCTGCAACCGCGGCTATTTATGTCATGGGGCGCATTGCTGAATCAAAAGGCCATCAGGTTGAAATTGATCTCGCCGTGGCCGATATCTCAGGGCGCGATTTGGTCGATGAAATGGCCGGATTTGGCTTTGGCAAACGCAAGCCGAAAATGCATGACATATTTAAAACCAAGTCATTTTCGCATGATGTCGATGAAAAATTTTTCAAAAATCCGCGGCATAAGAACAAGCATCCCTATCAACCGGTGTTTGACGAGGCCGCCGCCTTTGTCGTTGATCTTCTGGACACACATTCCAGCAAGCAAGTTGATGATCTGACCAAGCTGACCGATATGCGATTTGCCGCCAGCTTTTCTGAAGATGCCTTTGCTGAACATATGGAAACCAAGCAAGGCCGGATCATTTTGACAAGTCTGCCAAGCGAAGATGATAGCATGTACCAAAAAGTGCGTGCCATCCGTGTACGTGACCAGCTTTTCGTTGATCAACTGCAAACCGATTATGAACAGTTCGCCGCAAAAATCGCAACAAGCTACCGGCTGTGGCAAGAACAAACGCTTGCCGAATATCAAGCCCAACGGCAAGCGAAAAAAGATGCCGCCAAGGCGGCTGTGGGGGCGGCGCTGATGCTGGGGCTGGCCATTGCCGCGGGGTCATCTGCCTATGATAATAATTATGACCCGGTCGGCGACACGCTGGCGGCAACAGCCATGGTTGGTGCTGGTATGCTCAGCGTCGGGCTTGCCGGTGATGCCATCAAAAGCGCTGAAGAAGCCAAAATGCATAATGATCTGATCAAGGAACTTGGTGACTCGGTGGAAATTGACGTGGCCCCGAAAGTGGTCGCATTTGAAGAAAAAGAAAAAGAGCTTGTTGGTGATGCAAAAGAGCAATTTGCCCAATGGCGCGCATTTTTAAAAACAATTTACGAGCTGGAAAAAACCCCAGCCAAAACCCTATAGCCTCGATCAGAGAATAAAAAATACCATAAGGAAATAATGTCCAATTCGGATTTGCTCATCGCCCAGCTTCAGCGCCGTAACCGCATCATGTTTGGTAGCATGCTTGGCGGGTTCGCGGTGATTGCCATCGGGCTTGGGGTGTTACTGCTGGACGCGGCGAGCCAAGCGCCAGCCCCAACAGATGCCCAAACACCGCCCGAACACACAAACAATCGACAAGCTAACAGCGCATCTGCACCGGCCACATCCGGCCCATCGCCCACCACCACTGGCGTGACCGCTACGGAACCAACCACCAGCTTAAATCCAGCTGACTCACCCGAAGACAAACGACAGTTTTTGTCTGCCATGCAGGAGTTTAATCGTGACGTAAAGACCGAATTAGAGCTGTTTCCTGAAATGACAGCATCACCAGACTATCTACAGATGATCGGTCAACTAGAAGCCGATCTGGTGAGCCTGACCGGGCAAAACCGCTATAAAGACGCCAGCACCACCCTCGCCAACACCGCAACAGCACTTAAAACTATGATGGCGGCTGAGCTGGATAAATTTGACCAATTAATTGGTGAGGCCGACATCGCATGGCAAAAGAAGGAGCTGGCACATCTTGCCGGAATTTTGGCCAGAGCGGGCAAAATTTATCAAGGAAACCAAGACCCTCTGGATCATTTTTTGGCACTTGCGGCTGACTGGCCGGCGGTGAGTGAGGCACTGCAACAGGCTGATGCGGCCCGCATTGAAAATAACCTGACAGGCGAACAACAAGCATTACAGGTCATAACCAGACTTCAGCACGACATGGCTGGCTTGGATGACCGCTTAGCAGCCGTTGGCCAGCGCCTTTATCAACAGCGCGTTGATGATTTGCTTGGTCTGATCGCCGCGGCACTATCTGCCGATGATGCTGGCACCGCCCGTGCGGTGCTTACCCAGCTGCAGACACTTGCCCCGAACACACTTGAACTTGCAAAATTGCGGGCAGATATAGCCCAGCTTGAAGAACAAATAGCCTTTCAAACGACCATGCGGGCTATCGACCAATTTGCGGCTGATGATAATTGGGCCGCGGCACAAAAATTGGCCAGTGGTCATCGTCAAAAATTTAACACTTATCAGAAATTCCAGCAACGCGCCGATTTTATCGAACGGGTGCATCAACTAATGACCAGCATCAGACAGCTTCTTAACGCGCCTGATGAGTTGATTAAGCACTCAGCCCAAAAACGTGCCACAGGGTTGATCGCTGATGCACAATCGGTGCTGGCCTTTAGCCCGACTTTGACCACATTAACCACAGCGCTCAGCACTAGCCTGACTAGCTACACAGCGCCGCTCGACATCATTGTGGTGTCTGACAATGTTACGTTTGTTGAGGTCAAGTCAATCGGTCAGGTTGGTATGGTCGCGCAAAAATCCATTCAATTACCGCCGGGTGATTATCTGTTTGTTGGTAAGCGCAAGGGCTATGTCACCATTCAGGTGCCGGTGGCGCTACGCCCCGGCGATTCAGGTAGACAAATTACGGTGATTGCTGATGAACCGATTTGATGATGATCTGCGCCGCGCCGCCCGCGGCAAACGCACAACGGCCGTTATTGCCAGCCTTGGGATTATGCTATGCGGCCTTGTGCTGGCGGGATATTTTCTGTCATTTCGTAGCCTGTCCGTTACCGTACAACCAGAAACCGCCGAACAAACCGCGTTGATCAAAGTTACTGACGGGTTGGCACTTGCCCTGTCCAATCGCATTTACGCCGTGTCTGACCGGGTGCAACTCAGCGTATCAGCGGCAAAATACCAGACCGCAAATCTCACCATTGATGACACAGATTTTGGCACCGATATGACGGTCATTTTACTGCCAAAACCCGGCCGGTTGCGTGCCGCCGTCACGCCGTCAACATCGGTCAACTGGTATTTGAATGGAAATTTCGTCAGCCAGTCCAACCGCCTTGATACAGATCTTGCCCCCGGCGCCTATCAGCTTGTCGTCACGTCCGACTATCATGAAAGGGTTGAACGCAGTCTGACGATTGCAGCGGATGAGGACACCAACCTTGCGATTGATTTGCCCGGCATTACCGGCACCCTGCGCGCCAGCATGACACCGCCCGGCACCATGCTAGTTGATGGCCAGCCGGTCGATAGCGGCACACCAATTTCGCTTGGCCCCGGCCCGCATCAAATCGATCTTTCAGCCGCCGGCCACAAATCTGTTAGCGACAGCATTACCATCACCCAGACACAGCGTGATTTCATCAGATCCTATAATTTGCAACCGCTCCCCATCCGCATTCAGCATCAACTCACTCCGCCTGGTGGCCGTTTATTTGTGAATGGCAAGCGGCAAGATATCAGCAAAAAAATAATCGATATCCCCTATCGCAAGCGGCTAGATATTGAATATGCCAAACCCGGCTTTGTCAGCAAAACGCAATCGCAGACCGTCTCGCCCGGCGAGCTGATCGCCCTGTCGCTTGCGCTTGACCCGGAATTTGCTGACATTACCGTCACCGCCAATATTGCCGCTGATGTCTATCTTGACGGCCAGCTGTTAGGCGCCACCCCGGTGCAGATATCAGTGCCAACAGTGCCAGCAACGCTAGAGTTGCGCGCTGATGGCTATCAGACCGAAACCAAATCGATCACCCCAAAGCCGAAGCAACCGCAAGTCCATAATTTTACCCTGATCACCACGGCCGCGGCAAAATTACAAAATGCCCCGCAACTCTACACTAATGCCAATGGCATTGATTTGCGCCTGATTAAACCAAGACAGGCACGGTTTCAGATGGGCGGCAAACGGTCAGAAAAAGGCCAACGGGCAAATGAATTTTTGCGGCAGATTGAATTGCAACGCCCCTTTTATGTTGCCACACATGAACTGACCGAGGTGCAATTTTATGGCAAAGGCGGCCACCTGCCAGTGGTCAATCTCACTTGGGAACAGGTGGCCATCTATTGTAATGAGCTCAGCCTAAATGAAGGCCTGACACCTTTTTATCTCACAAAAAATGGCCGCGTCAGTGGCTTTGATTCACAGGCTGATGGCTACCGATTGATCACGGAAGCCGAATGGGAA
Organism: uncultured SAR116 cluster alpha proteobacterium; assembly: GCA_902583715.1. Lineage (GTDB taxonomy): Bacteria > Pseudomonadota > Alphaproteobacteria > Puniceispirillales > Puniceispirillaceae > UBA3439. Next base: position 22,826 of record CACHXC010000018.1, read on the forward strand.
TTTCTTGCCCGTGCCCATCGCCGGCCCCAGCAAACCATATTCCCATGGGGGGATGACGCGGTGGTGCCGCCGAATAGTGGTAATTTAGCAGGAGACAAGGCCAAGCCCGCATCAGACAGCTATATTGCTGGTTATCAGGACGGATTTAGCGGCCGTGCCCCGGCCAAATCCTTTCCGGCTGATCCATCTGGTTTGTATGATCTGGTGGGGAATGTCAGTGAATGGACACATGATGCTTATATATTTACCCCGCCCCCACCCGATATAATTGAAGTAGACCCGCTGGGACAATACAGTGCCGGGCCGCATGTTATTAAAGGGGCTAATTTCAAATCGGCTAGCCGCACCGAATTACGCGCCGCATTTCGCGATGGCAGTGATACACCGCGCGATGATGTTGGCTTTAGGCTTGCCCGCTATCTATAACCCGGTAATTTTGATATGATCGGCGTGGGTCTTTACACAGATTTACCTGCTAGACAGCAGATAAATACAACATATGGATGCGGCTGATATGCGCACATTCTTCATTCTGATGCTGTTAGGGGTCATCGTTGCTGGGGCCGCGGGGGTGGTGTATGCGGCAAAAATCAAAGTCGGCACAGCCGTCACATTTCCGGTGGATATCTAATGGGACAAACAATTAAGGGTTTATTGGCGCTGAGCGTTTCAACAATCGCGGTGCATGCATTATATATCATCGTCATCCGGCCAAAAGCCATGATGATGGAAGCGCTTGCCGCGCAAGGCCAGCCCGAACTGACAAGATCCATCTGGATCATCTTGAAAGATTTTGAACAGGAAGTCTGTTTCATCTTGATGCTCTGGGCGATGTTTCTGATTTTCGACAAAATCATGCAGATCACCAAAAGCAGTTTTTTGTTCGATGTGGATTTTTTAAAAGACAATGATTTATCGCCGTCTAATATTAAACAGGTTCTGGCCGAACTTGACTCGATGAAACACGATCTTGCCGATGCGCCATTGATCCGGGTGTTGCGATCAAGCCTGCGCCGGTTTCTTGTTGCTGGAGACATTCATTCCGCTTCGGAAGTTGTCGAAAGTGAATGCGCCGCGCTTGCCAATAAAAATGAAGCGGAAAATTCAATGATCCGTTATCTGATCTGGGCGGTGCCGTCGATTGGATTTATTGGCACGGTGCGCGGCATTGGCGAAGCCTTATCGCGCGCTGATGAAGCGCTCGCCGGGAATATTTCCGGCATGACCAGCAGTCTTGGCGTGGCATTCAATTCAACACTTGTGGCACTGGTAATCAGCATCGTGCTGATGTTTTTGTTGCATCAGTTACAGCGTTTGCAAGACAGCCTTATTGTTTCGGTGAATGATTATCTGCAACAAAAAGTGCTGGACCGGCTGAGCAAAGCCAGCAGTGGCTGATCATCATGCGGCGCACCGAACCCTCAACATTAGCCTTTCTAGATGTGATGGCGTGCGGTTTGGGTGCTGTCATCTTGATTCTTGTTGTGCTCAAGCAACAAGCCCCCCCAGACGTCCCACCTCAGCCTGAACCAATTGTCAGTTCCGAACAGGCCGAGGCTGATTTGAATAATTTGCAAAATGCATTGGCCGCATTGCGCGCGGCAGAAAACAATGCAAAAGCTGATCTGACCAAGCAAAAGCAAATTGTGGCCGAAATAAATGCCGCGCTTGCAAAGACCCGTGATGATCTAGCGTCGGCGGCCAAGCAAGAAGCGACGCTGGATCAAACCATTACCAACGCCACAAGCAGATTGGTGCAACAACAAGCACAAACGCCACCAGACGCCATCGATACAGTGCGCACAACCCAACCCCAATATCTTGTTGGGCTGAAAGTGACAGGTGCAAAAATTGTTATCTTGCTGGACCGAAGCGCCTCTATGACTGCCCGTGACCTTGTTAAAATCGTGCAGTATAAAGCTGGCCCGGCCGCCGCGCGCCAAGGTGCGGAAAAATGGGTCAATGCGCTGAATGCTGTCTGGTGGATGACCGCACGCGCCCCAACGCAATCGCAAATCCATATCGCTTCATTCAGCACCAGCCCAAAATTTCACACCGCAAATTGGGCGCGGGCAACCGACAGCGTGGCACTCAGCGCAGTAAAAACCGAAATGGCAACGCTTGTACCTGAAGGCAGTACGAATTTAGAAGCCGCGGTCGATGCCGCGATTAAAACCGGCGCAGATAGCATTTATATAATCACCGATGGCCTGCCGACAGCCGCACCGGGTGGCCAAACTTTGTTCGGGCTTGATGGGTGCGGTAGCAAATGGTTTAAACGCAAACAAGTGACCGGCGAATGCCGGGTCAGCCTGTTTCAACGCACGGTGGCCGCCGCCGCCGGCAAACCGGTGCGGATTTCGGTGGTATTAATGCCGCTTGAGGGCGATCCCGATGCGGCCCCGCTTTTTTCTAAATGGGCGCTTAGCAAGGGTGGTGTTTTGTTAAGCGCGGCACGGAACTGGCCATGAGCAAACAGCCTTCAGCCGCACAGAAACGTCAACATCTGGACCCGTTCAGCCTGTCCTTTCTGGATATCATATCCTGCGGGTTTGGCGCGGTTGTGGTGCTGATCTTGATTTTTCGTTTTGACCCTTTTCCAGATGATGCAACCGCCCCACCGCCACAAGCTGATACTGCTGGCGCCTATAACAGCCTTTTGGTGGAGGCCGCAATTACCGAAAAAACCGAACAGGCACAAGCGGCGCTGGATGATCTATCTTCGGCACAGGCCGCCAACCAAAACAATGCCCAAAAACGGCAACAACAGCTTGACCAATTGCGCCAGCAACTTGCCGCCAAACAAGCCAGCAATGCGCAAAAACAACAGCAAATCACCGCTTTGGAACAGCAGATTGAACAAGTCAAAATTGCTGGGGCCACAACCCCAGATCCAGCGGATCCAGATGACGAAGCTGGCGGCATCCTGGTCGATCGCGACTATGTTATATTCATTGTTGATACATCCGGCAGCATGCGTGAAATATGGGGACGCGTGGCCGACCAGATGTCCCAAATTCTAAAACAACACCCACGCGTAAAAGGCATTCAGGTGATGAATGATAATGGCAGCTATCTTGTATCTGCCTATGCTAAACGCTGGATTACTGACACCCCTAAAATGCGCGAGCGGATTTTGCGGCTATTTAATCTATGGTCATCAACGTCAAATAGCAGTCCCGCCGAAGGTTTGGTGCGGGCGCTGACAGATTTCCAATCTTCGACCAAAGACATGTCGATCTATGTACTGGGCGATGATTATTCCGGCGGTGATTTCGATAGTGTCATTGAAGCGGTGCGCAAGCTCAATAGCGGCGGCGCCCGTATCAATGCGATTAACTTCATTAATCCAACTGCAACGACCGACAGATTTTCAATTTTGATGCGTGAAATTGCCCTAGAAAATCACGGCACGCTGATCACCATGTAACCAGCGTGGGCGTCCACGTAATTACAACTTTTTTGTCACTGTCTCTATGACGACGCCTAATCAATATGGGTGAGCCGACCATCTTTATAGGCGCTCCATAATTCCAGCAACATTTCCTCAACTTCATCATTTGACAGAAATTGTGGCTTTTCCTCAAAACTATCAAACACTTTGGCAGTGAATTCTTCTGATGTGTTGCAATGTGGCAGAAAATGCTCGGCCTTATGCAGGAAAATATGTAGATCTGTTGCCCATTTTTTCACTTCTTGATTAAACCGCATTAAAGCCTCCCTTGCGTTGGATTGGCGGATAAAATGATCTGCTGTGTGCAATATGTAAAGTTTTACGTTTGTAAAAATGTAAATCAAGTGTTTTGACAAATTTTGACAAAATCAGTGTGCCAGCTGGTAATTTTCCGAATTGTCTAAACCGGTCTTCTGTTGCTAAAACCTGTCTATTGGCGTGGCTAAGCCGTTGATAATTCGCTGGAGGCGCGTTCATTTGCTGGGACAATTCGGGGCTTATAGCGGCCTATTCATCGCCGCATTTCTGGCCGCAACAATTCTACCGGCACAGTCTGAAGCGGGGCTTGCCGCGCTTATTCTGGCATCGCCAGCATCGGTCACATTGCTAGTTGCGACCGCCAGCCTTGGCAATATTTTAGGGTCGGTGGTGAACTGGTATCTTGGCCGCGGCATCAACCGCTTTACCGATAAGCAATGGTTTCCGGCAACCGCAGACCAGCTATCACGGGCCACCAGCTGGTATCATCGTTATGGTCGGTGGAGCCTTTTATTAAGCTGGGTGCCATTTATTGGCGACCCATTGACCGTTGTCGCGGGCATTATGCGCGAACCTTTGTTACGGTTTTTGTTTATCGTTGGGCTGGCCAAAACCGGCCGGTATATTGTGGTCGCATTGCTGGCTTTACAATGGCTGTAATCGGTTCGGGCGCGGCGCAATTACCGTGCAATCACCGCTCCATCACAGCAGATTTCGGCCTGCCTGAATGCCGCCAGATCTGAAGCCCCAGTCAAAAATAATGTCAATGCCATCTGCTGTTTCCAGCCGGAGACAAAATCCTGTAATTTCGACAGATCGAATGCGGCATTATTCGCCACCAAATGTGCAAGCATCGGTCCAGCCGCCGCCACCATATCCGCGCCTAGCCGGATCGCTTTGGCCGCATCCAGCCCATGGCGCACGCCGCCAGACGCAATAACAAGCCGGTCTGGACAGGCATGGCAAACCGCGCGCAAACAATCGACTGTTGGCACGCCCCAGTCAAAAAACGGCGCAAACATGTCGGCATCACCGCGGCGCCGTGCGGCCTCTATGCGGGCCCAGTTCGTCCCACCGAACCCGGCCACATCAACCGCTGTGACACCCATGTCAAAAAGTTCTGCAGCAAGCACCGCAGTGATACCGGCCCCCACTTCCTTGACGATCACCGGGACGGCAGCTGTTTTAACCAGCGTGGCAATCGCTGATTTTACCCCCACCCAATCAGTTTCACCTTCTGGCTGCACCGCTTCTTGCAAGGGATTGAGATGAATGGCAATGGCGTCGGCCTGTAGATCATCAACGGCCGCCTGAGCCAGATCAATGCCGCCAGATTGCGCCAGCTGAACACCGCCTAAATTGCCGATAATGGGAATATGCGGGGCAAGGTCACGCAAAATACGTGCCGACTGACCAGCTTGCAACGCGGCACGTTGCGACCCAACAGCAAGGGCAATCGACTGGTTTTCGGCTATGGTTGCCAGGGCGTGATTAATCTGTTCAGCCCGCTTTGTGCCACCGGTCATCGCGCCAATCATCAGCGGCGCCTCTAGCTGGTAGCCTAAAAATTCTGTTGTTAAATCAATTGTGGCAAGGTTGGTTTCAGGCAGTGCGCAATGGGTGAGGCGAAGCCGGTCAAACCCGTTCTCGCCGGGTGACTGGGTGCGGGGATCAAGCGCAAGATCAAGATGCGAATCTTTGCGTGCGGCGGCAGGTTTGTCTGGGTGCATCACACAACATCCTTTCCATCGCGCCGCCGAAACATCCCATCAACCAGCATCATATGTGGCACGGTCAAGGCAGCAAGGCCAATAAAAATCACCTGCAACAAATCCTGACTGATATTCCCACTATCCAGCCATAACAGCATGATAGCACCACCAGCCCAACTTGCCAGTGTGAACAACCCGGCCTGCCATAAAATATGCCGCGGCGTTACGTCCGACCGGACACGATCCCAAATATGACCCAAATGCCGGCCGGTGTGAATCAAGCAAAAATACAGGGCGAACCCAACCAATGGTGGGACCACGCTGAATAGCAGGCACAGCAATGCCAATTCAACCAAGCGGGGCCGCAACGCCGCATCACGGACCGCCGCGACCAGATAAAGCACCGCCACAGGCATGATAAATAGAGGAAAAAATTCGGTCAGCATAACTGCCAACATGACATCACCATGGGTCAATGCCGCATATAATGGTGTCACCTGTTGCAAATGAAATAGACTTAATCCAAACACCGCGATGCCGCCATGTGCCGCAATCTGCACTGACCGGGCAAAACCGCCGATTGCGGTTGCATCACCATAGCCAAAATGCACCGCTGAGATCAGCAGAAATAGCGCCAGTGCCAGCCCCGGTTGCCAGATCCAGAACGCCACGACCGCCCCGGCAAGACCAAGATAAACCACGATGAATCGGCACAAAGCACGCCAAGTTCGCGAATAGCCCAGATGCTGGGCAATCGCCCCGTCAAACGCACCATGCGGCAAGCCAACCACCACCACAAATGCGAGGGCGATCAAGCTGATATGATCAAGCGATACTAGATGATCGGTCATACCCATATCCATCATCATGCCGCCGCTTTTGCTTCTGGGTGCAACAACCCCCATAGAAACGGTATTTTCGGCATGGCCAATATCACTTTTAACCAGATTTTTGTACCAGCTTCGCCGCTCAAGAAATGCGCAAACTCATCGCCGGTTAGCGCCGCCGCCATAGCGGTAAAAATAGCCGGTGCCAAGTCCGGCTGGCGGCGCAACACCGCCAGAAAAATCCGATCCATCCATAATTCAAAAGCGCTATGCGGGACACCAACAGCCAAAGGCTTGCCAGCGACAGCCTGCGCCACGGCATGGTCAATCTGCTTTTGAATAAAGCTAAATGCATAGCCGCTTGATGGCCTGATCGCCCCGCCATTTGCACCAATACCAACCAGCCCCGGATCATGCTGGCCCAAGACCCCAAGCGGGATTACGCCTGATTCACGCCGGCTCACATTAAACGCCGACAAGCCGCATATTGTATGCAAATACGTGTTGATGGCGCGGTCATAGAAATTGGCAGGTGCCCGTTCAGGCGAAAACAACGTCGATTCAATCAAGGCCTGATGGTCCGAAAATGGCAAACAATAAATGAAATGCATCCCCTGCGTCTGATCACAGCGAAAATCCATTAAAATGGCGGTTGTCGGATCAAACGTACCAGCCGCGACTGTCACTTCCCAACCCACAAAATGCTGGAGCATCATGTCATCTGGCACCTGCGGTGGCCGGCTATCCAGGATTTGATCATCTGCGGCCTGCATCACCAATTCAGGGTGAAACCGCACGCCGCTGGCCTTTGCCTTGTCACGGCAATCTTGTAACCAGTGATGCCGGTGAATGGCGCAATAAGGATGCTGGTCAGCACGATGCAAAACATCTTGATCATGACTGATAATCCGCCATTTTGTCCATTGTTTGCGCGCGGCTAATGTGGCTGTTTGCACCCACGGCATCGCCCAGAATCCCCAAATATGGTCATCTGCATCATCTTGCTTGGGGGCAATCAAAGATATCTGGTGACCCGGCAAATCGGCGGCGCGTGCCGCCAATGATAACCCGGCACAACCCGCCCCAATCACGCTGATCTGCAATGGCCGTTGTCGATTATCTGACATAGGGCAGACCTTCCAAACCATCATGCAATGCGGCGCGGTGCGGTGTGCGTGGCCGGACCCGCCGCCAGACCGATCCACAGGCCTGCAGACTGCAGATGATTTTTCTACACCGGCTTGTCACCTGCCGGCCGTGATGCCAGCCATATCCGCTTGCCGCAATCTGCACCCCAATTTGCCGATACACCCGCGCCGCAACAGCAATCGCCATATGCGCACGGATCGGCAAAAACGTCAAACCAGCAGCCCCACTTTGATAATAATCATCAGCTATACCCAAGAGCTGGCGAACAGCCATCCTTAACGATTGCGCCACATCACCGTCTGGTGCGAGGCTGGCGGCGGCAATCTGTGCGGGTGTTAAATCCCCAACCCAGCTTGCCGGCAGATAACGACGCCCCATTTCAGCATCTTCCAGCACATCACGGGCAATATTTGTCAATTGCATGGCAATGCCAAGGTCAATGGCATGCGCGCGTGCCGCGTCATCATCACAATCAAGCACATGACACATTAACAAACCAACGGTCCCAGCGACCCGGTAAGCATAACGGCGTAACGCCCGTTCATCGGCAATACGCACCAGTTTTTGATCCTGTAACAACCCATCAATAAGTGCAACGATAACCGGCACCGGCAAATTTTGTTGTTGGA
>CACHXC010000019.1 GCA_902583715.1 uncultured SAR116 cluster alpha proteobacterium
TTGTCAAAGGCCAGACCGCGTCATCATCATATAAACCAGCTGTTTTGGAAAATGGCGTGCGTGTCATGGTACCGCCCCATATTGAAACTGGCACTAGAGTTGTTGTGCGCCCAGAAGATGCCAGCTATGTCGAGCGTGCCAAAAACTAATCTGACCCCGTTAGGATAGGTCCCGCATGGCCACCCGTTCAGCCCTGATAAATGTGATGCATAAAGCGGCCACAGCCGCCAGCCGTGGTATGTTGCGCGATTTTGGCGAGGTTGAAAATCTGCAAGTCAGCCGCAAAGGACCAGCAGATTTTGTCTCACGCGCGGACACCAACGCCGAACGTGTGATCAAATCAGAATTACAAAAAGCGCGCCCCTGTTGGGGGTTTGTCATGGAAGAAAGCGGCCATAGTGATGGTGCTGACCCAGACGCGCCGGTATGGATTGTTGACCCGCTTGACGGCACGACAAATTTTTTGCACGGCATCCCACATTTTTCCATTTCAATTGCTGTCAAAGATAAAGGCAAAATCACCGCTGCCCTGGTGTTTGACCCAGTACGTCATGAATATTTCTTTGCTGAAGCGGGCCAGGGCGCGTTTGTCAACGACCGCCGTCTGCGGGTTTCTGGACGGCGCCAAATGAAAGATTCATTATTTGCCACCGGCATTCCCTTTCTGGGCCACGGCGACGCGGCAAGCCATACACTATTTGGCAAAGAGCTTCAAAAAATCATGGCGTTGAGTGCCGGGGTCCGGCGTTTTGGATCAGCCGCGCTTGATTTGGCTTATGTTGCCGCCGGCCGCTATGATGGCTTTTGGGAACGCGGCCTAAAATCATGGGATATTGCCGCCGGCATTCTGCTAGTGCGCGAAGCTGGTGGATTTGTGTCTGATTTTGCCTCACGCGATCGGGCGCTTGATAGCGGTGATATTGTGGCCGCCAATCCCTCAATCCATGCAGAATTATTAAAATGCTTAAATTCTGCTACGCTGACAGTGCCTAAGCCCTAGTGCTTTTTTGCAAATTCGTTTCACGCAAATGGCTGAATAAGGCACCGCAAGGGCTTGCCAATCTTCATAATCCTGCCATTCTTTAGCATTAGACCTGACAAAGGCACGCCCAGCCAGATAGACGCCTTAGACAATTCATTTTGAGGTGTCAGAGCAATTTGGCAGAGATTGTCGCTGGTAATGATTGTGGAGAGTCGAACATGCGCACTGATCCCAAACGTTTTTTAATTCGGATGATGTTATTTCTAGCGTTTGTCGGCACGATTTGCGCCCTGTTATTTGCCCCGCTAAAAAGTGCGTTTATGGGCAACCCGGCATTAAATAGCGTGATATTGGCCACGCTTGGACTGGGCATTTTATATGTGATCCGGCAAATTCTGCGATTGACCCCTGAGCGAAACTGGTTGCTATCAATCCAGAAAACCGGCTCGTTGGACACGCCGGAAAAACGACCTGTTTTGCTGGCAACGGTATACGCCATGCTGGCTGATTCACGTCATGATGCGCAATTATCAGCCCTGTCATTGCGATCAGTGCTCGATGGAGTTGCCGCCAGACTAGATGAAGGGCGTGAAATTTCACGCTACATGATCGGGCTGTTGGTGTTTTTGGGTCTTCTTGGCACCTTCTGGGGGCTGTTACAGACAATTGGTGCGGTCAGCCTTGTCATTAACTCGCTTGATGCCGATAGCGCCAATTTCCAAGCGATGATGTCGCAATTGCGATCTGGTTTAAACGCCCCACTTTCCGGCATGGCAACGGCGTTTTCGTCTTCACTGTTTGGCCTTGCTGGCTCGCTTATTTTAGGGTTTCTTGATCTTCAGTTAGGCCAGGCCATGGGCCGATTCTTTAACGAATTAGAAGACTGGCTTTCAGCCTTTGCTAGATTCAATGACAGCAACACAGCCAACGGTGCGCATGGTGCACTCGCCCATGGCATGAGTGAAGAAGCCGCACGGGCATTATTGTCATTGTCGCAATCGATTGCAGAGGGCGAAACCAACCGGACAAAAATTGTTGAACAACTGTCCAAACTGAACAGCACAATGGCCATGTTAAATGAAGCCAGCGCAGATGATCGCCGGATCCGCGAACAGCTGGCAGAACTCAATGCCAATCTGCAACAGCTTACTGATGATATGCGCACCGACCGCAGTCACCAGACGGAAATTCTAACAACTGAATTACGCGGCTTGTCGCAATCAATTGCGGCCGTGATTGGCACCTCTTCAATTGCCAAACGGAGCAAATAAGCATGGCACTGGCACGCCTTGGCAATACCCGCCGCAGTGAGAATTTTACCTGGCCTGGCTTTGTTGATGCGCTGGCAACATTGCTTATGGTCATCATCTTTGTCTTGATGGTGTTTGTTCTCATTCAAGCCAATTTGGCCTATCGCGTGTCTGGGCAGGACGCGACGCTTGGCGAAATGCGTCAACAGTTGGCATCTTTAAGCGAATTGCTAAATATCGAACGGCGCGCTAGTGCAGATCTAGCGGCAGATTTGGCCCAATTACAAATCCAGCTTGAAACCAGTGAAACCGACCGTAGCGCCCTAGCCAAACAGCTGGCGCTGGTGCAGACGACACTCAGCACCCGCACCAGTGAATTAACCACCCTTTCCGCCAAGCAAGCCGAAACTGAGGCCGCCCTAGCGACCGCCCGAGACGCCCTTGATGAGCGTTTACGGGCCCTACAAATGGTCGAAGGGCAATTAGCCCTGACAGAAGCGCGCAATCGCACACAGCAACAAACCATGCGTGATCTAGAGGTGGAAACCACCGCCTCAAAAGCTGAAATTGCGCAAATGACTTTGGTTTTGGCCGGACTACGCCAGCGCATTGAAGAATTAAAAGCATTGCTGGCAGAAAAAGACCGGCAGGCAGAAGCAGACAAAGTGGCCATTGCCAATCTTGGCAAATCGCTGAACAACGCATTGGCCAGCCGCGTTCAGGAATTGCAACAATTCCGCTCTGAATTTTTTGGCCGGCTACGTGATGTGCTGAAAGGCCGGGACGATGTGCAGATTGTCGGCGACCGGTTTGTCTTCCAATCAGAGGTTTTATTTGCGCCCGGACAGGCTAATATTGGCCCCACCGGGCAAAGCCAACTTGCCCAGCTTGCCGTTGCACTCGCAGATATCGCCGCAAAAATTCCAGATGATATCAATTGGGTGCTACAAGTTGACGGACACACTGATAATTTGCCGGTACGGGCCGGCCGCTATACTGATAACTGGGACCTGTCCACCGAACGCGCCTTGTCGGTAGTTAGATTTCTGGTGTCACAAGGTGTACCAGCCAAACGGTTGGCGGCGACTGGTTATGGCGAATTTCAACCTCTAACCAACGGCGATAGCGTTGCGGACCGGCACCTTAATCGCCGCATAGAGTTGAAAATTACCCAACGTGTTGCCGCCAAATAAGATGATCTAATCCCCTCCCTGATGGTCATTGATGCTAACCAGTTGCCGGCGTTCGTGCTTAGTTATAAACTGGCATTTGGTTCTGCATCAACTTCATGAAATCAATGCCTGTCATGTCATTTGGGTGGCGTGTCTCACAAAGGTTCCTTAACGCGCTCATGTTGGCGATATAGGTGATGCTGGCGGCATCGCAGTCATCCACAGCCATCACCCAGCCGGATAAGCCGCACAAAAATGATCTGCTGACCAAAATGGAAATCAGCCTGGGCACCGATCAGACAATTACAATTTGACAATTTTACCCGCCGGCAGCAACGGCGGAACAGATGCATTCACAAACCACGCATGATATTATAATGCAGGTGACCAGCAGGTTATTTGCCACTGACAAGCGGGACACAATTCTAACCCCGGCAGACCCTTTTTTCTGGCCGCAAATAGGATCACTCATACAGCCAGTCGTCATCCAACTTCATTATTTTCGAGGTATTGATTGCACCTCAACCCCCTATAGCGGCGATGTATTATTGCAAGTTGATTTTGATACCAACCAAGATCATATGCGCAATATGGCGTTGACCAGCCTGATCAACAGTAAATTGATTGGCCAACTCAATTTTAACCTTGAACGCCTGTCCAAAAACAGCTTTTTAGACCCCAACGCCCAGCTTATTTTCAGTATTGATAGCGCCCCGCAACATATTTTCAATGCCAAGGTGCTTTGCGCAATCGATCCAGCACCGGCGCCATCGTCAAATGGTGCATTTGGCGCCGCTGATACACAGTCTGACAACGCCCTTATTGGCCATTTCCAGAGCAAATAAGCCTTCAGTTTTTTGGCAAAGAAAACTGCAATTCAGCCAATGTGCGATACAAGGCCGACTCGACCATTAAGCTTTCATGCGTGCCAATCGCCTGAATGCGGCCACGATCCATTAGCAAAATACGATCTGCCTGAACGACTGTAGCCAACCGATGCGCAATCACCAAGCTGGTGCGATTTTTCATCAAATTTTCAAGGGCATGTTGAACAGCGGCTTCAGATTGTGCATCCAGTGCGCTTGTCGCCTCATCGAGCAGTAACAAACGCGGGTTTCGCAAAATGGCCCGGGCAATGGAAATGCGCTGACGCTGTCCGCCGGAAAGACGCACCCCCTTTTCACCAACCAGCGCGTCATACCCGCCATCAAGAGCAGAAATAAATGCATCAGCCTGGGCTTTTTGCGCTGCCTCGACAATCATGTCATGACCGGCATCCGGGCAACCAAAGGCAATATTGTCACGCACCGAAGATGAAAACAAAGCCGCGTCTTGTGGCACCAAACCAATATGCCCACGTAACTCAGCCACCGCCACATCACGTATATCTATACCCGCCACTGATATACGACCAGCCAACGGATCATGGAAACGCAACAACAAATGAAAAAGCGTTGATTTACCTGCACCACTTGGCCCGACAATCGCGACACGCTCGCCAGCCTCAATGGTGAAATCCAAGCCAGAAACAGCTGGTCTGCCGCGCGCTGATGGATAGGCAAAATCAACATGATCAAAACAGCAGGCCACCGGACTATTCAGGTCAAGCGGTTGCGGACTGGCTGGTTGCGGCATCACCGCCTTGGTATCAAGAAGATGCGCAATACGTTCAGCCGCACCAGCCGCGCGTTGCAGATCGCCAGCAAGTTCCGATAAAAGGCCGGTCGAGCTTGCCACCAAAAAGGCATAAAAAATGAAAGACGATAAATCACCGGGGCTGATACGACCGGCCATCAAATCCTGACCACCGATCCACAATATGACACTGATTCCGCTAAATACTAGAAAGATCAATATACCGCTTAGCACCCCGCGAAGTTTGACCCGCGCCAGACCGGCATCAAGACTATGTTGCACCGCATGGTCAAATTTATCCCGCATATGGCGTTCACGTCCAAAAGCCTGCACCGTGTGAATTGCGTTGACTGTCTCCTCGGCCTCAACAGCCACATCGGCAAGCCGGTCTTGTGCTAAACGTGAGGTAACGCGCAAACGCCGCCCCAAAATAATCAAGGGCAAAACCACCAACGGCACCACTACCATCACGACCAGTGACATTTTTGGGCTTGATAAAACCACCATCACCACCCCGCCAACGAGAAGCAACAGATTGCGCGCCGCCATAGAAAGCGTTGATGTCATCACTGTTTGCACGACGGTTGTGTCAGTTGTTATGCGGGCCAGCACATCGCCTGTACGGTTATTTTCAAACCAGCTTGCAGACAGACCCATGACATGGCTAAAAACCGCGCGGCGGATATCAGCCAGCACCAATTCACCAATCTTATTGACCATTGTGGTGCGCAAAAAACTGCCGAAGGCAAGCACCACAGCGATCAGCGCCGTTGCCAGCACCGCACGGTCAAGCAAGGCTGGGTCGCCTTTCCCAAGCCCCTCATCAATAAGGTAGGCCAAGCCCCTCCCCATGCATAAAAGCGCCGCGGCAACCAGGGTTAACGCCATAACAGCGGCCACAATGCGGCCTTTATGTGGGCGCAGATAGGGCCAAAACACCCGCAGCAAATCACTGCTGGCATAGTCTCTTGCCGGCACCTTATCGGGCGTCATGGCTTGTGGCTGTTGCTGATGTCCATGCATCGAATGTCTTTTCTCTCAAATTCGCGTCCTATGACGCTGGCAGTTTTTCCTGACTGGGGGCTTGCTAATCATCGCCAGAGAGGATATACCACCAGCGCTGTTGTAAGGCGAGACTGATTCGCGCCGCACAGAGTCTAGATGACATTAAGCATGGCCGTTAAAGTTAAGCGGCCGAAGCGGAGATTGGCATGAAAAAAGATACGCACCCAGATTATCATGAAATCACAGTTGTGATGACCGATGGTAGCGAGCGTAAAACACGCTCTACATGGGGCAATCCCGGCGACTTGCTTAAGCTCGATATCGACCCGAAAACCCATCCAGCATGGACCGGTCAGCACCGTATCGTTGATTCTGGCGGTCAGGTTGCACGCTTCAACAAACGTTTTGCTGGTCTTGGTGTAAAATAACCAATCGTAAAGTGCAAATCAGATCGTAACAAAGCCGGTATTTCGCCGGCTTTTTTATTGTGTCACTGTGTCGATCAACATGCAGAGCCAAAGCTGTATTAGGCATAGCATTAAGCGCAGAATTAGGCTGAATTTTTGATCGCCGCTTGCGCCGCCGCCAGCCGCGCCGCTGGCACCCGAAATGGCGAACAGGACACATAATCAAGGCCGACCTCTTCAAAGAAACAAATCGAATCAGCATCACCGCCATGTTCGCCGCAAATACCTAATTTGATGTCTGGCCGTGTTGAGCGGCCACGCTTCACCCCCATATCGACAAGGAAGCCAACGCCCTCACGGTCAATCGAGACAAACGGGTCAACCGGGTAGATATCAACGTCCGCATAATGATGCAAGAATGACCCAGCATCATCGCGGCTGATCCCCAGAGCTGTTTGCGTCAAATCATTCGTGCCAAACGAGAAAAATTCAGCCTCGTTCGCCAGTTCTGCAGCACAAATGGACGAGCGTGGCAATTCAACCATCGTGCCAACGAGATAGAATACAGACACACCCGTTTCAGCCATCACCGCGCTTGCCGCCGCATCAATTTCCTGCTTGCACAGACTAATTTCACGGGCTGTTGCAGCTAATGGCACCATAATTTCCAGCGATGGCATATCGCCTGTTTTCTGGGCGACCGCACAGGCCGCTTCAAAAATGGCGCGGGCTTGCATCCGACAAATTTCTGGATAGGTGATGGCCAACCGGCACCCACGATGGCCAAGCATGGGATTTGATTCGGATAACTTGACAGCACGCTGGCGTGCGGTTTCAACCGTCACGCCAGATACCTTTGCCACCTCCGCTAACTCATCCGCTGAATGTGGCAAAAATTCATGCAATGGTGGGTCAAGCAAGCGGATGGTGACTGGCCGGCCGGCCATTATGCTAAACAGAGTTTCAAAATCTTTGCGTTGCATGGGCAATAATTTTGCCAGCGCCGCTTCTCGACCTTCGGTGGTGTTGGCCATAATCATTTGCCGCATGACAATGATACGGTCGGCATCGAAGAACATATGTTCAGTGCGGCACAACCCAATGCCTTCAGCCCCAAAATCGAGGGCGACCTGTGCATCTATGGTGGTTTCCGCGTTGGCGCGCACGCCAAGCCGCCGTCGTTCATCAGCCCATTTCATAATGGTACCAAACGCCCCAGACATTTTTGGTTGGATGGTGTCAACCGCGCCGGCATAAACATCGCCAGTGGCCCCATCGATAGTGATCACATCACCTTCTATAAGCACCTGATCCTGAATAAAAACCTTGCCGCTTACTTCATCAAATCGCACATCACCCGCACCGCACACACAGGCCCGGCCCATGCCACGTGCCACCACCGCGGCATGGCTTGTCATACCGCCGCGTGCGGTCAGAATGCCAGCCGCCGCATGCATGCCGTGGATATCTTCTGGGCTTGTTTCCAGCCGTACCAGAATGACTGTCTCGCCCGCCGCCGCCATTTCTTCGGCGCGTTCCGCACTCAGTACAATCTTGCCACAGGCCGCCCCGGGGGACGCCGGCAGGCCGCGTGTTAAACAGGTTTTTTCTGCTTTCGGATCAAGTGTTGGGTGAAGCAACTGGTCAAGCGCATTGGCATCAATCCGGCATAGCGCTTCATCCCGGCTGATCAGATTTTCTTCAGCCATTTCAACAGCCATCCGCAAGGCCGCCTCGGCGGTGCGTTTGCCACTGCGCGTCTGTAGCATATACAACTTGCCCTGTTGCACAGTGAATTCCAAATCCTGCATATCGCGGTAATGTGCCTCCAACCGCGCGCGCACATCGTCAAGCTGGGCAAACACCTCTGGCATGGCCTCTTGCAGTGACTTAGCGCGACTTCCAGATTTTTCACCTTCTTTTGTGGTCAGCGGCAGCGGTGTGCGAATGCCAGCCACAACATCTTCGCCCTGCGCGTTAATCAGGAATTCGCCGTAAAAACTGTTTTCACCGGTTGACGGGTCGCGGGTAAAGGCAACGCCGGTCGCACAATCATCACCCATATTGCCAAACACCATGGCCTGCACATTCACCGCGGTGCCCCAGGCTGCTGGAATATTATTCAGCCGGCGGTATGTGGTCGCCCTGGTGTTCATCCAGCTGGTGAACACGGCCCCGATAGCGCCCCATAATTGTTCCCATGGGTCTTGGGGAAACGGCGTTTCAATCTCGTCCATAACGATATCTTTATAGATATCAGCAAGCGCCATCATATCATCGCCAGTCAAATCCGTATCATTGATTAGACCACGATCACGTTTCATATTTTCAAGCGCGTCTTCAAACAGCCCATGGTCAACATCCATCACAACATCGCCATACATCTGGATAAAACGGCGATAGCTGTCATAGGCAAAGCGGCTGTCGTTGGCATGTTTTGCTAAACCGGCCGCGGTCGCGTCATTTAGACCCAGATTTAAAACTGTATCCATCATACCGGGCATGGATGCCCGCGCCCCGGACCGCACAGAAACAAGCAATGGGTTCTGTGGATCGGCAAACACACTGCCGGTTTCGGCCTCTATTTTGGCAATGGCGGCCCGCACTTCAGCGTCAAGCGATTCAGGATATGACCGGTTATGATCGTAAAAATGAGTGCATACGTCCGTGCTGATGGTGAACCCCGGCGGTACCGGCAGGCCTATCCCACTCATTTCAGCTAAATTAGCGCCCTTTCCGCCCAAAAAGTTGCGCATTGACGAGTCACCATCGGTGCCTAACTTGCCGAAATTATACACCCATTTTGTCATGTCATTTCTAGCCTTCTATTTTTGAAAAATCCGCCACCATTAACATTTTTTCGCGTATCGCCGCCAATAAACCAAGACGATTCAGGCGAATGGCTGGGTCATCATCATTCACGACAATGCCATCAAAAAACGCATCAATTGGCGAGCGCAGTTGTCCAAGCGCCGTCAATTGCACAGAAAAATCAACGCCGTTATCGGGCACCGCGATAATGGCTTTGTGCAGGCGCTTTTCAATATCATTGAACAACGCTGGATCAGTGGTTGCCGAAAATGTCGTTTTCGCCTTTTTTTCTTCAGCTGACAGCATGCTGCTGACCCGGCGCCAGCCGGCCATCAGACCAGCCCCTTCTCCATCTGCTAAAAAACCGGCCAGCGATCTTGCTTCATTTGCCATACGGCATACATCATCACCAGAGGCATCGGCCAAGGCCGCCACCACCACATCATGCCGCATATTCTGGTCACGCAAATACACCCGCAACCGATCGTGGATAAATGGTAATAGATCTTCATCGACAGCATCAAACTGATAATTTTCCGCCGCTTTTTGTAATAGCGTTGCCAGCGGTAATGACAGTTCGCCATCAAGGATAATACGAATCACGCCAAGTGCGGCGCGGCGCAGAGCAAACGGATCTTTTGACCCTGTTGGCTTTGCACCAATACCAAAAAATCCAACAAGCGTATCAATCTTATCAGCCAGTGCCACCGCCTTGGCGGTTGGCGTTTCCGGCACATCATCTGCCGGGCCTTGTGGGCGGTAATGTGTGGCAATGGCTGTCGCAACGCTATCTGCCTCGTCATCGTGAAGGGCGTAATAACCACCAATAATACCTTGTAATTCTGGAAATTCGCCGACCATACCGGTCACCAAATCAGCCTTGGCAAGAAACCCAGCACGCCCAGCATGCTTGGTATCACAACCATCGATATAGGGCGCCAACATCGTAGCAAGTTTTTCAAGCCGCAGCGCCTTGGCATGAAGATCGCCCAAGCCCTCATGAAAAGTTACCGCTTTTAATAGCGCAACATAGGAGTCCAGCCGTTGCTTTTGATCCTGTTGCCAGAAAAATTCAGCATCAGCAAGCCGTGCTCGCAACACCCGCTGGTTGCCCGCCATAATCACCTGATCCCGTTTAGGGTCAGATTGCCGGTTTGACACAACAATGAAGTAGGGCGAGAACTTACCGGACAGGTCCTGCAATGTGATATATTTTTGATGCGTCGCGATGGTCGCTTGCAATAATTCTGGCGGCAAACGCATAAACCGCTCTTCAATTTGCCCCAAAAGGGCTGTTGGCGACTCAACCAGCCCGGCAATATCTTGAATATAGCCTCCAAGCTGGGCTTCATCCAGCGTGCACCCAACGCTTGCGGCAAGTGATTTTGCCCCGTCAATAATAGCGGCGTGCCGATCTGATTGATCAATAATCACATGCGCCAGCGCAAGACGCTGTTTGAAGTCAGCGAGCGAGCTAACACCATCAAGACTGATATCATCGGGCGATTCAAAATAATGCCCGCAACTTGTTTTACCAAAGGCCAGTTTCTCTCCACCACCAAGATCAAAACTACCGGCCAAGGTCTGCCCATCAAACAGGATATTAATACGGTGCAAGGGGCGCACCCAACGAAAACTGCCGCTGCCCCATCGCTGGCTTTTTGGCCAGGGAAATTCTGTCAGAATGGACGTGACCATATCGCCAAGCAGTGACTGTGTATCAGCGCCTGTCACATGATTGCGCGCAAAGAAAAACCGGCCCTTTGGCGTATTCTCTTCAATCAGCGACTCGCGCGCGACCCCGGCAGATGCAACAAATCCGGCAATCGCCGCCTCTGGTGCATCAACACGCGGGCCGCGTTTTTCAATCACGCGATCAGGCTGGGTAACGGCAATACCGCTGGCATAAACCGCTAAATGACGCGGCCCACAAAGCCCTTCGATACTAGCATCATTTGTCCATAAACCCAGATCGTGAAACGCGGTACGCACAGCAGTGGCAAAATACCGCGCCGCCATATTTTGCATACTTGCCGGGATTTCCTCGCTAACAAGTTCAATCAGCAAATCAGCCATGCGACTCCACCTCATCTGCCCCGATCCAGGCTTCACAACAACCGCGTGCCAACGCCCGCACCCGCCCGATATAGGCAGCGCGTTCAGTCACAGAAATCACCCCGCGCGCATCAAGCATATTAAAATAATGACTGGCCTTCATACATTGGTCATAGGCGGGGAGCGCCAACGGTTTATCCAAACTCAGCAAGCGCCCACATTCAGCTTCGGCATCGCGAAAATGCTGCAACAGCAGATCAGTGTCGGCATGTTCAAAATTCCACCCTGAAAATTCCACTTCAGCGCGTTTGAAAATATCGCCATAGACCTTGCCGCCTTCGCTTGCCGGCACCCCATCCCAATCAAGGTCATAGACATTGTCCACACCCTGAATAAACATGGCCAGCCGTTCGAGTCCATAGGTTAATTCAAGCGGCACCGGCTGGCATTCAATGCCGCCAACTTGCTGAAAGTAAGTAAATTGCGATACTTCCATGCCATCGCACCATACTTCCCAGCCAAGTCCCCATGCCCCTAATGTTGGCGATTCCCAATCATCCTCGACAAAACGGATATCATGCGCCTCCGGGTCAAGGCCTATGGCTTTTAGCGATCCAAGGTAAAGCGCTTGTGACTCGGCCGGTGATGGTTTGAATATCACCTGAAACTGATAATAATGCTGAAGCCGGTTTGGATTTTTACCATAGCGCCCATCAGCCGGACGGCGCGATGGCTGAACATAGGCAGCGCGCCATACCGCATCCGGCCCAAGCGCGCGCAAGGTTGTTGCCGGATGAAATGTGCCGGCGCCAACTTCCATATCATATGGTTGCAGGATCACAACCCCTTGCTGGGCCCAATAATTCTGTAAATTTAAGATGATAGATTGAAAATCAGTACGTGTCATCTTGGCCTGACCGGTAACGGTAGCCCGCCACCTTATCTCGGGGTATCATGTTTCAAAACCATCGCCGCAACCTAGCCGCAAATGCCAGTGAAAAGCAAGTCGAACCAGCCTCAATAGGGGCAGTTTTCCCGCCCACAATTTTCCCCACTGACCCACGCCCCACATTGTTTGCATTCGCGTAATTCAACCGAATGGTTAGTATCAGACCGATCACAGCGGCCCGCGGCCTCATCATCTTTTGTCTGATTGGCACGGATCGCCGCCTGCCGTGTTTCATAGATGCGGAACAGCGTCCATACGACCCAGATAATGGCGATCAGACCGAGTAATTTTGGCAGTGACGGGATCATAGGCCATATCGTGCAAAATAGGCACGCTCAATTGCATGTTCGGCAACATCGCCCAATACCGAACTGGCAAGATGGGCAGACACCCCCCCACCGCCAAACGACAACAATTTCCGTTTTGGTTCGATCATTAAAAATTCGGTTTTATCGCCAAACCGCGTGGCGATAACTTGACGATAATCGCCAAGCCCATCGACAAGTCCCAGATCGAGCGCACGTTTTCCGGTCCAAAAGGCGCCACTGAACAAATCTTTGCGATCGCCTTTCAGACGCGACCCGCGGCGCAATTCTATATGGGCAATAAACTGGTCATGAATATCAGCCTGCAACGATTTGAGCCGCGCAACATCCTCATCACGTTCAGGTTGAAACGGATCCAACGTTAATTTCGCATCCCCCGCGGTATAGACCCGCCGGTCAACCCCGACCCGCTCAAGAAGTTTGTCAAACCCAAACCCAGCCCATAAAACGCCGATTGACCCCACCACTGATGCTGGATTGGCGAAAATTTCATCTGCCGCCGCCGCCAGCCAATAACCGCCACTGGCCGCGACATCCTCGCAAAAGGCAATCACCGGTATATCGGCCTGCGCTGCCAGTTGGCGGATACGATTGCCAATCAATGCAGATTGCACCGGCGATCCACCCGGCGAATTGATAACCAGTACAACGGCTTTTGCCTGTTTGACCGAAAATGCCCGTTTTAATTGCGGTTCAACCGCCTCTAGTGAGAGGCCCCGCCGCCCTAGCGACTGCCGGGCGGCAATCACACCGCTCAAGCGCACCACCGGCACGGTGGGTGATTTGCGGCGCCAAAATAATAAAGACGACATATGGCCCATTATTCACCTTTCCTCTGTTTCGTGCGGCTGAAGACAGGTCACTTTGCACGTGCCGGATGCACCATATACAACCCGTCTCCCTTCATAATACGCTGCGCCGCTTCGGTAAAGCCACCATCGTCATTATGCACAATCAGCCCGGGCAAAATAGCCCCTGGCCCGCTCACCGCTTTCCGCAGTTGTATAATCACCCGGCTGGCCGGACTCATCGGCCGCGGCCACAAAGGAAATAGCAGTGTTTCACCTACCCCAGCCCGATCAAACAGCCCAATCAGTTCGGCCGCCCGGTCAGCCCGGCAAATAAAGCTGATCCGCCCACGCGGTTTGGCGGCCCATACCGCCGCTTTGACCCAATCATGTAAATCTGTATCAGCGCCCACATGTGCCATTGCCCGCGCCACATGACGTGGACGGGTACCGGCTTTGTGATGATAAGGCGGGTTACTAATCACATGATCAAAACTATCGGCCAGCATCGCTGGCATGGCGGTGATATCGGCGTCAACCACCCGCACCTGCTGGTTCAGGCCATTCACCGCCACATTATAGCGGGCCAAAGCCGCGGCCACCGGGTCAATCTCGAGAGCGATGACGCGCACCCCAGAAAGCCGCCTCGCGATACATAGGCTGATGCCGCCAACACCGGCACCAAGGTCAAGCACCCGGCCGCGTCGTTCTGTCAAACTAGCCGCCACCAGCACCGCATCGCTGCCCACACGGTAGCCGGTTTTTGGCTGGGTAATGTGCACCTGCTGGTCAAGCAAATGATCATGCGTGACCTCGACCCCATCAGGCAAGTCAGGCAAGATGGGCCTGGCCGGATCAATCATCATATAATTCACCTGCATCAGCCAAAATGGTTTTGGCCGCAAGTAGGCGCCCCTCATCAACCATCAGGCGGCGGGGAAACGCGCCAATACCTGCTTCTAACGCTGAAATATTGGCGTCAAACACCTGCGCCTCAATCGCCGAATCGCGCAACAACGCCTGCAAAAAAGACAAACGCACCAGATTTGTTGTTCGCAGCAAAGTGACCATGGGATAAAATTATGCCGCAGGCGGGTTCATTCACCAAGAGTTTATAGCCTCCAATGCGAAAATACCGTATCGGCATCATACCGGTTTTTACTTGCTGGATACGCCGCCGACAGGTAAATCTCGCTTCACGGTTCCCGCGTGATACCGCAAAGGCAAGAGACAC
This sequence comes from uncultured SAR116 cluster alpha proteobacterium, assembly GCA_902583715.1. GTDB lineage: Bacteria > Pseudomonadota > Alphaproteobacteria > Puniceispirillales > Puniceispirillaceae > UBA3439. Next base: position 14,615 of record CACHXC010000019.1, read on the forward strand.
GAGAGCAAGAGGCGCAAAGCCAAGAGACAAGTCAGATGAACACTGCATCGACAAACACCCCGCAAGCCGCGCCATCGCTAGCGCCACTGGTGGCATTACTGGCTGGCGAGATGGAAAAAGTGAATGCGCGGATTATCGAGAGGATGGCCAGCGATGTGCCACTGGTGCCAGAATTAGCGGGTCATTTGATCGCAGCTGGCGGCAAGCGATTGCGGCCATTATTAACGCTCGCTGGGGCTGGTTTAGCAGGGGGAAGCCCGCACGCCGTTGGTCTGGCCACGGCGGTTGAATTCATCCATTCAGCCACGTTGTTGCATGATGATGTGATTGACGAATCGAAATTGCGGCGGGGGCGCGATACTGCCAACGCCCTGTGGGGCAATGATGCGTCCGTTTTGGTGGGGGATTTTCTGTTTGCGCGGGCGTTTGAATTGATGGTTGAAACTGGCAACCTGTCAGTTTTAGGGCGGTTAAGCAATGCGTCTGCCCGCATCACCGAAGGCGAGATTAAACAAATGACAATCGCCGGTGTCCCCGGCACAAACGCAGATGATTATCTTGATGTGATTCGCAATAAAACCGCGATTTTATTTGCCGCCGCCGCCGCCGCTGGTGCCGAAGTCGCCGGTGCCAACCAGACGGTGATTGACGCGGCACATAATTATGGCCTGCAACTTGGTATGGCATTTCAGATTATGGATGACGCCATGGATTACAGCCTGTCATCTGAAGCCATGGGCAAAAATAGCGGTGATGATTTCCTTGATCAGAAAATCACCCTGCCTCTGATCATCGCCTATGGCGACGGCACAGATGCAGAACGTAATTTTTGGCAGAGAACTATTGGTGAAGGGGCGTTTGCCGATGGTGATTTTGACACCGCCTGCCGCATTTTAGACCGCTATGACGCGATTGACCGCAGTGTAACTGAAGCGGAGAAATATGCCGGGGCCGCCGCCGCCGCGCTTGACCGTATTGCCGATCAGACCAATACCGGCCGAACCAGCGCTATCACGGCCCTGCTTGACGCGCTGTCCGAAGCGGCCAGATTTGCCGCGCACCGCCAGAATTAACCGCGCAATCGCCCAGCGATATCAGCCGCCCGTGCGGCAAACCAGCAGATGATTAGGTTGATAAAGGATAGAGTATGGCCGTTCGATCTCGTCAATCGTCACATAAAAGAAACGCACGTAATGAAGGCAGTTTGCCCCGCAATGCCGCGCCGATTTCTGTAACCATCACGCATATTGGCGGGCGCGGTGATGGTGTTGGGACAGTGCGCTACACGCATAATTACCAAGAGGCGGACTATAGTGTCTTTGTGCCTGCTAGCCTGCCGGGTGAGACCATCATTGCCCAACCATTATCCATAAGCAAACAAGGGATAAAGGCACGTATTCTTGAATTAAAAAGTGCCGCCGCCTCGCGCCAGCCTCCGCAATGCAATGCGTTTCCGGCATGCGGCGGGTGCAGTTTTCAACATTGGACACCCACCGAGATTGGCAGATGGAAATATCAACTGATTACCCACCATCTTGAACGGGTGCATGTCAACGCCGCCACCATCCGCCCGGCTTTGATCTCACCAGCAAAAAGCCGGCGCCGTGCCAGCTTTCATATCAAACGCCTTGCCGACACCGCCGTGGTTGGATTTCACGAACGCATTGGCGCGCATATTATAGACCCTGATGGATGCAACATCATTGACCCACGGCTTGCCAGTTTGAAAACAGCCTTAGTCGAATTTGCCGTGGCTTACCTGCCAGTTGGTAGCACAATCAAAGCCCAGGCAAATTTGCTGGCAAGTGGCGCCGGCGCCAACCATAACGGCCTTTGTCTCTACCTGCAAAATAACGCCGCACAGCCCCTATGGACAGCCGACATACAGAGCGCCTTATGTGCGTGGTCGGCAGACCAGAATCTTGCCAGATTATCCATTGACGATCATGACAGTCCCCTAACAATCTATGCACCAACGCAACCAACGGTGCGTTTTGGCGCGATTGATGTTACCCCGCCACCCGGTGCGTTTTTGCAGGCCACCGAACATGGCGAACACAGCTTGCAACAGGCGGTTGCCGAAATACTGACTGGCCATGCATATGTTGCTGATCTATTTGCCGGGTGTGGCACCCTTAGTCTGCCACTAATCAAACAGCTTTCGGCGGTGCTGGCGGTTGAATCGGATAGCGCCGCCTTAGCGGCGTTAAAAGCCGGGGTTGACGCGGCTGGTCAGGGTAGCCGCCTTTCAATCAAGCAACGCAATCTTTTTGATTTACCGTTACTGCCGGATGAATTGGCCAAAATAACCAGCGTTATCATAGACCCGCCAAGAAGCGGTGCCCTTGCCCAATGTCACCAGCTTGCCGATGCGGATGTTGCCACCATTGCCATGGTGTCTTGTAATCCAGCCAGCTTTGCCAGAGATGCCGCCTGTCTGACCGCCGCCGGCTTCACCTTGGAATGGGTTCAGCCAGTTGATCAATTCAGTTATAGTAACCACCTTGAATTAGTGGGGGCTTTCACCCGCTAGTCTGAAGGCAATAAAATAAGATGGGCTGTCATGCAAAAAAGATCGCTGACAATACACGGGCACCGCACCAGTATTTCCCTGGAAGAGCCGTTTTGGGTTGCTTTAAATGACATTGCCAAAGCGCGCCAACAATCCGTGGCCAGTCTTGTACAGATGATTGATAAAGAGCGCGTTAGCGGTCTGTCATCAGCAATCCGGATATTTATACTGGCCGAATTGCGACATCAGCTTGCCGCCAGCACAACAACCAAGACCAGCCAGATCCTCTAAATAGTCATACGGTCAATTCAAAGGAAATGATATGCATATTGCCATTTTGGAAGCTGGACGCACCAACCCAGACATGCCGGCGGAATTTCACGATTACCCCGACATGTTTGAAACATTGTTTGCAAATCAGCCAAATAGCGCTGATTTTCGCTTTTCAATCGTCCCGGTGATTGATGATGTGTTTCCACAATCAGTAGGTGACTATGATGGCTATTTGGTCACGGGGTCAGCCCATGGGGTCTATGATGATGCCCTCTTTATCCCCAGATTGATGGCATTTATCCGAAAAATTTTCGCCGCTGCCAAACCTCTTGTCGGGATTTGCTTCGGCCATCAGATTGTGGCGCATGCGCTGGGGGGACATGCGGCTAAATTTGATGATGGCTGGGGTATTGGCACAATGCCAATCAAGATGGTTGGCGCCGTTGACTGGATCCCCAGCGATATTGACCAACTTGACCTTATCCATGTGCATCAGGACCAAGTCATGACCTTGCCGCCAGACGCCGTCAGGCTGGCGCAGTCTGATTTTTGTAAAAACGCCGCCTTTGCCATTGGTAAACAGGTATTTGCGATACAGGGACATCCGGAATTTACCCCCGCATACACCAACGCGCTGATTGATATACGCGAGGATAAAATCGGCAAAGACCGCGCGGCCAAAGCCCGCATCTCACTTCAAAAATCGCATGATGGTCGCCGCGTTGGGGGCTGGATCCTTGATTTTTTTGCTGGCCATGACCGCGCCATATAATCAGTCACCCAGACCCGGTTATCAGTAAAGATGGGCAAAATGGCATGACACTTGTTATCGGTTTGGATACGGGCGGCACCTACACTGATGCGGCCCTGCTAGATGCTGTCGGTGGGCGCGTGCTGGCAACCGGCAAAGCGCTCACAACACGGGATGATTTATCCATAGGCCTTGGCGGTGCCATCGCCAAAATTCTGCAAGCCTTTGATGGCCCAGCATCAGAAATTGGCATGGTGTCATTATCAACAACTCTAGCAACAAATGCGGTGGTTGAAGGGGTTGGCGGGCGCGTTGGCCTGTTCATGATTGGCTTTGATGAAAAAGCCTTGGAACGCGCGGATTTGGCGCGTGCAATCGGGCAGGACCCGGTTCAATTTATTGCAGGTGGGCACCGTGCTGATGGTGGCCAGCAAGACCCGTTTGACAGCGCCGCCCTCACCAATGCCGCCGCCGCAATGGCGGCTGACGTTTCGGCCTTTGCCGTTGCCGGGCATTTTGCAACACGCAATCCCGCACATGAAATTGCCGCGCTTGATATATTACGCGAGACAACCGGCCTGCCAGTTACCTGCAGTCATGAATTATCATCCGCACTTGGCGGGCCGCGCCGGGCTTTAACCGCAGTTTTAAATGCACGGCTGATCAATCTATTGGAACGGCTGATCACCGCGACTGAAACCATTATGACACAGCAGGGCCTTGCCTGCCCGTTGATGGTGGTCAAGGGGGATGGGTCGTTGCTTGAATCCGGCTTTGCCCGCACCCGCCCGGTGGAAACGGTGTTGTCGGGCCCAGCGGCCAGCCTGTCAGGAGCGGCATTTTTGGCCGGTACTGACAGCGCTTTGGTTGCTGATATTGGCGGCACCACGACAGATATTGCCTTTCTGCATAATGGTGCCCCAAGGCTGAAATCTGAAGGCGCTATTGTTGGCGGCTGGCAAACCATGGTTGAGGCGGCTGAAATCCGCACATGCGGGCTTGGCGGCGATAGCGAGGTCACACATGTTGCACGCGGCCGATTAAGCGGGCTGAATTTGGGGCCGCGCCGCGCCGTGCCGCTGGCGCTTATGGCTAACATACACCCACAGATTAAACAGCAAATGCAGGCCCAATTAGATCTGCCAGTACCAACTATCACCGATGGAAGATTTGTATTTCCAATCATGCCAGATGGCGTGCCAAATTGGCTGACCCGGTCCGAAGCCAGACTAGCCGAAAAAGCATTGGCCAGCGGGCCGTCAGCGATTACCGATCTGGCCGCCACGCAATTGGCACTTGGCGCGGTTGACAGACTAATCAGCCGCGGTCTGTTGGGGCTTGCCGCCTTTACTCCAACCGACGCCGCCCATGTGACAGGCGATTTTAACGAATTTGACAGTGACGCCGCATGGCTTGGTGCCAAACTAATAGCGCGGCAACGAAACGGGCTTGGCACCGCAACAGCCCCAGATGCACAACAGCTTGCCAGCATGACACTTGCTAAATTGCACCAGCAGTCAGCCATCGCGCTGATGGATGCGGCGCTGGCGCATCAAGGCGCGGGTGAAAATATGGTCAGCCAAAATCCGCTATTGATCAACAGCATCATCAAAAAACCTGTCGATGACAGTCTGGTCAGCATCTCTATGCGGCTTGGCACCAAGCTGGCGGCACTCGGCGCATCCGCCGCCACGCATTATCCGCATGTCGCGGGGTTGCTTAACATTGATCTGGCGGTGCCGCCCCATGCCGAAGTCGCTGGTGCGGTTGGTGCCGCGGTCGGGTCTGTCCGCCAGCGGGTGATGATCACCGTCACCCAGCCAACTGAAGGCAAATTCCGCGTGCATCTGCCGCAAGGCCCGGCCGATTTTGGCATTATGGACGAGGCGCTGGATCAAGCACGCGCAGCCGCCACCCAGCTGGCCACATCCCGCGCTTTAAGTGCTGGTGCCACTACCGTCACGATTGAGATGACCGAAGATATAAAACTAGTGCCGCTGGCATCGAACAAAGACATGTTTATCGAAGCAACCATTCAGGCCGCCGCCACCGGCACCCCGTAATAGTCGTTGCGGCGCACCCACTAAAAAATGCGCTGAACGACAGACACAGGGCGCAATAACACCTGACCCCAGAACAAATCGCTGAAGGTCAGCGGCTAACCCGTCAATGCATAAAAGACCTCAGATGCTGTCCATAAAAGCCCGCCCCATCATTGCTGGGTGGCGTATGGTTTTTATCGTCAAATAAGGCGAGAAAAAATGGTGGGCCCGGCAGGACTCGAACCTGCAACAACACGGTTATGAGCCGTGGGTTCTAACCAATTGAACTACAGGCCCCCATTAACAGCACTGTCGGTTTCAGCGCCTTGTAGGCGGCGTCGGTTCCCGGACAATGCGGCAAAACTCAATTTTCGAGGAAGCTACGCAATTTACGCGACCGTGACGGATGTTTCAGCTTGCGCAACGCTTTGGCTTCAATCTGCCGAATACGTTCACGGGTCACACTAAATTGTTGGCCTACCTCTTCCAGTGTATGGTCAGTATTCATACCAATGCCAAATCGCATACGCAACACCCGCTCTTCACGCGCCGTTAGGCTGGCCAGAACACGTGTTGTGGTCTCGCGCAAATTGGCGTGGATCGCGGCATCTAGCGGCTGAACCGCATTTTTGTCTTCGATAAAATCACCAAGATGGCTGTCTTCCTCGTCACCAATAGGCGTTTCGAGGCTGATCGGCTCTTTAGCGATTTTCAATACTTTGCGCACCTTGTCGATTGGCATACTCAGCTTTTCAGCCAGCTCTTCCGGGGTCGGTTCGCGGCCAATTTCATGCAACATCTGGCGCGAAGTCCGCACCAGCTTATTAATCGTTTCGATCATATGCACCGGAATACGAATGGTGCGGGCCTGGTCGGCAATTGACCGGGTGATGGCTTGACGGATCCACCATGTGGCATAAGTCGAAAATTTATAGCCGCGCCGATATTCAAATTTATCAACGGCTTTCATCAGGCCAATATTGCCTTCTTGGATCAGGTCCAAAAATTGCAACCCACGGTTGGTATATTTTTTGGCAATCGAGATGACCAGCCGCAAATTGGCTTCGACCATTTCCTTTTTCGCACGCGCCGCTTCGCGCTGACCGCGTTGAATGGTCTGAATCACTTCGCGGAATTCTGGCACCGACAGCCCAACATCATCAACCACCAGCTTGATCTTGTCGCGCAATTCGGTGACTTCTTCTCCATGCGCACTATCCAGCTTTTGCCACGCTTTGGAAGAAAACCCACTTCCCGGCCAGTCTTCATTGACTTCGCGGCCAGTCCATGCCTCGAGAATTTGTGCCCGTGGCACCCCGCATGTGGTCGCAACGCGCATCAACCGCCCTTCAATACCGGTCACATGGCGGTTCAGGGTGAATAATTGCTCGCTCAACGCTTCGATACGGTTGGTGTTGAAAATCACACCTTCCATCAATTTACATAATTTGATCTTGGTATCGCGGTGCGCGGCTTCGCTTTTTGCCACAAGCGCTTGGTCCTTGGCAATGCGGACAAGCCGCCGATCCTGCAATTTTACATACTCACCAAACACCGTGCCAATTTCATCAAACAACGTCATCATCTCATCACGAACGGCGTCTTCAAGCGCCGCAAGAGACAAGTTCAGATCATCATTTTCGTCATTGTCATTATGGGCATCACGGGTCGAGGTATCAGTGTCACTGTCGCCACTTTCATCATAATCCTCGTCCTCGTCTTGGTCTTCTTCTTCTTCTTCTGCTTTCTCGTCTTCATCGTCCTCAAGATCGTTATCTGGGATTTCGTCATCCATCGTATCAAAATTATTGTGATCAATCAGAGGATTGCCCTTTAGCTTGGCAAATGTGGCCTCTAGATCGATGATGTCACGCAACGGCACAACACCATCGGCAATTTGATCCCGCCAATGCATCAGCGCACGAATGGTCAGCGGCGATTCACAAATCCCGCCAATCATCATTTCACGGCCAGCCTCAATGCGTTTTGCAATGGCGATTTCGCCCTCACGTGACAGCAACTCAACACTGCCCATTTCACGCAAATACATGCGCACCGGATCATCTGTTCCAGATACATCACTGTCCGACAGATTGCCAGATGCGCGGCCGTCTTCATTGCCGTCTTCGGCCTCATCTATATCATCGTCGCTTTCGGCGCTATCAACGACAGATACGCCCATTTCATTGAGCGTCGACATCACATCATCAATTTGCTCGGATGTATATTCTTCGGCTGGCAAGGCGGCATTCAGCTCATCATGGGTGACACAACCACGATCCTTGCCAAGTTTCAACAGCGCTTTGATCGTTTGCTGGGCCGCGTCAAGGCTGGCCCCATCGGGTGCGTCCTGCGTGGTTTGATCGGTATCAGCCTGTTTTTTCGCTTTGGTTGCCATCTGTTCGATTCTACCCCTGTTCATCTGCACCTTATGGCGTCTCACCATCATCTCTGGTGGCGTCAGCTGCCGCGACGCTGATTGTTTTTACCGTGATGTTTTCTGGCAACATCAAAACCTGCGGTGTGCCCCTGCCCCTGCGCGCGGCCGGCATGCATGCCTAGCGTTAAATTCGTGGTGTACGGGTTTTTGAAAACAGGCCTGATTTCCCGTCAACAAGCCCCAACAGTTCCTCTAAATGGTCGCCCGCCCGTTCTGGCGTCAGCGCAGATGGATCAAATGGCAATCTGGATTTCATTTCATCCCCCGTCAAATCCTCTAAAGCACTGCCAAAACCCCGCTCTTGTAAATGATAGTTTAACGCCGCTACGTCAAGATCTGGATCACGTATAACGGCATCAACCACTGCTTTTTTCACATGATCAAGCTTTTGATCGGCGATTTCCAGCATGGACAAGGCCTCAAAATTGGCAGGAACCAAGGCTGGATGGGCTAAAATCAGTGCCAAAATGGCACGATGCCGATGCATTAAGCCAGTTGCGGGCCGAATTGCCCGCCGCGCCATAAAACTGGTGGTTTGGCCGCGCGTTTGTGATCGCATTGCCGCGATTCGGTTTTCGATTTCATCACCATAGGCCCCGCGCACCTGATTATTGCCAATGCTACGCACACGGCCGCGCACGGCTTGCCAGAACTGCGCTCTTGCCTCTGGTTGTCGGGTGTCAAACTGCGCCGCGGTTGTTGTCCACAAGCTATCAGCCAAGGCTTGCGCTGTGCCCAGAATTTTACTCAATCCTTCCGGCCCAGACTCACCTAGAACATCATCCGGGTCTTTGCCAGCCGGTAGCATCGCCAACCTGGCCGACCGGCCGGGTTCTAGCAGCGGTAAAATACGTTCAAGCGCGCGCAATTGCGCACGTTGACCGGCCTCGTCACCATCGAAACACAAAATCGGTTCATCATGTAATTTCCATAACAAGGTGATTTGTTCGGGGGTCAATGCGGTGCCTAGCGGTGCCAACGCGGCGGCAATGCCGCTGCGTTGTACGGCGATCACATCCATATACCCCTCTACAACGACAAGTGGTAATTTGCGCCGTACCGCTTCGCGTGCTTGCACCCACCCATACAAAACAGCTTTTTTGGAAAAAGTCGGGCCGTCACCTGAATTTAGATATTTTGGTTGGGCGTCACCAAGCGCCCTTGCACCAAAGGCAATGACCTTGCCTTGTCTGTTTTCGATTGGAAACATTACCCGGTCACGAAAATAATCATACAAACGACCATCACTATTTGATTTGCCCAGCACCCCGGCCAAAATCATGTCATCATCTGAAAATCCTTTGCCGGCAAGCGCGGTTCGCAGGCCGGAGCGTGGCGCAAAACCAAGCCTGAAATTTTTAACAGTCGTCGCATCCAACCCACGTTGTTTGAGATATCGCGCGGCGTCACGGCCTTCATCGGCGCGCAACCCAGCTTCAAAAAATCTTGTGGCTTCTTCCAAAATATCCAGCGCCGCTTTTCGTTGACGGGTGACTGCCGGGTCGATACGCGTCGATTTTGGCATCGATAGCCCAGCCATATCAGCCAAACGTTCAACCGCCTCCATAAAGTCAAGACCGTCCATTTCACGCAAAAATGAAATGGCGTCACCATGCGCGCCGCATCCAAAACAATGGTAAAAGCCATCATCATCTACGACTGAAAATGATGGCGTTTTTTCTGAATGAAAGGGGCACAAACCACTAAAGCGGCGGCCTTTGCGCACCAACTTAACCCGCCGCCCGACGATATCTGAAAGTGGCACGCGCTGGCGTAAATCTTCGATAAATTCTGGCGGCACCGCCATGGCGAAAACTCCGGTCAGGTTGCTGTGCTCGACATCCGGCACCGCGGGCAAGTCGCAACAAACGTAGCATAACTGTGATGATATACTGAACCAGTTAGTGCCGGCCGCATATGTTATAATTGGCTGTTGCCGGGTTAATTATTTGGCCAGCAATGCGGCTTTTACATCCTGACTGGCAGACGAAAAATCCATTTGTCCGGCGTAATGAGCTTTCAAATAGCCCATTACCTGACCCATGTCTTTTATTGACCCGGCGCCAGTTTCCTTGACGGCCGAGGCGATTGCCTGCTGCATTTCATCCGCGCTTAATTGTGCTGGCAGAAACCGTTTGATGATGTCTATTTCAGCTTCTTCAGTCGCGGCTAATTCTGGGCGATCACCATCGCGGTATAATTTTGCCGATTCGGTCCGCTGTTTGATCATAATTTGCAACATACCGAGGATTTCCTCATCAGAAACACCATCAGGGTTATCGTTGCCGCGCGCCGCGATATCGCGATCTTTCAACGCCGCGGCGATCAACCGTATTGTTGACAACGCGGTCTGGTCTTTGGCCTTCAACGCTTCTTTCAGCGCATTCGCTATATTTTCGCGCATCTCAGACACACCTTTTTAAAATGACATGCACATAGTTTCGTGCAATTTAGCCGCGCCTTTTACGCTACTCTTAGCAATCCTGCAAGCCTTGGCTTCGAACGCTTGACCATTTGACAGTGGTCGGCTA
>CACHXC010000020.1 GCA_902583715.1 uncultured SAR116 cluster alpha proteobacterium
GTAAGTGCATCGCCTGTCATGGCGGCGGCCTGATCCAAAAGTGATAGGGCATCACGTACCGACCCTTCGCCAGCGCGTGCGATCATAGCCAGCGCCTCAGGCCGTGCCTCGATGGCCTCTTTTGCACAAATTGAGGCAAGATGATCAGCCAGCATCACCGCTGGTACACGCCGCAAGTCATAGCGCTGGCACCTTGATAAAATGGTTACTGGCACTTTGCGAATTTCGGTTGTGGCAAAAATAAATTTCACCGCATCAGGCGGTTCTTCCAACGTCTTCAGTAAGGCGTTGAACGCGTTTTTTGACATCATATGCACTTCATCAATGATGTAAATTTTATAGCGTGCTGAAACTGGCCGATAGCCGACGCCCTCAATGATCTCGCGAGCATCATCAACGCCAGTATGGCTTGCCGCATCCATTTCCATAACATCGACATGACGTCCGCTGGTAATGGCCTGACAAGGCTCACACTGGCCACAAGGTTCGAGCGTGGGTCCCCCATTGCCATCGGCGCCAATACAGTTCACCCCCTTTGCTAAAAGCCGGGCTGTAGAGGTTTTACCAATGCCGCGCACCCCAGTCAAAACAAAGGCATGCGCCAACCGGCCCAATGTCAAAGCATTGCTTAACGTACTTACAAGCGCCTCTTGCCCGATCAATTCAGAAAATGTTTCGGGACGATATTTGCGCGCCAGTACACGATATGTTTGTTGGGCAGTGTCGTTCATTTGACAATACACACCTTATCGCAAAATCACCTAAGCAAACATATGTTCGCAGACCATTGATCAGGCCCGGGGGCAATAATTAAGCGGAAGACTGGGCAACCCATAAACATCCTACTGCGGCTGCTTCCTCTCGGACCTGACCGGGTTGGCAGGGATTATGTCTACCCAGACTTCCTTTGTCTTGTATGAAACAAACCAGCCTATACGACAAGTATTTTATCAGCTTTTTATACAACCGGGTTGGCGTCAATCGCTAGGGTAGCTTCGCTGCTGATGGCGGTCTGGGCTTGCGGCATAGGTGCCGAGGACTTTGACTTCGTCCTTCATGCAATAAAATCGCAATTCTTCCATCGCATGCACCATGGCGAGTGCATCAATATGGCCTTCAACATCCATATAGAACTGCACGCGTTCGCTGACCCCCGGGCGCATGTAGGATTCAAGCTTGGTCAGATTGATACTATTGGTCGCAAACCCGCCAAGTGCTTTATACAAGGCCGCGGGTACACTGCGCAGTTTAAACACCAGAGTGGTGATCATTGGCGCATCGCTGATTTTGGGTATGATGGGGTCTGCCGCCATAATCAAAAAGCGTGTGGTGTTTTTTTTGTCATCCTCTAGCGAGTCGATCATAATATCCAGATCGTATATTTCTGCGGCCAATCGCGAGGCCACAGCGGCCACCTTAGGGTCGCCCATTGCGGCTACATCTTTGGCCGCGCCGGCGGTATCTGCGTGCATAATTGGAGTCAATCCCAATTTCCGGATATGTTGGCGACATTGCGCCAACCCTTGGGCATGACTATGCACCGTTTTCAGCTTATTTAATTGACTGCCACGCGGAGCCAGAAGATGGTGATTTACCCGCTGGAAATGCTCGCCAATAATATGCAAGCCAGATTCTGGTAGCAGATGATGAATATCAGCCACCCGGCCGGCTGTCGAATTTTCTACCGGTACCATAGCCAAGGCGGCACGCCCGTCCTGAACCGCGCTGAGCATGTCTTCAAACGAGGCACAGGCAACGGCATCCATATTCGGTTTTAAAGCCTGACAGGCCATATGCGAATAGGCCCCCGGCACACCTTGAAAAGCAATTTTATTTGATGCGTCTGACACGATATGTCCCTTTTGTTGAGGTAATGTGGTTATCCTAATGTAGGAAGCCATCGTCAAGTGTGTGTTTTACCTTTATGGCCCATAAAATATGGCCAGTTCGATATAGCTAGTCTAGCCGCGTTACTGGGTGGCAAGGCGCTGTCTGGCGGCCTGTAAATCCTCGTCTGTATCTACGCCGCCTGGTGCGGTGTCAATTTCGGCAACGGCAATCCGCATGCCGGCTTCTAAAGCACGCAATTGTTCTAATTTTTCCGACAGTTCAAGTGGCGAGGGCGGCAGTGTTACAAAACGTGCTAATGCAGACCGGTGCCACCCATAGACACCAATATGGTGATATTTGTCCGCCGCACCAGTTGGCACACTGGCCCGGCTAAAATAGAGGGCCTCACCAAACCCATGCCCTTGCCAACTGACAACGGCTTTTACAACCTGTGGCTTGCTGGCCTCTTCTGCGCTGGCCTTGGTAACAAGTGTGGCGAGATCACAATCAGTCTGATCAAGCGTGGCGGCCAGCTGGTGCGGTATGTCAGCTGACATGTCTGGCAAATCGCCCTGCAGATTTAAAATATGCTGAACCTGTTGTTGTGGGTCTATTGTTTCAACTGCCTCAAAAACCCGGTCCGACCCCGATGGATGATCAGCCCGTGTCAACACCGCTCTGCCACCTGCCTGCTCAATCACATCTGCAATAGTGCGATCATCTGTCGCAACATAGACTGGCGCTAAATTAGCCGCCATCGCCCGTTCCCAAACATGCTGAATCATTGACTTTCCGGCAATATCAGCAAGTGGTTTATTTGGCAGACGGCTGGCGGCCAAGCGGGCCGGAATTATGATGATTTTTTTGTGTTTGTTTGCCATGATGATGGCAATTCATCACAAATTTGACGCCAGCGCAAAATAAAACAACGAAAATATCCTCATAAACCCGCGGTTAAGGGGTTGAGACAGCGCGCAAATTTGGGTAATGAATCAAGCCAAAGCACCGCAACCCGTTGGGCAGTGGTGGTCAAATATAAACAGGGGTGGGCCAAGACCCATTCAGATTATTTCAGGGGCCCGTCAGAGGGGATGACGCATGGATGAATTGCGCTTGAATAAGGTTTTTGCGGGCTTTTTATGTGCCGGATTGTTGGCTATGGCCGGTGTTCAAATCGCGCATGTTTTGGTGCCAGATCAACAATTAGCAGATAATTCCTATGTCATAGAGGTGCCAGAAGCAACTGAAGTTGCTGATGCAGCGCCGCAGGATACGGGGCCTGAGCCTATTTTGGCATTGTTGGCCTCGGCTGATGTGGCGGCTGGTGAAAAGCTGGCCAAAAAATGCACAGCTTGCCATGTGTTTGAAGCTGGCGGAGCCAATAAAGTGGGTCCGGCGTTATGGGGTATTGTGAATAAGGCCAAAGCCAGCGCCGATGGATTTGCTTACTCGGCAGCGCTGGCAGGATTTGGTGGGGTGTGGGACTATCAGTCTTTAAATGCATTTTTGGCCAAGCCAAAAGCCTATATTAGCGGTACGAAAATGAATTTTGCCGGCCTTAAAAAACCAGAAGACCGGGCCAATATGGTGGCGTGGATGCGGATCATGGCTGACAGCAAAGCCCCCTTGCCAACGCCAGAAGATATTGCAGCAGAAAGTGGCAGTTAATCTAGCAGGGATGGTGCCTGCAGGTGTGACCTCAGTCGCTCAACTCGCGGTTGCGGATCTGGTGAAATTTCTGGCAGGCTTGCCTCAGCTAAGCCGGCCTTTTATCGACAACTGGTTTCGCCAAAACCCTGAAACGACGCAAAAAGCCGATCACTCCCCGGTAACAATCGCCGATCAACAAACCGAAACCGCATTGCGCGATGTGATCGCCACGGTGTTTCCTGATGACGCTATTCAGGGCGAGGAATTTGGCACAGCTGGTAGGCATGATTCGGCGCGCTTTTGCTGGGTCATTGACCCTATTGACGGCACCAAAGCATTTATTAGTGGCAAGCCAATTTTCGGCACATTGGTTGGTGTGACTGATCATGGTGTGCCATGTGCCGGTATGATTGATATGCCGATTCTCAAAGAGACCTATATCGGCCATGTGATGGGCCAAAATCAGCCCTTTTGTAGGATGAATGGGACCATGGTGCGTCCATCAAATTGCCTGGATCTGCCGTCCGCGCGCATTGCCACCACCTCACCATTGGCTTTGTCTGCATTGGGTTTGGCTGGATTTAATCAACTGGCGGCGCTGGCGGCTGTAACAAATTATGGCGGCGATTGTCACAATTACGCGTTATTGGCGGCTGGTCATATTGATCTGGTGATGGAAGACAGTTTGGCACCGCATGATATCATGGCCGTGGTTGCAGTGATGCAAGCGGCTGGTGCTACAGTTACCGATACAGCTGGACAGCCAATTGCGTATGGTCAGTCAACCAGTATTCTGGCGGCGGCAACCCCAGCCCTGCATCGGGCGGCGCTTACTGTGCTGGCATCGCTGGCGATTTAGCGGGCACCTTGTTGCCGTGGAGGTTACTTATGATCCGTATTGCTTTTTACAGCGCTGGTGATAGCTGGGATGATTGGGCGCAACGCTTGGCGCCACATTTGCCATCGATTGCGTTTGTGGATTTGATGTCTGATGATGCTATGCAGGCTGATATTGCGTTGGTGTGGGCACCGCCACCCGGCCGATTGGCGGCCCTGCCAGATTTGCGTGGAATCATCATGCAGGGTCAGGGTGTTGACCATATGATGGCAGATGCCTCAGTGCCGCGCGATATACCGCTGGTACGATTGGTGGATCCAGATATGTCGGTGGCGCTCAGCCATTGGGCGATTTTGGCGGCGCTCGATTTTTGGCGGGACGGCCCATATTACCGGGCCCAACAAGCACAAAAAATATGGGCGCCAAAACCCCAACGTCCAGCCCAAGGCGGTGTTGTTGGGGTAATGGGTGTTGGTGCCATTGGATCGGTGATTGCGGCGCGGTTTGCCGCGCTTGGGTTTCGGGTCAAAGGCTGGGCACGAACCCCGCACCAGCTTGATTCGGTGGCGGTCTATGCTGGCATGGATGAACTGGATAATTTTCTCCAAGATGTGCAGATTTTGGTGTCTGTACTGCCGCTGACACCAGATACACGCGGCATTATGAATGCTGATCTTTTTGCTAAATTGGTGCCCGGGGCCTGTGTGATTAATGGTGGGCGTGGCCCGCAAATTGTTGATCAAGATTTGTTGGCGGCACTTGAGTCCGGGCAGGTTGGGGCAGCGGTTCTTGATGTATTTGAAACAGAACCTCTGCCAGAGGCACATGCTTTTTGGTCACATGATAAAATCACTGTCTGGCCACATGTTGCGGCGCAAACCAATCCAGAAACCGCAGCCCGCCAAGTGGCGGCCGCCATTACTGCTATTATGGCGGGGCAGACCCCGGCCAATCAGGTTGACTGGCAACGCGGCTATTAGCTATCTGCCGCTAGCGTGCTGATATAGTCAAACACCGCACGTAGGCCCATCGCTTCGCCGCCTTTCGGGCGGCCCGTACGTGACGCTAAATTCCATGCCATGACGTCAATATGCGCCCAATTGGTGGCGCGGCCAGCAAACCGGCGCAAAAATAAGGCCGCGGTAATTGCCCCGCCATAGCCTGATAGGCCGGTGCTGGATAAAGCGGCGTAGCCCGCATCCAGATGACGGTCATAATCATCAAATAACGGTAGTTGCCATAGCGGATCAGCGCTGTTCTGGCCGGCCGCAACAAGACCATTGGCAGTGTCCTGATTATTGGCAAATAATGCCGGCAGTTCGGTGCCAAGCGCCACCCGCGCCGCACCGGTCAATGTGGCAAAATCAATCATAAAATCTGGCTGATCCTCAACCGCATAATTAAGCGCATCAGCCAGAACCAGACGGCCTTCAGCATCAGTGTTGCCAACTTCTACCTTGATGCCCGCACGTGTATCAATGACATCAAGCGGCCGCATTGCCCTATCTGAAACCGCATTTTCAGCAGCAGCAATCAGCACGCGCAACTGGATGTTTGTGCCATGCGTCATCAGCGCCGCGGCCAGCCCCAGTACAATAGCCGCCCCGCCCATGTCTTTTTTCATCATTTCCATGGCTTTTGACGGTTTTAGATCAAGTCCCCCTGAATCAAATGTAATGCCTTTGCCGATCAGAGTAATTTTTGGTCCGCTGGTTCCCCAACGCAGATCAATCAGCCGTGGTCCTGTTTCGGCGGCCCGGCCAACGGTATGAATCGCTGGAAATGACGCGGCAAGCTGATCACCCTCATAGGTTGTAATAGTGGCTTGATGCATCGCCGCCAATTGCCGCGCCGCGGTTTCAAGGTCGGCTGGGGTCAGGTGATTTGATGGTAAGTTTATCAGGTCCCGGCAAAGATAGGTCCCGGTGAGCAAGCCATTCAGCCATGACATAGGAACCGTTTGCGGACGTATAAGCTGGTTCAGTGGTGTTTTTGCCAGATCGCGATACCGGTCAAAACGATAGTTCGCCAACCCCCAACCAAGGGCCAATGCGCTGAGTTGGTCATGGTCAATACAACTGTCATAAACCTGCAGGTCCCAGACCGCGTTTGGCAGTGTAGATGACAATTTAGCGCCATCCCAGATATAGGGGGCATCAACAATGCCGATCGCTCGGTCAATATGCCCGTCATGATCTGGCAAACAGATAGCCGCACCAGATTTGGCGGTAAAATTTTGTGCGCTTAGCCAGTTTTGCTGACGCGGGTCAAGGATGGCATGCCAGCGATCATAAAGATCAGGCGTTATAATATGCAGATCATGCGCTGTGTCAGATGCCTCGGTCAGGCCAAAATTGTTTAATCCATTCATGTGATTTACCCCGTCAGACGATGCTGGTATGAATAGCCAAACTATTACTGCTGTTGCAGGGGTGGGCCTGCTTGTGCATATACCCGGTTAATATGCCACCAAAGGCTGGCGCCGCGAAGCCCCAAATAGCCAACAAAGGCGGCAAGCAACCCTTGCAAGCCCCATGGGGCCAACAGCAATAGTGCAATACCAAGACCGCCTGCGGAAAAAATCATTGCGTTGCGCATATCCTGACCACGTGTCGCCCCAACAAATATACCATCAAGCTGAAATGCCATAAATGATGCGGGTGCCAGCAAGCAGGCCCACACCCAATGCGTTTGTGCGTGGGCGATCAATGCCGCTTGCGTGGTAAATAGCCGTATAATCAACGTATCACCCAGCCATAATATAGCGGCAATGCCCAGCGCCATCCCAGCGGCAAGGCTGTTGGTGCGTCTGATCACAATCTGTAAATCTGTTGAATTACGCTTGCCAATTGCTTCGCCCACCAACGCTTCGGCGGCATAAGCAAAGGCATCCAGCGCAAAGGCCAAAATACCAAATAGAGTCAGCACAAGCTGGCATGTGGCAAGGTCAAGATCACCAAGCTTTGCCGCATGATTGAGCACCAAAGCCTCGCAGAAAACCAACAGCGCTGTCCTGATAAAAATATCCCGTCCTAAAACAAAAAAACGGCGATAAGCCATACGATCACGAAGCGCTGATAAAAACAGGGCGGTATGCAAAAACCGACCGATACCATTGGGTGAGCCCGGCCTCTTGATATACCACATTATAAATAAAAAGCCGCTCCATTGAGCGATAACTGATGCCAAGGCAACGCCCCTGACCGTCATGTCGAGACCCAGAACAAACACAAAATCCAGTACCAGATTGATCGCATTGACAATCAGCAATAACAGCATGCCGCCAAACATTTGCTGACGGCCATATAATACGCCTAGCACTACCATATTGCCAAGCGCCGCTGGTGCCGCCAACAGTCTGATGGTGGCATAATCCACCATCAGCGATTCGACAAGCTCGCTGGCAGAAAAGACAACTGTTGCAATGTTGGTGATCACAGGAGTTGCCAGAATAATGATCATACCAATGGCACATGCCAGGGCCAGGCCGCGCACCATAATTCTGGCAATTTGTTCGGCGGCATCTTCGCCTTGTGACTGGGCAACAAGACCGGTGGTGCCCATGCGCAAAAACCCCATGCCAAAATAAATGGCATTAAACAGCATCATGCCCAGCCCTACACCACCAATAAAGGCTGGGTCATCAATACGGCCCATCATGGCCACATCAACCGCCCCAACCAATGGCACTGTGATATTGGAAATGATGATGGGCCATGCCAGTCGCCAAATATGCCTCCAGCTTGTATGATTGTTATGTGTCTTTGCGCGCATCATCAGCCTTTTTCGCGGTTCGCTGGGCCAGTGCCAGAGAAGAGAGCAGACTTATCTATGACGCATATTGCCTTAGCCCTAGATATTGTAAATATTATTTCTTCAATTCCAGATGAAGTTGCATATCATCGGTGTTTTCCAGCTTGTTGGGTGCAGGCCAAGTTGCTACTCCTGTATACCGCAAGCTATAAAAAAGGTTGAATAGTTGGCTTTTTTTCATGCACGTACCGCGCTCTATGCGTTGTTGGCGCTGGTCACAATGACGGTCTTTACTGGCCAGCACATGGTGCCGCCGATGGATCGTGATGAGTCGCGATTTGCCCAAGCCAGCCGGCAAATGTTGCAGTCAGGTGATTATGTCACCATCCGCTTTCAAGATGAATTGCGCGCCAAAAAGCCAGCGGGCATTTATTGGTTGCAGTCGGCATCCGCGGCGTTGCTTGGTGATGCTGATATTGCGTCCTATCGGTTTGTGAATTTGCTGGCACTGCTTGTAAGTATTTTCATGCTCTATCATATTGGGTTGCGCCTTTATGAACCGGCAACCGCGTTGGCGGCTAGTGCCGCGTTTGCCAGTGGGTTTCTGGTGCTTGCCGAAGCGCATTTAGCAAAAACGGATACTGTTTTGATGCTGCTGGTGATGGTTCAGCAATGGGCCTTAATGCAGATTTATCTTCATCGTGACAAGACCACAGCGAAACCATCAGCGCACTGGATATTTTTCTGGACCGCGCTTGCGGCGGGCATATTGGTCAAGGGCCCAATCGCCCCGGCCATTGCCATTCTGACCATTGCCGTTTTGATTGTTTGGCATCGCAGTGCAGGGTGGGTCAGACCGTTGCGCCTAGGGCGCGGTCTCATCCTGATGGCGGTTATATGTATGCCATGGGCCATTTTGGTAACAATCGCCACCAATGGGTCATTTCTGGATATTGCGGTGACTGGTGATTTTCTGGCAAAGATCCAGTCTGGTCAGGAATCGCATGGGGCCCCGCCATTTACCTATCTGGCACTGTTTGGCGTGCTGTTGTGGCCAGCCTCACTGTTGTTGCCATCGGCGTTGTTGCATATCAAAGCCATGTTGGCCCAAGATAGCACAAGATTTTTGTTGGCGTGGCTGGTGCCATTTTGGGTCATGATTGAACTGATCCCGACAAAATTGCCACATTATCCATTGCCCGTGGTGCCGGCGGCGGTGTTGTTATTATTGTGGTCTGTTGACCGGGTGGTGACATTGTCACCGTTGCGGCAAAAATTTTATCTGGCTAGCCAGTATGTGTTGTTGGCTTTGGGTGTGGGGCTTGTTGCCGCGGTTATGGCTGGTGCGGTGATGTTCGGCGGCCAATCGCTGCGGCTGGCAGTTGGTCTGGCTGTGATCGCGTTGCTGTTTGCCGGGTTAGCTGTCTGGCAGGGGCATCGCTGGATACAGATTGGTGAATATCGGCATCTTATGGGGCTATTTACCGCTGGCATACTGGTGCATTTTGTCATATTTGCCGGCGTTGTGCCGCAGTTATCGCGCATACATATAGCTGACGCCGCGGCGCAAAATCTTGCCAGCTCTGGCCACCAGCCTGCGGCGATTGCCGCGGCTGGCTATCACGAGCCGTCTTTGGTATTTTTGCTTGGTCGCGATGTGTTGCTTGTCGACAGCCGTGAAGCGGCCCTGTTTTTGGCAGAGGCGCCCGATGGTGTAGCGCTTGTCGAAGCCCGTCAACAAGCCGCCTTTCTTGATATGGCGCGGCGTCTTAGGTTACGTTTGGCAGCGCCCGAACAGCTGTCAGGCTATAATATGTCAAAGGGTCAGGATGTGGTTATTCTGATTTATCGGCGAGAGATGTTTGACGCCACCTCTGACAACGAGTAAAAGCGTCACATAGCCAACGCGAACCGGTATCTAACTGTATGTCAGCTTCTGTGTCTTCTGCTTCTGCGTCTGATTCTATTGAAATTTCCGTGCTTGTGCCGGTGATGAATGAGGCTGGTAATATCGTCCCCCTCATTGATGAGATCTGTGCTGTTTTTAACGGGCGCCGGTTTGAGATTATCTATATTGATGATGCGAGCACCGACGATACCGCGGCTGAACTGTTTGCTTTGTTGGACACAGTCCCGCAATTGCGGGTGTTACGTCATGCCATAAGATCGGGGCAGAGCGCGGCAATCTGGTCGGGCTTATGGCAGGCGCGCGGTAGGCTGATTGGCGTTCTTGATGGTGATGGACAAAATGTACCGGCTGATTTTCCAGCGCTGGAAGCGGCATTGCTGAAGAATGGCGACAGCCCGGCTATGGCGGCCGGCATCCGTCAGCGGCGGAATGACAGCCAGACCCGGCTGTGGGCCTCGCGCGCGGCAAAATGGATTCGCGCGAGCTTGCTGTCTGATACCCATCCTGACTCGGGGTGTGGGATAAAAATTCTGCCGCGCAGTCTGTTTTTGCAACTTCCTTTTTTTAACCATATGCATCGGTTTATGCCCAGTCTGGTGCGGCGTCATGGCGGTACTGTGATTGGTGTGCCGGTCGCGCATCGGCCGCGTCAAATTGGCAATTCAAAATACCGTATAATGGACCGTTTAATTGTTGGCATATCCGATGTGCTTGGTGTGATCTGGTTATTGCGCCGCGCTCCGGCAAAAGGCGCGGTCACCGAATTAGATCAGCCACGCCGCCCAGCTAAGAAAAAATCACCACGCGCATCGTCGAAAAAGGGGCCGCGCCAATGATCGCCACATTATCAGCCTATATAGAGGCAGGTGCCACCTCAATGGCCCATGCACTTTTGTTTCTATTACCGTTTTTGCCGACAAGCCTTGCTGAAAAGCCAGAACAAATCATGGTGGTTGTCGGTTTTGCCGGCCAAGGTTTGTTTGCCATGCGGTTTGTTTTGCAATGGCTGACATCAGAAGGACTGGGGAAGTCGGTGATCCCGGTGGCGTTCTGGTATTTTTCGATTGGTGGCGGCAGTGTTTTACTGCTCTATGCGATTTGGCGGCAAGATCCAGTGATTATCTGCGGTCAGGGTCTGGGCCTATTTATCTATTTCCGGAATTTATATTTTATTCACCGGAAAAGGCCGGATGAAGACCCCAGCTAGCCCGTCACTACAGCTTGGTCTGGGCCATCTGCATGATGATGGCCCATTGCTTGGCAGTTACCGGCGTGACCGATAAACGTGACTGGCGGACCAGTGCCATATCCTGAAGCCGTTCATCGGCTTTGATATCTGCCAGTGTCACTGGGGTATGCAGGGATTTAACCGCCTTTACCGTGACCATGCCAAACTGGCCGGATGCGTCGGTTGGATCAGGGCGATACAGGGCGCAAACTTCGACAATGCCAACGATTTGTTTTTCATTTACCGAATGATAAAAAAATGCCAAATCACCAATTGCCATGGCTTTCATGTAGCTTGATGCCCGATAGTTGCGGACACCATCCCACCCTTCACCCTGTTCACCGCGGTCAAGCTGATTTTGCCATGACCAGGCTGATGGTTCTGATTTCAAAAGCCAATAATGCACGGGGTCACCTCATTTAGTTTTGTCTATTACGCTTTTTGCATGCGCGTTATTCGTTATGCGCAGGGCGTGCCAGCAAGCCGGCGACAATCTGATGTAAATCTTCGCCATGGTTGACCAATTTATCGACAGCGTTGGTTATCGGCACATCAATATTGTGATGCGCGGCAAGATGCGCAAGGGCGGCAACGGTACGGCTACCTTCGGCAAGCTGGCCGCTGGGGGTTTCGCCGCGACCAAGTGCCATGCCAAATGCCATATTGCGCGAATGCGGCCCGGCACAAGTCAGGGCCAGATCGCCAACCCCGGCGAGACCATAAACCGTGTCACTTTTCGCCCCCATCACTGCTGAAAACCGGGCAATCTCAGACAGACCGCGGGTCAAAATAGCGGCTTTTGCATTGTCGCCAAGGCCAAGCCCAACAGCACATCCAGCGGCAATTGCAATCACATTTTTCATCGCGCCAGCCAACGCAACACCAACCGAATCTGTATTGCGATAGATCCGCAAATTACTGCCTTCAAAAGCATCTTGTATGGTTTTGGTGGCGTGATCTCTACCGGCTGCAACAAGGGCCGCAGGCAAGCCAGAAAACACTTCATCAGCAAAGCTTGGCCCAGAAAACACGGCAACCTCATGCCGCGGCATCTTTGTGTGTGCCAATTTGGTTACCAACATGGCGCCCGCCTGATCGTCACCCACAATGCCCTTGGCACATAACGCCACAATCGATGGTTTTGATCCGGCCTGTTGGGTGTTTATTAGGTCAAAACTCTCGGCGTTCGCCTGTACCGGCACGGCCACAAAAATCAGTATGGCGGCGGCAAGGCATGTATGATCGGTGGTGGCCGCAATCGGGGCAATCGGCGCGCAATCAGGCAGTCTTGGACAATACCCTTGTGCCAGTTTATCGACGGTTTGCTGATTGCGGGCCAAAACCGTAACAGGCTGTTGTGCCCGTTGCAGGCAACTGGCAATGGCGCTACCCCAACTACCCCCGCCAATAACGACAATCGCACTCATGCGCGCACCCCGCGTCCGGGTGGGGGGGTGGCCTTGCCGTCAAGTGGCCAACGCGGCCGTGGGGCAAAGTCAAAATCATCCGAATCAGCTGTATTTTGGTGATGCCGTTCAAGGGCCGCCCAAGCGATCATGGCGGCATTGTCGGTACATAGGGCGGCTGGCGGCACAGACAGGCGAAAGCCGTTTTTTGCCGCGGTGTCGGCAAGCCTTGCATATATATATTTATTTGCGGCCACCCCGCCGGCAATGACGAGCACTGGCGGTGTGGCTGAACAATCTGCTGGGTAGTCATCGATAAATTGTTGCATTGCCCGCTGGCTACGATCGGCAAGGCAATCGGCAATGGCCGCTTGCAGGCTGGCAGCCAAATCATGAAGTGGTGCCTGCTCAACCCCGCCAAGCTGTTTCAGCCGGTTGGCGAGCGCCGTTTTCAGTCCGGAAAAGGAAAAATGACAGTGATCAGCGCCTTTCAGCGGGCGGGGCAGGGCAATCGCTTTGGCGTCACCCTGACGCGCTGCGTCTTCGATGGCCGGGCCACCCGGATAGCCAATCCCCATAATTTTGGCGCATTTATCAAAAGCCTCGCCGGCGGCATCATCCATTGTCGTGCCATAGCGGTGATAGCGCCCGGGGCCAGCAACGGCCAATAATTGTGTGTGACCACCAGACACCAGCAATAACAAATAGGGAAATTCTATCGAATCAGCCAGTCTTGCGCTCAACGCATGGCCTTCAAGATGGTTAACCGCATAATAGGGGCGCTGGCGTGCCGCCGCGAGCGCTTTTGCCGTTACCGTACCGACCGCCACCCCGCCAATCAGGCCGGGGCCGGCGGTGGCGGCAAAGGCATCAATATTTGCCAGTTCAATCCCGGCAGTTTGCAAGGCCTGATTGATCACCATATCAATGGCTTCAAGATGGGCACGTGCGGCCACTTCTGGCACAACCCCGCCATATTCAGCGTGCTTCGCCATTTGTGAGGCAATTTCATTTGCGAAGATGGTTTTATCACTGCCAATGATCGCCGCCGCCGTTTCATCACAGCTGCTCTCAATGCCAAGCATGATATAGGGGCGGTCTGCCATGCGAGTATGTTTCCAGAAAATTGCGCATTGCCACCATATCTGAAGCTGGGGCCAGATGCCAGTGCTGTTGCCAAGTCATCATCTAAGATGTTTTTTCACTTTGCAAATTGGGGTGTGGGTGAGTAGACATGGCAACTATGACAGATCACGCCGCTATATTTGATGCCGCGCCCCTACGGTTGGCCAGCCGCGCTTCGCAATTAGCCACGGTGCAGACGGAGATGGTATGCGCGGCCTTGGCACCGACCGCGGTGACGGTGCGCCCGGTAACCACTTCGGGTGATCGTATTCTTGACCGCCCATTGGTTGACGCTGGTGGCAAGGGCCTGTTTATCAAAGAGCTTGAACGGTCATTGCTTGGCGGCGAAGCGGATCTTGCTGTTCATTCAATGAAAGACATGGAAGCGCATTTTGCTCCGCATACAGAAATTGGCGCGGTGTTGGCACGCGAAGATCGCCGCGATGCACTTGTTGGGGTGTATCAGTCGCTTGATGAATTGCCGCAAGCGGCCTGTATTGGCACAGCATCGGTACGGCGGGCGGCAATTTTGCTGCATCATCGCCCGGATCTGCAGATTAAATTGATCCGCGGCAATATTAACCGCCGGTTAAGCCTGCTGGAAACAGGTGAATTTGATGCCATTATTCTCGCTGTGGCGGGCATAAAACGGCTTGGTCTTGATGTTGCCCACAGCCCGATTGATCCAGCCATTATGCCATCTGCGGTGGCACAAGGGGCGCTTGCTTTGCAAATTCGCACGCCATTTGACGAACGAAGTGCGGCAGTGAAAGATTTGGTCGCGGCGCTGACCTGCCCACACAGTCTGGCGGAAGTCACGGCAGAACGCGCCTTATTGGCCTATCTTGATGGGTCTTGCCAGACACCTATTGCCGCCAGTGCCAGATTACATGGCGACCATTTGCTGACGCTTGATGGCATGATCTTGAGCACAGATGGACAGGCGGCACATCGGTTTGAGATGGACGCACCTGCCGCGGATGCCGATGTGCTTGGCAAAGCGGTTGGGGCAAAATTGCTGGAGATGGCTGGTGGTCGGGATTTTCTTGCCTGAAGCCATGGGTGTGATGCTGCATTGTGGGCGCATAATATATCTGCGATAAAAGACCATGGCTGATTTTATCATCACTATACGCCCAGAACCTGATGCTAGCCGTGATGTTGACTGGCTAAAGCGTTACCAGGTTCCCACCATGGCAGTGCCGGTGATGCACGCCGAACAACAGCCATTCAGCCTGCCAGATGCGGCATTCTTTCAAGCCATTATTTTTACCAGCCGCCACGCGGTTACGGCGCTTGCAAATTTATCCAAAGATGAGTCATTGCGATCATTGCCAGTATATGCGGTGGGGCGCAGCACCGCATTGGCCGCTCGGCAAGCCGGGTTTGACCGGGTGGTAAGTGGCTCCGGCGATGGCAAGGGATTGCTGTCAATACTGACGGCTGATTTGCGCCAAGATGCTGGTAAAATATTATGGCCCCGTTCCACCATAATCAGCTTTGACATCGCTAGCCGCCTTGATGAATTTGGATTTGCGGTCCAGCAGATACCCGTCTACGCAATGACGCCAACGGCAAATCATTCCGCTGACTTGCTGGCCCGGCTCGCGGCTTGTTCATCTGCTGCTGTGGTGGCCATGTCAGCTCGGTCAATGACATTGTTTTCACAGATGCTAGACAGCCAAGAATTTGCGGACCAACGCAGAATCGTTAGGGTGATTGCTGGTAGCGCGTCGATTGCTGCCGTCGCCGGATCAGGATGGGCCGATATCATCGTGGCAAAGGCACCACGCCGTAGCCGGCTTTTGGCCATAGCCACATTACTGCATCGTCGGCGGGGTGTGTTGCCGTTTGCGTTGTAAATCAACTAGCATGTTGCCCGGTCATGAGGTTTAATAGCGCCTACTGAATGTAAATTTGTAACGTAAATTTTTCGCCACCCCCTGCAGGCTGGACCGGCACATGGCTGAACTAAAAAAATCATCTGACAAAACAAAAGGCTCTGCGCGGCAGGCAACAGCCAAACCTAAAGCTGAGGTGATAGATGGGGCGGCTGTCGAAAAACCGGCCGCAGCGCGGTCTGTGCCGTCTTCTGACACAGCCGCCAACTCTAAAAACCAGACATCAACAGATCAACACCGCCGCCGGTCAACAATGGTGGCGTCCCAGAGTATGGCCTTGGTGATCGCTGGAATCGCTGTTTTGGTGGCGGTGCTGGCGCTGGCGGTATCTGTTGTCACCTATCGACAGACCTCCGATTTGGTCGTATCTGACCAGCCTGAGCCAAGCCCCATTACTAAGACTGCTGATCAGGCTGACCTTGCCCAGCTTGATCAGCGGCTGGATAATCTTGCCGCGCTAATCTCGCAAAATGCGAATGATTATGCTTCACTACAAAAGCAACTTGCTAGCACGACAGCGGCAAAGGGCGCAGATATGCCGGCACCATCCTCGTTGGCTGATCCAGCCGAAACAGATGGATCAAACAAGACCAGTCTAGATGATGTAATTGCCCGGCTGGCGGCGCTTGAAGCGGCGGGCGCAAACCAAAGTGTGACACCGGCATCGCCTGATGGGTCTGCCGAACAAAATGGGTTTGACAAGACCCAGATTGGGCTGCTAGCGGCGGCTGGTTTGCTGGCCGAAAATCTTGCTGGGCGCCATCTAGATATATGGGTTGGTGTGTTTGATGCGTTGCAATGGCCGGACATAGACCCGGCTGATCGCGATATCATATCCATGGCGGCACAGGCACCGGTGGCGGCGCGGGCTGATCTTCTCGCTCTTGGCCGTCTGCAGTTGGCGCCGATGGTGCAAAGTCTGAATAGGGCAGAAGACGGATCTGGATTATTGGAACAGGCACGAGCGCGGCTTGCCAATTTGTTCCAGTTGCGCCGCACGGGTGACGGCAGTGAGCAGCCGGAAACGGTTTTGGCATCATTTGAAACGGCATTGGACAATGCAGATTTCGATGCGGCTTTTGCCGCCGCGACCCTCTGGTCATCTGCCGGGCTTGACGGGCTGGAGCCTTGGTTGGTGGCCGCTCAACGCCGGTACGATCTTGACCGGGCGGTGAACCGGCTGGTGGCCATATTTGTACAGCATGCCGCCGGACAAAGCTGATGTTTGTCAGATTATTATCGTTATTTATTTTGATTATGCTGGCGGCGAGCGCGGCCAGCTGGTTAATGGCACAACCCGGTAATCTGTCTATCGAATGGCTTGGCTGGCAGATGGAAATGCCAAGCAGTCTGGCGGTGACGCTGGTGGTTGTTTTTGCCCTCATTTTTGTATTTTTTGACCGTCTGCAACGGGCGTTGCGGTCGATGCCGGGCTGGCTTGGTGGGCGGTGGCGTGAACGCCGAGACACTGCCGGGCACCGAGCGCTGACACTGGGGTTAATGGCGGTATCTGCTGGTGAGCCAGTTGAGGCGCGCAAACAGGCCGCGCGGGCGCGCCGGTTGTTAAATGCACCGCAACTAACCGGGCTGTTGTCAGCACAAGCGGCGCATCTTGCCGGCGATCATGCGGCGGCGCGGCGCTATTTTACCGCCCTGACAGATGACCAAGATACCGCATTTTTGGGGCAGATCGGATTAATGCGACTGGCAGTAGATGCCAAGGATTCGCCAGCCGCTATGATGGCCGCGCGCAAGGCACTCAATCTAAAGCCCCAATCAACGCTGGCGGCAACGCAATTATTGCAATTGCATGCGGATCAGCAAAATTGGACAGCGGCGCTAGACGTCATCGCCATTGTGATCAAAGACCGGAAAAAGCAAACCGGAACGGTGCCTGAGCTGTTATCACGGCAACGGACCGCATTATTATATCTAGATGGGTTGGCGGCGTTAGAGACTGAAGAAGATACCGCGCGTGCCACTGGCCAATTTCTAGCGGCTCTACGCAATGACCCGGCATTTTTGCCAGCCATTTTTGCACTTACTGATTTTTATCTCAAAAATGATAGCAAGCGCAAAGCCATAAAGCTGCTGGAAACTTCATTTGCGCTTTTACCGCATACCGGCATTGCCGACCGACTGCTGGCCCTGTGGGATGATAATGATGGGAATAGCATTGCACGATTGATCAAATTGATCCCGAAAAAACCAGTGCCGTTGCAACAGGCGGCGTACCATATTGTCAGCGATATGGCGGTCAGCAAGGGGCTTGATGGTGAGGCCAAGCGTTTGCGTGCCTTGCATGATGCCAGCATGGCGGCGTTTGGCTGGCAATGTGGGGTCTGTAAAAGCCGCCATGATAGTTGGCACAGCCATTGCCCGGCATGCGGTCAATTTGCCGGGTTAAAATGGCAACAACCGGAAAAAGTCACACCATTGCTTGGTGAATAACTGTCTTGCAAGGCCTGAGATTTTTGCTGATACGCTGGTTGATTGGCGCGGCATGATTGGCGCGAATATTGATGATAAAATAGGCGTTTTGCGGTGAAATTTTGCTTGTGGTGACACCATCTTATTGTTGCAGGCATTTGCCCGAACAAGCTATAAAATGCCGTGATGCGCGGCGTATCAGGTGGTTGGTTTTGAACCCACCAATGATGCGATTTTTTGATGAACTGTGCTGTGTAGGCGCCGGATTAGTTAAATGGTATAACAGACCATTCGTAATGGTTAGTTGGGGGTTCGATTCCCTCATCCGGCACCATCTTTAGTGTTTCACTTGATGTAACCAATTGAATTGCAACAGGTTAACTGTCTGCTGTTGGATTGGTGTGCAACAAAATGAGAAACAAATGTGAAGCAAATCATGTGCTTTATCGTGATGGTATTTATTATTATGTCCGGCGTGTACCTCACGATTTGGCCTCCCACTATGATGTCAAAAGGCTGTGTTTCAGCCTAAAAACCAAATCAGCTTCTGCTGCTATTCGTGCAAGCAAATCCATAAACCAACGCCTTGAGGACTACTGGCTTGGTCTACGACTGCAGAATATGGATATACCTGCCATTCAAGTGGTCAAATCAAGTGATGCAGTTGCAAACGACAGTTTACTTATGACTGAGGCGTGTGAGTTATACCTCCGGCTGAAATCAGTAGGCAGAGGTCCGGTGTTCATCAGAACAGCAAAGCGGAATACCAAGTATGTGACACAGCTTCTGGGCGACAAAGCAAATTCATCATACTCCTCTGCTGAAGCAGGACAGCTTCGTGATTGGTGCATCAAACAAGGCATGAGTGTTCCAACAGTAAAGCGTGTTTTTTCTTCTATCAGGGCAATCATCAACCTTGCTATCTCAGAACAAGGTCTGGAGTGTCGCAATCCATTTGCAAATACCTTCTTCCCCGATAATGACAAGGTACAATCACGCCAGCCAATATCCATTCAGGACATCAACAAGGTGCAATCTCTATGCAAAGAGATAGATGATGATATGCGTTGGTTGATTGCTCTTATTAGCGACACCGGCATGAGATTAGGAGAAGCAGCTGGACTGCTGAAAGAAGACATAAAACTAGATGACCGTATTCCTTATATAGACCTCAAACCTCATCAGTGGAGGAGTCTAAAGACCAAAGGTAGCCAAAGATGTATTCCACTTGTTGGGGCTGCTCTGTGGGCCTCTAAAAGGCTTCTAGAGGCCAAAAATAATAGTATCTTTGCTTTTCACAGATACTGCGATGCAACAGGCTGTAAAGCCAATTCAGCTAGTGGTGGTCTTAACAAATGGCTGCATCAATACGTGCCATACAACTGCGTTATTCATAGCTTCAGACATAGTCTTCGTGACAGGTTGAGGGCAGTGGAATGTCCATCGGATATCGTTGATGCAATAGGAGGCTGGAAGACCAGCGGAGTGGGTCATGGATATGGAAGTGGTTATCCATTGGATGTGCTAAATAGATGGATGGAAAGGCTGTAAATAAAATTTAGGCTAACAATGTGGAAAATCCCACTCCAAGAGATAGCCCAAATAATGAGTGCATCATCAAAGCTAACGCACAAGCCACTTTTGGAGTCGGCGTTTTACTTGCCATAATTCCATTCCCCATTGCTGGCATAAAAAATAACCACGGCACCAAAACGCTAGCCACGCCAAATACAAGACCATGAGTTATGGTTGGCTCAAATATTCCAAGCTGAACTAAAATAAAAAGCACGTAGGCGTAAACAATGCCAACAGCGTAATGAACAACCCATCCAGTAGGTGTTTCATGCTTTGCTTCTGGTTGCTGTGAAAGTTGGCTGGCTATCAACTGTCCATTAGATATGAGGCCGATAAACCAGCGTCCAACCAGTGTCCAATTTGAAGGTGGAATGGATGTGAAGATTTGGAAGAGGCGTTGCCAGACATCAAATACAATACATGAGCCAATACCGATGAGTA
Source organism: uncultured SAR116 cluster alpha proteobacterium (assembly GCA_902583715.1). Lineage (GTDB taxonomy): Bacteria > Pseudomonadota > Alphaproteobacteria > Puniceispirillales > Puniceispirillaceae > UBA3439. The sequence continues at coordinate 20,087 of CACHXC010000020.1, forward strand.
TTAGTTCAGTATGGGGCATTTGTTGCACACCAATCCAACAGCAGACAGTTAACCTGTTGCAATTCAATTGGTTACATCAAGTGAAACACTAAAGATGGTGCCGGATGAGGATGCTGTGTGCCTCACAGATGCACCAATACCAATGGAATTGCACGAATATCGTCAGTTTACGTACAAGCGTTTCACTGTCAATGCGCACAAATGTTTCTCAGTTTGTTTCACACCCATGGGGCGGCGGGGGCCACCCCCCTGCCACACGTATATATACACATGCACCTACACAGATTAGGTGTACATCCTGTTAACCACTATCAGTTGTCATTTAAGTGTCATTCCAAGGATCACCAAAATGCCCATAAACATGTTTTAAGCAAAGTCGGTGCTTAATAGGTGATGTGTTTATGGTGATCTTTTTAAAAGCTGTGTGAC
>CACHXC010000021.1 GCA_902583715.1 uncultured SAR116 cluster alpha proteobacterium
GCCATAAGCGGCCCATAGGAGTGTAGCTCAATTGGTAGAGCACCGGTCTCCAAAACCGGGGGCTGGGGGTTCGAGCCCCTCCACTCCTGCCAGTTAAAGGACAGCCCCCGGGTCAAACCCGTGGGGCTGTTTTTTTGTCCCGATTTTTTTTCATTAGCCAGCGTTTTCCGCTCGGCTGATAAACAAACATCAAAATCAGACGTTACCAGCAGATGCGAGCGCTCATGTTTGGTTGTGTCATGCATCCCTGCAGAGCGGCGCTTTTGGCACGGCATGGCGGTGCGATGATTATTTTGATAGAGTTTTTTTATGGTTTGTTCTACGGCATGGCCAATAATATGGATGCGCGGTCTGATTCTGGTAGTGGTCGGATTCGGCGGTGTGGTGATTTGGCCATCACTATCGTCGGCGCAATATCCGGGTAGTGCCGGCGACCTCAACATGGGTACTTTTAGCGGATCGTCTTCGGCCAGCAGTGGGTCGGGAAGCGGGTCTGCCAGTAGTTCTGCGAGCGCGACTGATGCTGGTTCTAGCACGGGTTCTGCCAGCGACCTTGGTTATGGGTCTGGGCCTTCTGTCAGCGCGGAGTCTTCAGATGGCCGGGATCGTCATGCGGCGCCTACGGCGCCGGCCCGCAACACCACGCGGAAACGCGCGTTAATCCGGCAATTTCGGCTTGAATTTGCCAAAACACTGACCATCGAGACAGCTAATCAGCGTACCTTAAAAGCCTTGTCTGCAGATCGGTACCTCGATCAATTTTCACAAGAGCTGGATACGGGTCTTGACAGGCAAGCCGATTTAAAAAGCCTTGGCCGCGATCTTGCCCTGGTCCGTGATGCCATTGATGATCGACTTGACGTTGTCATTGCCCTCTATAATGGTGGTAGCATAAAACGGCGCGGGTTGTTTACCACATCAGCGCCGGTAGATCGTTCGGTGCCCGCATTACGGGCCGAAATCGGACGGCTTGCTCTCAAGCATGAATTGCTGGCGTTTGGTGAGTATAGTCTTCAAGCCATGGGGTATTATGCCAAGTGATGCGCCCGGCTAGTTGTCAGAACCGCCAGCAAGCAAAAACATCCAACTACCAAAAATATCCAGCCGCCAAATAGATACGTCTACCAGTCAGCCTTTTGATATGGGGTTAACCATCTCATAGAGCCCGGTATGGTCGGCGTCATGGCCAAGTGTGGCCAACGCCTCGGCAAGATAACTGTTTAGCGCCGGAGTGATCGGGGCATCAAATCCAGCATTTATCATCAGCTCGCTGGCAATGGTGACATCTTTTGCCATCAGCCGCAAAAAGAACCCAGAATCATAATGGCGCGAGGCGATAAATGGCATCATTTTGACCTCGGTGGTATTGTTTCGGCCGGTGGACCCATTAATCACCGAGGTAAATTTGTCGGCGGTGATGCCAAAAGATTCGGCCGTGGCTAGTGCTTGCATACTGGCCAAAAGCCCAGCAGCAGAGACGTAATTATTCAATGCCTTCATCGCGTGACCAGCACCAAGCGGACCAACATGTTGCATGGTGCCAAAGCAATCAATCAGCGCATATGCCGCGGCAATATCATCTGCGGCACCGCCTGCCATGACCATCAGCGTGCCGGCGGCGGCTTTTTTGACACCGCCTGAGACTGGGGCATCAATCAGGCTAATGCCATGTGCCACCAGTGTTTCTCCCAGCTTTATGGTGTCATCAGGGTGGCTTGATGACATATCAATCAGCAGGCCACGAAAGCCAGCCTCGGCCAATACGGTGGCGACGGCTGTTACCACGGCTCCATCTGGTAGCATCGTAATGATCGCATCGCAGGCCACCATATCTTCTAAAGAGGTCGCCGTCGCGACATCTGGCACATCTGGCCGTTTTGCGGCTGTGTCAAACCCAATTACGGTAAATCCTGCACGGGCTGGAAGCGGCGCCATGACCGATCCCATTGCGCCTAAACCCACAACACCAATTTGTTGCATAACTGTCGCCTCACTCACTAGCCAATAGGCCCGCAATCTAGCTTATTTTCTGCTCGGCAGGAAAGTCTGATTAGCTGTTTTTTTTGATGCAAACGCGAGATCCTGACAAAGCGGTGATGAAATAGCCGTTGTCGGCGGTCTTGGCTGGTGGTGTGCTGGTTTTTACCTATTGTCAGCCTTGCTGGTGTCGTTCACCGTAAAGGCGGGAATGGTTGATGCTAAATTGGCACCTTGCAGGTGCGATAGAGACCGCAAGTCAAGGAGATAAGACGGTGAACAAAATTACCATTTGGGGCCGCAAATCATCGGTGAATGTGCAATCCGTTTTATGGTGCCTTGATGAACTTGATCTTACCTATCACCGGATTGATGCTGGATTTACTTATGGCGTGGTCACCACAGCCGATTTTTTGGCAATGAACCCAAATGGCAAAGTGCCAGTTTTAATAGATGCAGATGGGCCGGCGATATTTGAAGCAGGGGCCATTTTACGGTATGTTGCAACGCAATATGCGGCGGCACCATTTTGGCCGGAAACTCCTGCGGCGCGCGCGGTTGTGGATAAATGGGCTGAATGGGCAAAGCTTAATTTTGCCAGTCAATTTATTTCATCGGTTTTTTGGCCTTTGGTGCGGATCCCGCCATCGCAACGAGATTGCTCGGCGATTACTATGGCCCTTGGGCTGGTTGAAAAAGAGTTGGCGATTGCCGACAAGATTTTGGCAAGCAATGCCTATCTGGCGGGGGATGACCTCAGCCTTGCTGATATTCAGTTGGGGCATTGCTTGTATCGTTATTATGACATCGATGTGAGACGCGCCGATTTGCCGTATTTAAGAGCTTATTACGATAGGTTGCGGGCCCGGCCAGCCTTCGCGCGTCATGTGATGGTATCGTATGACGAGTTACGGGTGACAACGGGCTGAAGCTTGTGTCGAGATGATCAGGTGATTTTATTACCTGAACAGCGCGATAAGTAGTTGCCATGGCGCACCGGGTTTGCTAGAAGCCGACAACCATAGCAGCGTGCACCGCCTCCGCAGTGCTGTGCGCGACCTTGCTTTGGGACAAGCACAAGTAGTCAAATTAAACTTGAATTGGCAGCTATCAATGGCTAAAGTGTCGCCCGCACAATTTGTAAGGCAGGTCCGTCAAGAAGTGTCTCGCATCTCGTGGGCGTCGCGTCGTGAGACTGGTACCGCCACGCTGACTGTGTTTGTAATGGTCGCCATCGCTGCAGTGTTTTTCCTGTTTGTTGATATGGTGCTATCGAATGTTGTCCAGTTTGTTCTTGGCCTTGGTGGCTAGGAACGGACCGGACGTTTTGCGTTTCGGAATACCGGAACCGGTTGGGAAAGAGTGGTAATGGCCAAGCGCTGGTATGTTCTGCACGTCTTCTCAGGATCTGAGAAAAAAGTCGCGCAGTCGATTCGCGAGCAGGCTGCGTCAAATGGTCTTGAAGACCAGATTGAAGACGTCATGGTGCCGATCGAAAATGTTGTCGAGGTCAAGCGTGGTGTGCGGGTCGAAGGTGAACGCAAATTTTTCCCTGGCTATATCCTTGTTAAGCTAGAGTTGAGCGATGAAGCCTGGCAATTGGTGACGAGTCAGCCCCGTGTTACTGGTTTCTTGGGTGGTAAGGGCAAGCCTGTGCCCATTACCAATAGTGAGGCCGAGCGGTTGATCCGCCAGGTGAGCGAAGGCGTTGAGCGCCCGCGCACTACAGTCACCTTTGATATCGGTGAACAGGTGCGTGTGTCAGATGGCCCATTTGCGTCCTTCAATGGGTTTGTCGAAGAGGCTGATGATGATAAGGCGCGTCTTAAAGTAACAGTGTCGATTTTTGGGCGCTCAACACCGGTTGAGTTGGAATATAGCCAGGTCGAAAAAATCTAGGCGAAAGCCGGGTACAACAAGTGGCGCCGCGTGTGCGGTTGCTAAGCGGATTGCGCGCTGAACATGAACAGCGCGGTTATGCGTTAAGGAAGAACGAAGATGGCAAAGAAGATCGAAGGCTACATCAAACTGAATATCCCGGCAGGAGGTGCTAACCCATCTCCGCCTGTGGGTCCAGCACTTGGTCAGCGCGGTGTAAATATAATGGAATTCTGTAAGGCCTTTAATGCGGCGACAGACACGCTCGAAAAGAACATGCCAGTGCCAGTTGTGATCACGGTTTTTCAGGATAAATCATTCGCTTTTGTGACCAAGACAGCGCCGGTCAGTTACTTCTTGAAAAAAGCGGCTGGTCTTTCAAGTGCCTCGAAAGAGCCGGGCCGGTCTGTTGCTGGCAAGGTGACAATCGCGCAGGTACGCGAAATTGCCGATGCCAAAATGGGTGATATGAACGCCGTCGATGTTGAAGGTGCAATGCAAATGGTAATGGGGTCAGCCCGTTCCATGGGCCTTGAAGTTGTGGAGGGCTAATTTAATGGTGAAGACAAGTAAAAAACTCAAAGCCGCTTATAAATCTGTTGATCGTAACAAAGCCTATCCACTGGCCGAAGCTGTCGCGCTGGTAAAAGGCAATGCCCTATCTAAATTTGATGAAACAATTGAAATTGCTATGAATTTGGGTGTAGACCCGCGCCATGCCGATCAAATGGTGCGCGGTGTTGTTGCCATGCCAAACGGTACCGGCAAGTCCATGCGTGTGGCTGTATTTGCAAAAGATGCCAAGGCGGATGAAGCCAAAGCCGCCGGTGCTGATCTGGTTGGTGCTGACGATCTTGCCGAAGCGATCCAAAACGGTGAATCGGCATTTGACCGGGTGATCGCGACGCCTGACATGATGGGTGTTGTCGGCCGGCTTGGTAAGGTGCTGGGCCCGCGTGGCCTGATGCCAAATCCAAAATTGGGTACTGTGACGGCTGATGTGGCGGCGGCTGTAGCGGCGGCCAAGGCTGGTGAAGTACAGTATCGTGCAGAAAAAGCTGGTGTAGTGCATGCGGGCATTGGTAAAGCCAGTTTTGACGAAGGCAAGATTACTGAAAATGCGGCGGCTTTCATTGAAGCGGTGCGCAAGGCGCGCCCATCTGGTGCCAAGGGCCAATATATCAAAAAAATTACCCTAAGCTCTACTATGGGTGCTGGGGTGTTTGTTGAAGACGTCGCTTAAAGGACGGTTTCACAAGACGAGAATTTTTCATCCCTAAATGGATGGAAAACAGGGGTGGTTGTTATGTGACAGCAACCCCGCACCTGTCCAAGACTACGGGTGGTCAGATGCAAATCTGGCATAATATCCCGTAATAGACGGGGAGCACGAGCAGATTTCTGCTTGAACTTCTTATGGGCAGGCCAGCGGACTAACAGTGTATTTGTTAGTCTATTGTGCAACTGGGATCAAGCTGGCAGATGCCAGACCATCCCTAATCAGAGCGGAGACGATCGGTGAACAGAACAGAAAAAGCCGAACTGATCGAAACGCTGCAATCAACCTTCAATGCGTCAACGACCGTTGTCGTCGCGCATCAGGTTGGTATGACCGTTGCGGAAAGCGGTGACCTGCGTCAAAAGATGCGGGAGGCCGGTGCTGGCTTTAAGGTAACCAAAAACAGGATTGCCAAGCTAGCGCTTAAAGGCACGCGTTACGAAGACCTTGACAGTATCTTTACCGGACCAACCGTTGTTGGCACGTCGGAAGACCCGGTTGCGGCTGCCAAGATCCTTGTAGATTACGCCGAGGGAAATCCAAAAATCACCATCATCGGTGGCAGCATGGACGGGAAAACACTCGACAAAGCTGGCATCGAGGCATTGGCGAAAATGCCTTCTCTTGACGAATTGCGTGGCAAACTTGTCGGGCTTGTACGAGCGCCGGCAGCCAAAATTGCACGGGTTGTGCAGGCTCCGGCCGGCAAAATGGTTCGTGTTATCAAGGCACGCGAAGATCAATTGCAGCAGGGTTCATAACACCCCAATCAGAAGTTCAAGCCTTTTAATGGAGACTAAATAATGGCTGATATCGAAAAAATCGCAGAAGACCTATCTAACCTTACTGTTCTTGAAGCAGCAGAACTAGCGACATTGTTGGAGGAAAAGTGGGGCGTTTCTGCCGCTGCTGCTCCAATGGCAATGGCGATGCCTTCTGGTGGCGGTGACGCTGGCGGTGCAGCTGAAGAAAAGAGTGAATTTGAAGTTGTGTTGGCATCTGCTGGCGCGTCAAAGATCAACGTTATTAAAGAAGTTCGCACCATCACTGGTCTTGGCCTCAAAGAAGCCAAAGATCTTGTTGAAGGCGCACCAAAGCCGGTAAAAGAAGGGGTGTCAAAGGACGAAGCTGAACAGATCAAAGCAAAGCTGGAAGAAGCTGGCGCAACTGTTGAGGTCAAGTAATTTGGCGATAAAGCTTGGTTTGCAAGCGATCTAAATAATGCAGCACCGGGCGGTTTTTGGCTGTCCGGTGCGTAGTCGTTTAATTGTCAGCGATTTAGGCGCTGGGGCAGTTAATGTGTCGCCATCAGCATTCGAAGATGGCCAACATTGAATTTGATGAGGAAGTTTTAATGGCATCGCATGTAAGCACTCTGGATAGTCGCAAACGGGTTCGTCGCACATTTGGTCAGCTTGAAGAAGTGACCAATATGCCAAATCTTATCGATGTTCAGCGGTCCAGTTATGACACGTTTTTGCAAATGGGTGTTGCGCCACATGAGCGTACTGACCATGGTTTGCAGGAAACTTTTAAATCGGTGTTTCCGATTGGCGATTTTGCTGGTCGGTCGGTTCTCGAATTTGTGTCCTATGAACTGGAAATGCCAAAGTATGACGTTGAGGAGTGTCAACAACGTGGCCTGACCTATGCGTCGCCGTTGCGGGTGACCCTGCGGCTTGTTGTCTGGGAAGAGAATGAAGATACTGGATCGCGGTCGATACGCGATATCAAAGAACAAGACGTCTATATGGGTGACATGCCCTTGATGACATCAAACGGCACATTCATCGTGAATGGCACCGAGCGTGTTATCGTGTCACAGATGCATCGCTCACCGGGCGTATTTTTTGATCACGATCGCGGCAAAACACATGCATCTGGAAAATTCTTGTTTGCTTCACGTGTCATTCCGTACCGTGGCTCTTGGCTTGATTTTGAATTTGATGCAAAAGATATTCTGAATGTGCGGATTGACCGCAAGCGCAAATTGCCGGCCACTACATTCATGATGGCACTGCCGGATGTCGAGTCGGAAGCCTACATGGATGCCTGTGCAGAAAAATCTGAAGAGGTTGATCCCACGCGCGTCAACGGTATGAGCCGCGAAGAAATTTTGGGGCATTTTTACCAAACGGTACCCTACAGCCGTAAGGGTGATGGTTGGCAGTATGATTTTGATGTCGAATCGCTAAAAGGCAGTAAGCTGGTGCGTGATTTGGTTGATGCAAAAACCAAAAAAGTGATCGCCACGGCCGGAACAAAAATGACCCCGCGCTCGCTGAAAAAGCTGGCCGAGTCTGGGGTAAAATCGATTTTTGTGACAGACAGTGACTTGCTTGGACGCTTTGTTGCCGAGGATGTTGTAAATATTTCGACTGGCGAGGTTTATGCCGAAGCCGGGGACGAGTTGACTGAAGACATGCTGGCCAAGCTGGCCGAAGCTGGCATCAAAGAGCTTGGTATTCTGTTTATTGATAATGTCAATTATGGTCCGCATCTGCGCAACACGCTGGCGGCTGACCGCAACACCTGCCGTGAAGATGCTCTGGTTGATATTTACCGGGTGATGCGTCCGGGTGAGCCGCCAACATTGGAAAGCGCACATGCTCTGTTCCAGAGCCTGTTCTTTAACAGCGACCGTTATGATCTGTCATCAGTTGGCCGAGTGAAAATGAATTCACGGCTTGATCTTGAAACCGAGGACAATCTGCGGATTTTACGCAAAGCCGATATTATGGCCGTTCTCAAAGTATTGGTCGGCCTGAAAGATGGGCATGGCGATGTTGATGATATCGACCATCTTGGCAACCGCCGTGTTCGGTCAGTTGGCGAATTGATGGAAAATCAATACCGCATTGGCCTGTTGCGAATGGAACGCGCCATTCGTGAGCGTATGGGATCAGTCGAAATTGATACGGTGATGCCAGCTGATCTGATCAACGCAAAGCCTGCCGCGGCGGCCGTGCGTGAATTTTTCGGGTCATCGCAATTATCGCAATTTATGGACCAAACAAATCCGCTGTCAGAAATCACCCATAAGCGCCGCGTGTCGGCGCTTGGGCCGGGAGGGTTGACGCGTGAACGGGCTGGGTTTGAGGTGCGCGACGTGCACCCGACGCATTATGGCCGGATTTGTCCGATTGAGACACCTGAAGGTCCAAATATTGGTCTGATCAACTCGCTGGCAACGCATGCAAAAGTCAACCGTTACGGCTTTATCGAAACACCGTACCGCAAAGTTGTCGATGGCAAGGTCACAAACGAAGTGCGGTACATTTCAGCGATGGAAGAAGGCCGTTACACGATTGCGCAGGCCAATGCCGAGCTGGATAAAAACAATAAATTTGTTGGTGAATTGATTCCGGTGCGCCGGGCTGGTGATATCGGTCTGGCCCGTCCGACTGACATTGAGTTGATGGATGTGTCACCAAAACAATTGGTGTCCGTTGCGGCCGCGCTAATTCCATTTTTGGAAAATGATGATGCCAACCGCGCATTGATGGGATCCAACATGCAGCGTCAAGCGGTGCCATTGTTGCGTGCTGAGGCCCCGATTGTTGGTACCGGCATGGAAGCACGTGTTGCACGCGACTCAGGTGTTACCATTGTTGCGCGTCGGGCTGGTGTGATCGACCAGGTTGATGCCACCCGTATTGTGGTGCGGGCAAGCGAAGAAACAGATGAGAATGTGTCACCTGTTGATATTTACAGCCTGCTTAAATTCCAGCGGTCAAACCAGAATACCACCGTCAACCAGCGTCCATTGGTAAAAGTTGGGGACACGGTGCGCCGTGGCGACATTATCGCCGATGGTCCGTCGACTGAAGATGGTGAATTGGCGCTTGGTCGGAATGTGCTGGTCGCGTTCATGCCATGGAACGGCTATAATTTCGAGGATTCTATCCTGATTTCTGAGCGTATTGTGCGTGAGGACGTCTTTACCTCTATTCATATCGAGGAATATGAAATTATGGCCCGCGATACCAAGTTGGGTCAGGAAGAAATCACTCGCGACATTCCGAATGTTGGTGAAGAGGCGCTGAAAAACCTTGATGAGGCTGGCATCGTGTATGTTGGTGCTGGGGTTGGTCCTGGCGATATTCTGGTTGGCAAGGTGACACCAAAAGGTGAATCACCAATGACACCAGAAGAAAAATTGCTGCGGGCTATTTTTGGTGAAAAGGCTTCAGACGTTCGCGATACATCTTTGAAGTTGCCACCAGGGGGGGCAGGCACAATCGTTGAAGTTCGGGTATTTTCACGCCGCGGTGTGGAAAAAGATGAACGTGCGCTGGCGATTGACCGGGCTGAAATCGACCGTCTTGGCAAAGACCGTGATGATGAGCGGGCCATTTTGGAACGTGGTTTCTACGGTCGGATGGCCGAATTGTTTGACGGTCAGACTGTGGCAACCGGGCCGAAGGGTATTAAAGCTGATAGCAAAATTGACGCCGCCATGCTGGATGAATTGCCAAAATCACAATGGCAGCAACTCGCGGTCAAGGCCGATGATGTACAAAAGTTGATTGAGGCACAAGTTGCCGACTTTGAAAGTGCTGTTGCCGCGTTGCAGGCACGCTTTCAGGACAAAGTCGACAAATTACAGGGCGGTGATGAATTGCTACCGGGCGTGATGAAGATGGTCAAAGTCTTTGTGGCGGTGAAACGCAAGTTGCAACCCGGCGATAAAATGGCGGGCCGCCATGGGAATAAAGGGGTGATTTCACGCATCGTGCCAATGGAAGACATGCCGTATCTGGAAGATGGCACACCTGTTGATATCGTGCTGAACCCGTTGGGCGTGCCATCACGGATGAATGTGGGACAGATTTTGGAAACCCACCTTGGCTGGGCCGCGCGCGGTCTGGGTAAACAGGTTGGGGCAGCCGCTGAGGCAGCACTTGCCAAAGCTGATGTCAAACCATTGCGTAACATGCTGGCTGAAATCTACAGCAAAGAACAGTTTGATGGTGAACTGGCGGTGATGGATGATGACCAAATCATCGAACAGGCCAGCATCTTATCGCGCGGCGTACCGATGGGTACACCGGTGTTTGACGGGGCCCGTGAAGCTGACGTTGTGACCTTGCTTGAAAAAGCCGGGTTGAGCAAAACGGGACAAGAATGGCTAACAGATGGCCGCACCGGTGAAGTGTTCGACCGGCCGGTGACGGTTGGCTATATTTATATGCTGAAACTGCATCACCTTGTCGATGACAAGATTCACGCACGGTCAATTGGTCCTTATTCGCTGGTTACACAGCAACCACTTGGCGGTAAAGCGCAGTTTGGCGGTCAGCGCTTTGGGGAAATGGAAGTCTGGGCGCTTGAGGCCTATGGTGCCGCATACACCCTGCAAGAAATGCTTACCGTCAAATCAGACGATGTTTCGGGCCGTACCAAGGTGTATGAATCTATCGTCCGCGGTGATGATGATTTCGAATCCGGTATTCCTGAATCATTCAACGTTCTGGTCAAAGAGTTGCGCTCACTTGGCCTGAATGTCGATCTTCATGAGGCTGAATATTAATCAATGATCGCAGTCAGGGGCAGGCAACTGTGTCTGACAGCTTTTCACCTTTATATAACTCACAAGACACCAACAGATGTTGGGGAGATAAATAAATGAACGATTTGATGAATCCTTTTGGCCAGTCACAAGGCCCTCAGAGCTTTGACAAGATCAGGATTTCAATTGCCGCACCAGAACGTATCCGGTCATGGTCATTTGGCGAGATCAAAAAGCCAGAAACCATCAATTATCGCACATTTAAACCTGAAAAAGACGGGCTGTTTTGTGCGCGCATTTTTGGCCCAGTCCGCGATTATGAATGTCTGTGTGGCAAATATAAGCGGATGAAATATCGCGGCATTATCTGTGAAAAATGTGGTGTTGAGGTAACTTTGTCAAAAGTGCGCCGCGAACGTATGGGCCATATCGAACTTGCCGCGCCGGTTGCCCATATCTGGTTTTTGAAATCGTTGCCAAGCCGCATTGGCCTGTTGGTCGATATGACCCTCAAAGACCTTGAGCGGGTTTTATATTTTGAAAATTTCGTGGTCATCGAACCGGGGATGACATCGCTGACAAAAGGCCAGCTTCTGAGCGAAGAAGAGTATTACGACGCACAGGATGAATATGGTGACGATGCGTTTGAAGCCGCCATTGGTGCCGAAGCGATCAAAAAAATTCTTGGCGATATTGATCTGGAAGCAGAGCGGGCAACGATCCGCAACGAACTTGCTGAGACCGGTTCTGAAGCCAAGCGTAAAAAACTGGTCAAGCGCCTAAAGCTCGTTGACTCATTCCGTGAGTCTGGCTGTCGCCCGGAATGGATGATAATGGATGTTGTGCCGGTTATCCCGCCGGAATTGCGCCCATTGGTGCCATTGGATGGTGGCCGGTTTGCCACTTCTGATTTGAATGATTTATATCGCCGCGTGATCAATCGTAACAACCGCCTGAAGCGGCTGATCGAATTGCGCGCACCTGATATCATCGTGCGTAACGAAAAGCGTATGTTGCAAGAATCAGTCGATGCGCTATTTGATAATGGCCGGCGCGGAAGGGTGATCAGCGGTGTCAACAAGCGTCCATTGAAATCTCTGTCAGATATGCTGAAAGGCAAGCAGGGCCGGTTCCGTCAAAACTTGCTTGGTAAGCGGGTCGATTACTCGGGCCGTTCAGTTATTGTGGTGGGGCCAGAATTAAAACTCCATCAATGTGGCCTGCCAAAGAAAATGGCACTCGAACTGTTCAAGCCGTTCATCTATTCAAAGCTGGAACTTTATTCGCTGGCAAGCACCGTGAAGATGGCCAAGCGTATGGTCGAAAAGGAACGTCCAGAGGTATGGGACATTCTCGAAGAGGTGATCCGCGAGCATCCGGTGATGTTGAACCGGGCGCCGACCTTGCACCGTTTGGGCATTCAGGCGTTTGAACCCGTGCTTGTCGAAGGCAAGGCGATTCAGCTTCACCCACTTGTTTGTACAGCCTTTAACGCCGACTTTGACGGTGACCAAATGGCTGTGCATGTTCCGTTGTCATTAGAGGCCCAGCTTGAAGCCCGGGTCTTGATGATGTCAACCAACAATATTTTGAGCCCGGCCAATGGTAAGCCCATCATTGTGCCTTCGCAGGATATTATTCTTGGCTTGTATTATATGTCGATGGAACGCGACAATGAAAAAGGCGAAGGCATGATTTTCTCTAATGTGCAGGAAATTTTGCTGGCACTTGGCAATGGTTCGGTTAGTCTGCACGCCAAAGTCAAGGCACGGGTACCAACCCGTGACACAGATGGGTCACGTATCTTAAAAGTGATCGAAACAACCCCCGGCCGCGCCCAGCTTGCCGATTTGTTGCCGGACAACCCATCTTGTTCATTTGAACTGGTCAATAAGCTGATGACAAAGAAAGAGGTCAGTGATGTGATAGATCACGTGTACCGTCATTGTGGTCAGAAAGACACGGTAATTTTCTGTGACCGGCTGATGTCACTTGGGTTTGGACAGGCCTGTGATGCCGGTATTTCCTTTGGCATTGCCGATCTGACCACGCCTGAGCTCAAAGAAAAATACGTCAATGAAGCCGAAGTCCAGGTCAAGACATTCGAACAGCAGTATTTGGATGGTTTGATCACGCAAGGTGAAAAATATAACAAGGTCGTTGACGTATGGTCACGTTGTTCTGATCTGGTTGCTGACGAGATGATGAGGGGAATTTCCACCGCCAAGGATGGGGAACCGATCAACTCGGTTTGGATGATGGCGCATTCTGGTGCGCGTGGATCTGCAGCGCAGATTAAACAATTGGCTGGTATGCGCGGCTTGATGGCAAAACCATCTGGCGAGATCATTGAAACACCAATCATTTCGTCCTTTAAAGAAGGACTGAATGTGTTAGAATATTTCAACTCGACACACGGGGCACGTAAGGGTCTTGCTGATACAGCGTTGAAAACAGCGAACTCAGGCTATCTGACACGCCGTCTTGTTGATGTGGCGCAAGATTGCATTGTGACGACAGTTGATTGCGGCACCCAAAATGGTTTGACAATTCGCCCCGTAATGAATGGCAGTGATATTGTTGATCCGCTGTTTGAACGTATTCTTGGACGGGTGTTGGCTGAAGATCTGGTTGATATGAAAACCGGCAATGTGTTGGTGGTGGCCGGCCAGATGGTGACCGAAGAACATGCGAGAGCGATTGAAGATTCTGGGGCTGATCAGGCGAAAATACGCTCGGCTCTGTCTTGTGAGGCAGACACCGGAATTTGTGCAAATTGTTATGGTCGTGATCTGGCCCGTGGCACCGATGTCAATATCGGTGAGGCAGTCGGCGTGATTGCCGCCCAGTCAATCGGTGAACCTGGCACACAATTAACCATGCGAACATTCCACGTCGGTGGTGCGGCACAACGTGGTGCCGAACAATCAAATATCGAAGCCAGCATTGGCGGTAAGATTAAGCTCGAAGATGCATCTTTGGTTACCGATAAGAGTGGCAATGAAATTGTGATGAGCCGGAACACTGAACTGTTGATCATAGATGAGCAGGGCCGTGAACGGGCGCGTCATCGTTTGCCATATGGTGGTAAATTGTTTGTGGCGGATGGTGAAGAGGTTGCGGCTGGCAAGGTTCTGATTGAATGGGACCCATACACTATGCCAATCATCTCAGAACTGAACGGTGTGGCCAATTATGTCGATTTGCTGGAAGGCGTATCAATGCGCGAAGTCACAGATGATGCGACCGGTATCTCCAGCAAGGAAGTTGTCGATTGGAAGCAGGCGGCTGGTGGCAGTAATCTGCGTCCGCGTATCACTTTGCGTGATGAAAAAGGTGAGGTGCTGACATTAGCAAATGGCCTTGAGGCAAGATACTTCCTGTCGGCTGGCTCCATTCTGTCGGTTGATAATGGGGCAACGGTGCAGGCCGGCGATGTGCTGGCACGTATTCCGCGTGAGTCTTCAAAGACGCGCGATATCACCGGTGGTTTGCCGCGGGTGGCTGAACTGTTTGAAGCACGCCGTCCAAAGGATTTTGCAGTGATTGCTGAGGCGGAAGGCCGGGTTGAGTTTGGTAATGACTATAAAGCCAAACGGCGTATTCGTGTTGTGCCGCTAGATGGTGACATGGACGCTGTTGAATATTTGTTGCCAAAAGGCCGGCCATTGGCGGTGAATGAGGGCGATGTGGTTCGTAAGGGCGATTTGCTTCTTGATGGTAGTCCCGTACCGCATGATATTTTAAGCATTCTTGGGGTAGAGGCGCTAGCTGCCTATCTGGTTAAGGAGATTCAGGATGTGTACCGGTTGCAGGGTGTGAAAATCAACGACAAGCATATCGAAGTGATTGTCCGTCAGATGTTGCAAAAAGTTGAAGTCAGTGATCCGGCTGACAGCACTTTCTTGGTTGGCGAACAGGTTGACCGTGAGGAATTTGCAAAAGCCAATACAGCACTTGAAGCTGAAGGCTTGCGTCCCGCTGTGGCGCAGCCAGTGCTTTTAGGGATCACCAAAGCATCGTTGCAGACAAACAGCTTTATCTCGGCTGCGTCGTTCCAAGAAACCACCCGCGTTCTGACTGAAGCCGCGGTAAGCGGCAAGGAAGACACGCTTGATGGTTTGAAAGAAAATGTGATTGTCGGCCGGTTGATTCCAGCTGGCACAGGTTCAGTGATGAATCGCCTGCGCCGGATCGCGGCGGACCGTGATAAAGCCATTATGGCCCAGCGTGCAGCCGAGGCTCCAGCCCTTGAAGTGCAGGATTCGCCATTTGAAGACGCTGAAATTGGCGCAGATGACTAAATTTTGTCCGCCGGACAAAGTGAATCTGGCGGGTAAGTAAAAAAAAATGCGGATAACGAGCGGAAAAGGCGCAAAAAGCGCTTGACCGTTCGGCCCGCAAAAAATAGTATCCGGCAACCTTTTAGACCTAGGTGGTGATCAAGCGGCGCGCGCGCCGATCTCGTATCAGACGCTAGGCCTGTAAATTAGGTGACGAAAATTCGGCTCCATATTGGAGGTTTTGGGTGTTTTGCCTGCAATTACCGGGCGAAGCTGCCCTGTTGCACGTACAGTGCGTATTGGTCGAGAAAAAAGGGGCAGTAATGCCAACGATTAACCAGCTAATCCGTCACGGGCGCAAGCGTCCAGTTGCACGTACCAAAGTTCCTGCAATGGAAGCATGCCCGCAAAAACGCGGTGTATGCACCAGAGTTTATACAACGACACCGAAAAAGCCGAATTCGGCTTTGCGGAAAGTGGCGCGTGTCCGGCTGACAAACGGCTTTGAAGTGTCTAGCTATATCCCGGGTGAAGGGCATAATTTGCAGGAACACTCAGTAGTATTAATTCGCGGCGGCCGGGTAAAGGATTTGCCGGGCGTTCGTTATCACATCATTCGCGGCACATTGGACACGCAGGGCGTTGGTGATCGTCGCCAGCGGCGCTCTAAATATGGCGCTAAGCGTCCCAAGTAAGAAGAGGCACAGATGTCACGTCGTCATAGAGCAGAAAAACGGCCGGTTCTTCCAGATCCGAAGTTTAAAGATACCGTTGTTTCAAAATTCATGTCTTGCCTGATGTTTGACGGCAAGCGTTCAGTTGCCGAAAAGATCGTTTATGGCGCGTTTGATCGTATTCAAGAAAAATCTGGCAATGAGCCGGTAAAAGTGTTCCACGATGCGCTGGAAAATGTACGGCCGCACCTGGAAGTGCGTTCTCGCCGGGTTGGTGGTGCCACCTATCAGGTGCCGGTTGAAGTGCGCGCCGAACGGGCGCAGGCATTGGCTATTAGGTGGCTGATCGACAGCTCGCGCAAGCGTGGCGAAAACACAATGATGGATCGTCTTTCAGGCGAATTGATGGATGCCGCCAATAACCGTGGCAACGCCGTCAAGAAACGCGAAGATACGCACAAAATGGCTGAGGCGAACCGCGCCTTCTCCCATTATCGTTGGTAAATGGGAAGGTTGGAGTAGATCATGGCACGTGAATATTTATTAGAGCGTTATCGCAACTTTGGTATTATGGCGCATATTGACGCCGGTAAAACCACCGCGACCGAGCGGATTCTTTATTATACTGGCCGCTCGCACAAGCTTGGCGAAGTCCATGATGGTAACGCCACTATGGATTGGATGGAGCAAGAGCAGGAACGTGGTATCACCATCACATCTGCTGCGACCACATGTTTTTGGTTCCGTACTGAAGATGGTGAAACGCCGTCGCCTGAATATGGGTCAGACCCAGACGCCGCAAAATTCCGGTTTAATATCATTGACACACCAGGTCACGTTGACTTCACCATTGAAGTTGAGCGGTCACTAGCGGTGTTGGATGGCGCGGTATGTGTGCTTGATGCCAACGCTGGCGTTGAACCGCAAACTGAAACTGTATGGCGTCAGGCCGACAGATATTCAGTCCCTCGGATCGTGTTTGTCAATAAAATGGACAAAATCGGTGCGGACTTCTTTAACTGTGTGAACATGATTAAAGATCGTACCGGCGCACAGCCACTGCCAATTCATCTGCCAATTGGTGCGGAAAATGAATTTGCTGGGCTGGTCAACTTGATCACCATGCAAGAATGGGTGTGGGACTCTGAAGATCTCGGCGCGTCATGGCGCTTGCAGGATATTCGGCCTGAACTTGCCGATAAAGCCGCAGAAATGCGCGCTACGCTGGTTGAACTGGCGGTTGAGCAAGATGATGACGTAATGGAAAAATTCCTTGATGGTGAAGATCCTGACGTTGCCACATTGCAACGTTTGATCCGGATGGGCACATTGAACATGTCATTTGTGCCGGTATTATGTGGCTCTGCGTTCAAAAACAAAGGCGTACAGCCAATGTTGAATGCGGTTATCGACTATTTACCAGGCCCGCTTGATGTGCCGGCCTACACCGGGTTTGCGCCAGGTGACGAGACAGAAACACGCAACATTGAGCGTAATGCAGATGATAACGAGCCACTATCTGGCTTGGCATTCAAAATCATGAACGATCCATTTGTTGGTTCACTGACTTTTGTGCGTCTCTATTCAGGCACGTTGAAAAAAGGCGATAGCATCTTGAATTCAACCAAGGGTAAGCGCGAACGTGTTGGCCGGATGATGATGATGCATTCCAACAACCGTGAGGAAATTGAATCGGCTTACGCTGGTGATATTGTTGCGTTGGCTGGCATGAAGGAAAGCACAACAGGTGATACATTGTGCGATGCGGCCAAGCCAGTTGTGCTCGAAACCATGACATTCCCGGATCCGGTGATTGAAATCGCCATTGAGCCAAAATCAAAGAACGATCAGGAAAAAATGTCTGCTGGTTTGCAGCGTCTAGCGGCTGAAGACCCGTCATTCCAAGTCAGCAGTGATATTGAATCAGGCCAGACAATTATGCGGGGTATGGGGGAATTGCACCTTGATATCTTGGTTGATCGTCTCAAGCGCGAGTTTAAAGTTGAAGCCAATATCGGTGCGCCGCAGGTGGCGTATCGTGAAACCATCACCAAAGAAGTCGAAGTCGACTACACACACAAGAAACAATCTGGTGGGTCTGGTCAGTTTGCGCGGGTGAAAATCCGGTTTGCGCCGTTGGCCGAAGGTGGATTTGCGTTTAGCAACTCAGTTGTTGGTGGTTCAGTGCCAAAGGAATATGTCCCCGGCGTTGAAAAGGGCATCACAATGGCCAAGGAAACAGGCACCATCGCTGGCTTCCCTGTGATTGATTTCGAAGCCGAGCTAATTGACGGTGCGAGCCATGATGTCGACTCGTCTGTTCTGGCCTTTGAAATTGCTGGTCGTGCGGCTTTCCGTGAAGCCATGAACAAGGCTAGCCCGAAGCTGTTGGAACCTGTGATGAAGGTTGAAGTTATTACCCCGGAAGAATACATGGGTGATATCATCGGCGATCTGAATAGCCGGCGTGGCAATGTTGGTGGGATGAACCAGCGCGGTAATGCCCGCGCCATCGATGCTATGGTGCCGTTGGCCAATATGTTTGGGTATATCAATACCTTGCGGTCAATGAGCCAAGGTCGTGCCCAATACAGCATGCAGTTTGACCATTACGAACAAGTGCCGCAGGCGGTGGCTGACGAAGTCCGCGCCAAA
>CACHXC010000022.1 GCA_902583715.1 uncultured SAR116 cluster alpha proteobacterium
TGTCCCGAAGGATGCAAAACCGACCGAGAGCCAAAAGGCTTATTACGCCCGTAAGTATATGGAAATGCACTTTACCCGATCTGTTAAGAAATAAAAGGGCCCGGTAGATTAATCTCCGGCCTATACTTACCTTTACCAACGGTCATCCAGTTAACAAAATCCGGCTGGTCAATAATGAACCAGCACGGTCGTCACTTTACTCAAAACACTGTTTTCAGGATATTTGAAGGTATATTTTTAATTATCTGAATTTAATATAATAATATCACCATAGAAAGCGGCTGTTAATCGCTTGGCCGGCGGTTCGAATCTGTCCCGGGTAGCCATTTTTCCCAGCATATACGGTTTATTTTTGGCGTTGTTGCAAAACGGCGACCACGTCACCAAGCGTTAATCCGGCATCTTCCAGCAACACCATCATATGAAACAATAAATCAGCCGCTTCGTTCTTCGTTTCTTGGGGATCATTTTTCATTCGGGCCAGGGCCAATTCGACCCCCTCTTCTCCCACCTTTTGGGCAATACGCGCGGTGCCATCGCGAAATAGGCTGGTCGTATAACTGTTTTGAGGCATGGCGCGGTGACGCGCGGCAATTAACCCAGATAATTGGTCTAGAAACGCCGAGGCGATAGCCACATTGTCATTAAAACAGGTCTGGCTTCCTGTATGACAGGCTGGGCCATGCGGACGTGCCTGAATCAAAATGGTGTCGGCATCACAATCCATTTCGGCATAGACAAAATCCAGCCAGTTGCCTGATGTTTCGCCCTTTGTCCATAATCTGTGCTTTGACCGTGAATAAAACGTCACTTTTTTCGTGTCTAGGGTTTTGGCAAGAGCGTCTGCATTCATATAGCCAAGCATCAATACCTGACCGGTATTCGCATCTTGAATAATCGCCGGCAACAAACCGCTGCCTTTTTCCCATGCAAGGGCATCACTGTTTATCGCTGGCATATCACACTCGCACTTCAATAGATTGCGCCCGTAAAAAGGCTTTGAGATCGGGAATTGGTATTTTACCGCTATGAAACACTGATGCCGCTAGCGCACCATCTATATCGGTCGCCTGAAACAAATCGGCAAAATGCTGATAGTCACCTGCCCCACCTGATGCGATCAGCGGTACAGAAACAGCATCTTTCACAGCTCTTAACTGATCAAGATCATAGCCCTGTCTGACCCCATCATTATTCATGCAATTCAGTACAATTTCGCCAGCGCCAAGCGCCACAACCTGCCGCGCCCACGCGACCGTCTCGCGCTTCGATTTGATTGTTTTGCTGGCGTCACCGGTATATTGATACACCTGCAAGCGCCCATCATCTTCGCGGCGGCTATCAATGCCTGCCACAACACATTGAGTGCCAAAGGCCGCGGCAAGTTCGGCAATAAATTCAGGCGTTTCAAGTGCTGGTGAATTGACCGAAATTTTATCTGCACCATCATTTAAAATCGCCTTGGCATCAGCAACCGATCTGATTCCGCCAGACACACAAAACGGTATATTGATAAGGCGAGCAATTTGGTTCACCCAGCTTTTGTCAACCACCCGCCCATCACTGCTGGCGGTAATATCATAAAACACCAATTCATCAACGCCTTCATCTGCGTAGCGTTGCGACAATTCTAAAATATCCCCCATATCAACATGGTTTCGAAATTGCACGCCTTTGACCACGCGGCCATCTTTAACATCTAGGCAAGCAATAATTCGTTTGGTCAGCATGCGATTGTCTCCAGCGCTTGGGCGACAGAAAACCGCCCTTCATACAGCGCTTTGCCAATAATCACCCCATCGGCATTCAGGTTCTGTAAATCTTCGAGGCGGTTCGCCCCACCTGACGCCTGCAATTGCAGATGTCCAAATTCTTGTTTGACGTCGGCATAGAGCAACTGGTTAAACCCCTGCATGGTTCCGTCACGGTCAATATCCGTGCACAAGACATGCCTTAGTCCAGCGGTTTCAAACATGTTTAAAAAATCAAACAGGCCAAGATCACTGGCCTCTTGCCAGCCAGACACCGCAATGTAAAACGCGTGATTCTGCCAGATAACATCCGCCGCCAGACAGATTTTTTCCGGCCCGTGTTGACGCAAGAGCTGTTTGACAAGATCTGGATCTCGTACCGCAAGACTGCCAATAACAACACGCGTGGCGCCCGCATGAAGTAACTCAGCAACATCATCTGCCGACCGGATCCCGCCGCCGGTTTGTACAGACAAGCCAGTGCTGTTAATGATTTTAGCAATTAGATCAATTTGTCGGTTTTGTGGGTTTCTGGCACCATCAAGGTCAACAAGATGCAACCATCTGGCCCCGGCATCAGCATAGGATTTCGCAACGACTAACGGATCAGTTCCATATTCTGTCAGCTTGTCAAAATCACCTTTGTGCAACCGCACGACAGCACCACCAATTAGATCAATTGCTGGATATAAAATCATCGTGGCATCTCCAAAAAATTCTGCAAAATACGTGCGCCGACCTGCCCTGATCGTTCCGGGTGAAACTGGCATCCCATAAAATTATCCATGGCGGCAATCGCGGTAAAATCCTCACCATACTGGCAGGCCGCAATGGTGGCGTCATTTACCGGTACAAAATAGCTATGTACAAAATACACATGCGCCACATCAGGCAAACCAGCCAGAAGCGGATGCGTGGTGGTTGGGCGCAGGCGGTTCCACCCCATATGTGGCACGGACCGCCCACCTTCTGGGCAAAACGCTCTGCAATCACCATGTAGAATACCAAGCAGGTCTGTACCACCTTCAGCCGACCGGCCAAACAGTAATTGCATGCCCAAACATATCCCCAGAACCGGCTGCCGAAGTTTTCGGACGGGTTCAATCAATTGAGCTTCCTTGAGGGTTTGCATGGCCACTGGCGCGGCCCCCACACCGGGCAAAAGTACCCGGTCAGCTGCGGCAATTTCTGCCGCGTCACGGGTCAAGACCGATTCTGCGCCAAGCCGTTCCAGCGCAAATTGCACCGAGGCAATATTGGCGCCACCACTGTCAATAATTGCGATCATAAGCTGCCCTTTGTGCTTGGCATCTCATCACCATCACGGCGGATCGCTTGCCGCAACGCCCGGCCAAACCCTTTAAAACAGGCCTCAACCATGTGATGCGTGTTTTCACCAGTGACAGCGATGTGCAAATTGGCCTGCAAGTTTTCAGCCAGCGAATAAAACACATGCGGCACCATATCCGTTGGCAAATCACCAACATGGCTTTCTGGAAAATCAGCCTTAAAATCAAGATAAAAACGCCCACCAAAATCAAGCGCAACCTTGACCTGTGACTCATCCATCGGCAGGAAAAACCCATAGCGGCCAATACCGCGCTTGTCTCCCAATGCCTGCCGGATGGCCTGACCTAGCGCAATCGCGCAATCCTCGACGGAATGATGGGCATCGATATGCAGATCGCCATCACACTCAATTTCCACAGAAAACCCACCATGTTTGGCAATCTGATCAAGCATATGATCATAAAATCCTATACCGGTATGAATGCGCACCGGGGCCACCGCATCGAGATTAACCCTTACAGAAATTGCTGTTTCGTTGGTTTTACGGATGACCGTTCCCACGCGTTGATCGGCACGGGGCTCTTGGGTCTCACCCTTTACCACGGCGATAAATGCCTGCATATCCTCATGGCTACCAATTGAAACCCGCACCGAATTTTTTAGCCCCGGCTGATGCGATTGGTTCCGCAGAATGATGCCAGAATTACGGCATTTATTACATAGGTCTGCGGCGTCTTTGACCCTGACCAGTAAATAATTCGCATCAGATGGCAACAGCTCAACAATATCTGGGCATGCGGCTAGCGCGGCCACCACCTCCTTGCGCCGGGCCACAATGTCACGCCGTTTTGCCGCCAGAACAGCTTGTGACGGTGCAGATAAAATGGTCAGTGCCGCGTCAACAACCGGTTGTGCCAGGGGATAGGGCGCTAGCACTTTTTGTAATAATCCAGTGACATCGGACCGCGCTACCGCCACCCCGCACCGCAAGCCCGCCGCCGCATGTGATTTGGACAAGGTGCGCAAAACCACCAAATTCGCATGCGCATCGAGACAAGGGATCACGCTCTCGCTATCGGCAAATTCGACGTAAGTTTCATCGACAACAATAAGCGCCGTATCGGCATAATCTGCACAAAGCTGTAAAATCCGCTCTCGAGTCATCAGATTTGCGGTTGGGTTGTTTGGCGAGCACGCAAAAATAATTTTCGTATTTTTATCAGTGGTTTGATTTATTAGTTTGATATCTAGGTCAAACTTATTATCAAGCCGCGCCTCGCGCACTTCAGCATTCTGAAGTGTTGCAGATTGCGCATACATGGCAAAAGTTGGTGGACAAATGACAATATTATCCCTGCCCGGCACACAAAACGCTCGTACCAGACAATCAATCGCCTCATCTGCGCCTCTGGTGATGGTAATATGCCGGGATGACACATCTAACCAACGGCAAATGGCGTCTTGCAGGGCAACGGGCTGTTGTTCGAGATAGCGCGATAGATTATGCGCACCAACAAACGGCTCAAAAGCGCACTCATTAGCGTCAAGAAAAATGGTGCCAGTAGTAGAATTTTCAATTGACCGCGCCGATACATAACCACCCATGGCCAGAATTTCTGGCCGGGCGCGTTGGCTGATCATGGCGCTGTTCAACGCGGCTTTCGCAGTTTTAGTCATTACCCAAGCCTCTAATCAAGCATTTTTTCAATGGGCACAACGAGGATCGAATTTGCGCCATTTGCCTTTAAATCTTCCATCGTATTCCAAAACACCCCCTCTTCGCAGACAGCATGCACAGCCACCATATCGTCACGCCCTTGTAACGGCATCACGGTTGGCGATTGCGATCCCGGCAACACGGCTTTGATGGCGTCAAGACTGTCAATCGGGCTGTTGAGCATGATATAACGACTTTTAGCGGCACGTTGCACCGCCTTGATCCGTGACATTAATTTGTCGCCTAACTTGGCGATATCTGGGTCCGCAATCTGATTTTTGACCAATACAGCCTCTGATTGCAAAATGATATCCTGCTCAACTAATCCGTTTGAAATCAGTGTGTTACCAGTCGACACAAGGTCACAAATGACATCTGCTAGATGAGTTCTTGGCGCCACCTCAACGGCGCCTTGCATCGTGACAATATCTGCATCAATATGGTTGGCTTTTAAATATGCACCAAGCAACCCCCTATAGGAGGTGGCAATGGTTTTCCCCTGAAGCGAAGTAATGCCACCATAAGCAAATCCCTGCGGCACCGCGATTGACAAGCGACAACGCCCATAACCCAGCGCCAATTCCTCCTTTAGCCCGGCAAATTTTCCATTGTCGATCGCCTGTTTTTCGCGCAGGACATTTTGTCCCAACACCCCAAGTTGGCAGACATCAGTTGCCAAAAATGCGGGGATATCATCATCGCGGACCAATAACACATCGAGCGGAAAATTCTGCGACCGGCACAATAGTTGATCACGACTTTTTGAGAGCTGAATACCAGATTTTTCTAAAAGCTGCAGTGACATATCAGCTAGCCGACCAGATTTTTGTATGGCAATTTTCAGCCTTTTTTCACGATCCACTTTATCTTCCACTATCGTTATCAAACTGGTGCCAAACACAAATTTTCCGTGGCCTTATCAGCCACAAATTTATTTGCCCAACCGTTTCATCACCGTTTTATATCCGCCAAACCCACTGTTCAAAAACCGCGCCACACGCACAATTGTCGCCGTGCTGACCTTGGTATCTTTAGCTATTTTCCGATAAGGTGTTTTCTGCAACAGCATTTGGGCGACCCGCCACCGATCAACCAATCCTTCAAGCTCGGCAGGCGTACACAAGTCATAGAAAAAATCACGCGTCTCGTCTGGCGTTTTCAATGCCAGAATAGCGGTGAATAATTCTCGTTCATGACTGCTTTCTATGCGGTCTCGTTTCATGAGGGCTCACCTTGTTTCTACGTTTTAGTGATTTAATACGCTAAAACGACTCTGTCAACTGCCAAAAGCATAAAAATGGGCATATTGGGGCTAAAAAAAACGAAGCTACCCTTAGGACGCCAAATCACGCGCCCTGACGAGCGACAAAAGCCGTCCATCTTCCGGGTCAATATCACCAATTTTCGCCGCATCAAAGCCAATATCGGCAATACAACATGTTGGAAAATATGCCAAATTTACCTCACTATCAACCAGCCCAACAAAATGTGTTAACAGCACAACAAGGCTGGGATTATGACCAACAACCGCCACAGTTTCGACACCACGCCCATGCTCAAAAATTAGCCGTAAAAGCGTATCAGCAGACACTTCATAGAGTTTGTCTTCATAAATCACGCTGGGTGGTTTCGGCCAGTTGGCCGCCATCAGCTCATAGGTTTGCCGGGTGCGCGCGGCTGGTGACACCAACACAAGATCGGGCAACATTCTATGAGCCTGCATGAATTGGCCAACAGCTTCGGCATTTTGCATACCACGCTGGATCAGTCCGCGGTCAAAATCATTTCCGCCTATTCTTGGCATTTCTGCTTTGCCGTGGCGAATAAGCGTGATACGGGCCATGAATACATCCAATCCCTCGGTTACGTGGCTGATGCTGTGATGCACAGGCTACATCCAGCGAAAACGGCCTCTAGCCTGCCACGTCAAAGAGGCAGTGCCAAGCTTGGATTTTCATTTACAAATAATCACCGCTGATTACATTGTGGAGGAAGGCGCGCGCTGGTAAATCTGGCATAGCATGCTGGCATGAACCGCCCTAACACTGGCTCTAGGATTTCTTCAATGACAGATATGAACGCACCCGGCTTTGTAAACGCGATTGGCAACACGCCTTTGATCAAACTGCATGGCGTGTCTAAACTGACCGGCTGTAACATTTTTGGCAAAGCAGAGTTCATGAATCCAGGTGGATCAGTCAAAGACCGCGCCGCCAAAGCCATTGTTGAAGATGCAGAGGCCCGCGGGTTGCTTGGCCCTGGCGGGCTGATTGTCGAGGGCACCGCGGGCAATACCGGCATTGGCCTGACCATGGTCGGCAATGCCAAAGGCTATAAATCAGTCATTGTCATGCCAGAGACGCAAAGCGAGGAAAAAAAGGATGTGTTGCGGGTATGCGGTGCTGATTTAAGGCTTGTGCCCGCCGCCCCTTATAAAGACCCGGGTAATTATGTGCGCTATTCTGAACGCTTGGCCGCAGAGCTTGCCAAGACCCATGATGGCGGCGTGATCTGGGCCAATCAGTTTGACAATGCTGCCAACATGCAGGGGCATTACGGCTCAACTGGTCCAGAAATCTGGCAACAGACTGATGGCAAAATTGATGGGTTTATTTGTGCTGTTGGATCAGGCGGTACACTTGCCGGGGTTGGCCGTTACCTAAAAGACCAAAATAACGCGGTAAAAATTGGCCTTGCTGACCCTGAAGGATCAGCTTTGCACCATTATTATGCGCATGGCGAATTGAAATCGAGTGGCAATTCAATTTCCGAAGGCATTGGTCAGGGCCGTATTACAAAAAATCTGGCCGAAGCGCCGATTGATATGTCATTTTGCCTCACTGATCAGGATGCTTTGCCCTTGATCTATGATCTGATGCAGTATGAAGGCCTGTATCTTGGTGGGTCAACCGCCATCAACGTGGCTGGCGCAGTTACGATGGCAAAAGAGTTAGGGCCGGGCCATACGATTGTGACGATATTATGCGACAGCGGCCAGCGGTATCAGTCAAAAGTGTGGAACCCCGAATTTTTGCGTAGCAAAAACCTACCTGTACCGTCTTGGCTAGTTGCATAATATACATCTTCTCTAAAAAAAGGCGTAGATCATGACAGACGTACCCTATATCGTAACCGCCGCATGGCTTCGCGAACACAGCGTGCGGGCCGATGTGAAAATTCTTGATGCTAGTTCACATTTGCCAACCGCCGGGCGTGACGCAGACGCTGAATTTATAGCACAACATATTTCCGGGGCGCGCAGATTTGATATTAATGTGATTGCTGACACCTCATCACCACTGCCGCATACTCTACCATCGTCTGATGTATTTGCGGCGCATATGCAGACGCTTGGCCTGAATGACGAGGACCATGTTATTGTCTATTGTGACTCAGTGCATCTCAGCGCAGCACGAGCGTGGTGGATGCTGCGGCTATTTGGTCATGCCAAGGTCAGTGTTTTGAATGGCGGCCTGAAAAGCTGGCTGGCAATTAGCGGTGCGACTGAGAGTGGTGCCCAAATAGATATTGCCCGCGGACAGTTTTCCGTCCGGTCAGCAGTTGCGGCCAACGCTATCAATCTTGCTAGTCTAAGGGCACTGGTCGCTGATGGTATTGCTGGCCAGATTGCAGATGCCCGTTCAGCCGGGCGCTTTGCCGGCACTGAGGCTGAACCACGCGCTGGCTTGCGGGCTGGCCATATTCCCGGGTCGTCAAATGTACCCTTCAGCAGCTTGCTCAAAGATGGTGCGCTAAAAGATAAAGGTGACCTCGCCGCGGCTTTTGCCTCTGGCGGCATTGATGTCACCCGCCCGGTTATTACCAGTTGCGGGTCGGGAGTGACCGCATGCGGGCTGGCCCTCGCCCTCGCCATTTTGGGCAATGAGAAAACATTCGTCTATGACGGGTCATGGAGCGAATGGGGCGCGTCTGATGCGCCTATCGAAACCGGATCGGCCGCACAGGTTTTTTCGGACTTTCACAAGAATACGTTATAACCGGTCATTATCTATCGGTTGAAAGCTTGCCCCACTCACTCGGTTCCAATAAGCGACAAGTCTCGGGTCCTCAACTGGTCTACCATCGATCAGCGCATTAATTTCAACGCGCGGATAAATCTGGTCGGCCAATTTGATCTGACTTGCCGATAGACGCCGCACAATATGTCGGCGGTTTAACTGATTGGTATGAGTAAGCCCAGTCGCCTCCAGCATTTCCTTGAGCGCCGTTAGTGTGTTTTTATGAAAATTGTTAACTCGGTTTGCTCGGTCATTTACATCGATGACACGGTATCTTTTTGGGTTCATGGTGGCGACACCGCTGGGGCAATTACTAGATGAGCAATCCCTAGCTTGAATACACCCAATCGCAAACATAAACGGCCGTGCCATATTACACCAGTCCGCACCCAATGCACAGTGTCTGACAATATCGTATGCACTTACAATTTTTCCTGAAGCAGCTACTTTTACGCGATCACGAAGACCTGCACCACGCAAACAATTATCAACGAAAATCAACGCGTCCCTTAACGGGCAGCCCACATGCATGGCAAACTCAACAGGAGCAGCTCCGGTGCCACCCTCAGACCCATCTACAGTCACAAAATCAATCAACTTTCCACTATCAACCATAGCCTTTACAATTGACATAAATTCCCACGGGTGCCCAATGCAGAGCTTTATGCCAACTGGTTTACCCCCGGACAGTTTACGCAATTTCTCAACAAAATTTAGTAATTCATTTGGAGTTGAAAACTCACTATGATGTGACGGTGAAATGCAATCTTGGTACGCGGGCACACCTCTCGTTTCTGCAATCTCCGGAGTTACTTTCGGAGCCATGAGCATACCCCCATGTCCGGGTTTTGCGCCTTGACTTAGCTTAACCTCAATCATTTTTATTTGATCTTGGCGAGATTTTTTTTTGAACTCGACAGGATCAAATTTACCATCGTGTTTACGGCAGCCAAAATAGCCAGTCGAGATCTGCCAAATTGTGTCACCACCACCTGCTTCATGATATTTTGAAAAAGCGCCCTCACCCGTATTGTGAGCAAACCCGCCAAGCTTTGCACCTGCCGACAATGCCTGAATTGCTGGCGGGGATAATGCGCCGAAGCTAGTGCCAGATATATTCAATACGGATATTTTGTATGCTAACTTACCTTGGCCAACAGTCGTATAAAAATCATGCTCGTCTATTTGACTAGGCGTAATCGAATGATTTAACCAATTATGCTCCTCACTGTACATATCAAGTATTGATCCGAAGGGGCGCGCTGCAATCATTCCTTTTGCTCTTTGGTAAACCATGGAACGCTGATTTCGCGAGAAAGGAAGCTCGTCAGTGTCAGACTCCCAAAAATATTGACGCAGTTCTGGACGGATCGACTCAAAAATAAACCTAAACCGCCCCATTAGTGGGTAATTACCTAAAACGCTGCGTTTTTTCTGCGTGTAATCATGCCAACCAAGCGCCGCCAACAGCCCCAGCACAATGGCAACGGGTAATAGCGCTAAATATTTAAATGCGGTGATGAAAGTGATGATAAACGCTAAGGTTGCATAAAATAGTACAGAATATCGGCCTAAAATAAATTCCACGACAAGCCCCCCCAAAAAAACAAGATCATCGCCGCCGGCCCCACGGCGGCTGATATGTTTGTCACGAATGGTAAAAACTGTGGCGGAAAAATTCTGATTTTGCAATTTTTTGAAAAAAAATTGGCGATTCCAGGAGGACTCGAACCCCCAACCTGCTGATTAGAAGTCGTTGAAGAGCACCCACACACTGGTGTATCTATTGGTATGGTACCGCTTGGAGCATATAAGTTTTTTCACAGGCGTTAATGTGTTTGAGATTTGCCATGATATCAAGAACTCAATATTTTGACGAGTTTTTCTAACCCGTCTGTGAGTGCAGCAGGTCCAGGCTGCAAGATGAGTGGCGATTTGACTTCATAGATGCGGTTATTCTTAACCGCCGGGATGATAGACCAGCCGTCTCTCTCACCAAACGTTTCTCGCCTCACCTTTTTGCCGCACCAACTCGCAATAATAATATCCGGTGCTGCTTCAATTACCTTCTCAGAAGTTACCACACGGTCAGTCGCAGATTCATTCGACGAGAGCGTCGAGAAGACATCGGTTCCACCGGCCATTTCTACCAGCTCCGAGACCCACTTGATCCCGGTAATCATTGGTGAATCCCATTCCTCAAAATATACTCGTGGTCTATTATTGGTTTTTTTTTTAGCCCGCAAATCAGAGAGCTGCTTTTCATAGGAAAGAGCAAGAGCTTCTGCCTTGTCACCAACACCGACTGTACTGCCTAAATGACGGATCATAGCAAGAATACCAGTAATATCGCGCTGATTATAAGTCATTACAGCCACACCATACTTGATCAATTCAGATGCAATTTCCGCCTGCAGATCTGAAAAGGCTAACACTAAATCTGGTTTAAGCGCGAGAATTTTGTCAATTTTCGCAGATGTAAAGGCAGCAATCCTTTCCTTTTCCTTGCGAACAACGGGGGGACGCACTGCATATCCTGTTACACCAACAATTCGATCCTGCTCACCAAGCAAATACAGTGTTTCCACTGTCTCCTCGGTGAGACAAATTATTCTTTCGGGTGGAAAACTACGCACTAGAGAACATACCTTTTTCTGGCGCGACTTTTTTACTTGAATAATAGATTATCTGCAAAACGCCGCATTAAGGATGCTATAATCAACAGGCATGGGAAAGCGATAATCCAACTTTTCAACCAAGCGGTCATCCATAAACCAAAAAATGCATCAATTAGCCCAGCTGTGTTGAGAACTGAGACACCAGACACAACGCAAGACATGCAGATCGAAACAAAAAATATAAACGTGACCTGTCCATATTTTGCTGGAATCATTCAAACAACCCTTATGTTTTTGAGTCCTTAATTAGAAAGTCTATCGATTTTAAACAAAGAACCGGAGCGACAATAATGAAGACAAACAAAAGCTTCAATGAATTAATGCAATTTCAGCAAGACACAGAAGCTCTTATTTCTATCGCTGGCCGGCTGGGCTGGGATCAAGAAACCATGATGCCGCCCGGCTCCGCAGTTCAACGAGCAACCGAACAAGCAGCATTGGTAAAAATCATTCATAGTAGAAATACAGATCCAAGGATACCGGAATGGATTGATGAAATCAGGCCACAAAATGAAATAGAAGCAGCAAACATCAGACTTATTAAGAAGAGCTATCAAAAAGCCTGTAAAGTTCCCGCTGACTTGAATGGTGAGATTGCCCGTACCACTTCAAAAGCCCACAGCATTTGGGCCTCAGCTCGAGAGAATGAGGACGTAGCGGAATATCTGCCCATACTGACTGAAATCATTAGTCTAAAAAGGCAGAAGGCAGAAGCACTTGCAGAAACCAGTACCCATTATGACGCGCTTGTCGACGAATATGAGCCAGACATGTCAACCAATGACATTTCAGTGATATTTGAGGCATTACGCCCCACGTTAGTTGGCCTAAGGAGAGAAATATTGGAAAAAGATAAGATACCGTCAGTCTCCGGTAACTTTGATCACAATATCCAACTGAGCCTAGCGCGAGAATTAGCAGCCACTTTTGGTTACAACCTTAACAAAGGCCGAATTGACCTCGCAGTCCACCCCTTTTCATCGGGTAGCGGAAATGATGTGCGTATAACAACGCGGACTGATCAATCAGATCCATTTAACTGTATCTACTCAACCATTCACGAGGTTGGCCACGCAACATATGAGCAAAATATCAACCAGCATTATGTATTTACTCCTCTAGGTCGAGGTGTATCGCTCGGCGTTCACGAGAGCCAAAGCCGAATCTTCGAAAATCAAATAGGAAGAAGCCGCGCATTCACAAGATGGCTGTTTCATAGGATGAGAGACCTATTTGGTAATTTTGGAATTGAAGATCCCGAAACTTTTTACAAATGTGTCAATCGAGTGGACTCGGGCCATATCCGCACAGAGGCTGATGAACTTCAATACAACCTGCATGTGATGCTACGTTTTGACTTAGAAAAATCACTGATATCTGGGGACCTTAATGTCAGTGATGTTGAAGGTGTCTGGAATGAACGGTTTGAGGCAGATTTTGGGTACAAAGTCGAGAAACCATCTCAAGGAGTTCTGCAAGACGTTCATTGGGCGGCAGGAGCTTTTGGCTATTTTCCGACTTATACACTTGGCAATGTGTATGCAGGGTGCCTATTTCAAAAAATAAAAGAGGAAATCTCAGATCTTGATTTTTTTCTATCAAAGGGAAATTTGAGCCAAGTGACAGCATGGCTTTGCGAAAATGTTCAGGTTCACGGTAGTTTGTTTGAACCCAGGGCTACCATAGAAAAAGCCACAGGCGCCAAAGTAACGGTAAAACCGCTTCTAAATTATCTTGAAGAAAAGTATCGAGAAATTTACGACCTCGAAAGCAGGTCGTTCGAGGTGGGCAAATGGTGAAATTTTTGCCCCCCTTGCGATGTCATAACACCAGTGCAACTTTTCAGCACGAGCGAAAGCCCAAATATAGAGCAGCTTATGCGACTTTTGCGATTATTTCAGCGGCACAGAATCGATCGGTATCGATGCTGACATTGCTTCCCTCTCAAATGAGAGGACGCAAACTCCCGAGAATCTGGAAAATTTGTAAACAAATGCTTGTTTTGTATCTTCTAGCATTGCAGGAACTTGGCGTTCAAAGTTTTTCAAGGCTGACATATCGTCAAACCTTACATTTACTGCAAGGTCACCGTCCTTACCTACCGTAACTTGCAAGCCATGAATGTCGAATGTTGAGATTTTTTCTTTGAGCATCTGGCTGATATTACCGGCAGCGATCTTAGCTTGCGCTACCGAAGTAAATTTAAACTGCAACTGGGCTGAAAACATAGTTGTCTACCCCAGCTTACTTAAGAGTTCATCGAGTTCATTACCGACACTTGGTGTTTTTGACTGATTGCTAAGGTAACCACTCCCCGCAAGCCTCAGTTCATTTTTGAGGTCGTTTCCATCCTGTGTTAGTGTGACGTTTCCATCAGACTTTGAGATAATACCGTCACGCTCAAGATCATTAATTATCTCAGCAGGAGCTGTACCCAAGGCACAGAAATCGAGAAATCCAATGAGTTCATTTATCGTACCTTCGGGAGCAAAACGAACAAATCTTCCTAGCATGGCGGCTACCTGCGATGCTGTTAGTTTTGTTTGCTCATTGCGCATTAAGATTTGATCTGTCACAGCTTTTGCAAGCTGTTTCAAGAGCCTTTGCTGGTCATCATTGAGCTTGCGCGGTTTCTGATGAACAGCGCATAGAGTGCCCAAAACTAATCCTTCTGGGGTATTTAATGGAAATCCGGCATAAAATCTTGCGTTGGTGGGTGGTTTAGTTAGATGGGAGCCGGCAAATCGATCATCCTTCGACAAGTCCGGAATTACTAACGGCTCTGGTGACAAAAGTGCATGTTGGCAGATCGACATTTTTTGAGGCATAGCCAAAAGTGGATCAACCTGAATGCCAGAACCTCCAATAGTAAATTGGTTTTTGCCATCGAGAATGTTGATCATGGCAATATCTACACCAACTATCATCTTAACCATTTCGGGAAAAATCTCGAACTGCTGGGAAAAATCATGGCCAATAATAGCAACTTCATTCACCTTATTTCGTCGTTGAGACTCATTTTTTGGTGACGGAGGCACTGTTATTTTTTTGGCGGTCGCAACTGCAAACCCCATTTTAACAAAATCTTTGAAGCCGAGAGCTTTGATCGCCCGCCTGAGTGACATTTTTAGCACCCATAATTGATTAATTTATACGTCTAAGTAGTAGTTAAATAATTGAGACTTGTCCATTGATCTGGATAATCATTGGGAAGCGCAAAATTAAAATGCAAAACTTTCAACATCAAAATAATTGCCAAATTCATACTGCACCCCATGATAGAAACTTCAGGATCCTGTCAGTTCTTAGTTTCTCATCCCCCTTTGCGACGTTATTGCACTAGCCCGAAAAGGATTAATTCCATTAATCTTACGCATTAAGTCCACTTTCACCTTTTGATTTCGCGTTGTAATAAATTTCATGCTTCGATTAATTATTATATTTGTACTGGCAATAGCCGTTGGACTATTCATCTCTCGGCTATTTGCCACTAAGCGGGATGATAACGTTATCGATGGGGAAGTAATCGATGGCGATAGCAATCCAAACAAGCCAAACCTTCTGCCTATCCTGTTACTTGGACTGATACTGGCAGCGGTTGTATTCTTTGTTCTGCCAAGATTTGGAGTCAGCGTGATGGGATTGCTTCAAAAGGCGATCGCTTTTTTGCCATTGATACGAGGTTTTCTGCCCAT
Organism: uncultured SAR116 cluster alpha proteobacterium; assembly: GCA_902583715.1. GTDB lineage: Bacteria > Pseudomonadota > Alphaproteobacteria > Puniceispirillales > Puniceispirillaceae > UBA3439. The sequence continues at coordinate 15,151 of CACHXC010000022.1, forward strand.
TTAATCATCCCAAATGCTTAGATGACATTTTTTTTACCCACAACCCCACTTTTCTGGATCATTGCAAATTTTTTTGGGGCATTTTTGGCATAATAGCCCTGTAGCCCCGGTGTAGCCCGAGACTAATTGGCCTTTTCTTATTCTTATCTAACTTATTGAAAATATGGCGATTCCGGGAGGACTCGAACCCCCAACCTGCTGATTAGAAGTCAGCTGCTCTATCCAGTTGAGCTACGGAACCGTTGCCGTGCTGTTGTGCCTGATTTGACCGATCTTGTCCAGTGCCGGCCATCGGCTTCAGCGCAAAGATCGATAAAAAATATGGCGCCGTTATACCACGGGTCAAATACTGTTGAAACATTGGTCAAAGAACCGATCAAATGGAACGCGCACGCGCGGACTCACCGCCACAAAATTGTATTCTGCCAGCCACAAAAAAACGCAAAACTGTTTTTAAATTTTACCTACTGAAGAGCCAGCGTCTGTGCGATTTTTTTATCGACAGTTGGACCGGTGGGTGGCCAGAAGTTGTACCCCCTTTGGGGCCAGTGGCACCTGCACACCCAAAAACGCAAATATACCTGACTTTCCGTTGGCGCCGGGGAAGACGTTCCCGCCATTGAGGTGTGTAACCGGCAAATTTACGCGGTGCTTATCGTCTTTGGCTTTCCCGCTGAAAGCTAGCCCGGTCAACACGTCTGACTGGCCACAATAGGGACAAGGCGCAACAGATAATTGTGGGGTAGCCTAGGCAGATGGCGGCGTTGTTGGCCCCTCTGCCAGAATAATTTTTGGTGGGGTTTTTATCGTGGCAAATGGCCGTTTGCCCTCATATATGAAATCAGCCAGCACTAGTTCGGCGCAGTTTCTATGATGCAAATGGTCGAGCACAAGCCGTTGTGTCACCGCAGACGACAATTCCCCGGCAATATAGCGATAGCCACGCGCAAACCCATATGTTACCAGCGCAATTCGCAACGCCCGGTAAACCCCCTGCCCCGCATAATCTGGGTGCACCGCAGCCATATCCACCAATGCCACCTCGCCAGCAGATATCTCGCGCTGACGGCGATAGATCGACTCCAAATGACTGGTAATCGCCGCAATGGGGGCATATTGCGGGTCATCCAGCTGGGACGCCACGGGTGTGATGAAATCGCGAACAATCAGCACGCCCATGACCGTATTTTTCCTGCGGTCAATAGCCACAAGCGACAGTCCATCCACCACACTACGGTAAAATCCCGCGGCCACATAAGCCCGGTAACTACTCAAATCTGCCCCAACCGCTTTATGTAAATTGCTATGGCGTACAAACACCCTCGTCGCGAGTTCAAAAGCGGATGCAGTCCATGTTTCATTAATCGGGCAAATAGTAAAACGCATTTTCATTGTATCCCGTTATATGACTGGCCGAGCAGACAGTAACATGATTCCAGATGCGTTAGCAGCGACCGTTTTTGCCAGCCAAACAGGTACAATTTGTCGCGCATCCGGGCGCTTGACTAACTCTAAATCGTGCACTAGATATAGACGTACGATCAAATTTTGGCGCAACATATGGGATTTTTGGCATGTGGAGACCTATGCTAACTTATGGTTTACTCACCCTAACCATCACCAGTCTGACCCTGTTTAACGTGATGACATAAGGCTTCTGGCAGAAATATGTGAAGATAGATGAAATCTCATGAGATGATCTGATAAATGTTGCATTATTTGCAATAATATTTTGATTATTCGTATGTATCTTTATGAATATGGCAATGGCATACGAATACCGATTTCGTTTCTTCCTCCCCTGAAGCTAAATCTCTCTGTTTACTCCGGCTCATATGTAGTTTCTGCATATGGGCCTTTTTTTTGCCAAGCGTTCACAGTTTTTAGATGCTACGGTCCTGAAAAGTGTTTGGTTTGTAGGTGGTTATTATAGCGGCTATTGCCGGCGCCGCATTGATGATGCATCCAAAAACGACCTATTCATGCGAGTCACAAGGTGAAAGCAACAGTTAGAAAATTTATTTTGGCGGTGAATTATACTATTGCCGTGGTGATTTGTCTGGCTCTGGTGGCACAACCG
>CACHXC010000023.1 GCA_902583715.1 uncultured SAR116 cluster alpha proteobacterium
AACAAAAAAATTGATAATCATTATTTTTGTAAGGATGCCATGATTTGGCCTGTGTGTGCGAGGGGCGCATCTTCGGGTGTTTTTTGTGTCAAAAACGCATGATATTTGGTATCACCCTGCCGCTATGACCCATTTTCCCATTCCGATTCCTGATCCGATTACCAGTGCTGCCAATGCCGAGGTCAAATCCCTGCGGGCGTTGCATGAACGCAAATATAGGAAAAAATCAGGGTGGTTTCTGGCCGAGGGGGCCAGAATTTGCCGCGAGGCGGTGGCGCTTGGCTGGGATATGCATCGACTTGCGTTTTTGGCTGGGCGTGAAAATGATGCGGTCATGCGCCCACTCTTGGGCGGGCTTGCGGCGTCTGGTGGCCGGGCATTGCCGATGACAGAAACGCTCATGCAACGTATCAGCCGCAAAGACAACCCGCAGATATTGATTGGGGCGTTTGGCCAGCGCTGGCATGATTTACAGGTGGTTTCGTCCACCTCTGACAGAATTTGGGTAGCGCTTGACCGGGTGCGTGACCCGGGCAATTTGGGCGCGGTCATGCGCACGGCTGATGCGGTTGGGGCTGCCGGCATCATTTTAATCGGCGATTGCACCGACCCGTATTCGGTAGAGGCTGTTCGGGCCTCAATGGGTGCTGTCTTTAATGTCGAGATAATTGCCTGTAGCGAAGCTGAATTTATTGCCTTTGGAACAGCTTGGCCGGGCCGGGTCGTTGGCACGGCATTGCCAGCGGCGGTGGATTATCGCGGTGCTGATTATTGCGGGCCACTCATTATGCTGATGGGAAACGAGCAGGCCGGGTTAACCGCGCCATTGATGGATATGTGTGACCAGTTGATCAAAATTCCCATGCAAGGGCGGTCTGATTCGCTAAATCTGGCCGTGGCGACAGGCGTTGCGCTATATACAGCGCTTGATCGGCGGGGCTAATACGCCGCCCAACGGGCAAAATTCGCCTGCGACACATAGCGTCTTGTGGTTTGCTCGTTAAGTGCCGTTTCCTCGATTGCCAATTCGCCTGAGTCAATCTGGCCGTGGCGGTCTTTCAGCGTGTCTTCAAGCGCGTAATGTGCGGCTAGTGATGAAGCGCGAATAGCGTAAATGGTCAGCAGTAAGAATACCGCATCTTGGCTCAATAAATCAGTCGTATGCTGTAACAATGGGCGCAAATCATCTTCGATGCGCCAGGTTTCCCCCTTTGGACCACGGCCATATTTCGGCGGGTCCATAATGATCCCATCATAGGTGCGCTGGCGCCTGAGTTCGCGCGCCACAAACCCGCTAGCATCATCCGTAATAAAGCGAATGGGAGCGTGTTGAAGGCCGCAAACATCCCGGTTTTCAAACGCCTGTGCGATGGCTTTTTTGCTGGCGTCAACATGTGTGACTTCAGCCCCAGTGGCCGCGGCGTGCAGGCTGGCCAACCCGGAATAGGCAAATAAATTCAAGATACGTGGGCGGCGATCATGCTTTTGCTGAAAGTGCTGAATTTTATCTGCACACCAGTTCCAGTGCGCGGCTTGTTCTGGGAAAAAACCAAGGTGACGAAAGGGTGTCGGCCGCGCCAGAAAGCGCAAATCCTGATACCGCATCTGCCAGCTATCAGGAAGATTTTTGGACAGTCGCCAACCGCCTGAATCGTTGTTGTCTGTTTCGTTCTTGTCAGGCCGGAACATGCCATCTGCCACCCATGCATCAGAGTCAAGACGTGGTTGCCACATGGCTTGTGGTTCAGGGCGAATAAAGCGAAACTCACCAAAGCGTTCTAATTTTTTCAAATTACCACTGTCGAGCAGTTCATAATCATGCCAGTCAGTGCTGGTCACTATGGTCAATTGTGGAGCCGTCATGCTGGCGATACTGCCATAGATGAACGAGAATGCAATCACCAATCTGCGGGACTGTCAGTCTGGTTGATGAGGCGGCCCTTATTTGTCACGCGCATACCCGCAAAGATGTAAAAAATTGCTTTACCTGCGGGTCATAATCCAGAAAAATGCAATAAAATTTGGTGTATGTTCATTTTTATGAAAAATAATCACTGCTGTTGATTGATTTGCCGGGTGATCAATGAATCGCGATATAGACATACATATCAGCGCCCGTTCAATATCAGGCTTTTCGGATGGATCAGATTGATAAACAAATATTAATGCAGTTGCAGCATAATGCCGCGCAACCGGTAGCCGATATTGCCCGCAAGGTGGGGCTGTCGGTTACGCCGTGCTGGCGGCGTATCCAGCGGATGGAAGAAACAGGCATTATTCGCAAGCGCGTCGCCCTGCTTGATTCAAAGGCGATTGGTGTGGGCATGTCTGTGTTTGTGGCGGTGCGCACCGACCAGCATAATGCCGATTGGTTACAAAATTTTGCTGGCATGGTGGCGGACATGCCTCAGGTTGTTGAGTTTTACCGGATGAGTGGCGAGGTTGATTATTTGCTTAGGGTTGTGGTGCCGGATATGGCCGCCTATGACAGATTTTACCGTAAATTGATTGCCAATGTGCAACTCACCGATGTTAGTTCGTCATTCGCCATGGAAGAAATTAAATATACCACAGCCCTGCCGTTACCCGAGGCTGATGATGCCTGAGGCCGCGCCGGTGGCATCGGCACAAAAACCGGATATCCAAAAGCCAAATATTCCAAATATTATTGTGTTTCGGGATAAATTATTATTGCCGAGCGAGGGGTTTATCAAAACCCATTACAGCGCTTTTGACGCGGCAAATCTGGTTTATCTGGCGAGCCAGTTTGGCTGGCGCGCCGGTGAATTGGACGGGCAAACCATTGCAACGGCATCTGGTGCGTTGCAACGCTTTGTTTTCAAACAAACCGGCTATACAAACCGCTTGGCTGATTTGCGCCAGCTGGCCCCCAAGTCGTTACATGCGCATTTTGGACGAGGCGGGGCGCTGGCCTTGCCGGTGGCACAGGCACTGGGTGTCCCGCTATATGTGACATTTCATGGGGGAGACGCCACCAAGCAAACACATAGCCGCCGTCGATTAATCCCAACAATTTACCAACGCCGCCTGTCACGCTTACGGGCCTATGCCAGCGGATTTTTGTGCGTATCACAATTTGTGGCTGATCGGCTGGCTGCGCAGGACTTTCCAAAATCGAAACTGATAACGCATTATATTGGCATTGATCTAGCCGATATGACGCCGCCGATCCAGCGGCATGGGCGGCTGTTATTTATTGGTCGGCTTGTTGATAAAAAGGGCGTGGATATTTTGCTGGCAGCAATGCGGCGGTTACATAATAAGCTGGGAGAGAAGGTGCCGGGGCTCGACATTGCGGGTGCCGGACCACTGGAAGATACATTGCGGAAACAGGCGGCTGATCTGCCATCTGTCAAATTTTTAGGATGGCAAACGCCGCAACAGCTGGCATCAGTTATGCGTGCGTCCCAAGCGGTTGTCGTGCCCAGCCGGATGGCGGCAGATGGCGATTGTGAGGGGTTGCCAACGGTTGTTCTTGAATCGATCCGCGCCGGTCTGCCCGTTGTGGCAACTAACCATGCGGGCATTCCAGAAGTGATTCGCGATCAGGAGACCGGGTTTTTAGTGCCTGAAAATGACCCTGATGCGCTGGCCGTGGCGTTGTCAGCAGTGATGCGGCCTGATGATCATATCCAGCAAATGGTGGTTAATGCGCAGGCCCGCTTGCAACAAGACTTCAATGCCGCGATACAGTCTGACAAGTTACAACGCCGCCTTCTTGGTATTAAGCCGAGGGCTAGAGGGTGATATGCACCGATTTCACCTCGCTGTAGGCATCCAGGGTGTAGAGTGAATTTTCCCTGCCAAAGCCCGATTGTTTGGCCCCGCCAAAAGGCAAGCCGGGCGGCAATATATTAAAACTATTGACCCATACATTGCCTGATACAAGCGCATCAGCCACGCGGTGCGCCCGTGCCAGGTCGGTTGTCATCACCCCGGCGCCCAAACCAAATTCGGTGCTATTGGCGCGGTCAATGGCGTCTTGTTCATCATCAAAAACCAACACTGACATCACTGGGCCGAAAATTTCTTCGCGTGTTATACGCATTGAATCATGACAATTTGTCATGATGGTGGGCGTCATAAAATGTCCGTTTTCAAATCCTTGTGGGTGGATTTGCGTGCCGCCGGTGGCAATTTGCGCGCCTTCGGCAACACCAATTTGTACATAGTCCAGAACCTTTGATAGATGCGCGGCTGAAATCAGTGCGCCCATATGGACATCAGTCGCCATGGGGTCGCCAACAACCATATGTTCGGCTTTTTCAACCATTGCGGCAATAAATTTGTCTGCAATCGAGCGTTGGACAAAGACCCTCGTGGCATTTGAACAGACCTCGCCAGCTGTGTAGAAATTGGCATCTAAAGCGGTTTGCACCGCCACATCAAAATCGCAATCATCAAACACCAGCAAGGCTGATTTTCCGCCTAGTTCAAGGGTGATTTTTTTCAACGTGTTGGCAGATTGCGACATGATCAGTTTGCCCGTATCAACGCCGCCAGTTAGAGAAATTTTTGCAATACCCTGATGTTCGCAAATGGCCTGGCCAATTTCATGCGTGCCATGGATAATCTGAAACAATCCAGCAGGTAGCCCAGCATCAGCCAGAGTATCGGCAACCTTGTGGGCTACCAAAGGTGTCATTTCAGACGGTTTCAAAATAAAGGCATTGCCAGCGGCCAGTGCGGGTGCTGACTTCCAACAGGCGATCTGCATCGGATAGTTCCACGCCCCTATGCCGGCACATACACCAAGCGGCACCCGGCTGGAATAGCTGATTGCCCCATCCCACTTATTATAGTCACCTGATTGTGTGGTGATGGCCGCGGCAAAAAAATCAAAGGCATCAGTGCCAGATGGCACATCGGCGCTTTCGGCTTCGCTGTATAATTTGCCAACATCCATCACTTCAAGACGCGCCAATTCAGCGTTTGCCTCGCGCATCAATGCCGCGGCGCGGTGCAGAATTCGCGCCCGCGCCAATGGTTCATATGCCGCCCAACTGCGCTGGGCAACGGCGGCAACAGCCACCGCCTCATCCAGCATTTCTTTTGTGGCTGGTTCAATTTTTGCAACAATCTCGCCGGTCGCTGGGTAGATTTTGTCAATGGTGGGTAGCGGGCTGGTAACCGGCTTTCCGCCGATCAGAGACTGGCATATTTGCATCGGATGAAACCTCGTCATGGTTGATGGTCTGTATCTGGTGGAAGATAGGCATATGTCCCTAAAGCAACATACACAACCTAGCCTAAAACAGAATGATGAAAAAATCATTTGCACAATTAAGGATGTGTCATGCACAATTTTTTTAAATGCGCCCGTCAAAACAGCGGTTCAAACATTTTGGTTAGGGGTGGCTTGGTACGTCTGAATGATATTGTTTGAGGGAGGGGCTTCATGTCTGAAATTATCGTTGATCTGGATGAGGCGCGGCGTGATTTGGCGGCGGTATTTCGTTGGTCAGCGCGCGAATCAATGCATGAAGGCATCGCCAATCATTTTTCCTATGCGGTATCAGATGATGGACAGCAGTTTTTAATGAACCCTTATGGGGTGCATTTTTCGCGGATGAAAGCCAGTGATTTATTGTTGCTTGATGCGCGCAAGACACCGGATGATTATGGTGAAAATATCGACCCGACAGCGTGGTGGATACATGGCGCTATGCATCGCAGCAACCCGCAGGCACGTTGTATCATCCATCTTCATTCAAAATATGCCACGGCCTTGAGTGCACTCAAAGACCCATCCTTGCCTGCTGTGGATCAGACCACCTGTCGATTTCACAACCGCGTTGCCATCGATACCGGATTTGATGGTATGGGGTTGGATGATGAAGCCGAACGCCTTTCACAATGTCTTGGCAATAAACATATGATGATGATGGGCAATCACGGATTTTTAAGTGTTGGCGAGACACCGGCCTTGGCATTTGATCTTGCTTATCATTATGAACGTGGTTGCCGCACATATATCACCGCCCTATCGACCGGGGCGCCATTGTCATTTTTGCCCGAAAATGTTGCCGAAAAAACGGCATGCCAATGGGAGGAATATGACAAATCTGTCGGCAAGCATCTGGCGGCGATTCGTACAATTCTTGATGAGGATGAGCCTGAATATCGTCATTAATCTAGGCGTTATACATGTGTGGTCAGGCGTCACCATGGATGCCAAGATCCGATGTAAGAGGTGCCGCCCGAAACTGCCTCTGGTCAGGGTGTTGCGACGGTTGCAATCACCGATTGACGAACCAACTGTTTGGAAAAATTTTGTTTCGATTTTCCAAAAAATGTCGCTTCTGAAGCATTAAGACTGGATATCGACCCCTAACGTTGTCATGATAAGGAGGATTATGAGTCGGATCCAACCGGTTTTCAAATTGGTTACATTCAAAATTAACTCAAGGGAGAGGTATCCTATGAAAAAATTACTGATCTCAGCGGCGATTGCTGCTGGTGCGGCATTTGGTTTCAACGGACAAGCGCAAGCCGCTTGTGGTGAATTCCAGATGTCAGACATGAACTGGCCGTCAGCCACTTTGATGGCCAATGTGGATAAGATCATCCTGGAAGAGGGTTATGGTTGTAAAATCGAAATGATTCCTGGTGCAACCACTGCTACCTTCGCGACAATGAATGAAAAAGGCGAACCGCATGTTGCAGCCGAATTATGGACGAATGCAGTCTCTGTAGAGCTTCAGAAGGCGATGGACGAGGGACGCCTCCATTCAGCTGTTAGAGGCCCAATCACCGAGCTTGGCGAAGGCTGGTGGGTTACCCCTGGCACGTTGAAAAGAAACCCAGGTTTCAAAACAGTACTGGATATTTTGGAGCGCCCGGACTTATTCCCAGACAAAGAAGATCCGTCAAAAGGTGCTTTCATAGGTTGCCCGGCAGGTTGGGGCTGCCAATTGTCTAATCAGCAACTCTTTAAGGCGTTTGAGATGGAGAAAAAGGGCTGGGTCCTCGTAGACCCGGGTTCGCAAGCTGGTTTGGATGCTTCAATGGCAAAAGCCGCGCAACGTGATGAGAACTGGCTTGGTTACTATTGGTCTCCGACCGCTCCAGTTGGCAAGTATGAAATGAAGCTGATGGACTTTGGTGTACCTTTTGCGGGCGCTGAAAACTGGGACGGCTGTATCGCTGTTGGCCCAGAAAAGTGTGCTGATCCAAAGCCGTCGGCATGGACTGAGTCCGTTGTGCAAACAATTGTAACAACAGAAATTAAAGGCATGCCTGAAGTCATGACTTATTTTGGAAAGCGTATTTACCCAGGCCCAATCATGAATGGCATGCTGGTGTATATGGAAGAAAATCAGGCAAACGGTGCTGATGCTGCGCTGGAATTCCTGGAAAAGCATGAAGGTATCTGGACTAAGTGGGTGTCTGCAGATGTAGCAGCGAAAGTGAAAAAATCACTATAAAAATATATGAAAAAATAGATGGCATGACCCTTCCTGGGTCATGCCATTCATTTGGGGGGAGGGGATTATGTTCGATTTTTTTACCGAATTCCCAGACATGTCACGCCGCGATTTGCGGGATTTCAAACTGGCTGTAGATGGCGCATTTCGTGATTTTTCGCGTACCAATGGGGAGGCTATCGAGGCTTTTTTTGACCCTCTGCTGTGGTTTTTGATTTGGCTTGAGAAGTTGTTGGTGGCAACACCATGGCCTGTGATTCTTATCGTTGTGGGTGGACTTGCGTATCTTGGTTCGCGTAGCTGGAAATTGGCGCTAGGTTCAGTTTTAAGTTTTATGCTAATTGGATATTTCGGGATGTGGGAAGATACCATGTCAACCATCGCGCTGATTTCTGTCGCGACCCTTTTGTGTATTTTAATTGGTATGCCGCTTGGTATTTGGATGGCAAAATCCGACCGTGTGCAATCTGTGATCACGCCTATTTTGGACGTAATGCAGACTATCCCAATTTTCGTGTATCTTCTCCCGGTTTTGATGTTGCTGGGGATTGGCAAGGTGCCCGGGCTGATTGCTGTTTGTGTCTACGCTATGCCGCCGATGGTGCGTCTTACCAACCTTGGCATTCGCCTTGTTGACAGCGACGTATTAGAAGCCGCCAACGCTTTTGGTGCAAACGATAAGCAAAAGCTGTTTGGTGTGCAGATCCCACTCGCTCTGCCAAATATTTTTGCCGGTATAAACCAGACAATCATGATGGCGCTGGCCATGGTTGTGATTGCCTCAATGATTGGGGTACGCGGCCTTGGCATTCCAGTTTTGCAGGCCATCCAAAACCAATATTTGGCGCTTGGTTTCATGAATGGTTTGGCTATTGTTGGTCTGGCCATCATTTTTGACCGAGTGTCCCAGAAATACGGTAAGCGGTTGCAGGAGCATCGCGGAGGTCATGATCATGGCTGACGCCAAAATCAGAATTAAGAATCTGTATAAAATTTTTGGCAACAAGCCTGATCAAGTCATGCATTTGGTACGCCAAGGTGTGTCAAAGCAGGAATTGCTTGACGAGCACAAACATGTGCTTGGCTTGTCGGATATCAACATCGACATTCCGGCAAAGCGCATTCATGTGATCATGGGGCTGTCTGGGTCTGGAAAATCAACATTGATCAGGCATATTAATCGCCTGATCGAGCCGACAGATGGTAAGGTGATTGTTGATGGCGATGATGTAATGGAAATGTCGTCAAACGATTTGATGCATTTCCGTCGGTTCAAAGCGTCAATGGTGTTTCAAAAATTCGCCCTATTGCCGCATCGCACGGTGGCACAGAATGCGGCCTATGGATTGACCATTCAGGGCGTTGGTGAAGGTGAAGCTGTCGAACGGAGCCAACGCTGGCTGGAACGTGTGGGATTGGGCGGCTTTGAAAAGCATTTCCCGGCGCAACTTTCTGGTGGCATGCAGCAACGTGTGGGATTGGCGCGGGCATTGGCAACGGATGCCGAAATTCTATTGATGGACGAAGCTTTCTCTGCGCTTGATCCACTTATTCGTAATGATATGCAGGGTATCTTGCTCGATTTGCAAAAGGAACTGCACAAAACTATCGTGTTTATTACCCACGATCTTGATGAAGCGTTGCGTATTGGGGATCAGATTTCGATCCTGAGAGATGGTGCGGTGATTCAGGACGGTGACCCGCAAGATATCATTATGCGGCCAGCAGATGATTATATTTCTGATTTTATCAAGGATATTAATCGTGGCCGGGTGATTAAAGTGTCGACTCTGATGACAAAAGCGGCCCGTGTGTCCGGGCCAAAATTTGAAACCACAGCGCTGCTTGAGGATGTCTTAACCACATTGAACAAGTCAAAAACGGACAGTGGTGCGGTAGTTGATGGCAAAGGCAAGGTTGTTGGCAAAATAACCATGAAGGATGCTATTCAGGCGATGGCGCGTCCACAACGGTCGGAAACAGGGACACGATACAAGTGACCAGCGTTACGCTTGAACTGGATGCTATTTACAAGCTTGCCCATGACGTAATGCTGGCCAATGGGTGTGACGCGGATAACGCGGCGGCCCTTGCTGATATAATTTGTCGCGCCGAACGTGATGGGTCGCATTCCCATGGACTCTTCCGCGTACCCGGATATGTGAAAGCCTTGCGAAGTGGCAAGGTAGACGGCAAAGCCAAACCAACAGCAAAACATCTCACCCCTGCTGTGATTCAGGTTGATGGGAATGGCTGTTTTGCGCCATTGGCACAGGCGGTTGGCTTGCCTTTGTTGGCGGATGCCACTGGCAAGATCGGTATCGCGGCGCTGTCACTTGTCGGCATACATCATTTTGCTGCGCTCTGGCCGGAAACCGAATATATGGCGGATCGGGGCTTTGTTGGTCTTGCCTGTACCGCCTATATGCCGATGGTAGCTCCAGCTGGAAGCAAAGAGGCCTTGTTCGGCACGAACCCGATCTCATTTGCCTGGCCTCGGCCAGGTCATAGTCCGATTGTGTATGACATGGCGACAGCGGCAATGGCCATGGGAGATGTGCAAATCGCAGCGCGTGATGGGTGCCAAGTGCCCCCCGGTACCGGCCTTGATTCGGATGGCAAGCCTAGTACTGATCCAGCTGCCATCGCCAAGGGAGTGCTTTTACCATTTGGCGGATATAAAGGATCGGCAATTGCGCTTATGGTTGAATTGCTGGCGGCCGGTTTGACTAGTGAGCAATTTAGCTATGAGGCCCGCGAGACTGATAATAACGATGGAGGCCCGCCACGTGGTGGTGAGATTATTATTAGTATGTCACCTGATATTATCGCTGGGGCAAATTGGCAGGATCATGTCGAGTTGTTTATGCAGAAAATGACAAGCCTGAAAGGTGTGCGCATTCCGGGGGCGCGTCGCCACAAAAACCGCCTTGATACCGGCCCGCGTCAGATCAATGCGTCGCTTGTTGATACCATTAAAGAACTGCTCTGACCTAACCTCATTTAGAAATCTTTATATCCCCATCCTCGAGCATTTCCTCTCCGATGGTAGTCATGCGATTTCCAGTCTCAGGGTTGCGGCATGCGCTAGAATGCGGTCACAGGCGGTGTTGAAAGAGGCATCATCAACTGTCAGGGCCACTCGTACCCAATCATTCATAGTTAGCCCAAAGCTCGATCCTGGCATAACCGCAACCCCGCCGTGTTGTAATAAATGCGCCGCATACTGATCGCCATCCATACCAGTACCGGTGACATTAATCAGTGCAAACATGCCCGCCTCGGGCCTATGAACGCTTAACTTCGGATCGGTGGACAGACGGCCTTCGAGCACCTCAGCACGCGCGGCAAACCGCCGACGCATCTCGGCAGCAACAGTGGACTCTTCGCGCACGGCGGCTTCAGTCATGTCAGCGATGAAAGGCTGATTTCCAAACAGCATGGTTTCCGACAAAGGTAGCAACCGGCTCGCGAATTCTTTGGGACCTATGCACCAACCGCTGCGAAACCCTGGCGCGGCATGGGATTTTGAAATCGAAGAGACCACAATTACTCGATCAGCTATTTCTGGTATTGCCAATGCGGACGTGAAAGTGGTGTCCGTAAACACCAAATCTTCATAAACTTCGTCTGAGATTATCCACAGGTCATGCTGCAGGGCCAACTGTCCTATTTCCCAGATGTCGGGCTCGCTTAGGATTGCCCCCGTGGGATTGTGAGGAGTTGTCAGCAGCAGAGCAGTTGTTTGGGGCGTAATAGCTTTGGCAACATCGTTGGCAGTCATTCGAAATCCATTTCCAGCATGCAGAGGGACGGGCACCATATTGGCTCCACTTGCCCGGACGATGCCTTCGTAGGTGGCGTACATCGGATCTCCAACCAGAACTTCGTCACCAGTTTCAGCCACACCCATAAGAACGGCATAAAGAGCGGTTTGAGTGCCGGGGAAACACATGACCTGATCAGCGGAAATGTTTTGCCCAGTCCGCCTAGATGCACGCTCGGCAAGGGCAAGTCTAAGTCCCTTTTCTCCGCGACCTTCAGAATATCCTGTTCGGCCTCTAAGCATGGATTGTATAGCAATTTCCATCAATGCGTCTGGGGTGGGAACATCCGGCTCACCGATGGTCAAACTGATAATGTCGCGACCTTGATTGATCAGTTCTTTTGCTTTTAGGTGAATTTCCCATTTCATACCACCAAGACCCGCCAGACGCTGTGTCACTGCTGTGATTTTCATTGCACTTCCTAACTTTATTTCAACTCGACACCGGTGACTGCTGCGCTTGAAAATACAGCATTGATGGAAAAGCGAGAAGGATTATAGACAGGAATTGGACAGACCTCGTGGAAAACTGAATAGGGTTGGAAGAATTAATGAGCAATCAATCACTAAGCGGCAAAACATGCTTAAGTTACTTAAATGCACCCATATTCTGCTTATATTCTTAGTTGAGCCTGCTATTCTTAAGTTATAATCCTGCCGTTTTTACATACAATTCTTCTAGTTCTTTTTGCTTTAGTAGCGCAACTGGATCTAAATCTGATTTTGCTCCAACATCCAGACCGAAATGCCCATGCTGATCAACTCCACGCACTAACATAGCCGTATCAAAATCATGCTTAGTTTGCCGAACGTGCGGTGCCAAATACTGCACAATCAAGCCAATTCGTCGGTCATCGCTTTTGTTAGCCATTGAAGCATGCAAGGTCCATCCATGATGAAAAGAAGCCTGACCAGGCTTCAGAGGACAATACACCGAAGAGCTCTCATTTACGCCGCTAACAGTTTGACTTTGTAAGAGCACGTTTTTGTCATCTTCAGTAATATAATGATCCAACTTACCAGCAAGATGACTCCCAGGAATCATGCGCATACATCCACTGTCAGCATTGGCATCCGATAGTGCAATCCACATAGAAACTTGATCATCATGGCTTAGTCCCCAAAAAGTAAGATCCTGGTGCCAACTTACATGACTTTCAGTCCGCGCTTCTTTGATTATATAAGTCACATTGAATAGCAAAATGTTTGGGCCAATGATTGCTTCCACAACATCCAGCGCTTTTCTGTTGGTCGCAATTTCCAATGGAGAAGTCAAAATTGTGTGCACCTTTGATTTGTAGTGCAAAGCCCCCACTTGATTTTCAGCGTGCTCTAACCGATTGCGGTGTGCCCAAGCCTCACGCATACTGATAATTTGTATGCCGGAAACAAAGCCATTTTTTTGATACTGATCAGCCAGTTTGGAAACCATGATGTCACTATTTATCTAAACTGTAGCGGGATAATCAAAGAAAAAATCTTTTCCATAACAAAGACTGACAATTTGTAGGATATGAGTGAAAAGTCATTTGATAACTGACACAACTTCTGTTGCTGTAAAAAGATAGTATTGAGCGTGAGGCTTTTTTTAGCTTCTTTTCCACTCCCGCCAAGCTATGATTGCGCCCGAAACGGTTATGGTGATTGCTCCCAAAATTTGGGTTCCTGACGGAATAAAGTCCCAGATGATAAAGTCCAAAAATGCTACGAAAATTAAGTAGGTGTATTCAAGGGGTGCTACTAGTGAGGCCTCACTGGTCTGATACGCGACAATTGAAGATGCCATGGCCAATATATGTGTTAAGGAAGTAACACCTATCAAAAACAAAAGTGTTTTTGTGCTATCTACCCATCCACTCAGTAGGAATGGATTCATATTAACTGTCTTTTGGTCAAACGGAATAAAAGTAAATAACGTAACGAGCACCGCGCCTAAAAATGCATAAAAAATATTATGAACGATGATGAGGGCTAGACTGGGCTCGTTGTTGCAAAACCCTCTCGTTATTACGACGGATAGCGCATAAGATGCACCAGCAGCAACTGGTAACAACAGGATAGGTTTAAAGCCATCAAAACCGGGCTGTATTACCGTGAGAACACCAATAAATCCAATTAAAACGGAACTGAGGCGCCAAAATCCAATTCTCTCACCAAGCAAAAACACTGCAAACAAGCAAGCAAAAACTGGCGCTACAAAAAAACACACAGATGCTTCAGATACAGATACAAAAGGCAATGAAGCATAAAATAGTGTATACGCAATGGACATAAAAAATGCCCTCATGAGCGGCCAAAATTTATTTCTTGGTGAAATAAAAAGAATTTTGTTCCAAAAAAACGCAAAAGTAATGATTAGCGATACGACCAAAAGTGACCTAAGCAACATAAGCTGCCAAAGCGAGCCATTCACTGTGAGCATCTTTACAACAGCGTCTTGAATGGCAAATCCAAGCGCTGCCAACATTGCGAAGAAAAATGTTTTTGAATTAGCAGAAAGTATAAACAAAAGCCCAAGCATTCCTGAAATTTCTTCAACGGCAAACAGAGTTAAGCGCTGATTCTCAATTTATACAAGACTGCAAATCGCTGGCATTCGGGAATTCTAATGAATGAGTAGTTCCAATATTTGTTGGCGGGAGCAGGAAAATAAAGCATTGTTGAGCCCTAAGTAACTGTGCCGTTAAGCAATGACGCAATTGACCGGAAATCAATGAAAAGCCCGTTACACCAAAAATTTGATTTTAGCGACCTGCTCGTTTCACAAGATTGGACTTTTCCAGTCCCTATTGCTTACGGACCAGGACGGTTTACAGAATTAGGTAAACACTGCGTTAGAGAGGGCATATCAAACCCTCTCATCGTTACTGATCGAGGAAGCAAAGATTTGCCTTTTGTTGAAGAAGCCCAAAACTTCTTGTCATGTGAAGGCCTTACCAGTGCCATCTTTTCAGACATCTCACCAAATCCACGTGAGGAAGAAATTATAATTGGCAAAAAAGCATACAACTCAGGTTCCCATGATGCGGTGATAGCTATCGGTGGTGGTAGCGCCATGGATGGTGGCAAATCCATTTGTTTAATTGCCCACAATGATATTGATTTATGGGATTTTGAATGGGAAAAACCAGCGCCCGTAATTTACCCAGATCAAGCTTTTCCAAAGCTGATAACAATACCCACTACTGCTGGTACTGGTGCAGAGACTGAGAGCACCGCTATGATAACACATACGAAGAAAGGCATGAAGCTCTGTATCTGTCACACTGAACTTAAACCTACACTTGCTTTATTGGACCCTGAACTTACCGTGGGCTTGCCATCCAATCTAACAGCTTGGACTGGAGCTGATGCGATGACACACGGAATTGAAGCTTTCCTTGTGCCTGGTTTTCATCCACTTTGTGACGGCATGGCGCTCGAGGGTCTGTCACTTATTGCTCAGTTTTTACCTTTGGTCATCCAAGAACCAACGAACGTGGCAGCTCGGGGTGGGATGCTTGTTGGTTCATGCTTGACTGGCATCGCTTTTGCCAAAGGCCTTGGTTTTGTGCATGCGATTTCACACATGGTTGGCGCTGAATACGATACTCAGCATGGCTTAACTAATGCAATAGTATTACCGGTGGTGTTGAGGTTTAATCTGCGAGGCCAAGAGCAAAAAATCAAACGAATGGCCGAAGTGATGCAGATTTCAGAACACACAGATTCCGCTTTCATTGACCGAATTGAAGAAATTCTTGATGAAATCGGAATTCCAAAATCACTGGCGGATATTGGTGTCCCACTAAGCTGTGCAGAACGCATTGCAGGAAAGGCCCTCTTAGATAGTGCTGCCAGCACAAATCCGCGACAAGCTGATGTGAGCGAGATACGCCAGATAATAGAAACTGCTATAAATAGAGCACGCAATTAAGGTATCTCAAGGGGGCAAAAAAATCGAAGACTTGGAGAATTTTTACATTAATGGCCAGTTGGTTCTGCCACTTTTTGTTAATGTCATGCCAATTTCGAAACCTGCTATGCAGGAACAAATAGGCACTTTTCCACTTCGAAAAAGATACGATCTAGACTGCGTAGTTTTAGCAGCCAAAACCGCTTTTGAGACTTATCACTATCTAGCAAAGATGATCGACGTAACCTGCAAAAAAGTTAAAACAACAACTGAAAGGCGCATAAAGGGATCACCCCAACATTATCAGCTGCAACATTAGATTGAAAATTGACCAATGCAGAGTTTTACTCAAGGGAAGTGAAATTATTTTTCAAAAAGTCAGTGATTTGTTTAATTGAGATAATTGACTCTGGCAGGTCCGCGTTCCATTCAAACACGTGCCAAAGACCCTCCCAAATCCTTAAATCAACACTTACGCCGGAAGACCTTAACAAACTCGTAAGTTGAATAGATTGACTCAGCAACAAGTCACGAGTGCCTGATGAGATTAAAATCTCTGGAAACGTACTATCAAAAACTCCGAAAAGAGGCGATATTTCAGGGTTTGTCAAATCTTGTCCTGAGGCGTAATGATCAGCAGCTGCGAGCGATTGACGAATTGATAGTGTTGGATCTCTACCTTCATTAAATTCCAAACTATCTCCCTCGTTTTTTAGATTGCACCAGGGTGAAAACAGCACAGCCGACTTTGGCATCCTTAGGCCAAACTTTTTCGCTTTTAATAAAGCTACTAACGCAAGATTGCCACCTGCTGACTCACCTACAATGGCTGCTAAAGTCTCCGACAAACTTGAATATACCGTGAAAAAACCGTCACATGCTGCTGGCCATGGATATTCTGGTGCTAATTTGTATTCAGGAATAATGACCTCTAATTCAGCAAGTGCGCTTATTGGAACAGCTATCGTCAAGTCCTCAAAAGCGCTTCCCGAAACAAAACCACCACCAAAACCGTAGAGAATTTTATAATCTGAGAGGGTCTTTTTTGGTTTCACAACTTGACAACTTACACCCTCAATCACTTGATGAGATATTTGAACTCCATAAGTCTCAATAACTCTACGAACCATCGGTTCGATAGACGCTCGGATACTAGACCTTATCGATACCAAGTTCTCCTCATTCCTATCTGCAAATTCATAAGGTTTTTTCGCAATAAACCTTTTCGCTTCATCGCTTAAAGAAACTTGGTTTATTGATAAGTGGTATGTTTTCTTTGTTTTTTTTGACATAAAAACTCACAAGCAAAGTTTATTCTGATTTTTTTTATCGCTGAACCTTGGCAAAATTACTTGTATGTTGCCATGAATTCATGAAACTATCATTAGTGGCGACGTATTGACTTACCACCGATTAGCATAACTGTGGCAACGGTCTAAGTTCACATAAAAATAATAAACTGGTCGCTCTATAAGAATTAGGGAGTTGAAAATGAGAGACATTTATATCAAAGATCAGCAACGAAAGTTGACTGCTGGACAAATCAACAGACGTCAATTTATGGTATCAGTTCTTGCTACGGGTATCGCAGCGTCAACTGCTTTAAGCCTTGCTTCAGAGGCTGAAGCGTCAACACCAAAAAAAGGTGGAACATTCCGATATGGCGTGGGTCATGGTTCAACCACAGACACGCTTGACTCTGGAACTTCTGAAAACCACTTCACCCTTGTTAACACCTACAATATCGCAAACCACCTCACCCACATTGACAATGATGGAAAATTGAAAGGTGATCTTGCGGAGAGCTATGAGTCAAGTGACGGTAAGAGGTGGGTATTTAAACTTCGAAAAGGCATCGAGTTTCATAACGGAAAGACACTGACTTCCGATGATGTTATCGCGACTTTTGAGCATCATGGCGGAGAAAATTCAAAATCTGCTGCAAAAGGTTTGCTCACAGGTGTGAGTTGGAAAAAAGACGGTCCGAATACGGTCGTGTTTGAACTTAACGATGCAAATGCTGACTTCCCTTATGTGGTGAGTGACTACCATAT
>CACHXC010000024.1:0-7500 GCA_902583715.1 uncultured SAR116 cluster alpha proteobacterium
GGGTGCTCAATGCGTATTGGTGTCAATGCGGGTTCGCTGGAAAAGCATCTGCTCGAAAAATATGCTGAACCCTGCCCGGAAGCTCTTGTTGAGTCCGCGCTCGAACATGCGCGCCTGTTACAGGAGAATGATTTCCATGAATTTAAAATTTCGGTAAAAGCGTCCGATATATTTTTGGCGGTTGCCGCTTATCAGCAGCTTGCTGATGCCATCGATTGTCCGTTGCATATTGGCATTACCGAGGCTGGCGGGTTGCGGTCTGGGACCATTAAATCGGCGATTGGCCTTGGCAATCTTTTGTGGGCGGGGATTGGTGATACGGTCCGAGTGTCGCTGTCAGCTGACCCGGTCGAAGAAGTCAAAGCCGGGTATGAAATGCTGAAATCGCTTGGCTTGCGCCGCCGCGGGGTGACGGTGATTTCCTGTCCATCTTGTGCGCGTCAACAATTTGACGTGATCAAAACGGTGCAAATTATTGAAGACCGTCTTGAACATATTGATGTGCCCATTACCGTGTCGATTATTGGCTGCGTGGTGAATGGCCCAGGCGAGGCACGCGAGACGGATATTGGCTTGACTGGCGGTGGCAGGGGTACGCACCAGATCTATCTTTCAGGCATGGCTGATCACCGGTTATCGAATGGTGATATTGTTGAACATGTTGTTGAACTTGTCGAAACACGTGTGGCGGAAATAAAGGCGGCAAGGGCCGCTGAAGATATCTGTGAAAAGGCGTAGTGAATTATGTCTAAACTGCAGCCTGTCCGGGGCACTGCTGATCTTCTTCCTGATGTGATGGCGCAGCATCTGCTGGTGATTGATACGGCGCGCCTGGCCACGGCACGATACGGCTTTCAGGAAATGGCCACGCCAGTTTTTGAATTTTCCGAGGTATTCACCCGTCCGCTTGGCGAGAGCAGTGATATCGTCACCAAAGAAAATTACAGTTTTGCAGACCGCGGTGGTGAACAGCTGACCTTGCGCCCGGAAAATACAGCTGGCGTGGTGCGCGCGATGATTTCCGGCGGGCTGACGCAAAGCCTGCCGCTCAAATATTTTTATGCTGGCCCGATGTTTCGCTATGAACGCCCGCAAAAGGGTCGGATGCGTCAATTTCATCAGGTCGGTATTGAATACCTGGGTCCAAATGATGCGTTGGCAGATGCCGAGGTGATCAGCGCCGGGGCCCGGTTTCTGGCCCAGCTGGGTGTGTTACAGCATTGTGTTTTGCATCTGAACTCGCTTGGTGACTTAGACAGCCGGGCCGCTTATCGTGCGGCGCTGGTGGAATTTTTAAAAACACATGAAAGCGCATTGTCAGATGACAGCAAACGGCGACTGGCGGTGAATCCCTTGCGTATATTGGATTCAAAAGATGCCGGGGATCGTGACATCCTACAAACCGCGCCAAAGTTAGCAGATTATCTAAATGCGGAGTCAAAAGCCCATTTTCAAACACTTACCTCAGCGCTTGATGCCGCGGGGGTGACATGGGTCTATGACCCGTTATTGGTCCGCGGTCTTGATTATTATTGTCATACCGCGTTTGAATTTGTGACTGATGCGATTGGCACCCAAGGCACGGTCCTTGGCGGTGGTCGTTATGATGGTTTGTCTGAAATGCTGGGTGGGCCAGCCGTGGCAGGTGTTGGCTGGGCCGCGGGGGTTGAGCGTCTTGCCATGCTGGCGGGTGATACCGTTGTGGCGGCGCCGAAGGTGGCCATTTTTTCAGCTGATACAGACACTGACACAGCCGCCTTTCGATTAGCAGAAACATTGCGTGATGCTGGTATAGATATTGATTTTCCAACCGCTGGAACGATTGGTAAAAAGCTTAAAAAAGCCGCCCGTTCCGACATCAAGCTGGCGATTATCCTTGGCGGTGATGAAATGGCCAGAAAGACAGTGCAATTGCGTGATCTCACGACTGGCACCCAGTCTGAAATTGCGATGACCGAACTTGCTGATGTGGTTACCGCGGCGTTGTTGGCACCATAGCTAGCCCGGCAACGCATCTTTTCGTGGTCGCATATAACCCATAAGGAATTCCGGTATGAGCATCGACTCATCAATGGACAAAGTTTTAGAACGCCGGCAGGAAGTTGAAACCCAGCTGTCTCGATCTGCAGAATTATCCAGCCAGGAACTTGCCCATTTTTCACGCGAACTATCTGAATTACGGCCTGTTTGTGAGCAGATCGAGTTGGTGCGGTCGCTGGAGAGCGAGTTGCAAGACGCAATGACAATGATAGCCGAAGCGGCGGGTGATAAGGAAATGCAGGCCATGGCAGAGGCTGAAGTCGCTCTTCTCAGTGACCGAATTCCTGGGGAAAAGGAACGGTTACAGCTGTTATTACTGCCAAAAGACAAAGATGATTCGCGCAACGCAATTCTTGAGGTGCGTGCGGGGACAGGCGGTGATGAGGCGGCGCTCTTTGGGGCGAATTTATTTAGTATGTATCAGCGGTTTGCCGCCAAAAATGGCTGGCGCTTTGAAGTCATGGAAGTGTCTGAAACAGGCATTGGCGGTTACAAGGAAGCCACGGCGACTATTTCTGGTACGGATGTATTTGCACGCCTTAAATTTGAATCTGGTGTGCATAGGGTACAACGCGTCCCAGAAACCGAGGCTGGTGGCCGCATTCATACCTCTGCCGCGACCGTTGCCGTGCTTCCCGAAGCCGAAGAAGTGGACATTGATGTTGATGAGAATGATTTGCGGATTGACGTGTTTCGCGCCTCTGGCCCGGGGGGGCAATCGGTGAACACAACCGATTCAGCGGTGCGGATCACCCATATTCCGACCGGCATTGTCGTCAGCCAACAGGATGAAAAATCCCAACATAAGAACCGTTCCAAAGCTATGAAAATTTTGCGGGCGCGGCTGTATGATGCTGAACGTGTGCGGGTCGAGTCTGAACGGGCGGCGGCACGCAAAGGACAGGTGGGATCTGGCGACCGGTCAGAACGAATCCGCACTTATAATTTTCCGCAAGGCCGGGTGACCGATCACCGCATCAATTTGACCTTGTACAAGCTTGACCGGGTGATGGCGGGTGAAGCCCTTGATGAGGTGATTGACGCGCTGGTGTCAGAAGACCAAGCCCAAAGATTGGCTGAGGGAAGCTGATTGCGCTATATATACCAAGCTGAATAGGTGGTCGTTGACCATGCAACTTGATACAGCCAAAACCTATAGAGACATTGAGGCGCGCCATATTTTGCGGCCGCTGTTGGCGGTCTTGCAACAGGCAGGAATTGCCAGTGCTAACAGTGACGCGCGGTGCATGTTAGGGCTGGTGCTTGGGCGTGATGACCCGGTTCTGCCCCATGAAATAATCGGCATCTGGCGCCCAGACCATCACCGCCAGTTAGAGGCGTATTGTCAGCGGCGCCGGACTGGTGAACCAATTAGCCGCATGCGGGGCTGGCGCGAATTCTGGTCGATGCGTTTTGATGTCTCGTCAGCAACGCTTGACCCCCGCCCCGACTCAGAAACCCTTGTTGCGGCCGCCACCAGATGGGCGCGTCATCACCGGCCGGCAGCGCGCATGCTTGACCTTGGCACCGGCACTGGCTGTTTGTTGCTGGCCTGTCTGGCAGAACTGCCGCACGCTAGCGGTATCGGCATTGATATCAGTGAAGACGCTGTCAAAGTGGCGGCGGCCAATGCAGCCCGACATGGGCTTGGCGGGCGTGTGCAGTTTGGCCACTCTGATTTTGCGGCGGATCTGGCTATGCATGGCCAGTTTGATCTGATTTTGTCAAATCCACCCTATATCCCATCATCTGATATCGACATGCTTGATGCGGATGTGCGACATTTCGACCCATTAGCGGCATTGGATGGGGGGGTGGATGGGCTGGATTGTTGGCGGATCCTATGTCCACAGATGGCGATATTGCTTGCAGATCGGGGGGCGGCCTTCGTGGAAATTGGCGCTGGCCAAAGCAAAGCGGTGGATATGCTTGGGGCCGCCAGTAAATTGCGTGTGGTTGACTCGTTTGCCGATTTGTCCGGTCAGAAACGCTGTCTGCAATTTCAAAAAGAAATATGAATTGGGTGTATATTTTACTTGAAATTGTCCGGAACAGGTGGGATGGTGAGCGTGTTTTCCGGCGCTCGTAGTTAATTATAGATCCGCCGATGCATTTTCCAAGAGACAAACGAACGTGAGATAAGGTGCAAAGCCACCTAAATCGCGCAAGGCAAATGCACAAAACGACAAATTCATTTGTGATGAAAAAGTGTAAGCAACCAAGTGGTATCAAACCTTATGAGACAGCCTCAAAATGCTAAACGCGGTCGCGGTCGCGGTCGTCGTGGTAACGGTAATAACCACCATAATCATGTGCCGAACCGGAATACGTCATATGAGTCGAATGGACCCGACGTAAAACTGCGCGGTAACGCCCAGCAATTGCATGAAAAATATATGGCCCTTGCGCATGATGCAGCCTCTGCTGGTGAGCGTATTTCTGCCGAGGCTTATACACAATTTGCCGACCATTATTTCCGGCTTCATCAGGCGGCTGTTGGCGTGGCGGAGACCAAACGTCAGCAAGATCTGGCCGCCGCGGATGTTACAGCCGACGCATCGTCTGGCGAAGCTGCATCTGGCGAAGCTGCATCTCGTGAGGCTACAACCAGCGCCATATCGTCAGATAACCATGGTGCGGCCGAACCAGCGGTGGGCGATAGCGATAATAGTGTCACGGCGAAGCCAACGCGTCGACGGGGCCGGTCAAATGGCAAATCAGCTGTTTCGTCTGATAGTGCAGATACAGCATCAAAACCATCTGGTGCACCCCTGTCACCAGCACAGCTTGCCGAGGCCGTTCAGGATAAAGCCGTAGCTTCCTAACGGGCATGGCTGGCAGAGCGCAATTAATCAGTCGCCGCTAATTAGTGTGGCTTTATCGCCGCATTGCACGATGCCGGGGATCATCACCCGGCCAAAAATACCAAGATGACTATGGCTGAAATGTTGCCGCATGGTGGCCAGATGGTCACTTTGTCTTGTGGCTGTCGCCGGGTCGACATTGATCGCCGCACAGCGTTCAACATCATCAATAATCTTGATGACGGCCGTACCCATCTGCAGCTGTGCGCCGCCCCATTTATTTTCTGCAAATGCGGTACGGGTGTCCAAGATGATATTCAGCCGAAAGCGCCGGGCATCTATTTGGGTGTCTGTCGCCGAGGCAAATGCCGCCAGTGAGGCGCTGCCACCGATGCTGATCAGAGGCTCTGGCTGGTCAGTATAAGCACCATTGTCAATTTGATGGATGCGGAGCGATTTTGGGTCAGACAGCGCTAGAAAAGTAGCAATAAAATTTTGGCATCTGGTACGGTGTTCCGGAACGGCGAGGTTGCCTTGAAAGCCATCGGTGCCGGCGCCGTGAATGGTCACCATATCGCCGTCAAGCCGACAGTTAAGCGCGGCCAGTGATTCGGTTCGCATCAATTGCAGAAAATGCGTTTTTTGAAGCCAGATGCCATCGCCAGCCTGTGCCGCTTTCCGGCTACCAGCTGACAGCGCATAACGCCTATCACCCGGCAGGGTGTGGTCAACGTATAGGGCGGTGCGCTCCAGTGAACTGCCGCCAATGCCTTTTATTGGAAATTGCCAGAGCGCTTGAATATGCAAGGGGTTAGGGCGTGGTTAAGGCGGGTTCAGCGGCGGCAAAGCGTTGCGTGCCACGTGCCAGTACCTCGGCCTCAACCATTTGGACCTGCTTTTTAAAATCATCCAGGTAGACCGGGTCAATCTGTTTGCCGGTTGGCAGGCGGATAGTCATTGGGTTTACCTGACGGTTATTGACAAGAATTTCATAATGCAGGTGCGCACCAGTGGACCGGCCAGTTGATCCCACATAGCCGATGATTTCACCTTGCTTGACGCGGCTACCGGCTGTGATATGCGGGGCAATTCGACTCATGTGTGCATAGGCTGTGTCATAAGTGGCATTGTGTTTGATCCTGATATAACGCCCAAAACTGCCTTTCCACCCGGCCTCACGCACCACTCCGGATCCAGCGGCAATGATGGGCGTGCCTTTTGGTGCGGCAAAATCGACACCTTTATGCATAGCGTTAAAGCCATTAACCGGATGTCTGCGTGTGCCAAAGCTGGATGATAATCTGGCCCCGGTGATGGGGGTTCTTATTAGCGTTCGGGCCGCTGAATTACCATTTTCATCATACCATCCAATGGCGCTGTCAGCGCTGTCATAGTGGAAAAAACCAAGCTGGTCGCCAGATAGCGCAAGGCCGGCATATTTTAGGTCAATGTCAACAACATCACCTGATAGCGCGTCACGGTCAATGGTGTACATCATTTCAAATTTGTCGCCACGTCTGACTTCACGCTGAAAATCGACAGAAAAGCCCAAGACCCGCACATATTCATTAAAGGCGGCTTCATTTACCCCGGCGTCCAGGGCGGCCCGATAGATCGAATCATCAATGCTGCCCTGGATAAACGCAATATAGGTCTCAATTGGGCGGATGGCATTTATGGCGATCCAGCCGCTGTCCGGGTGCCGCACAACATAAATATCCATGCCCGGCTTTACCGAAAACCGAAATCCATGCTCGGCAATGGTAAACACCATCCCGATTTGTAGACGGCGCAAGCTGGCTTTGCTGGTAGCTACCTCAATGGCGGCGGCGGTGTCGGCCGCGCTGTACCCAGCGCGTTTCAGAATCGTCCCAACACCCTCGCCAGCGCGTAATTTATAGATGGATTCGCCGGTGGTATCATAACCGGTTTGCGCTTTGATTGTTTCAGCCAGTGTCAGTGTCGAGAGCGGCAAAATATCATGCAAAGAGGGTTTGGCGTGCGGGAGCGCAATTTTAACCGTCTGTATATCATAGGCCAGCGCAGGGTCCGGACGCGGCTTTGGCAAGGCTGGCTCTGTCTGAATGACCGGTTGCATGGTTGTATAGGCCACAGTCATCGGCTGCATATCCGCATGACTCTTTTGCGAATCGAGTGAGAGTGCGTTGCCAATCAATAAGATGCTTGCCGCAAATCCAGTAAGCGATTTGATCACTGCGCGAAATTTCATATGTCCGAAATATATCATCTAAATGCAGGTCTCATGTCGCCGCATAATGGCCTAGGATTCCGCAAAAATGGCTTAAATGCCAACCCAAGTCAATCTTTTCTGCTATATCAATGCCAGCAATTCTATTTTGAATCAGCATATTAATCGCTTTTCCTAAACGGTTTAAACAAAAATCCTAAGCATAGTCTCGCTGTTAGCGAAACGGTTGCCTGTCAGGCCGGTGTGGTTGCATATTATATGCCAGATGAAAAAATCTGTGCCTGTCGTCGATAAAATCGGATTTGTTGACTGATTCATCTACCAATTGTCGACTATTGCTGTTATAACTCCAGGAAATGCAAAAAACATCGCTCTTCAGGGGGCGCAAACCGTATATCAAGCGGATGATCCCAACCCAAAAAACAACAAAAATAGATGTTTTTTGGA
>CACHXC010000025.1 GCA_902583715.1 uncultured SAR116 cluster alpha proteobacterium
AATGTACACTCATTTTCATCGAGTATCACACGTTCAACGGTTTCGGATGACCGGAAGCGTTCATTTAATTTTGTGCCATCACGAATGTCACGAAGCTCAATCTGGGCAAAAGCGCCGCCTTTGCCTGGCTTCACATGCGACACTTTCACTGCGGTCCATAGCCGCCCATTATGTTCGATCACATTGCCGGGTTTGACCGCATTACCATTGAGTTTCATCAGACCAATCCTTGTATCAGTAACCAACCGCAGCCATACATACCGCCAATCAGCCTATAGTTCTATAAATAGTTGCGCATCGCGGCGGCGGTATCCAGCATCCGGCAGGAAAAGCCCCACTCGTTGTCATACCATGATAGCACCCGCACAAACCGTTTATTGGCAACATTGGTTTGTGTCAAATCGACAACCGAAGAATGGGGGTCATGGTTAAAATCAATCGATACCAAGGGGCGTTCATTGAGTCCCAATACCCCTTTTAATGCCCCGTTAGCGGCCTCGCGGAATGCTTGATTGATGTCTTCAAGGCTCGTATCACGACTGGCCGTTACAACAAGATCAACAACCGACACATTCGCCGTTGGTACGCGAATAGCAGACCCGTTCATTTTGCCGACAAGCTCTGGCAACACTTCACCAACTGCAGATGTTGCGCCAGTTGATGTTGGAATCATTGACATCGCCGCCGCCCGCGCCCGGCGCATGTCTTTATGGCTTGAGTCAAGTGTTGGCTGATCGCCGGTATAGGCATGGATGGTGGTCATATAGCCTGCCTCAATGCCAACGTTATCAGCCAGCACCTTGGCCACTGGTGCCAAACAATTTGTTGTACAAGACGCGTTTGACACAACATCGGCTTCGGCGTGCAAGTCGTTGTGATTCACTCCATAGACCACGGTCATATCGGCCTGTTTGCATGGTGCGGATACCAGTACTTTTTTCGCCCCAGCGGCAAGATGCGCCGCGGCACAACCGCGGCTATTGAATTTGCCCGAACATTCCAGAACAATATCGACATTATGCGCGGCATGTGGAATTTGCGATGGCTCGCGCTCGTGGGTAATCGGGATTTTGCCATGTCCAATATCAATCCAGTCGTCACCACTGGTTACCGGGCCGGTGGCGCGGCCATGAACCGAATCAAATTCATAGAGGTGCGCGGCTATATCGGCAGATCCCGGCGTATTGATCAGCACAATTTCCATGTCATGACGCTTCAGTTCCTGCAATGCCCGCATGGTCAGGCGTCCGATCCGGCCGAATCCGCTAATTGCCAATCTTAAAGTCACCAGTATTGCTCCTGTTTATCTTTTTTTGTCTAGATGTTGGCCTTTGGCTGTTTAGCCAAGCTGCCGATGCACTGCCGCCACAACGGCTGCTTCGGTAATGCCAAAATGTGCATATAAATCACCGATAGGGCCAGAGGCGCCAAACCCATTCATGCCAATAAATCCATCTTCTTGGCCAAGCAACCAGTCCCATGATTGCTGCACCGCGGCCTCAATGACGATCCGCGGTACTGACCCTAAAATGCTGGTTTGATAAGCGGCATCTTGTGAACGGAATAATTCCATACAGGGCATCGATACCACAGTGGCGGAAATCCCCTCTTTTTCGAGGTTGTCGCGTGCCGCCAGGGCAATGCCTACTTCCGACCCAGAGGCAATTAACGTCACCTGCCGGCCAGCGTCATCACCAGCAATGATATAGCCCCCCAAGGCGGTTTTATTTTCGGCCATATCGCCATGTCTGAATTGGGCCATGCCTTGCCGGCTCAGCGCCAGAATAGACGGCGTTTTGGCTGCTTCAATGGCACATTGCCATGCCTCGGCTGTTTCTACCGCATCACCAGGGCGGAACACCAGCAAGTTTGGAATTACCCTTAAAGCCGCCAAATGTTCGACCGGCTGGTGGGTGGGGCCGTCTTCGCCCAGCCCGATTGAGTCATGTGTCATCACATAGATAGCGCGCTGTTGCATCAGGGCGGACAGGCGGATCGATGGCCGGCAATAATCGGTAAACACCATAAATGTGCCGCCGTAAGGGATCGCCCCCCCATGCAGGGCAATTCCGTTCATAGCGGCCGCCATGCCATGTTCGCGCACACCATAATGAATATAAGTGCCGCTATAATTGTCGCGGTCAAAAATACTGTGGCCTCCAACCTTGGTGTTGTTGGATCCGGTCAGATCGGCCGACCCACCAAACAAATTTGGACAGGCTGGCAAAATCGCTTCGAGCGTTTTTTGGCTGGCAACACGGGTGGCGAGATTTTGTGGATCAGCCGCTAATTTGGTTTTCCAATCGAGAATCGCTTGGGCAAAATTTTCTGGCACATCGCCGCGCATGGCCGCGTCAAACATGGCCGCTTGCGGGTGCGCATCGTGCCGTTCTTGCCATGTGGCACGGGCATCTTCGCCACGGCACCCCACGGCGCGCCACTGTGCCGTTATGTCGGTTGGGATATCAAACGCTGGATGCGGCCAATTCAGCGCCGCCCGCGCGGCCTCAATTTCCGTGTCGCCAAGTGGGGCGCCATGCACACCAGATGTCCCTTGTTTGGCGGGAGACCCAAAACCAATGACGGTTTTGCAGCGGATTAGGCTCGGCCGATTATCGGCTTTTGCCGCGTTGATTGCCGCAGATACAGCATCCATATCATGCCCGTCACATGCCAATACCTGCCACCCATAGGCGTCGAATCGGCCGGTGATGTCATCAGATACGGATAAATCTGTGCGGCCGTCAATCGAGATGCCGTTATCGTCAAACAACACAATTAAGCGCCCAAGCCGCATGTGGCCAGCCATGGATGCCGCTTCATGGCTGATGCCTTCCATCAAACAGCCGTCGCCAGCGATTACATAAGTGTGGTGATCGACGAGATCATCACCAAATTCAGCCGCCAGATGGCGTTCGGCCATGGCCATGCCAACAGCATTTGCAATGCCTTGGCCAAGCGGGCCGGTGGTTGTTTCAATGCCGCTTGCGTGGCCGAATTCAGGATGCCCAGCGGTGCGTGCGCCAAGCTGTCTGAAATTACGGATTTCACTAATCGTCATATCGGCATAGCCGGTCAGATGAAGCAACGCATATAACAGCATCGAACCATGTCCGGCAGACAGCACAAACCGGTCGCGGTCTGGCCAGTTCGGCGCGCTGGCGGAAAATTTAAGATGGTCGCAAAATAATGCGGTGGCGGCGTCTGCCATGCCCATTGGCATACCGGGATGTCCAGAATTTGCGGCTTGCACCGCGTCCATTGTCAGCGCCCGAATGGCGTTGGACATGAGTTGTTTATCCTGTGGATTTGGCATGCGGGTCTCCGGCGGGCGCGGCACGCTCAGGTGCGCCTTAACAATCTTGGGGTGTGATGTGTCGCAATTTGCCCAGTTTCGACTGTTTCGTCAATGCACCATAGCCGGGTGGTTCCTATATGTTTTCCCGCCCGGCCACAAAGCACAAATTTTTTTAGGCTTTATTTCGATTCTGATTTGAGGCAAGCTTCGCTTTATAACACTTTATGATAAACAGAAAAAATTGTGCTAAGCGTCCCTGTATTTGATCTCAAAATATCCGCTGTGGCGCGGCTTTTCGTCACCGTTAAAGATGGACTAAACACGAAATGAACCGGTTGCAAAATGCGCAGAAATTACTAGTGGAGTCGCTGGCCGCATTGGAATCGGCGGTTGATCAGGCGCAAAGTTCAGCCGCACCTGCCGCAACTGGAAATGGCACTAGCACGGCGCCAGTCGAAACGGGACCGGCGATCGATATCAGCCAGCTTTCACAGGACCTCTCGGCCGTTGAGACCGATTTGGAAACAGCCATGAAGATGCTTGCCGATCTAACGGCGTCCGGCCTCTCATCAGGTGCGGGCAAAGACCGGATGTAGGGCCGGGCATAACTAAACGCTGGGCATAAAACCGGAGAGGAGACACCGCATGAGCCATTCTGTTGTGACCATCAGGTTAAATGGGAACCCTTATCAAATTGGCTGTGGTGCCGGTGAAGAAGCGCATGTCAGCAAGCTTGGTGAAGAGGTTGAATCAATCATGCAATCACTGGTGGCATCAGTTGGACAAATTGGCGAGGCACGGTTGCTGGCGATGGTTGCGCTTATTCTGGCGGATCGGGCTGCGGGTCACACAGAAAATACGCCGCCACACAACGAAATAGCCGCCGCCACCGCAGATCAAGACGCCGCGGCAGAGGCGCTTGAAATGGCCGCGGCGCGTATTTCAACACTTGCAACCCGCCTGACAAAACCTTAAATAGAGAGTCAGGCGACGACTGGGTTTTCGCGTTTGGTCTTTTAATCTCTGGGGCCATAAATTTTCTCTCGGGAGCTGCCTCTGGCTGGGCCGTGGTCTGGTTATAGCGGCGCCCACCTGCAAAGCAGGTCACAGAGGATATCTATACTGACGGTTTACATGGTCGTCGCCGTCATATCATGTGTTGCAGGGCTAAGCGATACGGCCCATTGGCCGCTTTTATCTAACAGGTTGTATTGAGTGTCTGACATATCCGTCTCGTCGCCCCATGCCGAAGATCCCGCCGCCGCCAAAGCGCAGATGCGGAAACAGGCGGCTATATTACGTCAGCAGGAAGCAGATAGATACCCTCACGCCGCCGAAATTTTGGCCGGGCACAGCCAGTTGTTGTTGACCAATTTTGGTCCCGGGGTGTATGCCGCCTATTTGCCCATTCGAAGTGAGATATCGCCACTGCCTCTGATTGTGGCCTTGCACCACGCTGGCCAGCCGACAGCCATGCCGGTGACGCCCGCCGAGGGACAACCACTTAATTTTTGTCTATGGGCCGTTGGCGACGCGCTTGAAGATGGACCGTATGGAACACGACAGCCATTGGCAAGCGAAACGCCGGTGTTGCCAGATGTGATTTTGGCGCCACTCTTGGCGTTTGATTTGGCCGGCTGGCGTCTTGGATATGGGGGCGGGTTTTATGATCGCACCATTGCCGATTTAGAGACGCGTGGTCACACGGCAAAGGTGATTGGGCTTGCATATGATGGGCAAAAACTGGACAAGCTGCCGATTGGTCCCTATGACATGCCGTTGGACGCGGTGCTGACCCCGTCAGGCCTACACCGTCCGCAAAGTTGAAATTTTGGGGCTAGCCCCATGGCGAGGAGCCGCCGATGATCCGTGTGTTGTTTTTGGGTGATATTGTTGGCCGTGCGGCCCGTCACGCGGTGATCGAACAGGTGCCAGTCCTGCGTGATGAACACAAGCTGGATTTTCTCGTGGTGAATTGTGAAAACGCAGCCGGCGGCTTTGGCGTGACGCCGAAAGTTTGCGAAGCCTTGTTTGATGCCGGGGTGGATGTGCTGACAACGGGCAATCATGTTTGGGACAAGCCTGAAATCATCCCTTATATAGACACCCAGCCGCGTCTCTTGAGGCCCCTGAATATGCCCGAGGGCACCCCTGGCAAAGGTGTGGTGACGCATATCAACGCCGCAGGCAAGCGTCTGACGGTGATCAATGTTATGACCAATCTGTTTATGGCGGCTAATGATCCGGTTTTTGCCGCGCTTGATGGTGCGTTGGTGCGCCAAAAATTAGGCCGTGACGCTGATTTCATTCTGGTTGATGCCCATGGCGAGGCGACGTCTGAAAAAATGGCGCTTGGGCATATGGTTGACGGGCGCGCATCGATGCTGGTGGGAACGCATACCCATGTGCCAACGGCGGATTATCGTATTCTGCCCGGCGGCACCGCTTACCAGACTGACTCTGGCATGTGCGGCGATTATGATAGCGTGATCGGCATGAATAAAGAGGCGGCAACCGACAGATTCACTGGGCGCGGCAATAGCCGGTTATCGGTGGCGCTTGGCGCGGTAACATTATGTGGTTTGCTGGTTGAGTCTGATGGAGCGGGGATGGCACAATCGGTGCGTGCTTTGCGCCGCGGCGGCGGTCTAGCACCGGCTTGAAAAGGTGTGCTGAAAATCCGTTTGGTTGGGCTGGTATAAGCCTGGGTCATCTGGTATAGATTCCGGAATCCAAGTACCCGCGTCAGTGAAATTGTGAGAGGTTATGGCAGGCCATTCCAAATTTAAAAATATCATGCATCGCAAAGGCGCGCAGGACAAAAAGCGCGCTAAAATCTTTGGTCGTCTGATCAAGGAATTAACCGTTGCGGCGCGTTCGAGCACCGATCCCGACTCCAATCCGCGTTTGCGTACGGCACTAGCAGCGGCGCGGGCCGCAAACATGCCAAAAGATAATATTGAGCGTGTGCTGAAACGTGCTGAAGGCGGTGAGGGTGAGGCCTATGATGAAATCCGTTACGAAGGCTATGGCCCCGGCGGCACCGCGTTGATCGTCGATGCGATGACTGATAACCGCAACCGTACCGCATCTGAAGTGCGGGCCGCTTTTAATAAATATGGTGGATCACTTGGGGAAACCGGCTCAGTCAGCTTTATGTTTGATAAGGTGGGGCAGATTATCTATCCCCTTAATGCGGTAGATGCTGACACCATGTTTGAAGCGGTGCTAGAGGCGGGCGCTGATAATGTCGAAACTGATGATAATGGCCATGAAATCACCTGTGCGCCGGAAAATTTCAACAATGTGCGAGAAGAGCTTGAGGGCCGGTTTGGTGCGCCTGAAGAGTCTGGGTTGACGTGGAAACCGCAAAATTTGATCGCTGTTGATGAGGCGCAAGCATCAACGCTTCTCAAACTTCTTGATGTGCTTGATGACAATGATGATGTGCAGAATGTGTCATCAAATTTCGACATTTCTGACGATATTATCGCCAAGTTTACCTGAGTGAGGGGTGGAGTGCGCATTCTTGGTATTGACCCCGGATTGCGTAGCACTGGGTGGGGTGTTGTCTCTTGTAGTCATGGCCGATTGCAGCATATATCCAATGGTGCCATCCGTCCGAACCCACGCCATAGTGATGCCGACCGTTTAACAATGATTTACCATGATTTGTCGGCAGTGATTGCCGATCATCAGCCCGATTTTGCCGCCATTGAAGAAATTTTTGTGGCAAAATCTGCACGGTCTGCGCTGCGTTTGGGGATGGCACGCGGGGTCGGCATTCTTGCCTGCGGGGCGGCAAATCTTGCCGTTAACGAGATTACCGCACGCGCGGTGAAAAAAGCCGTGGTTGGCACTGGTACAGCCAGTAAACAACAGATCCAAGACATGGTTGCGCGATTGTTACAGGTGCGCGCATGTAATGCCGATGCGGCAGATGCGCTGGCCATTGCGATTGCCGCCAGCAATGATGCTGGCAAACCGGCAGGCATCGCGCTAAGGTCGGCGCAGTTGGTGCCCGATGATGCGCTGTCAAGAGCGATCGGTCAGGCGCTGGCCCGAGATAATGCCAAGCAAAGAGGCAAAACATGATTGCGCAATTGCGTGGAACCATTGTTCACACCGGTACGCAGATGGTGATTGTTGATGTGCAGGGTGTCGGCTATGCGGTGCATGTGTCTGGCCGAACGCAAACCCAGCTTAACGCCGTGTCGGGTGATGTCACCATCCCAACCGAGTTGCAGGTGCGCGAAGACAGTATGACATTATTTGGCTTTGCCGATGCGGCAGAGCGTGACGCCTTTCGATTATTGATTACAGTTCAGGGTGTTGGTGCCAAAGCGGCGATGGCCATTTTATCGGTGCTTGACCCAAATGCACTGACGCAGGCAATTGCGGCTGGGGACAAGGCCATGGTCGCGCGGGCCGATGGGATTGGCCCAAAAATTGCCCAGCGTGTTGTGAATGAATTATCTGAAAAAATTGGCAAAATATCCAGTCTTGGCGGGACAGCTTTGGGTGCTGATAATGGTGGTGCCGCGCCGGAATCAGCCGAGGCGTCCACTCAGCAAGACGTGGTGTCTGCGTTGGTTAATCTTGGCTATGGGCGGTCGGAGGCACATGCTGCGGTGGTGCGTGCCCAGCGTGCTGGTGCTGATACAAATCTATCATCGCTGATTGCGGCGGCGTTGCGGGAGATGGGTGCGTGACGATGCATGATGAAGATCGGCTGGTGGCCGGTACCAGTCAAGAACGCGGTGAC
The DNA here is from genome assembly GCA_902583715.1 of uncultured SAR116 cluster alpha proteobacterium. Taxonomy (GTDB): domain Bacteria; phylum Pseudomonadota; class Alphaproteobacteria; order Puniceispirillales; family Puniceispirillaceae; genus UBA3439. Next base: position 8,064 of record CACHXC010000025.1, read on the forward strand.
AATGCGTTGCGTCCGACCATGTTGGCTGACTTTGTCGGTCAGGGAAACGGGCGGCGAAACCTTGAAACATTTATTCATGCGGCGCGTGATCGCGGTGATGCTATGGATCATGCTTTGCTACATGGGCCGCCGGGGTTGGGAAAAACAACGCTTGCCCAGATCATTGCGGCGGAACTAGGTGTTGGATTTCGGGCTACATCTGGGCCGGTGGTGGCCCGCGCTGGTGATTTGGCGGCTTTGCTTACCAATTTGCAACCGCGTGATGTGTTGTTCATTGACGAAATTCACCGTTTGGCACCGGCGGTTGAAGAAGTGTTGTATCCGGCCATGGAGGATTTTCAGCTGGACCTGATGATTGGTGAAGGGCCGTCGGCACGTTCGGTGCGGATTGATCTGCCATCATTTACGTTGGTCGGGGCGACGACCAGGTCGGGTCTTTTGACCACGCCATTACGTGATCGCTTTGGCATCCAGATGCGGATGCAATTTTATGATGCTAATGAATTGGCGTATATTCTTACCCGGCAAGCTGAAAAACTGGGTTTGCATCTTGCCGCTGACGGCGCCATGGAAATTGCCAGCCGGGCACGTGGAACACCGCGGGTGGCCGGCCGTTTGTTGCGGCGGGTGCGCGATATCGCCGCGGTTGAGGGTGCAGATACGGTCAGCGCGGCCATTGCTGATGCGGCGTTGGTCCGGCTGGAAGTGGACGCACAGGGGCTGGACGCAATGGATCGGCGCTATCTGTCTTGTATGGCGGACTCTTACTCCGGTGGGCCGGTTGGGGTGGAAACGCTAGCGGCGGTATTATCCGAACAACGTGACGTCTTGGAAGAAGTGATTGAACCGTATTTGATGCAAACTGGGCTGTTAATGCGCACCCCACGCGGCCGCTGTCTGTCTGCAGCTGGCTGGGACTATCTAGGTGTGACGCCGCCAGCCACAGCGATAAGACAGCTCGATTTGCTCACCGAGATTGACGACCCAAATGAGCCAGACCGATCCGACCAAAGCAAAGGTGATGTGTGACCGGGTCATCGCAAAAAAAACAAATTAATGATCAGCTGGATGGTGTGCTTGGCGGTCGCAAACACGACTATCATCTGCGCGTGCAGTATGAAGACACTGATGCCGGCGGTATTGTCTATCATGCACAATATTTGGCATTTGCCGAGCGCGCACGTTCGGCTTGGTTACGTTGTTTGGGAATTGATCAGCCGCGGCTGTTATCAGAAGACCAACAGGCCTTTATTGTGCGGCATGTTGACATTGATTTTGTGCGGGCAGCGTCACTTGGCGACGTGCTTGGCGTCACAAGTGAGCTTGTTAGAACGGGTGGGGCGTCTGTCAAGTTGCGACAAACCATCACAAATATGCAATTTTGCCATATTGTTGCCCGACTTATCGTTGACATAGGGTTCGTAAATTTGCAACGGGCAGGTATGGCGCGCGCATGTCGCATGCCACAAGATGTCCGCGATAAGCTCGCTGGTAAGGAACGTGGGCTTTTGGTTTAAGGTGTATGTGAGCGGCGGGTGTTCGTCGTTATGACAGGGCTGTTTGGGTGAGAATAGAAGGACGGTTAGATGAATTCAGTAGAGTTGACGGTTACACATGCCAGTTCAGATTTGACGATCTGGGGGCTTTTTATGGCGGCGGACCCATTTGTCAAATTAGTGATGCTATTACTGGTTTTGGCATCTATTTGGTGTTGGGCGATTGTTGTTGAAAAAGTTACGTTGATCCGGCGTGAACGGAAGCTTGCGCAACAGTTCGAAGATGCTTTTTGGTCAGGAGGTTCGCTAGACAAACTGTACGATGATACCGGCGCCGATCCGAAAGATGCGCTATCAGTGGTGTTTGTGGCGGCGATGCGAGAATGGCGGCGGGCTAATTCACGCGGGCTTGCCGATAGTGAACGTGCCGATCTGCGGGCATCACTTGTCAGCCGTATTGATCGTTCGATGACATTCACCATCACGCGCGAGATGGAACGGATGGAGCGAGGGATGAATTTTCTGGCGTCTATCGGGTCCGTCTCGCCATTTGTTGGCTTGCTTGGCACGGTGTGGGGTATCATGAGTTCGTTTCAGTCCATTGCTGAGTCAAAAAATACCAGCCTTGCGGTGGTTGCCCCGGGTATTGCCGAGGCGCTATTTGCCACAGCCCTTGGGTTAGCGGCGGCGATCCCAGCGGTTGTTGCCTATAATAAATTTGCTGGCGACCTTGAGCGATTTGGCGCACGTCTTGAGACATTTGCACAAGAATTCAGCACATTGTTGGCGCGTCAGCTTGACGAGGGTGGTCATTGATGGGGGCCGGTGTTAATCGCCCGGTGCGTGGTGCGCGGCATCGCCCCATGGGAGAAATCAATGTCACACCCTTCGTCGATGTGATGTTGGTTTTGCTGATCGTGTTCATGGTCACCGCGCCATTGTTGACAGTAGGTGTCGAGGTGGATTTGCCAAAAACTGAGGCAGGTCAAATTAATGCAGACGCGGCGCCGCTTGTGGTCTCGATCAAGGCCGATGGTGCGCTGTATCTACAAGAGGCTGAGATTGACAGTGAGGCGCTGATCCCACGGTTGCAGGCGGTTTCCAATGCAAACCCCGACATACGTATTTTTGTCCGCGGTGATGCGTCGGTCTCTTACGGCGATGTGTTAGGGGTAATGGGGCGTATTCAAGCAGCTGGCTTTAGTAAAGTTGCGTTGGTCGCAAAGCTTCCCGAGATGCAATAATACAAAAAATGCGAATGGCATAATGCAATGAACCCTCGTTCATTTTACATTTCAATCGGGTTGCATCTTGGCGTCGTCCTCTTGGCGATTGTTGGCTTGCCATCTTTGAATCGCCCACTTCCTGAAGACCAACCGCTGGTGGCTCTGGAAATTGTGCAAACAGTGCCAACAACCAATGTAAATGAGGGTGCCGAGGTCAATACGGCGAAAGAAGAACAGCAAGCAGCCCAACGTAAAACACCGCCACCGCCGCCACCACCGCCGAAGCCAGCGCCATCGGCGCCCGACACGCCACTTAAATCAGCCCCACGGGCGCCCGATCCAACGGCGGAAGTAATTCCAGAAAAACCGCTCAATAAACCAAAGCTTGCTGAGGCCCAGCCACCGGTACCGCCAAAGTCAAAATCACAGCAAACGGCGGCTGAAAAAATGCCGACAAAGCTGCCAAAATCGCCGCCAAAACGCGTCAATAAAATGGTACAGAAAAATGAACTTGCCAAAAAACGGGCGGACGCGCTGACTGGCGTTATGCAGAATCTGGCCAAAGCCAAGGTGGTGAGTGAAGATGCGGAAAAAAAACGGCGTGAACAAGAGCGCAAAATTGCTGCAGATAAGCTCAATAACAGTCTAAGCGCCGCGGCTGGTGATGTACTGAAGGCGCCAGAAAAGCCTGTGATTGGGCCGCTTGGACTGTCTGATATTGACCGATTGCGCGCGCATTTATCCAAATGCTGGGACCCGCCAATTGGCGCGGCTGGCAGTGACACCCTCATTGTTGACATAATTGTGTCGTTAGATCGCGAAGGGCGCGTTTTGAGTGCCAAGGTTGATAACAAGCTGCGGTTTAACACAGATCGTATTTATAAGGTTGCGGCGGAAGAAGCCATTCGGGCTACGCGGGAATGTTCTCCTTTGCCATTGCCGCCAGAAAAATACGAACAGTGGAAAAGCTTTGTGTTTGTATTTGACCCGCGGTTTTTGTCGCGGTGACAAAAGCGGTCTAGGGTGGCAAAATCAATCAGGCCAACAAGACTGATTTGCGGCGCGTTAGTGGGTCAATGACCTAAACAGGATGCAGATAAAAGGTAAGTGATCAAAATGCCAATTATTTTACAGTCAATTTTTTCCCGGTGCCTTGCGATTATAATGGTTTTGTCTGCTGGTTTGGTTCTGACCCTCGCTGATGGTGTCAAGGCACAATTACGCATTGAAATCACCGAAGGACAGGTCGCGCCAACCCCGATTGCTATCGCTGAATTTACTGGCCCGGATGGCAATGTGACGGAAGTTGGCCGCCAATTAACCCAAATTATTTCAGACGATTTAGAAAGTTCAGGCCTGTTTATGCCAGTCGACAGTGCGGCTTTTATCGACCCCCCAAAGGCCCCTTCGGTAAAGCCAAATTTTGCTAATTGGTCGCCGCTGGGGGTGAAGGGTTTGCTCGTTGGCTCTGCCTATATCGATGATGCAGGTATGTTGCAGGTTGAATTTGTGCTGTGGGATGTGGTGATCCAGCGCAACATAACCGCCGGGGGCGGTAATGCAGATCAATCCGGTCTGCGGCGATTGGCTCACCAAATTGCCGATTTTGTTTATGA
>CACHXC010000026.1 GCA_902583715.1 uncultured SAR116 cluster alpha proteobacterium
AACGGTAGACTATAATCGTGAGGATCAAGAAGGTGTAGGTTACTTTCAGATGACGATGAAGAACGGGCGTCGGTGCAGCAGCGCGGCTGCGTATTTAAAGCCTGCTCGGAAATGTTCAAATCTTCATATCTTTACCAATGCACATAGTGAAAAATTGTTAATCGATGGTAATGATGTCACGGGTGTGCGTTGTAAAATTCAGGGAAAATCTGTTGATATATCCTCGCGCCGGGAGGTTATTTTATCAGCGGGTTCAATTGGGTCACCACAATTATTGATGTTGTCTGGTATCGGCGATGCAGCAGAATTGCGCCCACACGGTATCGATGTGCTGCATCACCTTTCTGGGGTAGGCAAAAATCTACAAGATCATCTTCAGGCCCGGCCGGTGTTTAAGTGCCGATCAAGCACCATTAACACCGAAACCAAAAACATGTTCCAACTCGCGGCCATCGCATTTCAATATGTGTTAAATCGGTCTGGGCCGATGGCTATGGCAGCAAGTCTTGGAACTGGCTTTTTGAAAACCCATGATGAATTGGAGTGTCCAGACATTCAGTTCCATATTCAACCATTCAGTGCGGACAATCCAGCCGAGGGCAGCCATAAATTTTCAGCGTTTACTGCATCTGTTTTGCAACTCCGCCCAGAAAGCACAGGTCGGATCTCTCTGAGATCCGCCTCGCCATTTGATCACCCAGCTATCCATCCAAATTATTTGGCCACCAAAACAGATGTTGATACTTTGGTGGCTGGTATAAAAATTGCCCGAAAAATATGTGATTTTGCTCCATTGAAGAATTTGATTACTGAAGAATATGCGCCGGGTGCTGGCGTTGGCCGCGATGATGATAACGCCATTCTTGATTGGGCCAGATCAACAGCAACAACCATTTACCATCCCACTGGTACCTGCAAAATGGGACAAGATGATATGGCGGTCGTTGATAATCAATTGCGAGTGCATGGTATATCTAATCTGCGTGTTGCAGACGCCTCAATAATGCCATCAATTACCTCTGGCAACACCAATGCACCAACTATTATGATAGGGGAAAAAGTCGCAGACATGATTTTGAAGGGCGCGTGAGGCAACGGGCTTTTGACAAAATGTAGATCGATAAGATCACTGCCTGCGCATTTTCGCCAAAAAACAATTAAATTTTGAGACCAAGTAATTCTCGCGCTTCAGCTGCGGTAGCAGGTCGCCGGTTAAAGTCTGGCATCGCATCAACGAGCTTTTTAACAAGTTCAGCGTTACTCTTCGCTAATCTGTCACGATCAAACTTTATGTTGTCTTCAAGCCCAGTTCGGCAATGCCCCCCTAATTCGAGACACCATTGGGCAACTTCAAATTGGTGTCTTCCAATGCCAGCAGCTGTCCATGTGCCACCTGGAATAAGCTCTTTAAATTCTCGGATCAAGAATTCTAGAATTGAGCGACGAGCGGGCATCGCGTTGGGAATGCCCATGACAAATTGCACATGCGGTGGATTTTTTAACAAACCGCGTTTAATGAGTGAAACCGCGTTGTAGAGCATTGCAAGGTCAAATACCTCAATTTCAGGTTTTACATTGTGTTCTAACATGGCCTTTGCCAAACCATCCACAAATTCAGGTGGATTTTCGTATATACTTTTTGGGAAATTTACTGAGCCAGTTGCGAGGGAGGCCATATCGGGTTTCAGATGCAACATCGATCCGCGTTGACTTTGGTCGCGGCCGCGCCCTCCAGTTGAAAATTGAATTATCATGTCTGGACAGTATTTTTTGACTCCTTTTTGGATTTCAGCAAACTTTTCTGGATCTGAACCGGGGGATTGATCTTCATTGCGAACATGAATATGGACGAGAGCTGCGCCAGCCTCGAAGGCTTCATGGGTGGACTCAATTTGTTCAGTCGGGGTGACCGGCACTGCTGGGTTGTCAGCTTTTGTTGGTATCGCTCCGGTGATAGCGCAGGTCACAATGCAAGGGTTGCTCATTTTGATATCTCTTGGCTGTTTTTGCGGTCAATAAAATGGAAGCTTGTAATATCGCTCCTTGATGTAATGCCTTTGATCAACGTTTTGAGTGGTGTTTCCATAATTGGATAGTACGTATCAATAGGGCCCATCTTTTTGAGAGCATCAAATTCTTTCTCGTCGTAAAAAACTGAAAGAAGGACATCGTCGTCACTCGCATTCGCACCAAGACGGTCTCGAGCTTTTTTTAGAGCGGGGGGTACCAATTCGCCTGGCCTCTGAGTGATTGGCTCGACCCCTTTTGTGATGCGGTCATACAAATTTGGATCAATTTTGCCTGCTATTTCTCCGTATCCGCCCCGGACATATAAGCGCACTTCATCAGGTACACTTGAAAATCTCTCTTTTCCATTATCCATTGCTACGACATTTAACACAGATTGTGTGATAATATACTGAGCAAAGGGACTGACAACGATTGGATAACCAAGATCTGCACGTACATTGCCTGCTTCCTGAAGAATATCATCTAACCGATCAGCTAAGCCCACGGTACTAAGTTGATATTCTAAATTTGAAATCATTCCTCCAGCAACTTGATGATGAAAATGAAAAGCATCATATTCGGCTATCTCACCTAGAGGTTTTTCTTCCTTCGCTGCAATGAATTTTATAACGTCTGCCACTTCATCGATTTTGGCCAGGTCGATATCGATATTATAACCCATCCGCCGCAAATTTTTTGTGATTCCTTGTGTTGATGGATGAGACGCGCCATTCGAGAGCGGTGCCGTTGCAGAATGTACGACCTCGACCCCGTTCTGTACTGCGCAAAGCGCTGTGTAAGGCGCAAGACCTGACAAACAATGCGAATGCAGTTGCAATTGCATGTCACCCATTTCCGCTTTCATACTTCTGACCAGGGTCGTAGCTCGCTCAGGTCTCAGCAAACCACTAGGGTCTTTGATAAAAATTCCATCAACACCCAGCGCCATAACTTGTTTGGTTTTTTCGATATAATAATCATCGGTATGGACTGGGCTTTCGGTAAATACTATTCCGGGCACAACTGTCAGGCCATGACGCTTTGCCTCAGTAATTGGGATTTCAAGATTCCTAATGTCATTAAGAGCATCATATGGGGTGTGATAACGCATCCCATTTGCCGCAAATCGTTCGGCCGATAATGAAACTACATCGTCTGGAAAAAACTCAAAAGTAAACAGACTTTGGCCGCGTGTGTGAATGATAAGTGGCGTTTTCGGGATCCATTCGCTTAAAATGCGCATTCGCTCCCAAGGGTCTTCTCTCAAATATCTAACGCAAACATCAAAAACAGCACCACCAACAAGGTCAATAGCCTCAAAGCCTGCATCATCAAGTGCCGAACTAATCGGTCGCATCATGGCTGTTGTCATTCGCGTTGCCCACAAACACTGATGAGCGTCACGCAATGTTACATCAATAAGCCGCACATCTCTGACAGCAGTCATCTGTTATCTCCTAAGAAAACTTCATCAACCCAACGCGTAGAGATTTCATTGTTCAGAAAAGCGTTATTTCTGAGCATTTTTTGATGGAAGCCAGACGTTGTTTTTATCCCATCTATCGCAAAGCTCCGAAATGCATCGCTTGCTCTCAACAAAGCCAGATCTCTGCTGTCTGCGTGTATGATAAGTTTTGCGATCATCGAGTCGTAAAATGGCACCACTTGATAGCCCTCGTAAACGGCAGAGTCGATGCGTACACCTGGCATTTTTGGCGGGGACCAGTGGCTAATTATTCCTGGATTTGGTGCAAAGTTCTGCTCCCAGTCTTCAGCATTAATTCTAAATTCTATTGCGTGCCCAGAGCTGTTTTGCTCTGGATAGATATTATTTAAAGAGGCGCCCTGCGCAATTAAGAATTGAGCCTCAACTAGATCGACTCCAGTAAGCACCTCGGTGACTGGGTGCTCAACTTGAATTCGCGTATTCATCTCGATGAAGAAAAATTCTGTTGTTTTTGGGTCATAGATGAACTCAATGGTTCCTGCGCCCTCATACTTAACGCCGGCTGCTAACATAGCGGAAGTTTCATGTAGCTGCTGTCGTGACTCTGAGCTAAGTATCGCGGCCGGCGCTTCTTCAATCAATTTTTGATGACGGCGTTGTACGGAACAATCGCGTTCTCCAATCGCTATGGCTTTGCCTCGGCCGTCACCCAAAATTTGGACTTCAATGTGGCGAATTTCTTCAAAATATCTCTCTATATAAATGTACCCGTCGCCAAATGCATTTTTTGCTTCTGCGCTGCAACGTTGGAAAGCTTCAGCAAACACTGACCCATCCGTAACAATTTGCATTCCTCGTCCGCCACCGCCTGCGCGCGCTTTTAGCAGGAGTGGATAGTTGATGGATTTTGATGCGAGCAGCGCTTCATCCCGAGACTCGTAGGCGTCATCTGAACCCGGTACGACCGGTACATTATTCTTAACGGCTAACTTTCGAGCGGTTGATTTATCACCCATTTCACGAATGGAGTCAGCTGCAGGACCAATAAATTTGATATTGTTAGCTTCACACAAATCAACGAATTCTGCATTTTCAGACAGAAATCCGTACCCTGGATAAATTGCATCACATGAAAGGCTCAGTGCTGTATGGATTATTGCGTTTTTTGCCAAGTAGCTTTTCAAGCTTGGTGCAGGCCCAACGCAGATGGCCTCATCTGCCTGAAGCACATGTTGTGATGATTTGTCGGCTGTTGAGTAGATTGCAACACTCTGTAATCCAAGTTTCTTTGCAGTTTTCACAGCCCTAAGCGCAATTTCGCCGCGATTTGCGATCAAGACTTTAGCGAATTTTGATCTCTGATTTTTCATAAATGCGCGTCGCTGACAATTTGTATTTGAAACTTTTTATCTCAATAAATGAAACCCTATCTTGTGTTTCGACCCTGGTTATGTCAACAATATTGGTAATAGAGATGTAGATTGCATCAATGTACGTGGATGGTGGCATCTATTCAGAGCTTGTTTGGGATGGTTAATGTCTAGCTCTTTGGTCAAACTTGTGCATGACTCATCGTCATCGCGTGTCGATGGCATGAAAGAGCATGGCGTGGCTGGTAAGGCACTCGCGTTGGTCGAACTTTTAGCTAATCGAGATTATCCCGTGCAGATGTCAGAAATCGTACAAGCGACTGGCATACCCAAACCTACTGCTCATCGACTGATAAATTTTCTGTTTGAATGTGGATATGTTCAACGGCACCCAGTTCTTACTGGTTATATTGTAGGCAAGAATTTGTCATTATTAGCACATGAGGTTTTGGCAAATAGAACTGGTAGTAGCCCGCAAAGGATCCATTTGGAGCGTTTGGTAAAGCGTGTAAATGAAACTGTAAATGTTGGCGCATTAACCGCAGATCATGTTGTCTATCATGATCGTGTGGAGGCGTCTTGGCCTTTAGGTCTTCATTTTGAGGCCGGCAGTAAGGTGCCGGTGCATTGCACTTCTATAGGCAAACTGATGCTTGCACTAAAACCCTCCCGAGACGCTGAAACATGGCTTTCAAAGACTAAATTGCAACGCTACACCCCTCGTTCTAAAACCAGGGTTCAAGATTTGCTTGCGGACCTAGAAAAAATACGTGCACAAGATTTTAGCGTTGATGATCAAGAGTTCATGGATGGTGTTTATTGTATTGCTGTGCCACTGAGGACGTCAGATGGGCGGGTGTTTGCTGCCATGGCACTCTCAGCGCCAGAGGCGAGGTTGTCGCTTGATAAACTTAAAATGTTATTGCCGGAATTGCGACGGACCGCTGCTGATTACGTATTTGATCTCGAGTCTCAAAAAAAATAACTAAATGATTTGCATGTATATAAGGATTGAAACCACAAGTTAGCCCTAGCACAAAATATCTTTGAGTAACTTTAAATAAATTTTTGGAAGAGGAAGATAATGGCGCTGTCTTACGCTGATGTTGGTGAAATACTCAAAATGATTGACACGTCCTCATGTGCAGAGGTCATTTTGGAACTTGATGGCATTAAGATGATTGTAAGAAGGGGGGGGCAAGGCTCATCTCCGCCAGAAAGCGCGGCAATCCCTGATGAAAGTTTGTCGGGTATCGATACGCCCACAAAAGAAAAGCTTATTACCCAGACCTCGCCTCAGCCGAGTACTAAACCTGTTTCTGCTGAGGCGTTGGCAAGCAAAGGTCACATTGTAAAGTCACCAATGGTTGGTACGTTTTACAGCAAACCGTCTCCGGAGGAGCCACCATTTGTTATTGCTGGGCAAGAGGTTAAAAAAGGTGACACTCTATGCCTGATAGAGGTGATGAAATTATTTACAGCGGTAGAGTGCACAGCTGATGGAACAGTTGAGATGATTTTCGCGGAAGATGGCGCGCTGGTGGAATTTGACCAGCCATTATTTTCGATTGCATGAACAACCAATTAGGAAAGATACACGAATTATTGTTGACGCAGACGTGAGAGGAGGCTTTGCTTTCATGATCTGTGGATAAAAAATTACAAAGCCAGCTTAGATAAAAGGGAGGTTAACCATGTTTTTTAAGAAAATGCGTTTCAGCAAAGCACTCAGTGCCGTAGCCCTAGGAGCAATGACACTCAGCGGGTCAGTAAGTGCCAATGCAGCTGAGACTGTTCCAATTTTACTCTGTCCCTTTGGCTGCGGTCCAATGGCAGGTGATACAATTATGATGAACCAATTGATTAAAGATGGTTCAGATGTTGTTCTTCTACCTCAGGAAACTCCTGGCTACATGTACAATATCAGAGAAATGGGAAGAAATGAGCGGAAGCAAAAGTCCTCTGTTTTCAAAACAGAAGATACACTGATCCAAGTCGCATATGCTGGTGGCTCAAAGGAAATGAAGGAATTCGTTCCAGAGCCGGTTCAAGTCCCATGGAAATTGCTCTACGGCGAGACTTGGTGGGCGCAGGGTAAGTTTTTAGGTACATATGATTGTTCGTTAAAAACGATGTCCGATCTCAAGGGTAAGCGTATCTCACTCGGTTTACGTGGCCAGTCTGATTGGGGAGTCTTCCCCCGCCTGTTGCTTGAAGAGGTGTTTGGTATAACACCGGACAATACGGACATCAGGCATATGTCACCAGCTCAGTTAACGCAGCAGCTTATTGATGGCGCAACCGACGCTGCTATCATACCTCTGGGTGCAGAACCAAACTTCAAAGAATTCATGATCCCTGGTGTTGTTCGTCAGCACGAGGCTACGGGCAAAAAGTTGTGCTACATCGGTGTAACTAAAGAGAACATCGAGCAACTCAATAAAAAATTTCAGGCGACTTGGTTGCACACTGTGCTTCCGCCAAATACCCTGCCTCACCAGTCTGAGCCGCTTGGCATCGGCGTAAATCGTGCTTACGCCGCGGTGCACGCTAGTTTTGATGAAGAAAAAGCGTACAAGACTGTCATGGCGGTAGCTAAGATTGCACCTAAAATGAGAGAGCTGCACGCTCTTTGGCGTGTCTGGTCTCCAGAATTGATGACCTGCGGTCTATCAGATGATAACGCTCATCCTGGTGCGGTCCGTGCCTATAAAGAGCTTGGCTGGTGGAAGCAAAGTGATAATCCACTCTGCACGCCCATGACATATCCGGCAGCAAATTAATAGCACGCATTTTTGGGCGGTGGCTGGCGCCACCGCCCTCATTAGTAACGCTTGGCAGGTCGCTTTAGTAATAGGTCACCATTCTAAGAGTAGTTTGTTAAAGGAAAATGTTGTGTGGTCTACGCTCCGAAAATTTGTTGATTTACCGTTTTTAATAACCGGCTTAATCCTTACTTTTTATATTGGTGCGTCAGCATTTGGGCTGGTCAAGAACTCATCTGAACATTACTCTAATTTTATCCTTGGTACATGTATAATGTCTGGTCTGCTGGCTATCCGGAGTCTGGCAGACGAAAAGATCAGTGGTATTGTTAAACCATTTTTTGCCGTGAGGCTCTCTTTTGCCAGCATTGCATTTGTTCTCTCGGCTGTTGCCATGGGATATGTGCGCTACAATGCTGTTTCTCTGGAGCAAACTCAGCCGTTCTTTTCAGAAACGCAGATGATATTTGGCTGGATCATGACAGTGTCTATTTTGATGCTGACCCTCATACACTGGGGTCTCTTGCTAACCAGTATCATTACCATATCAATAATATATTTCTTTTTAGGTTATTTAATTGAAAATCCACTATTTATGACACCCGAGTATGACCCTGAATTTGTAATGAATTACATTGGTTTAGGGACTAACCAGGGCTTTTATTATCTCGCACAAGTTGCTGCAGACTCCGTTTACTTTTTAATTATTTACGCCGCGATACTTCTTGGTGTTGGCATGCTTGACATGGTTCTTGATGTTGGCAAAATTGCAGGCCGGAAAGTGTCTGGGGGTGCTGCTGGACCTGCGATAATTGGCTCCGGTATCGTGGCGTCAATCATGGGCCAGGCTGTGTCAAATGTTGTTTTGACTGGGCGTTTGACAGTCCCTATGATGCGCAAGTATGGTTACAAGGGTTCGATGGCGGGAGCCATTGAAGCGACTGCGTCTACCGCAGGCCAGATTATGCCACCAATTATGGGTTTGGCTGCTTTTATAATCGCCTCTTTCCTCAACAAGGCCTACATTGATGTTGCGCTGTCAGCTCTGATTCCTGGCTTGCTCTACCTAGTGGGCGTTTGTATCGCAGTTGCTGTTTATGCGCGTCGATATGAGTTGCCTAAGCTTGTTGAGAAGGTTGACACTGAGCGTATCAAGCGTTTGCTGCCAACCTTCATTATTTCTTTTGGTGTCGTGTTATGGCTACTGCTTGGTTATCGATCGCCGGCAATCGCTGGTTTGTGGGGCATTGGACTTGCTTTGCTATTTTCGATGCTCCAAGGAAAATTTAGACCAACAAAACAACAACTCTATGATGCTGTGCAAGAGGGCTTTTATTTAGTTGCTATTTTATCGTTGCTGCTGATTGCAGTTGGGCCTCTTGGCCAGGTCATGCTGACCACCAATCTGTCGGGGCGTCTGGGCTCAGCACTGGTAGAATACTTGCCAGACACACAGTTGATATTGCTATTGGGCGCCATGATCGTTTCATTGATACTTGGTATGGGGTTGCCAACTCCTGTAGCTTATATCATTGTTGCACTCGCACTGGTTCCGTTCATGCAGCAAATTGGCATACCCCCCTTACAAGCGCATTTCTTTGTATTTTATTTTGCAGTGTTTTCGACGCTCACCCCACCAGTGGCTGTGAGTGTTCTAGCGGCAGCCAAATTAGGGGAAGCTACATTCTTGAGCACCGCCAAAGATTCGATGAAGATCGCATTGACAACTTTCATTATCCCTTTTGCGTTCGTATTTTCACCGGAGTTGATGCTTTTTCCAAACGTTACTTGGGGCACAATGCTGGCGGTTTTTGAAGTCGTTTTTGTTCAGCTTGCCGTGTCAGTGGCGTCATATGGTTTCCTGATCCGTTCGCTGAATGGTTTTGAGCGTGGCGTATATGCTTTTGTAGCGTTGTTTGGCTTCCTTGGTTTCACATACGATGCAAATTTCTGGTACGCGGCAGTTGCCTTATTTGCGGCGATTTCTGTTTATGTTTTTGTGTCGAGTAAGACCCAAAATTAGTTTTAGCGTTGTTGAGGCGATACATAACTCTCTGGTTTTTACTGCATTCAAAATTGCAGTTTGGTTTGATGATTCTCGGAGGTGCAAGTGAATACCGTAAACCAGGCACCAGAAACCATATCCTCTATCCATGGCATAATTTCGAAAATACAAAACAAAAGTGTTGATGCCGAATTAATCATAGACGCTACGCGAAAATTAGTCTCAGAGGTTGATGGAGCCATCAAAGCTTGGCATACACTAAATTGGGATGAAGTAAATAAGCAGCTTGTCTCTCTTGTCTCCAGGCAAGATTGGCGCTCCCTTCCGCTGGCAGCAGTTCCCATTGCAGTTAAAGACGTATACGACACCGCAGATTTTGTGACGACCTACGGTTCATCAATTTATGAGAATCACCGCCCAGCAACTGATGCAAGATTGGTTGCAATACTGAAATCTCTTGGAGCAATTGTAGTTGGGAAAACGGTCACCACGGAGTTTGCGTACTGGCAGCCTGGTCCAACTGTAAATCCGCATAACACAAACCACACGCCAGGTGGATCCTCATCAGGCTCTGCCGCCGCTGTAGCCTCTGGCATGGTCCCACTTGCTCTGGGAAGCCAAACAGCTGCGTCGATAATTCGTCCAGCCTCTTATTGTGGCGTTTATGGCTTCAAGCCGAGCTTCGGTGTGCTGCCATTGGATGGAGTTAAACCACTTGCTC
>CACHXC010000027.1 GCA_902583715.1 uncultured SAR116 cluster alpha proteobacterium
ATACCCGCACAATATCCGCCCCAGCCATCGCCGTCGCATTAATCTGCGCCATAGTTGCCTCAACATCGCTGGTCGGGCTGTTGGTCATGGTTTGCACAGAAATAGGCGCGTCGCCACCAACCGGCACATCGCCGACCATTATCTGGCGACACCGACGTCGTTCAATTGTGCGATAAGACCGATAGGCGTTTGACAAATTATCACCTCAATTGCGCAACAGATAGCGCCTTGCACATCACGGCACCACCACCGCAATCCGATGCGTGGCGCGCGCCTGTCGTTAACCCAACGCCTGATATACCCTGTTCATGACAAGAGTGCCAGCAACTATGGCAATTTTCTTAAGCAAAAACCAGTTAGAGCACCTCTAGCATTGACCTAGGCGGCGCGAGGTCAGCCACATGCAGGGTCTGGTGAGAGGAGGGGTAAGAATAATGGTGCTAGAAGCGTTCGCGTAGCCGATTTTTTGCCAGTGGTAGATCCCGCACAATTTCACCAATCGCGCCGATTATGATGATGTCATTGTTAGCGGTCACCAGCTCAATCCCGCCGGCGTTACCAGTACTGAGATACAGCGCACTGCCATCATCGACAATGTAGGTTTCGCCAGTTTTCATTAATTTTTTTAGCACCGCAGTGCCATCACCTCGGACAATTTCCACCCAACTCGAGGCGGTCGCCCTAATCGTCACTTCTTGATCTGGATCGCGCGATGTCGCCACTGCGGCGCCGCGGCCTGGCGCTAACGACTGGTCCAAACCAGGTATCACCGCCGCATCATCAAGATTTTCACGACTAGCGAAATTGGTGACAGGCTGGGTTGCCGCATCAGGCGTTACACGCTGCTCTGCCGCATCATTATTCGCCGGCATCGTTAAGTCGGGTGATGCCGATACCACCGTCATTGGCTTCACAGCCGAAGCCGTCACCGTGTTAGCAACAGTGGCAATATCACCCCCGGCTTTGATTATGGGCGCGGTGCTTTCCACCACGTCTTGGGCCATCATAACCGTTGAACCTTTGTCAGCCGGCGCGCTAGATGTTGTATCGGTGGCGGTTTCAAGCCTCTGCCCTATGGCATTTTTTTCCATCTGCCCGGGTTGTGTACGATCCATCTCAACAAACGCTAATTCACCTTCTACACCAGCATCTGGTGTTGCGGGGCCGCTGATCCAATACCACCCGCCATAGCCAACAAGCGCCAGCACCACAAATAGGGAGGCAACTGCCGGTGCAGACCGTTGTGGCGGAACAGCTGTTACTGGCAGTTTATAATCCATTTGCGCTGAGGCAACGCCCTTGATCGCATAGAACCTACCCGCAAGGTCAGCCCCGTCCAGCCCGAGAAATTTGCCATAGCTTCGCAAAAAGCCGGATACATATGTTGGGGCGGGCAATTGATCAAAATCACCCGATTCCAGTAATTTTAAATAATCAGCCGAAATACGAAGCTCACGTGCCACGTCAGCCAACCGCAAAGCGCGCTCTTTACGCGCCGCTTGCAACTGCTTGCCAATTCGCTTGAAGCTATCATTCATGGTCTGGCCTTCACCAACACCCAACAGAATTTCTTGTGTCAAATTCGACTTCCCCCGATGTCGACCCAAATAAATTGATAATTATTTTGCGATATAACCCTAACGGTTTAGTTTGTTTGGTCATTTTGTCAAGTCATTCAGTGATTTGACGGCGTGCCACCAGATCAAATCGTCTGCGGAGCGACAGATCTTTTGCATATCGATAATTCATCCGCACCGTCATATCACCCTTCGTCAAGTCCGAAGGCTGTATGCAAACTTCGTACCGCAAGCTCTGTATATTCGGCATCAATCAACACTGATATTTTAATTTCAGAGGTTGAAATCACCTGAATATTAACCCCCTTTGCCGCCAAGGTTTCAAACATGGTCTTGGCCACGCCGGGCTGTGACCGCATAGCTGTACCAACGACTGAAATTTTCGAAACATTAGGGTCAGCAACAATTGTTTCAAATTCCAAAGAATCTTGGTTTTTCTCAATAATTTCAACGGCTTTTTCATTATCAAGACGACCAACAGAAAAACTTATGTCAGTTGTCTTTGTTGTGCTTGACGCTGTTTGCACAATCATATCTACATTGACATGGTGATCCGCCAACTGGCCAAAAACGGCGGCGGCAACACCGGGGCGGTCGGGCAAACCGACAATGGTGATTTTAGCCTCATCCGGGCTATAAGCTATGCCGCTGATGGTTTCCTGTTCCATGATTGAGTCCTCATTCACAACGAAAGTGCCAGGCGCGTCAGTAAAGCTTGACCGGACCTGAAGGTTAACATTATGCCGCATCGCCATCGCTACCGAGCGTGTTTGCAGAACTTTCGCCCCTGAAGATGCCATTTCCAACATTTCTTCAAAGGTGATTCGGTCAAGCTTGCGGGCTTTTGGGGCAATTCGTGGGTCTGTTGTATAGACGCCGTCAACATCTGTATAAATATCACAGCGATCAGCCTTCAGTGCCGCCGCCAGCGCCACCGCTGATGTATCAGACCCGCCGCGTCCCAGCGTGGTGATGCGGTGATCGGGCCCAATACCCTGAAAGCCAGCAATGACCGCCACCTGCCCTTGGCTGAGGCGTTGGTCTATGCTGGCCGCGTCAATATGATCGATACGAGCGGCACCATGCACATCATCAGTATGGATCGGCACTTGCCATCCAAGCCATGAACGCGCGTCAACGCCAAGATTTTTTAGGGCAATGGCCAGCAAGCCAACCGTCACCTGTTCACCGGTGGCGACAATCGCGTCATACTCGCGGGCATCATGCACCGCACCCACAGTCGTTGCCCATTCCACCAGTTGGTTGGTTGTCCCCGACATGGCAGACACCACTACCGCCACTTCATGGCTAGCATCAAATTCTGTTTTCACGCGCTGGGCGACATTGCGTATACGATCAAGGTCGGCAACTGAGGTCCCACCAAATTTTTGAACAATTCGTGCCATTTGCTGTATGTTACATCCACTGGGTCAATTCCACGCACTAAATAGCGATAACAACGCGCCGGGGCAAGTTCTATGGTGACGACAACAGATCAAAGAGAAATTGATAATTTTGCCGCACTGTCTGACAAGTGGTGGGACCCGCGCGGGCCGATGGCCCCATTGCATGCGTTCACACCGGTCAGAATAGATTATATGCTTGCCAATATAGAGCGGTTTTGGCCGTGGGCGGCACGTCCGGCCGCCACCGCATCACACCCACTGGCCGGTTTGCGCATTTTAGATATCGGTTGTGGTGGCGGCTTGCTCGCCGAACCGATGGCACGCCTTGGCGGCACAGTGACCGGCATTGATGTGACCGAAGCCGCAACCATCGCCGCCGCCCAGCATGCCACACAGGTTGGTCTGAATATTGATTATCGGTGTTGCCCGGCCGAAGAACTTGCCAGCACCGGCGCAACTTTTGACGTTATTTACGCCTCTGAAGTGATTGAGCATGTTGCAGACCGTGGCTTGTTTATCCACGCGATTGCCCGCATGCTAGACCCAAAAGGCGTGGTAATTGTGACCACAATCAACCGTAGCTTGCCAGCTTTATTATTGGCAAAATTTGCCCTGGAATATGTCGTCCGTTTGGTGCCAGCTGGCACACATGACCCGCAAAAATTTGTGCGGCCAAATGAGTTGCGCCAAGAATTTGCCGCGGCTGGCATCATGCTTGATGATATGACCGGTTTGGCCCCAAGCCCGGCAGGTGGATTTAGGCAAACTGGCAGTCTGGCAATCAATTACGCGGCAAGCGGCGGGTTTGTCTGACCATAGCTGGCCACCCGCCAATCACGAGTCAGAGTCAATGGTCAGACGGCACCCACGGCATATCAAAAATTTCAATGCCTTCATCCTTTAGTGCTTCACGTTCTTCACGCGTAGCCTGTCCATATATGCCCTCGGCTTCCGCTTCGCCATAATGGATTTTGCGGGCCTCTTCGGCAAAATTATCGCCAACATCACGGCAATCTTTGATAATTTTCCGCCGCAATTGTCGCAACTCGGCAAGCACAACCCCAAAGGCCTGCACCTGTTCAGATGGCATCACTGCGGCGCGGCCCTGCCCCGCGGTTTGACTAGCCAGCGGCAAACTTGGTGGGACAGATACTGGCGCGGCTTGAGCTGATGCGGTCGGATCGACGCGCGGTGCCGGATCGACCGCTGAAGGGTCGGTTGATTTGCGCCGCTTTGGGCTGGCGAGATTTGGCGTCATCAACGCCCGTTTCACCTGATCACTGTCACATAATGGACAACGCAATAATCCATTTGCGGCTTGTTCATCATAAGCGGCACTGCCCTGAAACCAACCTTCAAATTCATGTTTTTGTTCACAAATGAGCTGATATTTAATCATCGCTGTAACCTGATCAGAAAATTATGCCGTAATCGCGCCGTGGCAATGTTTGTATTTTTTACCTGACCCGCACGGGCATGGTGCATTGCGCGTGACTTTTTGCGGCGCTGCGGCGGGTGCCGGGCGATCAGATGCGGCCTTGCTATCATCGCCATCATCAGCAGATTCACTGCGCAATTCAGCGTGCGACAGCACCATACTAGTGGTTTCACGCATACTGGCCAACATTGCATCAAACATCAAAAATGCTTCGCGCTTATATTCATTAAGCGGATCTTTTTGCGCATAGGCCCGCAATGAAATACCCTGACGCAACTGATCAAGGCTGAGCAAATGTTCTTTCCATTGCTGGTCAAGCACTTGCAACAAAAGTGATTTTTCTGCCATCCGCATAATATCGGGGCCAAGCCGTACAGCCTTTTCCGCCATGCGCCGGTCCGAGGCGGCGATCAGCCGTTCCTCAATTTCAGTTTCGGCAATACCATCTTCAGCAAACCATTCGGCGATCGGTGCGTCAACGCCCAAAACACGTTGGGCATCATTACGCAACTGCTCGGCAAGCCACTGGTCATGATAACTATTTGCTGGAATCGCCCGTTCAACAATCAGCGCCGCCGCCTCATGCCGCATATCGACAACGGTGTCATGCACATTTTCAGACCGCATAATGTCTTTGCGCTGATCAAAGATCACCCGCCGCTGGTCATTCATCACATCGTCATATTTTAGCAGTTGTTTACGAATTTCAAAATTGCGCGCTTCGACTTTTGTCTGGGCTTTTTCGACAGCTTTATTGATCCATGGGTGGATGATGGCCTCGCCTTTTTCAAGGCCAAGTTTAACCAGCATACCGTCCAGTTTTTCTGATCCAAAAATACGCATCAGATCATCTTCAAGCGATAAAAAGAATTTTGATCCTCCAGGGTCGCCCTGACGCCCAGTCCGGCCACGCAACTGATTGTCAATGCGCCGCGATTCATGCCGTTCAGTGCCAATCACATAAAGACCCCCGGCATCAAGGGCGACTTGCTTGGCGGCAATAACTTCGCTGGTAATGTTATCACGCACAGCATCGCTAAGCGGCTTTTTTTGCGCAGTTTGTTCAAGACGCATTGCAAGATTGCCGCCAAGCTGAATATCAGTGCCGCGCCCCGCCATATTGGTGGCAATTGTCACCGCGCCCGGCACCCCGGCATCGGCAATGATCATCGCCTCTTCATGATGCACACGGGCATTCAATACTTTGTGGGCAATTTTACGTTTGGTCAGCTGGGCTGATAATTTTTCAGATTTTTCGATACTGACGGTGCCAACCAAAATCGGTTGTTGACGTTTTTGGCAATCCTCGACAAGCGCAATTACCGCATCATCCCGTTCGGCACTGGTACGATAAACCTCATCATCATGATCTTGCCGTGCTACCTCGCGGTTCGTCGGGATCGCCATAACCTCCAAACCATAAATTTCGGAAAATTCACCAGCTTCCGTCATTGCCGTGCCCGTCATGCCGGCCAGCTTGTCATACATACGAAAATAATTCTGGAAGGTGACAGACGCCAGCGTCTGGTTTTCCGCCTGAATTTCAACTTTTTCTTTGGCTTCAATGGCTTGGTGCAGACCATCTGAGAAGCGCCGCCCGGGCATCGCCCGGCCGGTAAATTCATCAATGATCAATACCTGACCATCTTTCAGCATATAATTGGTATCACGCTTGAACAAATGATGCGCTTTTAGCGATTGGTTGATGTGGTGCAAAAGGCCCACATTATCAACATCATATAACGTGCCGCTGTCTATTGCACCGGCGGTGCGCAAAAGATCTTCGGCATGTTCAATACCCGCTTCAGTGAGGGTGACGCTGTTGGCTTTTTCATCCAGATCAAAATCATCCGCGGTTAATTGTGGGATTACCGCATCCGCCACCAGATATAATGCCGAATTGCTTTCTGCCGGACCGGAAATAATCAATGGCGTGCGGGCTTCGTCAATCAGGATCGAGTCGACCTCGTCGACAATGGCAAAATGAAAATCGCGTTGCACCATATCTTCGAGCCGGAATTTCAAATTATCGCGCAGATAGTCAAAGCCAAATTCATTGTTCGTGCCATAAGTTACATCACAACCATAGGCTGCACGGCGCGCATCATCATCAAGCCCAGCGGTGATGCAGCCAACGCTTAGCCCCAAGAATTCATAGACCCGACCCATCCATTCCGCGTCACGCTGGGCCAGATAATCATTCACCGTCACCACATGAACGCCGCGCTGGTCTAGGGCGTTTAAAAACACAGCCAGTGTTGCCACCAGCGTTTTGCCTTCACCGGTTTTCATTTCAGCTATCTGCCCGTTATGGAGCGCAATACCCCCCATCAACTGCACATCAAAATGGCGCTGGCCAAGTGTCCGTTTTGCCGCTTCGCGGACCAGGGCAAAGGCCTCGGCAAGCAGATCATCCTTGGTTTCGCCGTTCGCCAAACGGTCGCGCAACTGACCGGTCACGTCGCGCAAAGCATCATCATCCCTGCCGCTTAATCCATCTTCGAGGCCATTGATTTTCGAAATCAGCGGTTGCAAGTTTTTTACAGCCCGGTCATTTGAACTGCCAAACAGACTTTTTGCTAACGAACCAAACATGAAAGTTTCCCCAACTGGCGGCATAGAGACTGGCGACATAAAGGTTGGCGGCAATGCGGCCTGTCACCTTCACATTGCACCTGATTGGACATAGGTATAGACGCCAGTTTTGTCAATTGACTGGCGTGCTTTTCATGACAATAGCTTGTTTGCGATTAAAAGCCACATAGATCATCAGTCAAATACCGGATTAAACTGGATAAGACCTATCGGTTCAGGTTATATATCAGCGCTAGACAGCCGCCACGACTGCACAAGCCCATTGGGTAAATCCAGACAGGTGGTAGCGGTGCCGTCAGTGAAACAGTTTACGCCGATGATGCGCGACAGAGGACACCATAATGATTGCCATTTTCTTTTATCTTAACCCCAATTTGAATGGACGTTTCACACAGCTAGTGCGGCGCGTTAGTTGCGGTGTGCTAACCGCGGTTTGTCTGGCCAGCACAATGGCACAGGCAAATGACCAGATATCAGTGGGTACGGTTAATGGCAAAGACATATGGCTGGATGATGTTTTGCGGGCGGCTGAACGCTTGCCTGAAGAATTTCAGCAAACACCGCTAGAAAATTATTATGCACAGCTTGTTGCCGATATCATTGACTCACAGCTGGCCGCCGCCGCAGCACGCAATGATGGCTTTGATCAGACGCCAGAAATCGCCGACGCGATGAAGATGGCGGCAAACCGGGTGCTGGCAGAAAGCTGGCTTGCCGAAAAAGTGCGGGCCGGCGTCACTGAAACAGCAATCCAAAACGCCTATGACAAATTTGTCGCAGATACAGCATCGCGTGAGCAGGTGACCGCGTCACATATTTTGTTAGAAACCGAAGCAGATGCCAAGGCAGTGATCGCGGCGTTACAAGATGGTGGTGATTTTGCCGCATTAGCCAAAGAAAAATCAACTGGCCCCAGCGGGCCAAATGGTGGGGCGCTTGGCACATTCGGGCGCGGGCAAATGGTGCCTGCTTTTGAAACAGCCGCTTTTGACCTTGCTGTTGGCAGTTACTCAGATACCCCGATACAAACGCAATTTGGCTGGCATGTCATTAAAGTTGACGGCAAAGACATCGCGCCGGCACCAGACTTTGAATCGATGCGCGCGCAACTGGCAAATAATTTATCAACGCAGGCGCTTGGCCGTTTACTTGAAGAGCTACGTGCCAGTCAGGACATTCAATTGCGAAACTTTGCTGATGTGCGCGAAGACGCGATGAACGCCAACCAATAAACAAATTTGCCACTAGGTGTGTTATGACGACGCGGTCTCCTCTTGCCCCAGACAAATTTCCAGATTTGCCAGCCATAGATGGCCTTGGCCTTGCTGTGGCGGCAAGCGGGCTTAAATACAAAAACCGGGATGATCTGTTATTGATGACGTTGAGCGAAACGGCGATCGTGGCCGGCGTTTTTACCCGCTCTGATACAGCCGCCGCACCAGTGATCTGGAGCCGTGAAGTGGTTGCTTCAGGCCGCGCCAGAGCAATTTTGACCAATGCTGGCAATGCCAATGCATTTACCGGCGAACGCGGACGAGAAACAGTCCAGCAAACAAGCACGGCGCTGGCGAAGGCCCTTGGCGTCAGCGCGGATCACATTTTACTGGCATCAACCGGGGTCATCGGCGAGCCGCTTGAGGCCGCCAAACTCTCTGCATATTTTCCCCAGCTTGTTGCGAATAAAAATGCCAGTTGGGACCAAGCCGCTGGGGCGATTCTGACAACGGACACATTTCCAAAAGGCGCGCATGTCAGCTGTGACATCGACGGCATCACTGTCAATATTTGCGGTATCGCCAAAGGGTCTGGCATGGTCGCGCCGAATATGGCGACTATGCTGGCCTATATCGCCACAGATGCGGCCTTGCCAGCTGAGCTGTTGCAACAACTCCTGACTACCGCCACCGATCACAGCTTTAATGCCATTACCGTTGACAGCGACACTTCGACCAATGACTCGGTGTTTTTGATCGCCACCGGATACGCCAAGACCCCTATGGTGACCAGCGCAGATGATCCAAAGCTTGCCGGATTTCGTCATGCGCTAACAGAATTAATGGTGGATTTGGCAACCCAAATTGTGCGTGATGGCGAGGGCGCTAGTAAATTTATCACCATCACCGTCAGTGGCGCCGGATCAAACCATCAAGCCCGGCAAATCGGTCTGGCCATTGCCAATTCACCACTGGTTAAAACCGCGATTGCCGGCGAGGACGCAAATTGGGGGCGTATCGTAATGGCCGTTGGCAAATCTGGCTGTGGCATTGATCAGCAGGCGATTGGCATCACCATAGGCGGGTTCCCAGTTGCCGCCAACGGTATGCGCATTGCCGATTATGACGAAGCCCCGATAGCCGCACATATGCAAACCTCATCGATCAACATCGCCGTTTCGGTTGGGGCCGGGACCGGCATCGCAACTGTCTATAGCTGTGATTTAACACATGGCTATATCACCATCAATGCCGACTACCGTAGCTGACCGCATGGCTGAAGATACAACAACCAACTCGGCACAAACCGATATGCTGTTGGTCAGCGCTGTGGCACTTATTGACCGTGATGGCCGGGTGTTGCTGGCGCAACGTCCAGAAGGCAAGCCAATGGCCGGATTATGGGAATTTCCCGGCGGCAAGATCGAGCCCGGCGAAACCCCGGAAGCAGCGCTGATCCGCGAGCTTGATGAAGAACTGAGCATTAATACTGCCGCCTCATGTCTGGCCCCGCTTAGCTTTGCCAGCCACAGCTATGCCGCTAGCGACAGCCGTGCGGCTTTCCATCTTTTGATGATGCTTTATGTCTGTCGACGCTGGCAAGGCCGCCCCCAGCCAATTGAGGGTGGCGCACTAAAATGGTTGCGGCCACAACAATTGCGCGACTATCCCATGCCAGAGGCTGATATCCCGCTAATTGCCGCATTACAGGATTTATTGTGAGCTAAGCCCCGGTTTCTGG
>CACHXC010000028.1 GCA_902583715.1 uncultured SAR116 cluster alpha proteobacterium
GATCTAGTTGCGTATTTTTTTGCATCGGCAATAACTTTTTCTTCAGTCCATTTTAGAGGAATGAGTCTTTTGTTTTCCATGTGAGCAGTAGCTTCAGCAAACCACCCATATTTTTTTGCTGCTTCATAGGCTCCTGGATAAGCTAAATTGAAATCTTTTTTGTATTTGTGTTTTAATGCTGCTTCAAACACCGCAGTTTTTGTCCATTTAACATTAGTTGGCGGCCTTGACATGTGCGCTACAGCTTCTTGAAAGCAGCCTAATTTTTTTGCCGCTTCATATGCACCAGACGAAGCTTTCATCCAAACAGACCTTGAATTGTACTTTTTCGCATCGTCAATAATAGCAGATTTTGATGACCATTTACCTTTTGGGTTTAAAACCTCCATGTGTTTAGTAGCTTCTTCGTACCAGCCATTTTTATTGGCAGCAGCGTAAGCGCCACCTGAGCTATTCTTCCACTCAATTTTATGATTAAATCTTTTTGCATCACTTAGAACTGCTGGCTTTGTCCACTTTGGCTCCGGCTTTGGACGGAAGTCCATGTGGGAAACGGCTTCTTCAAACCATCCATATTTTCGTGCAGATTTGTATGCTTGTGCATATTTTTTTTTCCAAGCAGCACGATTTTTAAATTTCAATGCGCTAGCTAGCACTTCTTCTTTTGTCCATTTTTTATTGATTACTTCACCTTTTTTAAAATGACCCACAACATCTGGATCCTCTAAAAAATCATATCGTGTCGCTGCGGAATAGGAGGCCAGATCCTTTTTTGCCCATTCTGATATTTGTTGGAATTTGCTTGCCCTAATGATTATTTCTTCCTTAGTCCACGAGCCGGGCTTTTTTATCTGACGCTTCATGTGTGCAGCTGCCTCGTCAATAATGCCCATGGCTGCTGCAGCTGCATAAGATCTTGATTTGCCGTGAATCCATCCTTTGACTGTTTTGTATCGTTTTGCGTCATTCAGGATGGCATCTTTTGTCCACTTTACAGTGATGCCACCAAGACCTCCTGTGGGTGCTTTGTTTAACAACTCCAACCCATCGTTTAAGCAATCAATACAAGTCTGGGCCTCAAGACGCTGAGCATCTTCTGCCAGAATGTAATCTGAAATTTGATCGCATATGATTGCGGAGGCACCATGCTGTGCTGATAATCTCGCAAACCTCTTCGTCCTTAAATGATCCCTGAACCGCCTTTTGATGTTCCCAGTTAAACCCACGTAGGCGAGGTTTGTACCTTTAACCTTGATTACATAGACACACCGTTTTCGCTTGTTGCCAACAGGTGTCATATGGGTTGTTGCTTTATCACGGATGCCTAATTTTCCAGCCCTTGAATACGCTGCGTGATGCGCTTTCGCCCATTTGCTGATTTGGTCAAAATTCTTTGCTGAGTCCAATATGCGTTCTTCTGTCCAATATCCGTGGACAATCCGTTTGTGCATATGGGCAGTTAATTCAGTGAGTAGTTTTTGTTGGGAGGCGGTTGCATATGCGCTGGGTTCAGATGTCCGCCATGCTTTGACATTGTCATACCTTTTAGCTGACTCAGCTAAAGCTTCATATGTCCATTTATTTGGCCGTCTGGTCACGGGACCATCCTATAGTCAAATACATATCAAATTACTGTTCGTACTATCCATAAGACTATAATTCTGTTACAAAATACATAGGCATTTAATCACCAACTTGTGCGCCTTGGCATCCTGCCTAAAGCACTAAAGCGGAGGCAAACAATGACTAATATTGTCAACTTTCCCAAAAAAGAAAAACGTTCCAAACCACTGCCAAGGCAGCGGGTGTTTTACATCGGCTATTGGTATGTTGGTCCAGTGTTATGCCAAGAGGTTCAGAGGCTATATCTGAAACGTAAAGGCCTGAAAAATGGAACACGGTATTGGTCCGTCATTACCTACGGCAAGTATGATGAGAGTGATAACAGGACATACTCAATGGAAATTGAGCAGTGTGAGGAAAATGATGTTCCAGACATGCTTGAATCATTTGATTTAAGTAACGAGGTGACCTTCGCAGAACTTGCGGATATGGGTTGGCGAGGTCGGGTTATGTATTCGGCAGACATAGTTCCGTTAAAACGGGAGCAATAAAACAACTCAGAGAGACGGGGCAAAGAATTGCCCCGCTTCCAGTTGACAAATGACTAAATATGCATATTATGCATTTATATGAGATATGAAGTTGAAATAAATCCAATCAAAAGACGTAGGGTTTCTCTTGGTTTAAGCCAAAAGGACATGGCAAATCGTTTGGGTATAACCCAATCACAATACTCACGAGTTGAGAAATCAAAGACTGATCCAGAAAAATATATTGATCGCCTTGCTGTAATCTTTGGGTGTGAGCCAGAGGAGATTTTTGGTCAAAAGATCATGAACGAAATCCAACGAGATTTCCGTAACGATCCGTCAAAGACGCAAGCAATGCATTTTGAAGAAACCAAATTGGACTCTGTATATTTGGACGTGCGTGGCTGGTTTTCAAAAGAGCAATTCAATGATTTTGTCAGTGATGTGCAGAATGGATTTGTGCAGATCAAATCTTGGAAGGAAGAACAGGAAAGTGACGAATACAAACAGCGTCAAGCCGAAGCGCTGGCAAATTGGGATGGCATATCTGCAGCTGTAGAAATGCCGCCAAAGCAGGGAGATTGATATGATTACAACCCAGACCTTCGTTGAGGATGATACCCAAGTCAGTATCAGAAAAATTGATGTGACCACAGACGGGTCAGGCTGCATTGTGGGTGTCCGGCTAACTGATCTCAATGGCCTAGTAGAAATCCAAATCCAACCAGAAACTAAAGTTCCTAGGTTTAGCCGAAAGCAGCTTTCAGACACCGATAGAAAAGACATTCTTCGTCCTGGCTATAAGAATTTCAAAAGCCCATGGACTGAAGAAGATGATCAGCAGCTGATGGATTTGTTTGAAACACTAAAAGGTGATTTGAGGGAGATTGCTAGAGTGATGCAGCGAACTGACAATGCCATCCGACTGCGGCTAAACCATCTGAATGTTGCCAGTGATCAGAAACCTGTGGCGGTAAAGTTTGAGGAAGATCTTCGTAGCTTGTCACAGAAGGCAGCCTCCTTTGTGAAAAGGTCACATTCAGAGAAGCCTGAAATGACAGCTAGAAGAAGAAAGAAGCGCCGCAGGTAGGGCTAGTATTCTGATGGGTGTTTGGGAGAGATTCTTTTGGGGCAATCGCACAAAACATAGAGATTTGGACGAAATGTTCAAAAGCTTCTCTGGCAGGAGGGGAGTGTATTTCATCGGCTGTGGTGAGAAGATTGTCTATATCGGCCAGAGTATCGGAGCCACGATGGGAATTGCTCAACGATCAATTGAATCGCTTGCCAATTGCTATCACCGTGTAGACGACATCGCACTGCCGTGGTCTATCGGCCTCGCCACTGTAAATGATGACGACCTCAATGAATTGGAAAGCACAGCGATCCGTAAATACGCCCCCATCTTTAACACCTCAATTCCAAGCAAAGAGAAAAGTGCAGGTAAAATGCCGGTGGTTTCTGACGTCTTTCGTGTCTTTGCGGATCAGCATTATAACAGTGCTGCATTTAAAAAGGATAATCTGGCGCAGCAAGCAAAAGAGGCAGCGATTAATCCATCTCCTCCGTGGCAGAAGGGCCAGAAGGGGCGAAAATAGACGGGGTAATTTCTCGCCCCGCCTCTGTTGTTGTTAGCCAGTGATGCTAAGGGACAAGCCTTGCCAATATCGTCCATTACTATCACGCATCTGCTTATAGCCCTGATCCGTCAGTGCTTTGCCGAATTGCACTTTCGTTCGTGGCTGCTTGCTAGATGACCTGCACCAGTTGGTATATTGCTGGTAGAGGCTGCCTACCTGAATACGTTCGTGGGGAGCCACCAAACACTCCTCAGTCACGAATGAGCAGACAGTATCCATTTCTGTGCGATATTCAGTGACACTCGCTTGAACAGACTGAGGCGCAACCAAGCCCTCTGACTGCCAACGCAAACAACCTTCAATTGCCCAGTTCAAGATACCCGGCAGTTCTTGGAGCAATGCTGCCATCAACTCCCTGTCCTGCTCATCGGCTGTGAACTGCCTGTTGAATGGCACCTCAACCATACGCCTCCAGATACCATCATCTGAGCCACGTATTTCAGGCCGATTGTTGGTGGTCAGAAAGATCTTCCCGATAGGCTGGAAATCTACCCATTCACCATAGAGTGGTCTGGCACTAATCATATCCCCACCGGTAAACGACTTGATCTTAGCTTCTGCGAAACGTTGACCATGTTCTGTTTCTGCTGCAGTGATATATCTGGCGCCAGCCAGTCTGATTAGATCATCACCCACCTGATTGCTGTTGCTAGCCATCAAGGTGCTGGCTGCTGTATTAGCAGCATAGTCACCCATCAGTTTGGTCAGCACATTAACCAGAGTGGATTTGCCATTGGCACCACCTCCAAGAAACATAAAGAGGCATTGCTCTTTTGTGCTTCCTGTCAGTGTGTAGCCAACAACCTTTTGCACATAGCCACGTAGTTCTAGATCATCTGGAAAGATGTCTTTAAGAAACTGCATGAAGCGTGGACAGCTGGCATGTGCATCATATGAAACACCTGCCATCTTGCTATGACGCATTGCTGGGTTAGGTTCCAGCAACTTGCCCGTAGCAAGATCAATGACACCATTCTCAATACAAAGCTGCATCGGATCAGCATCAAAATCGGTGAGATTGACTGCCAGTCTTGGCTTGGCAAGTTTCACCAAATTGTCCAACTTCTGTGCCGACAGAAAACCTAATATACGTCTGGCAATATCAGGTTCACCTGCGTCAATAGCCATTTTAGTTGCTTGCCTAACAAACGCTTCCGCTTTGAGAATGATGCGGTTTTGTTTGTCCTTCTGCCACCTTTGGCCATTCCACAGATACCAGTGTTTGTCGTCAAAGCAGTATAGCGCTTTACCTTGTAGGTAGACTGCAAAGACTTCTGCTAGATTTGCTTCAGTGACATTTTCTGGTCTTCTCATTTTGCGCAAGTCGGCTAAGGCGCCATCATGCGCTTGCCCAACTGATGTTGGGACATCTTCTTCTATTTTCATGATTTGGATTTCTCCAAAGGGCGAGCCACAAAATGCAAGCCTCTAGGGCTGCGAGGGAGCCTTACCTAGACTCAAAAGCTGTGGCCTTCGCTGGGCACGAGGGCCCATTTATAAGTGTAGTCTGCCACAAAAAGCATAAGAAGTCAACTGAAAAATATATCTTATACAAACAGTTAGGCGACAACTGACAGTTTATCAGTTGTCGTTTTTGATGCTAAATCATTGATCTTTATCGTTTCGTAGATAGAGTAATTCAGAAGCCTATTTAAACGAAAGATAGAACAAATGAACGAACCGTATACGATCAGCATTCACGTTGTTCACGAAAATCCAAGATGCTAATTTAATAACATGACAATGAACCGATGGAGAAAATTATGTCTTTACATAAAAAGCTAATGCAAATCTGTAATGACAGAGACTTGAGCAGTTACCTTGATATGCTGCACGATGATTTTACTGTTGTTTTTCACAAGTCTGGAAATTCGTTCTCAAAGGATGAGTGGTCATCAATGGTAGCTGGGATGTTTGATAACGAAAAATTCATTTTTGAGTCATCTCGTTGCGTATATGAAAATAGTGAAATTATGGTTGACCATAGCTTTATGTCCTATCCAGATGGAACTAGAGAAGCTGTTATGCTGGTCGCAATGCTTAAAGACGGTAAAATACTGCACATAGAAACGGGTGCCACATCATTAGATTAATTAGTTTTGAGCCTAAAAAGTCAAGCAGTCCAAATGGTTTGTTTCAAAAGTAAATGTGCTACGCCTTAGAGGCTGATAGGAAGGGAACATGACAAATGTCGGAAACCGTAATTAGTTTCACCACCATAGAGTTTCCGAATGAAGAAATGATGGAAAAGACATACGACATATTCCAACAGGAAATGCAGTCATTAGCAGACAAGCTCAGACCTGCAGGTATGATACGATTTCACTCAAGTCGCCTTTTTCTTCCGGAAGACAAGTTGATGTTTGGGAATTGGCTTGAATATCGTGATATGGAGGCGTTCAAAGTCTGTGATGCTATTTGGCAAAAGAATGGTGAAGAGTTTGCCAAGAAATATGGAGACATGTTTTCTGATGTAAAATTTGGGTCTTATCGTGGTCAGGTTTTTCAAGACTGGACTTAAAAAAGCATATCCTTGCACCCTCTGATTATAGTTAGAGGGATTGGTCATCAGCAAGGGCGATAGTTACCATCTTAATTGTATAGCCATAGAAGAGTGTTAGCATCGCTACTGCTAATGCCGGGCCCATTTTTTCCACATCACCCCACACCATAAATCTGTTGCCAGTGATGGCAATTAATCCAATTAAAGTTCCCAGCCAGCCGAAATAAACAGCACCTTGCCCAAAGTTTTTGATGTGATTGCCTGAGTCTTTCTTAAAGACTAAAAACCCGGTGGCTCCTCCTAAAACAAACAATGCTGCGTTGATGTCAATGAAGAGATGATGTCCAACTTGCAATATTGCCCCAAGTATTATTGCAAAGCATATTCCTACTCCAATTATTTTCATTGCCATCTCCTTGATGCGGCTGCACAGACCACTATTGTCTTAGTATGAGTATGGCACAATCCACCATTTTTATCACTCTAGCTTCTGGACTATGAGCGTAAGTTAAACTGGTTATCACTTCTACACCCGCATCACATTGTTTGTGAAGTATTAGCGTTCACCGAATTGTGGTACTTTCAGGCAAGAAACTCATGGGGAGGTCCATGTGTTGTAGCATTGAGGCTGGTTGGCATGGATATTTTACTGAAAGCAGCATTTGCCGGTGGCGTGATAGCTTTTGCAAGTTGGTTGGCGGAAAAACGCCCAGATTTGGCTGGTTTTATTTTAGCGCTTCCATTGGCAAGCATAATCGCACTCGTGATTACTCATTCCCAAACTAAGAATAACGAGAACACAATCGTGTTTGCGAAGAGTATTCTCGTTGGAGTGCCGATGTCATATCTATTTTTCGTACCATTTTTCTTGCCCCAAGTTTCTAGG
>CACHXC010000029.1 GCA_902583715.1 uncultured SAR116 cluster alpha proteobacterium
GCCAGAAGATCAGTGCCTTTATGATTTAATAGCTGGCCCCCACGGCTCAAAAATGGAGCCATACCAGCAATCCGTAACAGCTGATGATTGACACGGTAAATCAGCGTGTATTCGACAAATTCCAGATTGGCAAGGGCGGCCCCGGCCTGTAGCCCCAGCAATAAACCATTGCCAGTATTATTGGTGTCACCGCTTACAGTGGGAAAAAGCCCGGTGGCACCACCCGCGCATAATATGACCGCACCGGCAGTTATATGGCGCGGGGTGCCGACGGCATCACAAAATGCCGCCCCGGATACGCGCCCGTCATTGATGAGTAATTTATAGGCTGAAAACTGGTCGATAAACACAACGCCCAAGCGGCGTGCAGCATCAATCATTATCTGCAGAATGGCACTGCCCCCACCAATGGCAGAACAGGCCCGCGGCCGCGAATTGCCGGGGGCGTTAAGCTGTATAAATCTGCCGTTGTCAGTTCGGCTGAAAGCCACGCCATACTGCGCCAGCCAGTTGACCGCATCACAGGCCTGTTCAGCCATCATTGACACCAGTTCTGGTGCGCCAAGGTGATGACCAACAGCAAGGCTGTCGGTGGCATGGTGGGCGGGGCTGTCATCAACCGGCGCGCCATCTAACCCGCCATGGCCAAATGCGGCGGCTAAAATACCAGCGGCCTTTGCCGAAGACCCTGATTTGCCGGTGACCCCTTTATTGGCAACAATCACTGCCGCCCCGGTTTCCGCCGCGGCTATTGCCGCGCTGACGGCGGCTAAGCCACCGCCAATGACCAATATATCAGTTGTGTTTTGATCTGCCATGGCGCGAGGCTAGCAAACAATCGCCAGTGTCGCAAAACTGATGAAACCACGTGGTTTTACGGTCAAACAAATCGACATTTTACCCAAATACATCAATCAGAAGCTTTGTACCGGTAATACCCAAGATCACATGAAGGGCAAAGTAAAATTGCTTATCCGATAACAGATGGTTGATCTTTCTGCCGAGAATGACGCCAAGCGGAATGGCTGGCAATAACATTGCCGAAACCATAATGACATCCACATTTAAAACGCCTAAATCCCAATAAAGCGGTATTTTTGATAAATTCAGCAGGAAGAAAAATGCCGCCGCCGTGCCAACATAAAAGGCGCGTGGTAACTTATAGGGAAGTAAAAATATTTGTAGCGGTATACCGCCAGTAACCGAAATAAAGCTGGATATGCCAGACAAACTGCACCAAAACGCCCCCCGCCGCCACATATGCGCGCTAGGATACTGGGCAGTGGCAGATTGTGATGCGGGGGTGAATTGGCCTTTAAAAAATAAAATGGTGGTAAAGACGGACATCCCCCCAATAAAAGCCGTCAGCATATCATTTGAAATATAATCAAAAAAGGCCCAGCCAATCGCGTGGCCAGCCATACCAAATACGGTCATGATCACCAGCAGTTGACGGTTGATTTTATCGCGCATGGCATAAAGAACCCAAACATCAATCACCAGTAAAATAGGTAAAGTAACGCCAAGTGCGATGCGCGGTGTTGTCACCAATAGTAAAATAGGAATGCCAATCGCAACAGCGCCGCCGAACCCAGCTTTTGAAATGGCGGTGGTCAGGGCGGCACAAAAAGCCAGTGCCAAAAACAAAGCCGGGTTGGTGACGTCAATTGACGCCAAAAAGGGGACAAAATTCATTCTGTTTGGTCGTTCATGATAAAAAATATGCCTCACTGTCACTGAAACTGCTAGGCTTGGCAATCCATAAATATCAAAATTATGCGACCACAAAGGCCAGTGATGACCAGCCGGTACGTCACAATATTTGGGGGAACAAATGGGGTGTATCCATAAACAAGAAATCAATACAGCAGCGAGTTGGCACGCCACCGATTTTGTTGGTGATCAGTTTTGGCTGATGCATTCTAGAACCAGTTTCGAGGATGATAAGGATCCAGCACGGTATCGTAAAAAATTGCGGCTATGGCTGAAAATGGATAACGCACGTTGCCTTGCCCCGGATTTTCCCGGGCGGAATGGGTTTGATTGACGGCCCCCGTTTTTCGATGCGGTTTTTTCTCTATTTGATAAATTGTGCCAATGCCGCTGAATATAAAACTCTGCCATAGTTGGAATATATAATGGGGAGATTATGATTATTGAATTGCCACGCACTTTGCGTTTTCTTGCCCGGCATTTTGCCGGCACCCGCAAATTCTTTGCCAAGAAGTACATGTCAGATGCTGTGACAGCGTGCCGGTTTGAGCATATCACCTATCCATTCGAGCCTGCGGTGATGGATGGCAAACGGCTTATTGCATTGGCGGCTGGAGCAATTGAGGCAGAGGAGATCGCACTGGCGAAAAAATATCTCACCGCAGATGATGTCGTGGTCGAGTTTGGATCAGGCCTTGGTATTGCTGCGGCGCGTGTTCATATGGCCATTCATCCAAAAGCACATTTTTGTTTTGAAGCGAACCCAGTTGCCGTTGCCTATTCCAAGCATCTTTTCACCATGAACGAGCTGCAAATTGACGTTGACCAGAGGGCGCTTGGCAACGGGTCAACATCTTCATTTTATGCTGCTGATGACTATATATTGAGCTCATTTGACGTCCCCAAAAATACCGAACATTTCAAGAAAATTGACATTCCGACAATTAGCCTGGCTGCAGTCGTAAAAGAAAAAAATCCAACCGCTATTTTTTGCGACATTGAAGGTGCCGAAGATGCGTTTTTGCCGCCAGAAGATCTGCAAGGTGTCGAAAAGGTGATTATTGAGTTGCACCCCAGCCACTATAGTATGCACGGCGTCCAGCGCATCAAAGACAGGTTTGCAATTAATGGATTTGTGTCTGTTGAGCAGCAACAAGACACCTATTGTTTTTTGCGATACTGACAAAATAATGGTTACGCGTAGCGCCATGCCACCGGCTAATGTGTCCTATATGGAACCCGCGTAACGGGCGCTGGTGCGTCAATGGTTTGAACAGGCCAACTGGCGTTAGTGGCAGTTGCCTGTCTTTATATCACCGCGATAAAGTGACACAATCGGCTATACATTTTTTCATCCTGTTGATAGGTTTTTGTCGCTAAATAAAAAACGCGGGGATATGTTCGATGAGCAATGACACGACAGTTGATGGTGCCTGCTATTGCGGCGAAGTCACGATCAACGGCACTGTATCTGCCGATAAGATCATCGCCTGTCACTGTACAGACTGCCAGAAATTTAGCGGTGCGCCGTTTCGCGCGGTGGCGGTGATGAGCGCTGAACAGGTCGCCATCTCCGGAGCTGTCAAAGAATATTTGAAAATTGCCGATAGTGGTAATGAGCGCGTTCAGGGGTTCTGTGGCAATTGTGGCAGTCAAATTTATGCGGCTGATCCGGCCAAGACATTGTTTATGGTCCGCACCGGCTGTTTGTCTCAACATGACCAACTTGTGCCAACAAAGCATATTTTTGGCAAATCTGCGGCATCATGGTTAAGCACAATCGAAGACCAGCAATGGGTGACCGAGGGGCCGGCCAGCGCTGAAATGACGCCGTCCGGCCGCAGATAGACCATTAAGGAACCAAATAGGTGTGGCCGGTCATAGCTGTGTATCGGCCGGCTCGGGTGGCTGATGGATTAGTTGGCCGCCGGGTGGCTAATGCGTTGATGCCAATTGATAACCGCATCAGCGGCGCGTTTGACCTGACTGGGTGACACCACTTGCCCGGTAATCAGATGATTTAAATCATCTTCACTGTCGTTGCCATTGACCCGCATAATTTCTTTTGGTCCGCGCCAGCGCGCAATAAAACTTTCGGTTTTTTTAGGGTCAACTACCTTGTCATCAGGGCTGAAATAAAACAGCGCGGGCACGGTACTTGTGCGTAGCTCAGCATCATCAACCATGTCGATCAGTTGCATCATCGGGATAAGCGATATTGTTGGGTAGGATGTTGTCCAATAGAGCCCATGTAGCTGGTTACGCGGGGTGCTGGTTTGCATCTCGCCACCAATAAGCGGTGCCCAATAGCGGGCCAACGGCCAGGTCAGAAGCGGTGCCATTCGATCGTGCACGCCGAAATTTGGTGCAAAAAACACCGTGCTGAATAATTGTTCAGAAAATATACCCCTGACTATGCCGGCGGAGACCAAGGTGCCACCAGTTGAACAAGAAATTAAAATCAC
Source organism: uncultured SAR116 cluster alpha proteobacterium (assembly GCA_902583715.1). Taxonomy (GTDB): domain Bacteria; phylum Pseudomonadota; class Alphaproteobacteria; order Puniceispirillales; family Puniceispirillaceae; genus UBA3439. The sequence continues at coordinate 4,179 of CACHXC010000029.1, forward strand.
CTCGTCGCCAATCATTTTGCCAATTTGAAATGCCTCCACCAGATCCTGCATCCAAGCGGCGACACTGGCCTCACGCATGGCTTCGGCTGTGCGGCCATGTCCAGTTAGGCGGGTGTAAAATATATTGGCCCCCAGAGCCGCGGCAATTCTGTCGGGTACCGGCCGTAATTCTTCTTTTGATGCGGAAAACCCATGAATATACACAATCGCATAGCGCGTGCGCTGGTGCGGTGCGCTCGCCCAGATGATGGATTTTTCCAGCCCGGGTCTGATATCGGTGATCTGGCTTTCAGCCATGGTGATGCGGTCTTCGATTTGGCCCAGCGCAAATGACGGGCCAACAAGTGGTGCGTCACTGGCGGCCTTGGCCGACCAATTGCCGCCGCGAGCCGCTACAAAGAAGATGATCAGGGCAGGGATAAACCATAGGAAAGATGATGACGGGCGCATAGGTGATCCGGGCGGTTAGATGGGGGATCGTCGGCGCTATCCCCGGTAAAAAAAAGCTCGGCCTCTATCTTCGCCCAAAATCAAGGGTGCTGACAAGAGGCGCTTATGCGGCTGTATTTTTTTTGACAATGGCATCATCGCTGAGTAGAGTAAGGCAACTCTTGGGGTGCCTGTAGCGGGCTGAGAAAAACCCATTGAACCTGACCCAGGTTATGCTGGCGGAGGAAAGAGTGCCGAGATGGTTATCTCCTGATCTTACCCCGACAGCATCGACGCCTGACTTTTAGTGATAGGAACGTATGATGATGAAATTTATCGTCTCATTTTTGACTGCTTTTGGACTGATTTCCAGTGTGGCCAGCGCCAACGACAAGCCAGAGCTGGTCATCTATACTTATGACAGTTTTGCTTCTGAATGGGGGCCCGGCCCACAAATCAAAACCGAATTTGAAAAAACATGTGAATGTGTTGTGACTTTTGTTGGGCTTGATAGTTCGGTCGGTATTTTAGGTCGCCTTCAGTTAGAAGGGGTCGCATCAAAGGCTGATATTGCGCTTGGTCTCGACACCAGCTTAACGGCTGTTGCCGCCAATACTGGTTTATTTGCGCCGCATGGCATTGACACCGCTGGCAAGCTGGCACTTCCCGATGATGTGTCTGGCTGGACGGACCAGCATTTCGTGCCGTTTGACTGGGGATATTTTGCTTTTAATTATGATAAATCACGTCTTGCCGAAGCCCCGTCATCTTTTGCACAGCTTGTCTCTGAATCGAATGATTTGAAAATTGTCATTCAGGACCCACGCACCGCGACGCCTGGGCTTGGGCTGATGTTGTGGGTGAATGCGGTGTACGGCGATGATGCCCCGAAATTATGGGCTAAGCTGGCGCCAAAGTTGGTCACCGTCACAAAGGGCTGGTGGGATGCTTATTCGATGTTTCTTGAAGGTGAAGCCGATATGGTTTTGTCCTATTCAACATCACCGGCCTATCACCTGATTGCCGAGGGCAAAGATCATTACGCCGCCGCCGCTTTTGATGAAGGGCATTACATCCAGATCGAGGTTGCGGGTGTGTTGAAATCGTCCAAGCACCCGGCATTGGCGCGGCAGTTTCTTGAAACATTGATGGACAAGAATGTGCAATCGGTCTTGCCAACGACAAACTGGATGTACCCAGCCGCCGTATCTGGCGTTGTGCCAGACGGTTTTGACGGGTTAATCAAACCAGCAAAGACCTATCTTTTTGACCCGGAACAAATTGCCCAAAACCGCGATAATTGGGTGGAAGACTGGGTGCAAGGGTTAAGCCAATAAAGCAGATTTACGGCCCTGTTGCATGATGTCCTTGATCTATCCACGCTATCGCGTTATTGCCGGCTTGCTGGTAACAGGCGCGTTGATGCTGATGGGGGTAGGGGCCGTGATATCGCTGGCGATTACGCCAGTGGTTGGCGATCCTTCAACATCACTATTGGCGGCTATTGATAGCCCGCGGGTGCTCTACAGCATTAAAAGCGCGGCGCTACAGGCGGCATTGTCGGTGTTGGGGTCGATCTGTCTTGCCATACCGGTATCAATTGCCATGGCCCGGCGGCGGCATTGGCCGGGCATGTCCATGCTCATTTTGTCGATGAGTTTGGCAATGGTGTTGCCAACAACCGTGGCGGCGATGGGTTTGCTGGCGGTGTGGGGGCGCACCGGTCTGTTGGCACAGCTTTGTTTTGGTATGTGTGATGTCAGCATTTACGGTCTGCATGGGGTGGTGCTGGCGCATATGATGCTGAATGTGCCATTGGCAGTGCGGGTGATGATGCCGTTATTGCAAGCGGTGCCCGCAACAAAATGGCGGCTTTGTGCAAATTTAGGCATGACTTCAAGGC
>CACHXC010000030.1 GCA_902583715.1 uncultured SAR116 cluster alpha proteobacterium
AATGTGTTGAGCTGATCTCTTAACATATTTAACTCGGTCAATTTAGTATCTATTTCTGCAATTTTTTCGAGTGTCAGAGCTTTAACCTCTTTGCTTGAACGTTTGGTATTTTCGTAAAGCGAAAGCAGCTCTCTGCAGTCGTCCAAGCTGAAATCAAATTTGCGAGCTTTAGCCACAAACTGAAGTTTAGCTAAATCAGGTTCTGAAAAATCCCTGTAGCCTGTGTCAACAGCAACCTTGGGTTTAATGATACCTATGTCGCTATAATATCTTACAGTTTTTACTGTTAAGCCAGATAGTTTTGCAGCTTTACCTATATTCATTTTTGCCTCTTGTCTCTCCTGTTGGAGGAGAGATTATATATTTCAACTGCAGGAGGTCAAATATGACAGGAATAGTATTAAACCTAGCTATTGATTGGCGCTGTAAGCATACATGGAAAATAGCATCGTATAACACATCATGGTGCTTGCTTGGATGTGCTATTGGTGATTTAGGGACGATTGCTTACTTTCAATTTATGGGTATTGCTTGGCCTGTTTGGGCGATTATGAGCTTGGCAATCTTTAATGGCATAATGACATCAATCATTCTTGAAACCATCATCCTATCTAGGCAGATGACTCTCAAACTTGCGTTTAAAACTGCCATCGGCATGTCATTGATTTCCATGATTGGTATGGAAATCGCAATGAATGTCACCGACGTTATATTGACGGGCGGCGCCATTCTTACCTGGTGGGTTATTCCCATTATGCTAACAGCAGGTTTTATTACGCCACTACCCTATAACTATTGGCGTCTCAAGGCGCTTGGCAAAGCTTGTCATTGATGTTGAGAGTGTCCAATAAACATAAAGTAAACTTAATGCCTGTGTTTTTATCCGGTCTCGGTGTCTTGTTAGCTGGGACGGTGATATACTATCTCTCGTCGCCTGCTAATGAAGCTGAAGCTAATTTTGCTCTAAAACACAAAGACGCTGCCGTCGTGTCTCTGGGTAAACAGGTTTACGCCCAAAACTGCGCATCATGTCATGGCGTTGCGCTAAAGGGGCAAGCCAATTGGCAGCAAAGAGATGCAGATGGTTATCTTCCCGCGCCACCGCATGATGAAACAGGGCACACTTGGCACCACCCTGACTCGTACCTCTTTTTACTGACCAAATATGGCATTGAAGAGATGATTGGGAAACCATACCCCAACAACATGCCTGCTTATGAAGAAAAGCTCACGGATGAAGAAATCTCAGCCGTGCTTTCTTACATAAAAAGCACCTGGTCTGGCCGCATACAGCGTCAGCACGACCAAATAAACGCACGTGCCAAAGCACAATAGGGAAATTGTCACGATTTTTGAAAATCTTTTTTGGCAACAATTAAGTTTTGCCCCTGACTCTCGCATCAGCAAGTTACCGACAAGTCAAACAATGGGGTGACGTATCCACTAAATTCAACAAAAGGTGCGACAATTTTCCTCATCCAGTAAGATCCAAGCAGTGTTTTTTTTATTTACTCTCCCCTTACCGGAAGGTGCATATCTTGTAGGAGAGGAGTTTTGTTATGAAAAAACTATTAATACTTTTTTTCGGCGTTTTTATTGCCTTTTCAAATTTGGGACACGCTCATTCCCCGGTGGGTTTTGTAATTCCAAAAGATGGCTCAGTCATAAAGCAGGCGCCAGACAAAATGGAAATTGTTTTCACGGCACCTGCTAAGTTAATTAAACTTGAATTCTCTCGCGTCATTTCAAATGAAAAATCTTCTTTAATTGGTGGATTGCTCGGGTCAGAAGAGTTGGAAACAATTGATTTGGACAAGTCCCATTTAATGAAAGAAGCCAAACGTCACGTAATCAATATACCGATGCTCGATGTAGGTCTCTATAAAACAACTTGGCGTGCTTTAAGTGAAGATGGTCATGCAATTAAAGGAGAATTTGCTTTTGAAATCTCAGCCGACGGCGCAGATGCATCCGGCGCAGGAGCAGAATTCCTCACGGGTGAGGGTAAGATAAAGCGTGTTAGGGGATCAAAGATAACAATCAAACACGGTGCTTTGGGAGACCTGATGCCAGCGATGACAATGGAATATGATGTTGCAGGAGCGGGCTCCGAAATGGATTTTAAGCGCGGCGACACGGTCGTTTTCAAGATCAACAAAGACCTGGAAATTGTGAGTATACAACCGAAATAACGCAGACAAACACGTTCGATATTATTTAACTGTTTTGATCAATGGATGACAAATGTTGAAAGCTTGTAATTTCAGCAAAAGAAAACATAGCAGGCAGCTCTTGATAATGCTGCTTGGCACTATTTGCGCTGTCTCACTATTCGTGATCACGCCTGTAGCCAGAGGCGGTGAAACAACTGCTCAAACTAACGAATACGAGTCGGTTTTTGAGTCTTATGACAATTGGGAGTGGGAAGAAACTTCTGATTGGTTGGAGGCGAACCAAAACGTAAATGAGATCGGTGGCTGGCGATATTACTCTAGAGAAGATAGCGAAAAGACTCAGTAGGACAGATATGCACAAGTCGTTGTTAAAAATAGGAGTGATTCTTCTCATATCAGGTTGTTCTTCGCACAAATTTGACAAGAATTTATCTAAATTGAATGAAAATGATAAACTGGGCATTGTTGGTCAGATCACAAATATCACCAGTGAGGCGCAACGCGATGCGTTAAACGCTCGCGCTGTAACTTTGCTTAACTCGGAATTGGGGCAGGATGAAGCTATCGAATTAATGCTTATCAAAAGTCCCAATTTCCAATCGCTCCTTTTTGAGCATCGTAGCAGATTAGCTGTTGCTGCTCAAAAGGGGCGCATTTCTAATCCGGTCTTCTCATTTGAGAGAATGGTCAAAGGTAGCGAGACAGAATACGGAAGATTTATAAGTTTCGGGTTGTTGGAGCTATTAACGCTACCTGTTCGCCAAGACACATCAAAAATTTCAGTAGAATTGGGTCAAGCGAATTTAGAGGCGGAAGTTTTTGAAAAAGTAAACGATCTCAGGATAGCCTGGTACGAGGCTACCGCATCCGCAAAACGACTTCAACTTTACGAAGACGCTTTTACTGCTCTATCGGCAAATGCAGAACTTGCCAAACGTATGAAAAAGACGGGTAACATGACCACCACCGACCGTATCAGGCAACAGCTTTTGCTGTCTGGCGCAACAGTCGCGCTTGCAGAGGCTAGAATGAAAAACATCTCGGCCCGTGAAGCGCTTATTCGTAAAATCGGCCTCACTAAGGACGAAGCAGATCTTATGGATTTACCCGAAACCCTTCCTGAATTATCACAGTACCCGATATCAATAGAGGACCTGTCGTACGAGATAAATAACAGATTAGATGTAAAAGCTGCTCGATTAGAATATGAGCTGTTACTTGAAGGGATCGGCATTGACCAATTGAACTCGTACACTGATTTAGAATTTGGATACAGAAATGATCGCATTGACGACGATGGATCTATCTCAAACAAAAAAGGTTATGAACTAGAGGTAAAAATACCAATTTTTGACTGGGGTGATTTGCAGAGAGATATGGTTCAATCGGAGCTGTTAGCAAAACAACAAATGTACAAAAGTACTGTTTTAGCAGCTGCCTCGGAGATCCGTGAGAGTTATCAGGGATACAGGACGGCATTCGATGTAGCAAAGCATCACAAGGATCAGATCATTCCGATGTATGAAACCCTGCTGGATGAGGCAACATATAACTATAACGGAATGATCATTGGGGTATTTGAATTGGTACAAGTTGGACAAGAAAAGTCGTCAGCTGAAATTAGAGCTATCGACGCTTTGCAAAATCTGTACCTCGCTGAACTGAAGTTAAAAAGTGTCTTAGTTGGAGGGCGAATGGGGCTTGCAAGCAAGGCCATTTCAGAAGCCCCAGCGATGGAAGCAAAAGGTCATTAATCAGTGTGTCTTAAAGTCGCACTTATGAATCTTGGAGGTTTAAATGAAAACAAGACGTGATTTCATTAAAATGTCAGCTGTGGCTGGAACGGCCATAGCTGGCGCTACGGTGGCTACTTCTTCATTAGCTCGCTTGCCTGATCCGGTAACACAAACATCACCAGACACAGCGAGCCCCATAAAAACAGATGAAAACTCAAATTATAATCCAGTGGTCACACTAAATGGATGGACTTTGCCGTTTCGGATGAACGGAGAATATAAAGAGTTTCATTTGGTTGCAGAACCTGTAGTGCGTGAACTAGGGCCTGGTATGACAGCTAACTTGTGGGGTTATAATGGCCAGAGTCCAGGCCCGACCATTGAGGTTGTTGAAGGTGATAAAATTCGTATCTTTTTGACAAATAAACTGCCCGAACATACCAGCATTCACTGGCATGGTCAGCGTCTACCAAATGGTATGGATGGCGTGGCGGGATTAAATCAAGTAGCAGTTCATCCAGGAAAAACTTTTGTTTATGAATTTGAAGCTAAACGCCCTGGCACCTTTATGTATCACCCACATGCCGATGAGATGACACAAATGGCGATGGGGATGATGGGCTTTTGGGTTACTCATCCCAAGAATGAACACCCATGGATAAGTGCTGTGGATAGAGATTATTGCATCTTGCTGAACGCTTTCGACATTGTGCCCGGATCGGAAACTCCAAACATAATGACCATGCTTGACTTCAATTTGTGGGCTTGGAACAGCAGAATATTTCCAGGAATAGCGCCTCTCGTTGCCAGAAAAAATGACCGAGTGAGGGTACGGGTAGGAAACCTCACGATGACAAATCATCCAATCCATGTGCATGGCATCGAATTTGAAGTCACAGGAACTGATGGAGGTCCAACTCGGCCTGAGAGTCGCTGGAAAGAAGTGACAACAGACATCGCCGTAGGACAGATGAGACAAATAGAGTTTTTAGCCGACGAGGAGGGCGATTGGGCAATGCACTGTCACAAGAGCCATCACTCAATGAATGCAATGGGACATGATGTGCCAACAATGATTGGCGTTGATCATAGGGGCATCACGGAAAAAATAAGAAAATTGGTCCCAGATTACATGGTAATGGGGGAACGAGGCATGGCTGATATGACGGAAATGACAATGCCCCTTCCTGATAACACTTTACCAATGATGACAGGGGATGGGCCTTATGGCTCTGTTGAGATGGGAGGAATGTTCAGCATGCTTAAGGTGCGCGCAGACCTTGCACCGGATGATTACAGTGACCCAGGTTGGTATAAACATCCAGAGGGCCATCAAGCTTATGAATACAATGGTGAGTTACCAGAGTTGTCCAAACAACTTACCCCAGGCAACTCACTCATGGCCCCAAAGTCGCAGTTGGCGTCAGCTCATTTTAAAGCTGTCAAGCCAACGCTTCACAAGGGTTAATTCAAAAGCAAAAATTATGTCGGTGTGACACATGGATCTTTGGATTATTCTCACTCCAGTTTTAAAAACACTTTTTTACGTTACAAGCTTATTGGCTTTGGGAACGGTGATTTTTGAGAGACACTTTCAACATTTCCAGACAGTTGATAACACGTCATTCTGCAGGGATCTTACTATTAGAGCCTGCAAATACGGCATGGTGATTTCTGCCGGATTACTGGTTTCAGTGGCTGGTAACCTTGGTGGAGAAGTTTGGAGCATACTAGATCCAACGATATTTAGTATTGCTGTTTATTCTAAAGGTGGAAATGCGGCCGGCTTGGCCTTCTTTGGCTTTGCGCTTATCATAGTCGCCAGAAGATATGAGTTTAGCGCAGTGCCCCTACTTCTCTCGGTTGGCGTCTTATTAGTGTTAACATCATTTATATGGACTGGACATGCGCAAAAAGTAGGTCCGATAGCGCAAGCCGTTTTGTCATTACATTTAGTTGCAATAGCGTTCTGGCTTGGATCTTTTCTGCCATTGCGACGAATGTGTTCCTCGCCCGAGTCTGAGAACTTGTATAAGATAGCAGAGCGCTTTGGGACACACGCTATTTTTTATATTTGTCTTTTGCTTATTTCCGGTTTGATATTTGCTTACATCCTCATCGGCGACTTGTCACTTCTTTTGAGCACGGTTTATGGTAATGTTTTTTTGATGAAAATCACTCTTGTTTCGGCACTCTTAGGGGTTGGTGCTGTAAATAAGTTTAGACTTGTTCCTTCGATGAAACTTGAACCATCAATTGGCGCACAACGGTTACGGAAGTCTATTCAAATTGAAATGGTTATCGCACTGTTAATCTTGTCATTTAGCGGGTTTCTTACGACATCAACGACCCTGCCAATGGGTGGGTAGTATAACATTTGGCTACACACTAGTTGCGCTCTTTAGCATTATATCTGAAACTTTAAACACACCATGGTACAACAAACTCCTGTTCCAGAACGATAATCTGTTGGAAACAGTTACTTGATCCACGGTCCACGGACGTTGGTCCTCAAGGGT
>CACHXC010000031.1 GCA_902583715.1 uncultured SAR116 cluster alpha proteobacterium
ACCTGATCCAAAACTGCGTACAGCATCGCAAATCACGCCATCAGCCGCGATATAACCGCCCACGACACCGAAGGCTTTGCCAAGCGTGCCCTGAATAACATCAATCCTGTCGGCGATGCCGCGCATCTGTGCGACCCCGCCGCCTTGCGCCCCATACATGCCAACGGCGTGAACCTCATCAAGATAGGTCAGGGCATTGTATTTTTCCGCCAAGTTGGCGATCTCGGTAATTGGGCTGGTGTCACCGTCCATTGAATAAACCGATTCAAAAATAATGATTTTGGGTCGGTCAATCGGTTGGGCCTTTATAAGCGTTTCAAGGTGCGCGCAATCATTATGCCGGAAGATCACTTTTTCGCATCTCGCATAGCGAATGCCCGAAATGATCGAGGCATGATTCATTTCATCTGAAAAGATCACCACATCATCCAACAACCCGGCCAATGCGCTGATACTTGCCTCATTCGCGACATAGCCGCTGGTCAGGACGAGTGCGCGCGGTTTATTATGGAGTGCGGCGAGCGCTTTTTCTAATTCAACAATCGCCGTGCTTGTTCCAGAAATGTTACGGGTGCCGCCAGCCCCACTTCCAGACTGGGCAATGGCAGATTGCATGGCGTCGAGCACCTCGGGATGTTGCCCCATCCCGAGATAATCATTCGAACACCAGATCACCACATCCCGCGGACCATATGGACTGTTCCACGTGGCATGCGGGTGCCGTCCGGCATGCCGTTCGAGTTCAACAAAAGTGCGATACCGATTCTCGCTTTTCAACTGATTTAAGCGATTTTTGAATTGATCGCGGTACTGCACTGCAAAGCTCCTGCGCCTTCGGCCCAACACAACTTCTAGATGGTGAACTAGTACCACAAATCCATGCTATAAAAAGACTTAAAAAGGCGATGCGACAACTCGTAGCGACTCGGGCATTACATGTGAACCATCCAAACAAACCTAGGATGCAAAGATATCAGTCACGCCGCGGGCTGCTGACTTTGACCAAATGAATTATTTCGCAATTGATCATTTGTTTGCCAGCATGTTCAAAATTGACTGTGACATTCATGCCAACGATTGATTGCACCTGACCCAGCCCCCAATCGTGCTGGTTCGGATGTGCCACAAAATCGCCTAGGCTGAAATATAACATCTGTCCCCCACATGCTGGGCGTTTATGTTGCCCGTGCTTGTCCCTGACCACGCGTAACTGTATTTGCAAGGATTATGTGCCACAGCACCGCCATCAGGGCAATGTATGAATGGGGTATTTAACCGGCCAATCATGAACGCAACGTGAATGGTCGGGATTTTTTGTTTGTGTCTGGCGTATCAGCCGCATTTAGGCGCTGATGGTCATCGTGTCATAATCACGCACTTCGCATAAAATATAGCCTTGTCCCCATACGGTATCAATCACCACACCATTCGCGCTGGCATCGGCAATTTCGCGGCGCAATTTGCACATGAAGACATCAATGATTTTTGTTTTTGGCTAGTCAATTCCGCCATAAAGATGGGTCAAGAATGCATCTTTGCTCAAAACGGCGCCTTTACGTAATGCCAGAAACTCGATGATGCGGAATTCTTTGGCAGTTAGATCGAGCCTTGTATCGCCAATTTTCGTGTAATTGCGGCTGATATCTAAAATCAAATTGTCGACATTCACCGTGGCGGAACTATGACCATGGGTCCGCCGAATAATGGGTTCAAGGTTGCCCACCAATTCATTGCGATCAAGTGGTTTGGTCAAATAGCCATCCGCACCCGTCCCGAGTGCGGTGATTTTATTATCTATCCCACTATTGCCAGAAACCACCAAAATTGGCACGGACATATGATTTTTGCGGATCAGGCGCGCCAACCGGGTGCCATCTCCATCGGGTAAATTAATATCCAATAAAATAGCATCAGTTTAGTTATGTTTTAATTCAAACAAAGTCGTCTCAATTGTGTTGGCAGTGGTTCTAAAATACCCGGCTTCTTCTGATGTCATGCCAAGAATATCGGCAACAATTGGATCATCTTCGGAAACAAGAATATGCATGATCCAGACCTCTATATAAAACGATGGTTACAGTCCTCACTCATTCGCTGCGCAACAGTATCAAAACTAGAACAATAGCGACGGCGCGCCGACTACGCCATGTGGATGTCAGGGTAGGCGTGTCAAAACATCAGAACAAATCACATGTGCGTGATCAACGGCTTAATAATGAAACGAAGGGTAGAGGGCAGATATCAGCTGACAGAATGCGGCAAAAAACGCCTTGCGCAATGCTCTGAATCGGTGTAACTCAACCGCCTCTTTTGAACGTGCCCTGAGACCGGGTTACTGGCCCGCCAAATTGATGGTGATGACATGACAAAGACAAGTGATGCATTAATCTCTGAACATGACTCTGACAGTGATGAGGTCGTTACTCAGCAAGCAAAGTCTAAGACAGCCAAAGGCAAGAACCAAACCATGGAAAGCAAGTCTGATATCGCCCCAACAATGTTGCCTGCCGATTATCGTCCGAGCGAATCAGAAGAGTTCATGAATCCAATGCAGCTTCTTTATTTCCGTAAAAAATTAGAAGCATGGAAGGCTGAATTGCTGGACGATGCCAGCGATACGATCACGGGCCTCTCGCAGGAAAATTTGCACCAGCCTGACCAAATGGACCGGGCCCAAATTGAAAGCAACGCGGCGCTTGATTTGCGGACGCGGGACCGTGAACGTAAATTGCTGCAAAAAATTGAATCAGCTCTGCGCCGTATAGATGATGGTAGCTATGGCTATTGTGTCGAAACGGACGAGCCGATCAGCTTGCGCCGGCTGGAAGCCCGACCCATTGCATCGCTCAGCCTGCATGCACAAGAGCGGCATGAACGTATGGAACGCGTGCACCGCGACGATTAACCTTAAACGCTATCCGCTTGCCCATTATTGGCGTTCACTTGATTATTTTGCTCCCCAAAAGAACAAAGGGTGAAAATTTTCTTGCAAAAAGAACAAAACAAGTACATTATAACCGCCAGATGATTAAAACGGGGCCACATGCATGGTGTTTCAACGTGGACAGTGGCCCCTTGATATGCAACTAAGGAGGCATATGATGGCGGGTGTTGTAGTGGATATGAAAATGAAAAATGACGATAAGAACAAGGCGCTGGAAGCGGCAATAGGGCAGATTGAAAAGGCCTTTGGCAAAGGCTCAGTCATGAAGCTTGGTCAACGCGAATCTGCGGTCGATGTGCAGGCCATTCCCACTGGCTCGCTTGGGCTTGATATCGGACTTGGTATCGGTGGCTTTCCAAAAGGCCGCATTGTAGAGGTCTATGGTCCAGAATCATCAGGAAAAACCACTCTGGCGTTACATGCTGTTGCGGAAGCACAAAAAGACGGTGGGACATGTGCCTTTGTCGATGCTGAACATGCGCTTGACCCAGTATATGCCCGTAAACTTGGGGTTAATATTGATGATTTACTGATTTCTCAGCCTGACGCTGGCGAACAGGCCCTAGAAATTGCGGATACGCTGGTGCGATCTGGTGCGATTGATGTCTTGGTTGTCGATTCTGTTGCCGCCCTTGTGCCGCGCGCGGAACTCGAAGGGGAAATGGGTGACCATCATGTTGGCCTGCATGCAAGGCTAATGAGTCAGGCACTACGTAAGCTGACCTCTTCCATCGCCCGGTCAAATTGTTTGGTGATTTTCATCAATCAGATTCGCCTGAAAATTGGCGTTATGTTTGGCAATCCGGAAACCACAACAGGTGGCAACGCGCTGAAATTCTATGCCTCTGTACGGCTTGATATTCGCCGGATTGGGGCGATAAAGGACCGCGATGAGGTTGTTGGCAACCAAACCCGTGTGAAAGTTGTTAAAAACAAGGTTGCGGCACCGTTCCGTACCATTGAATTTGATATTATGTATGGCGAGGGCATTTCAAAGATGGGTGAATTGCTTGATCTTGGGGTGGCCGCTGGTATTGTCGATAAATCGGGGGCGTGGATATCCTATAACGGCCAGCGTATTGGGCAGGGACGTGAAAATGCGAAAACATTTTTGCGGGAAAACCCAGAAACTGCCGATGAAATTGAAGCTGCTATTCGGCAGAATGCTGGCCTTGTTGGTGACCAGATGCTGGATAATTCAATTGCTGAGAGTGCCGAAGCTGTGGTGCTGGACTCGCCAGACCTGCCAGAAAGTGACGTCAGCTAGATCGACTGTATTTAGATGTTTTTCTGTGGCCCCGCCTGACGTCAAATTTGGGCGGGGTTTTTTGCTAAAATTTTCCCTGGCTTTATTGTAACTTCAACTGGACATAACGGGGTCTGCACGGCTACATAAGAGCCGCTGTCCAGCTTGCTATGCGTCAAACAGCTTTAGCTAGCGTCAAGAGCCGGCCATGTTTATCCGGCTCCGCAGAAAATTGGGATAATTGATATGTCTAGCGTTAATGATATCCGCTCTGGTTTCTTGAGTTATTTTGCCACGAACGGCCATGAAATTGTCGAGTCAAGTCCGTTAGTACCGCAAAATGATCCAACGCTGATGTTTGTTAACTCTGGCATGGTGCAGTTTAAAAACCTGTTCACCGGCGTAGAAACGCGCGCCTATCAAAGGGCCACAACATCGCAAAAATGTGTGCGCGCTGGCGGCAAGCATAATGATCTTGAAAATGTTGGCTATACGGCGCGCCACCACACGTTTTTTGAAATGCTGGGCAATTTTTCTTTTGGTGATTATTTCAAAGAAAATGCGATAGAGCTTGCATGGCGATTGATCACCACTGAATTTGGTCTGGACCCTAAAAAACTGCTTGTCACCGTCTATCACGAAGATGATGACGCGGCGGCTTTATGGCGGAAAATAGCCGGTCTTGGTGATGACCGGATTATCCGTATTGCGACATCAGATAATTTCTGGGCGATGGGCGATACGGGCCCTTGTGGCCCATGTTCAGAAATTTTCTACGATCATGGTGACCATATTCCTGGCGGGCCACCAGGTTCGCCAGACGAAGATGGGGATCGTTTTATTGAAATTTGGAATCTGGTGTTCATGCAGTTTGAACAAACCGCATCTGAACGGCTGGCGCTACCTAAGCCATCCATTGATACCGGCATGGGGCTTGAGCGTATTGCCGCGGTATTGCAGGGCAAGCATGATAATTACGATATCGATTTAATGCGCAATCTGGTTCTGGCATCAGCAGATGCATCCGCAACAGATGCTGATGGCGCGCATAACATCTCGCACCGGGTCGTCGCTGACCATCTGCGGGCGTCAGCCTTTTTGATTGCTGATGGTGTGCTACCGTCAAATGAAGGGCGCGGTTATGTGTTACGGCGAATCATGCGGCGGGCCATGCGCCATATCCATCAGATGGGGTGCGTTGACCCCACCATGT
>CACHXC010000032.1 GCA_902583715.1 uncultured SAR116 cluster alpha proteobacterium
CGCGGCGGACTAAAGACATCGAGGATTACAGCACCATCCGGCCCCCCGATCACGCCATGTTCGATGCCGCCTGGACTAACCCAAAAATCACCTTTTTTGATTTCAATTTCTTCACCATCTTGAATGCGGACCGCACTGCCCTCGAGCATCAGACCCCACTGTTCCTGTGGGTGGCTGTGAATGGCGCCAACGGCGTTTGGCTCGATACGCACAACCGACACCATGGATTTTTCACCGGGAAAAATACGGGTGGTGATACCATCTGTCAGTGTGCGGGCAATCCCTTGGCTCATGTCATCAATGTTAAAAAAATTTGTTGTCTTTTGACTCATGTCAGCGTCACCTTTGGTAGTTTTGAGTAAAACTAGCTTGAATAGATTGGGGTAGCATTCTCAACCTTTTAAGCATAGTCTGCCGATGCTTGGCGTTAGAAAGCAAGATAATTTCGGTTCCAAAACTATGATATTTGGTTCTAAGTATATCGACTGACGCCATTGGTAATAGCCAGCCAGCCTTGCTAAACTAAGATTTTGATATAATGCAAGCTGACCATGAGGCGTTTTGTGATTGTCTTTTTGTCGTGAGGTAGTCAAAAAATCGCTTATCCATACGACGCCAAAATTTCTGAAGCGGCTTTTTCGGCAATCATGATGGTTGGTGCGTTAGTGTTTCCTGAGACCAGCGTTGGCATAACTGACGCATCAACCACGCGTAAATTCTGGCACCCATAAACTCGCAAGTGTGCATCGACAACATCGCCTGCTTTCGGATTAGGTCCCATACGGCATGTTGAAACCGGGTGATATAAAGTCACGCCTGTTGCACGCGCATAAGACAGCAATTCGTTATCGCTGGCTAGCTCTGCACCGGGCCGCATTTCTGCCACAACAATATCCTGCATATCTGGACTGTTCATGATTTGCCGGGCGATTTTCATGCCGGCAACATGCACACGACAATCTTCATCTGTGCTGAGATAATTATTGATGATGGTTGGTGCGATCAAGGGATCTGCTGAATTGATATGGACCGTGCCGCGGCTTTCAGGACGTAACTGGCAGGGGCCAAATGTCATGCCCGGAACCTCATCAAAGACACGCTTCGCTGGGTTGGCAAAGCTGGCATGGGCAATGTGAAACTGAATATCTGGGCCGGTCAGTCCATCGCGTGATCGCACAAAGCCAGCCAGTATGCCAGCAGGGAGGCTGAGCATGCCACGGCGCGTTATTGCATATTTAATTACTTCGCCAAGAAAACTGATGCCCCGCGCTTTATTATTTAGCGATATATTGCGTTTGAGTTGCCATGACAGGCGCGAGATATAATGGTCAGCGAGATTCTCGCCAACCCCGGCCAATGGCGCCTGCACGGTGATGCCGAGATCTTGCAAGCGCTTGGTATTACCAATGCCAGATAATTCAAGAATTTGTGGTGATTGGATGGCCCCAGCCGAAATAATAACCTCACAGTTAGCAAACGCACTAGTTGTTTTGCCATGCCGTTGATAGAGCACACCGGTGGCTTTGTGGCCATCGAATAAAATCTTGGTCGCATGCGCAGATGTCACAATTTGTAAATTGCGCCGGTTGCGGGCCGGGTCGAGATAGGCTTTTTTTACCGAAAACCGCAACCCACTTTTTTGGTTTACCTGATAATAGGAAAACCCGTCCTGCGTGCCGCTGTTATAGTCTCTATTGCGGGGCCAGCCTAATTTTTCTGCGGCAGCAATCACCCGGTCCAGCGCCTCGTAGCCACCACGCACTGGGACAACATTTAGCGGGCCGCCAACCCCATGTGTGGCACTGTCAAAATCTTTGTTACCAGCCGCCATCGCCTGGCAATGTTCAGCTTTTTTAAAATAGGGTAACACGTCATCATAAGACCACCCCGGATTACCGCGTTGCGCCCAGCCATTATAATCATCGACTTGCCCGCGTACATACAGCATACCATTGATTGCGCTTGAGCCGCCAAGAACTTTACCGCGGGGGATCGCAATGCGCCGATTGGCTGTGCCGGTTTCGGCCTCTGCCTCAAACATCCAGTTGATCGAAGGGTCGACCATGGTTTTGATATAACCAGCCGGAATATGGATCAACGGGTTGCGGTCCTCACCTCCAGCTTCAATTAGCATCACCTGACAATTTGCATTTTCGCTCAAACGTGCAGCCAAGACGCAGCCTGCTGAACCGCCGCCAACAATAATATAATCAACTGATGCTGGGTTCATTTCACCGCTCTGTCAAAATTTGGGCCCATGGTTTTTCTCGCGTTATCTGCAACATAAATCCAAACCTATGCCAAAACAAAGATATTCTGTTTGCCCCTGATAGTCGGCTTTGAGTGGTTGCGATTGGCGGTGGGCCGATAATCTTTGTATGATTGTTCTTAAGTTGAAACTGCGCCATCATGCTGGCCATTGGCTCTGGCTATTTAATTGCTGGCGATTTGGTCACAACTTTCTGATACGTATTTGTTTTACCACTCGGAGACTCGCCTCATAGTGTCTCAATTTTGCGCTGGATGACCTTGATGTCTGTTGATGCCATTATTTTTATTAGCATTGGCGCCGCTTTCGGCGGATTGGTGAATGGTTTGGCCGGGTTTGGCACTGGATTATTTGCGCTCAGCTGGTGGCTGATTGTTTTGCCCCCCACGTCAGCCGTTGCCCTTGTTGTAGTCTTGTCTCTGGTCAGCGGTGTCCAAGGTGTCTTTGCGGTCAGGCATGCACTTAATTGGCCACGAGTGGTACGCTTTGTGATCCCGGCTTTGGTTGGTCTGCCATTTGGCTTTGCCATGCTGGCGCATCTCAATGCCGGCATGCTCAAATTGTTGGTTGGGGTGATGCTTGCGATGTTTGGCGGGTTCTTTATCGCAAAGCCAAGCTTCAATCGCTTGCAGAAAGAACATAAGTTGGCTGATAGTGCTGTTGGCTTTATCGGCGGCGTTTTGGGAGCATTTGCCGGGCTGTCCGGCGCCCTGCCAACAATTTGGAGCGCACTTCATAACTGGCATAAAAGTGAACAGCGCGCTGTACTGCAGCCCTTCAATGTTTTGACTCTAAGTGTTGTGCTATTGGGGTATGGCTGGCGGGGTTTGCTTGACCATGCCGTGTGGCTGGCGGTGGCGATTGCGTTACCAACGTCCATTCTCAGCGCGCAGTTTGGCATTTTTATTTTCCAAAGGCTGTCTGAGTCGCAATTTAGACAAATCCTGATATGGTTGATTTTAACCTCTGGCATCGTACTTGTCGCTGGTGAGGTTGGTGGTTTGCTGCGCGTGGTCGTCGCGCAGTAGAACAATATTGAATGAGGGGTTGAAGCAGTGACTGAAATACCAATGGGTAGCCGTGATGATATGCATGCAGGCGGGGGTAAAGGAGGAACAACCAGCAGCCCAGTCGCTTTTCCAATTGACGCAAAAGACCTAGGCGCGGTCACAATCAGCCCAACCGGATCATTTGAAGCCGGCAGCTATCAAACCTTTACCCTTACCTACACAGCCGGAAAATTTGGTATTGACGACTCTGGGTCCATGCGGGTTTGTTTCCGCTTTGCTAGTGACCAGACGCGGCCGCAATTTGAAGATCCGGCAGGCCCCAATTACACCTCTATCACCGCATCAAATAATGCGGTGCTGAATTATCATTATGATCCGAAAGGCAATGTAAGGCCATGGGACAGGACCCTCTATATCAAAGTTGTGCGAGGGTTCTTGCGAAAGGGTGATACCATCACGATTGTCTTTGGTGATCGTTCTGGTGGGTCACCGGGCATGCGCTTGCAAACATTTTGTGAGGAAAGTTATGAATTTCATACCTTGATCGACCCCATCGCAACATATTGTTACCAGCCAATGCCGGACCAGCCGGTTATCAAGATCGTGCCAGGCAAGCCTGAACGGTTTTTGGCGGTAGCACCAACCATTCGGGCTGTTGGTGAGTCTTTTGATGTCAAATTCAAAGGCGAGGATAAATGGGGCAACCCATCCGACAAATGCGATCATCAATTCACTTTACGAGCCAATCATAAGGTGTCGGGTTTGCCGGAAAAAGTGACGCTTGCCGCTGGACATTTTGCCGGTGTTATTCCAGACCTGCAGGTAAATGAGCCAGCTGATTTTGCCATCGAATTTTTAGATGACACCGGGTCCGTGGTCTTTACCACAAACCCCATTCGTATTGAGGATGCACCAACATCACGGCATTTCTGGGGGGATTTGCACGGCCAGTCAGAAGAAACCATCGGCACCGGCACAGCCGAGGCATATTTCAAATTTGCCCGCGATTACGCATTTGTCGATATCATCGGGCATCAAGGTAATGATTTTCAGATCACAACTGCGTTCTGGAGGCATCTCGATGATCTGTGTGCGCAGTTTAATGAGGATGGCAAATTCATCGCTATCCCAGGATATGAATGGTCGGGCAATACCGGGTTGGGCGGTGATCGCAATATTTATTTTCCAAATGAAGGGCGGGTGTTGCGGCGGTCATCACATGCGCTATTGAGTGATCACTCAGATATTGATACAGACTGTAATTCGGCGGCTGAATTATTTGCCGCTTTTGCCGATAATGATGAATCAGATGTGGTTGTTTATGCCCATTGTGGCGGGCGTTATGCTGATATTGAGCTGGCTCATGATGGGCGATTTGAAAAAGCCATGGAAGTCCATTCCAGTTGGGGAACGTTCGAATGGTTGGTTCAAGATGCATTTCGGTTGGGATACCGGGTGGGTATTGTCGCGAATTCAGACGGTCATAAAGGCCGACCGGGTGCCAGCTATCCGGGTGCTGCGCTGTTTGGTGCAGTTGGCGGATTGACATGTTTTCTTGTGCCTGAACTGACCCGCCAGTCCATTTTGGGTGCCATTCGCAAGCGGCATCATTATGCGACAACAGGTGGTGCCCACGGCCGACCACTGGTCACGCTTTCTGCCGCATTTTCGAAGCCGGCAACCATTTACTACGACGATCCGCGACAAGGGCAGGTGCCAGGCCTCAGCGCCACCACTGCGATGATGGGTGACATCGTCCACCTGCCAGATGGTGATATGACCTTGGACGTTGATATAACCTGCAGTGCGCCAATCGAGCGTATTG
>CACHXC010000033.1 GCA_902583715.1 uncultured SAR116 cluster alpha proteobacterium
CAAAAAGCCACCTCAAAATTGAAGCGGCTAATTCACTGAAATTATGTGTATTTTTTGGTTGCGGGGGCAGGATTTGAACCTGCGACCTTCAGTTTATGAGTCTGACGACACACCACTGCCCTAACTAGTTGATGAACTATTCATAATTTCTCTGGCTAAACGTTCAAAAAGCACCAATGCTTCTTCAGCAGTCATATTTGCTATCTCGCTGCGAGATAACATCCAGCTTTGATGGCTGTCATTTCGCATCGCCCATGAAGGGAAAAGCTTTAGTTCAGATTTTTCATCTCGCAATTTAACAATGTCAGCATGCCTATCATCGGCAAGAATCTTCTCATATAGTCGTTCAAGTGCGTCAGAGGGCCCCTCTAGCATTTGAAGGAACAGATCTGAATGGCAAATTAAATTTCCTGTCACGCCAATTTCAAGGTTATTGGACCGAGATGTTATAAGTATGTTGTCGAGCACCATATGATCAAAATGTGTCGGTCTAGACACGTAGATTACATGTTTTAAATCTTCAAGGTTATCTGTTCGCATTGGAGACCTCACCTGGTAAATATATGCCTCAAGACATTCCGAGCCCGTCAAAAATAACCAATGAGCAGCTTCTTAGCCATGAGCGCCATAATGGCCACTCACCATCTGGCTTACTAGCATGATTATTTTTCTGTTTTTTCTGAATGGAACAAGAATTTGCTCCTCAATAACATTATAGTCAGTTGACCCTCCATCATCATAGTCTTGCGTCTCAGCTAGTGAGTCAAACTTAGTCTGAACTTTATTCAGTGAAAACTCCTGTCTAATAATATTTTCAACCTCTTCAAAATCCAAAGCCAAAGCAGCTGTTAATACGTCCTCGTTCGTATGACGATTCGAGTCAGAAAAAGTTGGGACCCTGCAGATCAGCGCTAGAGAGTCTATAATAAGGGCTATCCTAAGCGCATGTAGGACATCCAAACCAACCCGCTCCTCACCACTAACACGAACGTCATTCACTCCAACTAACTTGGAGAGCTCGTATAAATTTATTAAGTCATCACGGAAAATCCACACTATGTTGCGAACTGCATTTGCTCTTGGATCATTTATCAGTCTTAAGCCAATTTGCCGGTACGCATCCATATTACTTGGCTGATAGCCGTGATACGCTCGATCAATCCAAAATCCATTATCAAGTAATTTTGCATATGCGAGAAGAGTATTCAAAGAGCCAACCTGCTTTGCAGCAAGCACATGTTGACATAATTGACGCAAACGCGGCGAAATTTCATACAGCCTTACAAACAGGTCTGTATCGATATTTGCCGCGCTGCCAAAGCCTGAAATTACATTTCCAAGAAATCCAAGTTGCTGGAGTATTGCGTTATGGGGAATTGCTCGCATTTTAGACGGGTCGCTGCGCCCCACGCCATTTTGAACAACCCTTTTTACTGGTCTTGAGCCAGTCGTCGGAAGAAGATTTGCCCCAAAAATGTCAAGCGTTAAGCCATAGTTTGGATTTGAGAATAAATTTTCGTGCCACGCCTTAAGCGCCAAAAACATGTCCAATGAAAAGTCTGTATTGGAATAAAACTCGTCAGGTTCAATTTCTTTGCCGGGCGGAAAATTCTCAACCAAAAACAAACTATAAATCGTTGAGGTAGCAAGTTTTTGGTTCCCAAACATACGATAGCCATCGCCACCTTGAAAACTTGACTGATGGTGAAATTTTAAATTCATCATCTGACATTGGGATCTGACATGGGGTGTTAAAATAAAATTTTGACGATCCTCAATGGTTGGCCTTCCACAACCGCGACCTAATGACTCACCGTGCGTATTAAACAGCAGGAATTCTACCTCACCATCAAAAACATCGTTGACTAGTTTAGCCACTTTCAATTGCAGCCTCTCAATAGCCAGGTTAGCAGCAATTTGACCAATGAAGCGCCCGGCATCAGAAAAGCCCGTCTGAATGGCCAACCGGCCTCGTTTAATTATGTACTGTCGAAAAACTTCGTAACCGAGTAATTGCTCAACCAGCTGAACTCCATGTTCTAGACCAAATGTAGTCTCAAACAACGGTGAAATGTCCAAGCGATCTTCAATTCCAAACTTTCGAGCTAAATACAGAGCACTCATTACAGTTACAGGGTGTTCACATTCAGCGATCAAAAGGCGTATGGGTTGATCGCTGTCAATGTGTTTGAGAATTTGCGTCGCTAGCATGAACTGGCGCCGGGCAGTTGCGTTTTCGTGTTCTAGATTTTGGAAATTGATAGAACTGCCAGGCTCCAAACTGATACGCTCCGCCAGTCTCTCGACAAGAGTACGGCTTCTACCATCGGTCAAACTGACAAAATTTCCTTTACCATCGACCACACCCATTGCGTTTGCAAGTTGCACAGCATTGATCCGCAGGTGCAATTCACCCAAACCAAAGCCATTACTTGCGATATCGCCAGCTATGGCTAATAGTTCAATGGCATCTTCAGGATTTTGAGTATCAGCAGCTATTTTCCGCAATCGTTCTGCAAAAACCTTACTTGCTATTAGCTTGTCTTGGCGTTCAGTTAACAGGTTGGCCGCGTCTGCAAACCTATTATCTTCAGTTTTTGTAAAGCGCGCTAAATCGGCCTCAGTTTCTCTTCTGTCAGCACTCAGTTCATCAATTATTCGACCAACCTCAGAGTGAGACTCGAGAAAAGGTGCTAACTTTTCAACATAGAGATCCAAACTTGTTTTTTTCTCAGACAGCCGCAATCTGAAGCTATCAAGCCAACTAATGTCTGACCTCCCGTCAAGGTCGTATCCAACCCAAGTGGAAACCGCAAATAATTTAGGAGCGGTGTCACGCCAATCCTGCATATTTTTAGAAAGCTTCTCTTTCAAAATTTTCTTGTGGAGCGACATGATTGCTTCTCTCGCGCTTTTAATGGCTGAAGTCGCTTCGTCATGCTCATCTTGAAGAGATATTTCAGTGCGTGGATCATAGGCATTATCAGGAAATGGTTTAGAGAGGTCTCTCCCGGCCATTTCAGATAATTTACACGAATTCTTAGCATTCAGTGAGAACACTGGGTGGGCAGTAAATACAGCTTGATAAATTGTCTTGCTAACAT
This sequence comes from uncultured SAR116 cluster alpha proteobacterium, assembly GCA_902583715.1. GTDB lineage: Bacteria > Pseudomonadota > Alphaproteobacteria > Puniceispirillales > Puniceispirillaceae > UBA3439. The sequence goes on from CACHXC010000033.1 coordinate 3,105, forward strand.
CAACCGATGCTAAGTCCGTTGCACTTAAAAGTGTTTCAACATTCGTCTCAGTGCCAGTTTTGACTCTTAGTTCACGTATTTGATTGTCCCAGAGCTGACTTCCCATTTTCTTAATAAGAAGTTCAATATCTTCATGCGTTATTTTTTTTTGATATATTTGTTCGCATATATCGTCGGCAAGAGCCAAAATTGGATTAAGCTCCGAGATGTTTTTTCCTTGCTTACGGAAATTCTCGAGCTTCTCAAAAAGAGTGTTATGAAGATCTTGTTTTATCATGGCACCCGTTTTCATTCTAAGCACTAGCGTGTTGGCATTTATATCAACGCTCTTTAAGCAGTTTATTCCCTAAGTAAAGGTTAGATCAAATTTCGAAGTGTTGGTACTATCTGCCTGAAATTTTGTTTGAACCACCTATCAACGATAAAAAGTTAAGAAAATTAAAATTTGGACAAGCCATACCCATTTCCTACATTATGACGACAGCATGGCGTTACAAATGAGGGTGCCAAACGTAAAAAGGCTGCAATTCAGATGCCTTAGAGGGTTTTTAATAAATGAATTATCTAAAAATTTGTTGATCGGGTATGAATTTATCGAAATTTCACTTTGAATGGGATCATTCGGCGTCGAAGAAATTAGCCCGAGTGGCAATATAAAATGAAATATGGTCGTACACCAAAATGGAAAAATTGATGATCAAATTTTTGTTTTGAGCATTCTGACGCAACGCACCACTAAGTCAGATTTATGAACAAAACCAGCGGAATATATAAATAGTTAGAGTTGGAAGTCGACTTGCCTGAGGGTCACACAATTCATAGAGCAGCGCGAGATCACCGTCGTGCACTTTCTGGCCAAAAACTGTCCGTTATATCGCCACAAGGAAAATTTTCTGAGGGCGCTTCTTTGTTGGACCTACAGTTTTGTGAGACCGTCGAAGCTATTGGAAAACATCTCCTCTACAGGTTCCAGAACAACCGTGCGCTTCACATTCATCTGGGGCTATTCGGTCGTGTCCGGAAACAACCGTTGCCACTAAAGCCTCCAAAAGGGGCTGTACATGTTCGTTTGGCATCTAAAACACATTTTGTAGACATTAATGGCCCAAGTGTTTGTGAGGTGCTGGATCAATCAGGCGTCGACGCGTTATTCCATCGAATAGGGCCAGACGTTCTAAGGGCTGATGCAAATCCTGATATTTCATTCCAAAAAATACAGCGAAGCACATTACCAATTGGTCAACTAATCATGGATCAGTCTATCATGGCTGGAATTGGAAATATCTATCGCACGGAAATCTTATGGCGCCAGGCAATTCATCCTGAAATACCGGGCAAGGCAATTTCAAGGCATGCCTTTGATTGCATTTGGACTGATGCCGCATATCTCCTCGCTATCGGGGTTAAGCGCAATGCGATTGTCACTGTTGATGCCCAACTTTCCTCAAAAAAACGATCAGGCGAGAGATACAATATTTTTGGCACGGTAAGCTGTCCAAAGTGTAACGGTGACGTGAGGCACCTAGAAATCAATAAACGCAGAGCTTTCGTTTGTGATACATGTCAACCTCTGCCCAACCGCATCAGCTGACTAACCGCTGCAGTGACTGCTTTACCAATCTGTCGATGCCTGAGACTATGACACATGTATTACAAAACCAGTTGGCACCTCTACTTGAACAAAAAAATAATTTATCTGCCAATTCTCAGAAGCGCCAAGAAATACCCCCCCACGACTAAACAAACACATATTATAAGAATTCAGCAATATAACACTTCAAGCACACTGAGCC
>CACHXC010000034.1 GCA_902583715.1 uncultured SAR116 cluster alpha proteobacterium
GGCAAGCTTTACGGCGATCTGACGGTGGCTTGCCTCGCTGAGGATCATTTCATGCTATTCGGGTCGGGGGCCATGCAAGAGGCACACCGCCGCTGGTTCGAAAAAGACCTGCCCGCAGATGTTGCCTATGCCAATGTTTCGGACGACTGGCACGGCATCGCACTGTCCGGCCCGAAATCGCGAGAGCTGCTGGCCCGGATCACACGCGACGATGTTTCCGCCGAAGCGTTGAAGTTTCGTGACTTGCGGCAGACGTTCGTCGGTGGTGTTCCGGTAATTCTTAACCGCATTAGTTTCTCCGGCGAGTTGGGTTATGAGATCTACTGCAAGCCGCAATATTTGACGCGCCTTGCCGATGCCATTGAAAAGGCCGGCGCTGATCTGGGCTATCGCTGGTATGGTGCGCGTGCGCTGCTGTCAATGAGGCTCGAAAAGGGTTGGGGTGTCTGGACGATGGAATACCGCCCGGATTTCAACGCGGTCGAATCAGGGATGGATGTCTTCATCAACTGGAAGAAGGATTTCGTCGGCAAGGAAGCCACGTTAAAGGCGCTCAATGAGGGCGTTTCACAGAAACTGGTGACAATGGTTATCGACACTAACGGCATAGACGTCGCCCATGACGAAGCGATCCTGAAAGACGGCGTGCCGGTTGGATACGTCAGTTCGGGTGGCTATGCGCACCATGTCGGCAAGTCGATGGCGATGGGCTATGTTGCCGCCAAATTCGCAGCCGCCGGAACCACTCTCCAAGTTGAAATTCTGGGCAACTTCTATGATGCAGAGGTTTTGGCTGGACCAATTTACGACGGCAACGGCGTCAATATGCGCTCCTAATTTGGCGTGAGGGACATAGCCCATCAACGGAATAATGATGGAAATGTAGTGTTGTGTACACGGGGATGAAAAACAAATGAACGTTCACTATAGTGATAGTCGCAAGATTGACCCAAGCCAGGGCCCACGCCTTGGCGACGGAACAGAGAATGACGGCAACCGTGTCGAGATTGGACCAACTGCCCTTGCCCATGCCGAATGGCGCGAGGCAGGTTTGGAACTGCCAGACCTGGCCGAAATGCGCAAGGCCCGCCATAAACGCCTGACTGATGCTATTGTAGCGCGCGGCTATGGCGGCCTTTTGATGTTCGATCCCCTGAACATCCGCTACGCGACCGACACCACGAACATGCAGTTGTGGAACACCCACAACCCGTTTCGGGCCTGCCTACTTTGTGCCGATGGCTATATGGTACTTTGGGATTACAAGAATGCGCCATTCCTTGCAGAATTCAATCCGCTGGTGTGCGAAAGCCGTTCTGGTGCAGATATGTTCTATTTTGCCCGTGGTGATCGGATTGGTCCGGCGGCCGATGCCTTTGCTGCCGAGGTCGCAGACCTGCTTTCCCGTCACGCACCAGGCCACCAACAGATCGGCATTGACAAGATTCAACCAGCAGGGCTTGACGCGATCCGCCGCGCGGGCCTGGAGTACCGCGATGGCGAGGAAGTTACCGAACGCACGCGGGGTATCAAGACAGAGCATGAGCTGCGCGCCATGCGTTGCGCCATCCATTCCTGTGAGCGCGCCATGGCTGTTATGGAAGACTTTGCACGTACCGAAATCCCTAAGGGTGGCGTGACCGAAGACGATGTCTGGGCTATACTCCATGCTGAGAACATCAAGCGTGGCGGCGAGTGGATTGAAACACGGCTACTCACATCCGGTCCTCGCACCAACCCATGGTTTCAGGAATGCGGGCCACGAGTCATCTCAGAGGGTGAAATTCTCGCTTTCGACACCGATCTGATCGGCCCTTATGGTATCTGTGCGGACCTTAGCCGCACGTGGTGGATCGGTGACGATCTGGCCCCGTCTCATATGCGCGAAAGCTATGCCGAGGCGGTAGAGCATATCTGCTATAACACGGCACTCCTGCGGCCGGGCCTTCATATGGAAGACCTGACACGGTCTTTGCATGTCCTTCAGGACAAATATGATGCGCTCAAATATTCATCTCCGATGCATGGTGTTGGCATGTGTGACGAGTGGCCCTTGATAGCCTATCCAGACAGACTGGTAGACGGTGCCTTTGACGCCAATCTTGAACCTGGCCTGACGCTTTGCGTAGAGGCATTAGTGGGCGAGGTTGGCGGAGATCACATGGTCAAGCTGGAAGATCAGGGCGTCATTACGGATGATGGCTTTGAAACGATGTCGGTCTATCCGTGGGACCCACGTCTGTTTCCATGGTAGCTGAGGATTGAAGCAATGACTAAAAATTTCTTGACCTATTTGAGCTCGGAACTCAGAGAACTCAGGAACACCGGGCTGTACAAATCTGAAAGGGTTATAACATCTAAGCAGGCCGGAACCGTGGCACTTGATAGTGGTTGGGAAGTTATAAATCTTTGTGCAAATAACTACCTTGGGCTATCCGACAACGCCGAGTTGATTGAGGCAGGACGGGAGGCGCTAGCGCGATATGGCTATGGCATGTCTTCCGTACGGTTCATTTGCGGCACACAAGAAGAGCATACCGAACTCGAAACGAAGTTGTCTCGGTTTCTCGGCTTTGAGGATACGATTCTCTATTCGAGCTGTTTTGACGCCAATGCCGGGCTTTTTGAGACACTGCTGGGGCCTGAAGATGCGATTATCTCGGATGCACTGAACCACGCGTCAATTATTGATGGTGTGCGCCTTTGTAAAGCGAAGCGATACCGTTACGCCAATTCCGATATGGACGATCTGGAGGCACAACTTCAGGCTGCGACCGAGGCCGGTGCGCGCTTCAAGCTAATTGCCACGGACGGCGTCTTTTCTATGGATGGTTATATTGCAAAGCTCGCAGAAATCTGTGATTTGGCAGACATTTATGATGCAATGGTTATGGTAGATGATAGCCATGCCGTAGGCTTTGTCGGGCAGACAGGTCGTGGCTCTATCGAACATTGTGATGTCATGGGGCGTGTAGACATCATCACAGGCACGCTGGGCAAGGCGCTCGGCGGCGCGTCGGGCGGCTATACTTGCGCGAAGCGTGAGGTCGTGGATTGGCTGCGGCAACGTTCGCGTCCCTACCTTTTTTCCAACACGCTGGCCCCAGTGATTGCTGCAACGACACTCAAGGTTATCGACATGCTGGAAGCATCGACCGAACGACGCGACCGGCTGATGAACAATGCATCGCATTTTCGTGCACGCATTGGCGCCGCTGGCTTTGACCTGCTGCCAGGTGAGCACCCGATCATTCCAGTGATGTTGCGTGATCCCAAGCTGGCGCAAGAGATGGCCGCCCGCCTAGATGAAAAGGGTGTATTTGTCGCGCCATTCTCCTTTCCGGTTGTTCCGCGCGGGCAGGACCGTATCCGCACACAAATGTCTGCAGCACATAGCCTACCAGAACTTGATCGCGCCATTGATGCGTTCATTCAAGTTGGGCAAGAGATGGGAGTCATTCAATGACTAATCACATGAAAGCATTGGTAAAGGCCCGTGCCGAGGAAGGCCTTTGGATGGAACGGGTTCCTGTGCCAGAACCTGGTCCCCAGGAAGTGCTGATCAAGGTCCGTAAATCGGCAATCTGTGGTACAGATGTTCATATCTGGGAGTGGGATGAATGGTCCGCGAGGACTGTGCCTGTGCCCATGGTGGTAGGCCATGAATTTTGTGGTGAAATCGTTGATTATGGAAACGCGGTAAAGAAGTTCAAAATTGGTCAGCGTGTTTCAGGAGAAGGTCATGTTGTCTGCGGAATCTGCCGGAATTGCCGTGCAGGACGCGGGCACGTGTGCCGCAACACTATGGGAGTCGGTGTCAATCGCCCAGGCGCATTTGCCGAGTATCTCTGCATCCCTGAGGCTAATGTCGTTCCAATACCGGACGACATACCTGATGAAATAGCGGCCATTTTTGACCCGTTCGGCAACGCCGTGCATACTGCCCTTAGTTTTGACCTCGTCGGTGAAGACGTATTGGTCACGGGCGCGGGCCCCATAGGAATTATGGGCGCATTTGTAGCTCAAAAAGTGGGTGCACGCAAAGTGGTCATCACCGACATCAGCCCGTATCGGATTGATTTAGCGCGCAAACTGGGTTTGCAACATGTTGTTAATGCGGCTGAGCAGAACCTATCTGACGTTATGGCAGATCTAGGCATGACAGAAGGGTTCGATGTAGGTCTAGAGATGTCGGGCGCCGCCTCCGCGATGCGCGATATGATCGACAAGATGAACAATGGCGGCAAGATTGCACTACTTGGTATCGCGCCGACTGGGTTTGCTGTTGATTGGAACAAGATTATTTTCAAGATGCTCAACGTCAAAGGCATATATGGCCGTGAAATGTTCGAAACTTGGTATAAGATGATCGCGCTCGTACAGTCAGGACTTGATCTGACGGATTTGATCACGCATCGCATTAGCATCGACGAGTTTGAGGGTGGTTTTGCGGCCATGATTTCCGGTGAAGCCGGCAAAGTCGTTATGGACTGGGGTGTGGCTAGCTCGCAGAACACGCAAGAGGCGAAGGTGGGCGGCAATAGCGAAGGAAGGCCCGAACTAGCGAGTAAGGGTAAGACACCTGATGGCCGCTTTGTTGGCGAAAATACCGGAGCGTCGCTCTACCGTCCGTAGAAATAACGACCAAGGGCGCTGGCACGCTCAAAATGCTAATCAGAACGAACATTATACCCAATAAAACACAACACTGATTCG
>CACHXC010000035.1 GCA_902583715.1 uncultured SAR116 cluster alpha proteobacterium
TGGGACAGCTCGCCGCGTTGTTATTTACCCATAGCATTTTAGGCTTTGAATTGCCACTATCGCCAGCTTTGGCGGTTATCGGCTGTTCAGCTATTGTCAATTTTTGGCATATTCATGCGGCGCGCCGCCGCCGTCTATACCAGCAAGCCAATTTTCTTGAGCTTAGCTTTGACGTTATCCAGATTGCCACTCTTCTTTTTCTGACCGGCGGCTTGCTCAACCCCTTTTCGATTTTGATTCTGGCACCTGTGGTTGTCTCGGCGGCGGTCTTACGCCGCAAATCTACTTTGCTTTTGGTCGGTCTAGTGGCGGTGTCGGTGAGCATTCTGGCGATGTTTTATTATCCATTGAACTGGGGACAGCCTGTTGAATTTCCGCCGCTTTATCTGGTCGGTCTATGGCTGGCATTGATTTTATCCAGCTGTTTTATTGGCGGTTATACATGGTGGGTGGCATCAAGCGCACGGCGATTATCAGGCACATTGGCTGAAGCAAAACTGGCGCTAATTGAAGAACAGCAAAGCCGGGCGCTTGGCGCTTTGGCCACAAGTGCTGCGCATAAATTGGGGTCGCCGCTGAACACAATAACCGTTGTGGCGCATGAATTGAGCCGTGATATCGGACCAGATGACCCCATATATGAGGATATCAAATTGTTGCGGGCTGAAATTGAACGGTGTCGGGTGATTCTAAGTGAGATTGACAGCCATACGAGCCTCAAATCACTAGAATCGGCACCACCTGAACCGGTAACCGCGTTGATTGAAGAGATCATTTACAGCCGCTTGTCGCCAAATCAGACGAATTTCAAACTTGTCTATGACCGCGACAAACCAATCCCGGCTGTATGGCGCCGTCCGGAATTGATCCATGCGTTGGAAAATCTGTTACAAAATGCGCATGAATTTTCCGCACATGATGTGATGGTAAATATTGAATGGACCGCCATTGATCTCCATATAGACATTGTCGATGATGGCCTGGGATTTGCCCGGGTAACGCTGGCACGTGCTGGCCAACCTTGGAATAGCACCCGTGCTGGCCAAGAAGGGCATCGTGGATTGGGGTTATTTATTGCCCGTAGCCTGCTTGAATCCATTGGGGGTTCGGTCAGTTTTGCGAATGATAATTTAGGTGGTGGCAAAGTCAGGATTAGTCTGCCGCGGGAATCGATATCTTGAGAATAGACATGATGGACACAATGGCAGATGGGATGTTTGCGTGACAGATAAAACATTATTGATTTTGGATGATGATGCGCCCTTGCGAAATCGTTTATGCCGGGCGATGGAAACCCGTGGTTTCACCGTCATGGATGCTGGCACTGTCAGTGATGGTGTTGATCTTGTCCGTAAAACCGCGCCAGCCTATGCTATTCTTGATATGAAGCTGGATGATGGCACCGGTCTGACTCTGGTTCCTGAATTACGCAAGAAGCGTGCAGATTGCCGAATCATTATGCTGACCGGTTTTGGCAATATCGCCACCGCGGTTGCCGCGGTGAAAGCCGGGGCTTTGGACTATCTTCCAAAGCCAGCCGACCCCGACCAGATTGCAGCGGCGCTGTTACAGACCGGGGGCGATATGCCACCCCCACCTCAAGACCCGATGAGCGCCGATCGGGTGCGCTGGGAGCATATCCAGCGTGTTTATGAACAATGTGGCCGCAATGTATCTGAAACCGCGCGCCGTCTTCGTATGCATCGGCGGACACTTCAGCGTATTTTGAGCAAGCACGCACCTCGCGATTGACCGCGTGTCTGCATGGCAGTACAACCAAACGCCACTTTCTGTTTGAACTGCCGGGTAAAAGGCTGCTCACATGCGTAAACTCTATCGTTTTCTCAGCGGTGTTGATAACGCCGAATTCTGCCAGCGCGTCAGCGATGCGTTGGCTGATGGCTATGTATTGTATGGTAACCCGGTTATGGTGATGGAAAATGATGTGCGCATCTTGGGCCAAGCCGTTATCTGGCCAGACAATGCCAATGAAACCACCGTACCAGCCTATTAGGAACAGTAAAATGACCCGCAAAGAATATCGCACAGCAACAAAGCTTGTTCGTGGTGGTGTCAAGCGTTCGGCCAATCAAGAAACTGCCGAAGCATTGTATATGACGTCTGGCTTTGTCTATAGCTCTGCCGAAGAGGCCGCCGCCGCGTTTCGGGATGAGGCTGATGTATTTGTCTATTCGCGCTTTGGCAACCCAACGATTAAAATGTTTGAAGAACGTTTGGCCTTGCTTGAGGGTGCTGAAGCGTGTCGGGCGACAGGTAGTGGTATGGCGGCGGTGTTTGGCGCGATGGCCTGCCAACTTGAGGCTGGAGACCGGGTGGTAGCAAGCCGTGCCTTGTTTGGTGCCTGTCACGCTATTTTAACAAAAATTTTGCCGCGCTGGGGTATCGTGACTGAGCTGATTGATGGCACCGATATGGCGGCATGGGAAACAGCATTGGCCAAGTCAGCAAAATTGGTGTTTTTGGAAAGCCCATCCAATCCGGTGCTAGACCTTGTTGATATAAAAGCCGTTGCCACGCTGGCACATAAATTGGGTGCCTTGGTCATGGTTGATAATGTATTTGCCTCACCACTGTACCAACAGCCATTGGCACTGGGTGCAGATATCGTGATTTATTCGACAACCAAGCATATAGATGGTCAGGGCCGGTTGCTGGGGGGTGCGGTTTTGGGCAAACGCGATTTTGTCGAAGATGTATTTCTGCCGTTCTATCGGCAAACCGGCGCCGCGATTAGCGCTTTTAACGCGTGGGTCATGTTGAAATCACTCGAAACATTGCCGTTACGTGTGGCGGCGCAAACCGAGACCGCAGGGAAAATTGCCGGGTGGCTTTTTCAGCATCTCAAAATCAAAAAGATCAGCTATCCGGGACATAGTAGCCACCCGCAACATGAGCTGGCAAAACAACAAATGTCAGGGTTTGGTAGCTTGCTGGCATTTGAGGTTGATGGCGGTGAGGCAGCGGCATTTACCGTGTTAAATAACCTGCAGCTCATTGATATTTCGAATAATCTTGGTGACAGCAAATCGCTGGCATGTCACCCGTATACAACCACACATTCCAACATGAGCCCGGAAGATCGGGCCAGCCTTGGTATTTCTGGCGGCCATATCCGTTTGTCGGTCGGTCTAGAGGATGCGGATGATCTGATCGAAGATTTGGGTCAGGCACTGGCGGCTCTAGGCACCAGATAGCCAAATGGCCCTATTTGTTGGGCAATGGTCCTAAAAAAAACGCATCCTGCAAAATTGGCAGTTGTATTTTACGCCGTGATTGGGTCAACTAGGAGCCTTAGAGGCTTATGAATGCGTAACAACAAAATAGTGTGATTAATGCGGCAGGTTGTTTTCAAAATCATTTATATTATGGCGGCTGTGGCTGTATTGTCTGGCTGTCCATCACAACAAGTCACACGCAACGCTGGCGAGGCGGCGGTCCTGCAAGCCACGGTACCGTCTATGGCGCCCATGAAATATAGTTGGAACACTAACTATTCAGCGATGTTGTCGCCGCCGCTCGATATCCGGGAAAAAGCGCTAGCCGCATGCACACAGCGTGGGTTCGACCGGGCATTTATGCAGTCAATTGCGATCGATGAGGATCAGGCGATGGCGTATTTTTCCTGTCGTGGATCAGATCAGTAAATCGCTTTTTTCATGCTAATGCGGCGCGAACCCCCTCGCCAACTCTGCCAATATTTTACCATCATCAACCACTGAGGGCTGGCAGGTGCTGGTGGTCGCCCTTATATACAGGAGCAACCGTCTAAAAGCGGGGAGTATTACAGGTGAGTTTTTTTGGTGACATTTTAACCAGTCTGTTTGAACGCGCGCCATTGTTGCGTGGCGCGATGGCTGATGATGACAAGCCGATCGAGGTGCTGTGCCGGGATTTATTGACAAGCCGGGGCGATGTATCTGGCATGTCACTGGCACGGTTGGTTCTCGACCGCTATTCAGATTTTAATGATGACGAAAAACTGGCCTTGTTTACGCTACTGGCCAATGAGATGGATGTATTATGCGGGGATGCGGTATCGGCGCTTCAGGCCTATGAAAGCGCGCCAACGGCGGCAAATTATGCTGCGCTGACAAAAAAGATTGAACCTGCCCGATTGCAATTAATCCGGCGTCTGAACCAAACACAGGATGCCACCACCCAGCTTGTAGCGATGCGTCGTGATTTGCTGAGACTGCTTGACCAGCACCCTGATCTCGCCAAGCTTGATATTGATTTCAAAAATTTGTTTACCACGTGGTTTAATCGTGGATTTTTGGTGTTGCGGCCGATCACCTGGGGCAGTCCGGCCCATATTCTTGAAAAAATCATCAGCTATGAGTCGGTGCATGCCATCCAAAGCTGGGACGATCTGCGCCGCCGACTGCAACCAGATGATCGTCGCTGTTTCGCATTTTTTCATCCGGCGATGCCTGATGAACCG
>CACHXC010000036.1 GCA_902583715.1 uncultured SAR116 cluster alpha proteobacterium
TTCTTCACCACCGGATACGGCACCGGTTTCAGATGACTGGATGTTGTCAACTGACGCTTGATTAAATACCTTCAGATCAAGATAAAACCGCCAACATACCCAGCTGAGCAATAGCCCACCAATCAGCAAAATACCCTTAATCGCCAGCAAATAGGTGGCGATAATGGCAAATAATATCCGCATGCCAGCCGCCATCGCCATACCAATGGCAATTGCTTTCTTGCGTTGGTTCGCCGATAGGCCAGCCGCTGCCATGCCAATGACAAGGGCATTATCACCCGACAGAATTATGTCAGCAAAAATAATCTGTAAAACATCGGTTACCGTCGTGAGATCAAATTGCAATACAACAAACTTTCAAAACGTTAAACCTGTTCATTGTTCATTTCATTTGAGAATAACTCACTTTATCGAGGACTGACTTAGTCTTGACCCCATTTGTTCAATATCGTGCGCACGAAATCAGCCGCTAAATCAGACTGTTCAAAATGGACAAAATGTCCGGACTCATTTGCAAATTCTATGATTATATCCTCAAAGTTATTGTGAAGATAGCTAGCCCAGTTTGACCGCAAAATAGGATCATGCTTGCCCCAAAGAACTGCAGATGGAATTTTTATCTTCGGGTTATGGGGCTCTTTTTCCCCTGCTATAGTCTCTAAGCGAGCATCGTTATTGCTTCTGTACCATGAAAAACCACCATACATCGAATTTCTTGAGCTAAAAATTTCCACCAATTTAGATAAAAATGGCTTGTACGCTTCTTCGCAAAAGCTCCAGTGACGCAAGAAGTGCTCGAGGTAAATTTCTTTTGTTTTTCGACTATGACCAACTAAATCAATGGCTAACTGTGTTAAATGGAAAGATTGGTACCAGATTTCATTGACGTGTCCCCGCGCAATCCATTCTTTTCCCACTGATGGGGTGGGGCAGTTGAAAAATATCAAACCAGAAGGATTTAACTGGCTTGCACTTGTGAATTTCTGCGTTGCACAACATTGAAGAACATAGCTACCAATATCATGACCGATTAAAACTGGGGGCTTCTCACAAGTCTTTTGCACTAATTGCATAATATCATTTGCATGGAATGCAGCGTCCAAATCATCACGTAAAGCATCCGGTTTTTCGCTAAGCCCAAATCCATAAAGGCATGGCATGATGCACTTGAAATCAGCTTTTAGTTTGTTGACAAGTGGCATCCAAGTTAACCAAAACTCAGGCCACCCGTGAACGAATAGGAGTGGCTCTCCTGAGCCAACAGTTGCCACATGCATCCGCCTACCATCGCTCATTTTGATAAACTGGTGTGTTAGATCTTCAGGCTCTGTAAAATTGGGTATACGCTTATGTTTGATCTGCTTCATACTGATTCTAACTACCAACCGCCAAGAGTGATTATGCAGACCTCACAGTTTGACTGGTTTTCCATGGGGAGTATTCCTGTAGGCGTCAGCCCAACGGTTTTGCACGTCTAAGATTGCCTCTGCGTCAGTTATTCCCTTGGTCGAGATTAACTCAATTAGGGCTTGCAGCCATAAGTTGTAATAATCATTTGAACCATCAATATAACGTCTCAGTTTCACTTTACTTATTTGTTCGCTCAGGGCGTCTGTCCACTCTACCCAAGAAAATAGGTTCCGTTCACTGAGGTGAACCGTCACAGCAAACACCTCAGCGTGCCAAGGCTCATCGAATGGCTTGTACATTTCCTCTCTTGAATAACGATCAAGCTCGATCAAGGTAACTCTCCCAACAATCAACTACTACCGTGTCCAATGATGAGGGGTATTGTTCCCATAAAACTGATGCTTTGAACTCAACTGCATATAAATTCTCAGGATGTTCACCTAAAAAATGAGCGTTGGTGTTTGGCAATACATGGACTCCATGACACTTGATAATAGTTCCAGCTTGACCGGAAATATAATGCGGCAAACGAGTGTGTCCGCTTGCTATTGATTGCGTATCCGATGGCAGTTTGGCGCATACCCTCTGGCCTAATGAGAAAATTGGTTCAGGGCCATCACGGCGAGTTGGCGCACCAGCTGCGAGCACGGCACCAACATTCTTTACACTCAAAACTTTCTGTCTCCACTCTCGTGGGGCTTTTGAGTCCCCACGGCCAAATTTTATTTCATTTTTGTTGATGAGCCCTTTTTGGAAAAGCAGATTGATTAGCCCACCCAGCCATTTTTCGTAATATGTAAACTTATTGTAATCTGATCGCGGCAGACTCTCACGCGCATACCTAGACGCATCAATGCTCCAGGCTCCCATTGCACCTACAGCAATCGTTATACCTAGAACACGGCGATGCCATCCGCTCTCAAATTTTGGGTCATCAGGCTTGTCTGGTATTATGGGTTCAGAGGGATCGCCACCCATATCATGAGGTGGTTTCATCTCTGATCATCCTTTGGTCTTTGGGGTAAACCGGTCCCAATCATACTGTTACGTGTTACCCATTTTGCTAATTCTGGAGTTGGCAAACCAACACTTTCTCTCGGTTGCATGGGCAGAACCAAATAACGAATTTCAGCGGTTGAATCCCATACTCTCACAGATTGGGATTTGGGAATATCTATCCCAAATTCAGACAACACCCTACGTGGTTCAGAGACAGCTCGACTTCGATACGCATCGGATTTGTACCATGCTGGTGGAACTCCTAAGAGTGGCCAAGGGTAACAACTGCAAAGTGTGCATACTACCAAGTTGTGAACTGTATTCGTGTTTTCTACTACAACAACGTGCTCACCCTGTCGCCCGGCATGGCCCTCTTCGCGAAGCACCGCCTCAGAGTCAGCCAAAAGCATTGATTTAAATGCCGGATCATTCCAAGCTCTCGCAACTATTTTTGCCCCTATGTGGGGTCCAATTCTTTGCTCATACTCGTCGATAATAGCATCCACTGCTTGCTGATCTAAAAGTCCCTTTTCAACCAAAATTGTTTCAAGCGCTTTAACGCGTAGAGCGGGTTCAGCAGGCAAAAGATTATGAACATGGTTTTCATCGTGATCGTGTGGCATTCGGTACCATATCACTAGCTGTTTGAGCCGGTCTAGCTTTTCGTGGGGCCATTATTCAATCACTTCAAAAAGCATCAATAGCAGAAAGAATTGAATGCAGCCCGATTAGCGCAAGGCAGCCAAGTGTCACTTGGCGATCGGCATCGTTTGGGTGTCTGAAGAATAATCACTTTACCATTTGATTGCTTAACAAATACGGAACAAATAGCGTTATAGCCAAAGTAATAGGGACCAGGTTAATCGTACCATAATAGAGTTGTGCGGACAGGGAACTCACAAGCAGAGCCGTCATGACAACGATTATGTTTGCACGGCTTGTGATATTATCATCCCCCCAACTTATTATCATGGTGACGACAGGTGGACCACCCAACCCCATTAGTCCATGACAAAATCCAGATACTCCACAGGCGACTTTAAAAAATTCTTATTTCTTAAAATTTCAATTGGAATATCTCGCCAAATTATGAAAACCGATACAATGACAAAAGCGCCAATGAATAACCGAAAGTAAGTGGTTTCTATTAGACTGATAAAATAAAAACCAAAAGGACAGTCGTACTTAAAACTAAAAGTGAGGAGTTTCCCAATCTTCTATCATACGCCCGAATTGCAGCCAGCAACAGAATCACAAGCGACGGCATCTCAATCAAAACATGGAATGAAAGCGCTACAAGAGGCGAGAACAGATTGCTGAATATTGGAATAATAATTAAAGCAGCGCAAAAGCCACTGTAACCCCCAGAATACCACTCACAATAACCGCGGATATTGCAATTACAAAGGTATCGTCCGAAGAGAAAAAAAGCAAAATTCGTCACCTACAGGCCTTTTGCAAGGTATTTCTCAGCAAACAACAAGAGTGACAGATCTGCGCCGTGGCGTGCAAGAACTTGTACACCAAGCGGCAAGCCATTTTCTGCGACACGGTAAGGTACAGACAGACTTGGCAATCCCAAAATATTAAATGCCCTACTCATCATAGGATTGCCAGTTGCTGTTCCTAATAATGGCGCAGTATCAAGAGTTGACGGACACAACAATATATCCGCATCACGGAACAACCGATCCTCGAATTCTTTGGGATTTTCACAAACGAAGCGTGCGTGTTTTAGCTGATCGGCAGTCACTCCGGAGCCCTCTTTGAGCAGACTTTTAACGTGGTCACTTAGCTTTGCATATTCATACTCGATCTCATGCTGGAAACTCTTGATTGCCTCCACAGCCATCAACATTGTCTGATCTCGCGTTAAACGCTCAAAGTCAGTAAAGACTATCGTTTTAGTAGATTTGCTTCCCTGAGATATTGTATCCGCAAAACACTCTTCAACCGCTTGCTGACACTCTTTTTGTAGCATTGTTTCCCAACCACCGGAC
>CACHXC010000037.1 GCA_902583715.1 uncultured SAR116 cluster alpha proteobacterium
CCAGCACAGCTTGACGGTTTTGCTGATGGGGCGTGGTGGGTACAGGACGCCGCCGCCGCGATACCAGCCCGCCTGCTTGGCCAGCTTGACGGCAAACAAGTGATTGATCTGTGTGCCGCACCGGGCGGCAAAACCGCCCAGCTCATTGCCGCCGGGGCAAGCGTCACCGCTATTGACAGCAACCGCAAGCGACTAGACAGATTGCGGCGTAATTTGAAAAGGCTGAATATGCCGGCTAAGCTGGTCTTGTCTGACGGGCGCAAGTTTGTTCCCGATGCACCGGTTGATGCCATTTTGCTTGATGCACCCTGTTCTGCCACCGGCACCATACGCCGCCGCCCAGATATTTTGGGACGCCGCAGCAGTGCCGATATAACCAGCCTTCAAACCATTCAATGGGAACTGGCCACGACGGCACTTGGTTGGCTTAAACCTGGGGGACAGATGATTTATGCCACCTGTTCACTACAGCCTGAAGAAGGCGAAGATATTATTTCGGCCATATTGGATGCAGCAGATGGCCATTATGCCCTTAGCCAAATTACCCCTAAAGATGCTGGTCTGTTTACCAGATCAGTCACCGAGACGGGCTGTTTGCGGATTTTGCCAAGCGCCTATGAAGACATCGGTGGCGTTGATGGCTTTTTTGTCGCACGGTTAACGTCTGTAACATAGGATAGACAGACGCATGACAACCATAAAAAGCGCGGCCATATAACACGGGCAACAGCAAGATTTATGACCTTGAAACACAGAACCGGTAACGTCTGGCGGATCGGACATTTTGAACAACTGTTCCGCAGAACCAGCTTGTTCAACTGGTCACTGGCCAGTCGCCCATCGCCCAGAATTTCCCATGTGGTGGCAGATTACTGGCGCGGCTCTGCCAGTCTTGGGTCGCGGATCATGACCAGCAGCACCAATTGGCGGAATGACAGCCGGGGCTTTGATAAATTTGAATGGTTACGTGATCTTCGCGCGTTTGGTGGCAGCCAGGCACGTAGCCGGGCGCGGCAATTTATTGACTGTTGGATTGAAGATAACAGCAACTGGCGCGCGCCGAGCTGGCAACCTGATATAATGGGGCAACGCATAGCCAATTTGATTTTCTGCTACGATTGGTACGCCCCTTCCGCCCCGGAAGAATTTCAGGCCAAACTGGCACGCACAATCGCACTGCAGGCGCGGTGTTTGGCCTTGGATTGGCCGCGGCTTTATGACCAAACCGCGCAACTCACCGCCTTAAAGGGGCTTTTTGTTGGACAGTCAGCACTTGGCGCGACACCCAAAGATTTGGCCGCACTCCTCGATTTGGCTTTGCCACTTGTCGATCACGTCACCTTTGATGATGGCGGACACAAAAGCCGCATGCCCGATATACATCTAAAACTGATGCGCGACCTTGTTGAAATCCGCAACGCCGCATCGTCATCCGGCATCGACACCAAGCTCAAGCTCGACAAGAAAATTAACCGAATGGCAGCAGTTAGCCGCATGTGGCGACATGCTGACGGCCAGTTTGCACGGTTAAACGGGGCATGATGGCCATCGAAATGATCGAAGAAACGCTGGCACGCACCGGACAGCGCGGCAAACTTATGCAACAAGCCCCCAATAGCGGTTTTGTGAGATTTTCATCAGGTCGATCGACCGTCATCATGGACTCAGGATCACCGCAAACCAGCGCCGCGGTGACCGGATATGGGACCTTGGCTTTTGAATTTGGAGTTGGCCAGAATTTACTGGTGGTCAACCCCGGGCAAACCGCTACTGATCCAAATTTGCAACGCCTGCTGTGCTCAACAAAGGCGCATTCCACGCTCAGCATAGATGGGCAGGATTCGTCGAATCCCAGCGAAAACCGTCTTGCCAAATTATCCAATGTTGAAATCGGACCAGCAGAAGGTGGCGTGTTGGCCGTGGCAACGCATGATGGCTATGAACCATCGCATGGCATATTGCACCATCGCCATTTATTTTTAGCGACCGGTGGGGGCAATTTACGTGGTACTGATATTATCGAATATACCGGGGCGCCGGGCGAAATACCCCGCCTTGCCGTGGTGCGGTTTCATCTGCATCCCCGGGTGACGGCGGCGATGTTACGCGACCAGCGCGTGTTACTGAAAATCCGCGGCAATCGGGCCGGCTGGGTGTTTCGTTCGAATGCCGCGACCACGCTCGATAATTCGTTATTTTTTGATGGGCCGAATCGCATGAATTGCCAGCAAATTGTGGTGAATTTGGCGCTTGCCAAACTGCGCGCTGTCGGCAGTGCAACGGTTAAATGGGCTTTCACGCGGTCAGATGCGGACTAGTCCAGATCTATCAGCCATGCTAAGTGACAGGTGCAGTGCGCATGGTGGCGGTAGATTATGACAAAAATACAGCGAAACAGCAAAACCCCTAAAGATTTTGGGTCTGCGCCACAACACCCGCTATCACTTGCCGCATGTAGCCGCGTTTGGGCAAAAATTGGGATCTTGTCATTCGGTGGGCCTGCCGCGCAAATTGCCCTCATGCACCGTGAAATTGTGACACAGAGACACTGGCTTAGCGAACAGCAATTCTCCAACGCACTCAGCTTTTGTATGTTGTTGCCAGGGCCAGAAGCGATGCAGCTCGCCACCTATTCTGGCTGGCGGTTGCATGGGTTGCGCGGCGGTTTGCTGGCTGGCGGCTTGTTTATTCTGCCCGGTGCCACGGTGATGCTGGCACTGGCAATTGGCTATGTCTATTTTGGGGCTGTTGGTTGGGCGGTGTCGCTGTTCACTGGCCTTAAGGCCGGGATCAGTGTGATCGTTTTGCAGGCACTGACCAAAATGGCGGTGCGCAGGCTGACACATCCTATGGATTGGCTGGTCGCCATAGCCGGGTTTATTGGTATTTTCTTCGCCAATGTGCCATTTCCGCTGATCATTGCCATTGCCGCGCTTTATGGTTTTTATCGACGTCGCCCCTTAACTGACCATAAGTCAGTTATTAACTTGCCTGCTACGCGGAACACTGGTCTGACGCTGGTGCAATGGCTGGCATTATGGTGGACACCCATTTTTGTCATTGATTTTATAGTTGGCAGTGATCAACTTGCCGCCATTGGCTATTTTTTCAGCCAGCTTGCGGTGGTAACATTCGGCGGCGCCTATGCGGTGCTGGCCTATATGGCACAAGATATTGTTGGCCATCTCGGCTGGTTACAACCAAGCGCTATGATAGACAGCCTTGGCCTTGCCGAGTCAACACCAGGACCGCTTATTCTGGTGACCGAGTTTGTTGGCTTTCTCACCGCCTTTCATGCTGGCGGTCTGGCCTATGGCATCGCCGGCGCTGTGGTGGCGTTGTGGGCCACCTTTATTCCTTGTTTTTTATGGATTTTCGTTGGCGCCCCATATATTGAATGGCTTACAGACCAGCCACGACTGCACGGTGCACTGGCGGCCATCATGGCGGCTGTCGTCGGCGTCATTGCTAATTTATTTTTGTGGTTTACGCTACATATCCTATTCACCGATCTTACTATACAACATTACGGCCCAGTCTCTTTGCTTGTTCCAGACATCATGACCGCCAACCCTACGGTCATACTCATCGCCGTAATCTGCGGCGCACTTGTATTTTGGCGCCAAGCTGGGCTGTTTACGATTTTGGTAACATCTTCGGCATTAGGGATGATTTTGAGCGGGTAATTTAACGTTTTGTTCAAACTATGCTTGAGGGGATTCGAACCACAACATGACTGATCGGCAATTGCCTTTCGCCATTAGCTCAGCCATAAAGACGACAGATCAACAGATTCTGGATTTTACTTTCATGCCTGCACAAAATCTGCACCCTATTCGCCGCGCCTTGCTCTCAGTTTCTGACAAGACAGGCCTGATCGACCTCGCCCATGCCCTGCTAGCCAAAGATGTTGAAATATTATCAACCGGCGGCACCGCACGTACGCTTCGTGACGCTGGCATCAATGTGATTGACGTGGCGGACGTAACCGGCTTTCCAGAAATCTTGGGCGGGCGCGTGAAGACGCTTCATCCCAAAATTCATGGTGGCCTGTTGGCACGGCGCGATCTTGATGACCACCTTGATGCCATGCAACAGGAACAAATTGAGGGTATCGATCTGCTGGTGGTCAATCTTTATCCATTCGAAGACACACTTGCTAGCACCGACGACCTTGACACATTGGTCGAAAAAATTGATATTGGCGGTCCAGCCATGTTACGCGCCGCGGCAAAAAATCATGATTTTTTGACGGTGTTGTGTGACCCGGCTGACTACCCTGAATTCATCACATCATTGCAACAAAATGGCGGTTGTAATTTTGCCCTGCGCCAGCGGCTGGCCGCCAAGACATTTGCCCGTACCGCCGTCTATGACAGTGCGATTGCTAGCTGGATGGCCTCT
>CACHXC010000038.1 GCA_902583715.1 uncultured SAR116 cluster alpha proteobacterium
CTTTCTCATTCGCCACCATCTGCACGCTAACGCTGTCATTGAAATTGATAGGCAGATATTTTGCCAAGGTCATCAGAGCATTTGATGCGCTTCAACTGTCGACTAGCAAAGGCGTTGTAACGCCGGCAGATTGGCAGGCTGGTCAGGATATGATCATCCCAGTTGCCGTCAACGATGAGGAAGCTGAGAGCAGGTTTGGCGGTTTTGAAAAACGATCGCCATATTTGCGAACGGTAAAGCTTGGCTGATTTTTACATATTGGTCTTGTGGTGCGTCTAAGATGCTTTATTTGTCAGGATATATCCTGCTGTGCCAACACGATCACAATGCCGGCGATTATGATGCATATGATGCCGGCAAGGCTGATCAGATCAGGTGTGATATCCCAGAACATCCAGCCGAAAATCCCCACCGATAACAGATAGGCGTATTCATAGATCGCCGTATAGCTTGTTTTGGCAATTTGATAAGCCCGAGTCATTAACGACAGCGCCAGTGACGCGCCGATGGCGATGACCATCATCCACAGCCAGAAATCTGTGCCAACTGATTGCCAGCCGGTAAAAAGAAACGGGGCTTGTGTGTGCAATGAGTCTGGCACTGGAAAAATGGCAAAAGATGATGCGACCAAAGCACCACATAAGCCGATGGTGACAAAAAATGACATTAAGATGGCCATTGGACTTTCATCGCCAAGATACCGGTAGGTGATAATTGACCCTAAAGCATAGGACGCGCCTGACAACACCGGCAGCATGTGAAACGGGGAAAAGCCAGCCTGCCCCGGCTTTAAAATCAGCAACACACCTGCGGTGCCAATGGCAACGGCGAGTGCCCGCCGCCAGCCAATATGTTCTTTGAAAAAAAATGCGGAAAAAAGCAGCACAAAAATTGGTGAGGTAAATAACCCTGCACCAGCTTCGGCGATTGGCATCATTGGCATCACGCTGAAATAGACAAGTATCGCAATCACCATAAAGACGGTTCTGGCGATCAACGGCTTCCAGCGCACCGGCATGATCGAATAGCCCAAAAAATGACTTAAAGTGGCGATCAGCAGAACCGCAAAAAGCGATCTGCTGAGATGAAACTGCCCAACGCCGACCTGATCAGACACAAGCAAGGTCAAATTATCAGAAAATCCAAATATCGAAATGCCCAGAACCAGCAACAGGGCACCGCGATTTTCCGGTGAGGTTCTGTTAAACCATGCATTCATTAGTTGCTAAGTTCCGCTGCTGAAATGGCGAGAGGAGATTCACCAAAATGCTTGAATAGCTATTTTTTTTTGACTATGTCAATTTTTTAACTTCCGTAAACCCATATCTAGCTCGCTATTTTGCCTGTACTTTCCTTGCAAGTTGATTGCGATAAATCTTGCTGTTTGGGCAATACAGTTTAATTGCCATTCTTTGAAAATCTGCTAGATTCGTAAATCTTTTGCTACTATGCATGGTAGTGGGGGGTTACAAATTTTGGAGGAACCAAGAATGAAAAGAAGAGAATTTATCGCCAAAGGCGGAATTGTGGGTGTCGGAGCAGCTGCCGCTGCAACAACATTATCAGCGCCAGCCATTGCGGCGGATCGTGTTGAAATTGCGATGGTTTCAACATGGCCACGGGATTTTCCTGGCCTTGGAACTGGCGCACAACGTTTTGCAGCCAAACTCGGTGAAGTGAGTGATGGTCGCATCCAAGTTACGTACTACGCGGCTGGCGAACGTGTCGGCGCTTTTGACTCGTTCGACGAAGTTGCTTCTGGCAATGCGCAGGCCTATCACGCGGCTGATTACTACTGGAAAGGCAAGCATCCCGGCTGGGCGTATTTCACCGCTGTTCCATTTGGTTTGACATATGCTGAGATGAAAGCATGGTTGCATTGGATGGGCGGTCAGGAATTGCATGACGAGCTGGCTGGTGAATTTGGTCTCAAGTGTATTCCAATGGGTAATACAGGCGTACAATGGGGTGGCTGGTTTAACAAGGAAATCAACTCGGGCGACGATCTCAAGGGTCTCAAAATGCGTATCCCAGGCCTTGGTGGTGATGTTATGGCCAAGCTTGGTGCATCGCCTGTTTCATTGCCCGGTGGTCAGATCTATGAAAACCTCGTATCTGGAGCGATTGACGCAACTGAGTGGGTTGGCCCATGGAATGATGAGGCAATGAAGTTCTATGAAGCTGCAAAATATTACTATTACCCGGGCATGCATGAGCCAGCATCCCAGCTTCACACAGGTTTCAATGCTTCTTTCTGGAGCGGCCTGAGCGCTTCGGATAAAGCACTGATCACTCATGTGGCGATTGGTGAAGATAGCAACTTTATGGCCGAATATAACGCCAAAAACGGTGCCGCTTTGGAAAGGCTCGTGAATGACCAAGGCGTCGTTGTTAAAGAGTTTAATGAAGATGTTTATGCGGCATTTAAGCGTGGCTCTGACGAGGTTTATGCTGAAGTGGTTGAACACTCAGCACTCGCAAAGAAAATCCATGAGTCTGCGATGAATGCGCGCAAGGTTGTTGGTGACTACGTTCAGTTGAATGACGTTGCTTATATTTCTAAGCGTAATGCTTCACTCTAGACGTTAGGCAGTCGAAAATCTGATGGCGTCCAACATCGTTGGACGCCATTTATGAATTCTTGATTTCTGGTTCACTCAGGGGCTTGAAACACACATGTTTGTATTTCTGCATTTTGTCGGGCTGGGTAGCGCACTCCTTGCCCTTTTGTTCTTGATAAATAATTTCCTCATTTTTGTAATGGGCGCCCCAGGTGTCATCAATACAGTTGGGCTGACTGAGTTTTTTGGAACTGAAATAGCTAAGGGCGGCTATACAAACCCTCTGATTGTTGTTGGCTTTATTCAAACTGCGTTATTTTTCTTAGTGATAATATTCGCTGGCTATCATGTGAGCAAAAACCGAGACATGAGAGCTGATGCAAGGTGGCTTGATAAAAGTTCGGCTTATTTTGTCAGAGCGGCATTTTGGGCTGTGTTCATTATTGGTTTAGCAGACGCGGTGCTGTCTTTTTTGCGGGTAGAAGGGCTGCACACGAATGTTTTTGGCGAAGACATAGCTGCAATTATTGCGCTACCAGCTGGTCGTGGCATGTATTTTCATTTGCCGCTTTTAGTGCTTGCTTTTTTAATTGCGCTCCGTGATCGCTCTGTATCGCTAATATGGTTGGCCTTTCTTGTCGTAATCGCAGAATTTTTAATTGTAATAGCACGCTTCATATATGGATATGAGCAGACTTTTATGGGTGATCTTGTTCGGTTTTGGTATGCAGCGCTTTTCCTATTTGCGTCTGCATATACCCTAAAAGAGGATGGCCATGTGCGGGTTGATGTTATTTATGCAGGACTCAAAGAAAAAACAAAGTGCGTTTTGAACAGCACCGGGGCAATATTTTTTGGAATTCCGCTATGCTGGCTCATACTTTTGCGTGGTTTATGGGGTAAATCGAGCCTGATCAATAGCCCAATGCTAAATTTTGAGACATCGATGAGTGGGTTCGGCATGTACATCAAATATTTTATGGCTGCGTTCCTTATCGTCTTCGCCTTCAGCATGTTGCTTCAATTTACCTCTTACTTATTTGCCTCTATGGCAAAAATTGAGGAAGGTACATTTGGCTCAGAACAAGAAAGTGGAGCCGCCTGATCATGGAACTTTTTTTTCTCGCACTACTTTTTCTGTTAATGATGTACGCTCTAGGTTCGGGGTTTCCTGTGGCTTTTGCCTTACCCGGCTCTGCTATCGTCACTATTGTCCTCGCCGGCATTTGTGGGACAATTTTTCAGGGTGATTCTGGTGCGTATTTTATCCAAGACGGCCCTATGGAATGGCTGACTGCTGGGGTGATGAACTTTAGAGGTATTTATTGGGAGGTCGAACGAGATACTCTCATAGCAATTCCTTTGTTCATTTTTATGGGCATAATGTTGCAGCGCTCTAAAATCGCAGAGGATTTGCTTGTCACAATGGCGCAATTGTTTGGCCCAATTCCCGGTGGGTTGGGGATTTCAGTTGTATTTGTTGGTGGGTTGCTTGCTGCGACGACAGGTATCGTTGGCGCGACTGTTGTCGCAATGGGCTTAATTTCGCTTCCTGCAATGCTGAGAAATAATTATTCAACGTCTTTGGCCACTGGCACAATTTGCGCATCTGGAACACTTGGGCAAATAATCCCGCCATCGATTGTTTTGATCATCTTGGCTGACCAGCTGGCCAGCGCAGCAGACCAAGCTGCAACAATGCGAAAAGAATTGTATAAAAAGGCTACTGGCCAATTCAGCATGCCATCTGAATTTAATATTATATCAACCA
>CACHXC010000039.1 GCA_902583715.1 uncultured SAR116 cluster alpha proteobacterium
AACAAGTAATAGCTACAAACAATCGGAATATGGGTCAGGCAGTATCACCGTTGCAAAAAATTTATATGATGGTGGGCAGACAAAGGCCAATAGGAAACTTGCAGAAATTCAGCTTGATCAGGCCACAGCCAGTTATCTGGCGGTTGAGCAAAATGTTATTTTGTCTACCATTGAAGCCTATTTAAATGTGTTAAAATCGCAGCGTGATGTGGATTTGAACGAATCCAATTTAAAACGCCTGCAGGCACATGTGAATGCCGCACGTATTCGCGTCGAAGCTGGTGCCGCGACGCCAACACGCCTAGCTGAAGCCGAGGCACGTCATGCACGCGCGAAATCTAATGCCTTGGTGGCAGCCACGGATTTAGCGAATGCTGAAGATGCTTATAAATCGCTCACTGGTCTAACTGCAGGCAATTTGACACTGCCAGCCACGCCGAAAAATTTACCCGAACAGATTGGCGAGGCGGAACAGCTTGCTGGTACAACGCACCCTCATGTACGGGCCTCGATGGCCGCTGAACGCGCCAGAGATCAGGCTTTTCACACATTAAAGGCTGGGGTCAGTCCAACATTGTCACTGTCTTTATCGGCCACGTCAAAAGACGCCACCGGAACAAGTTCTGATTCGGATGTGCTGGCCGGGTCTTTGGTGTTTTCGACCCCAATTTTGTCGACCAACGCTACCCGCGCCAAAGCCCGCAATATAGCGGCGTCGTATCAACAGGCGAAATATGCTCGGGCTGAGGCCTTACGTGTGGCAAAGGTTGCGGCGCGGGCGGCGTTTCGTAACCAGCAAACAGCAAAAATCAATCTTGATGCAGTTCAGCGAGAGTTGAAAGCGTCCAAGCTTGTTGCCGCTGGCATAGCCAGTGAAGCCCAATTTGGGCAAAAGACAACGCTTGATCTGCTCGATGCAGAACAAGATGTGAATGATGCCGAGCTAAGACTTGTGACCGCGGCGCATAATTTGCGGCTGGCGGCCTATCGGTTACAGGCGGCTATTGGTGATTTGACCGCTGAGTCAATTGGGCTTGGCGATGTGCTTGGTGAGCTTGACACTATGCCGATGCCAGCCAACCCATTCAGCACAACTTTTCCCTTTTCCAGGCGTGTTGCCGAATAAGCCATGCCCATACCAGCTTCATCACATAAAATAACCGAACGTCATATTGTTGATTGGGTGGATATCGCGTGTCGCGGCGATGAGCTCGCCTAGATCTCTGATGACTTGTAAATTCTGAATAATCGGCAAAAACCGGCTGAAGATTCATTGCATGGATGCCAGTAAAGTCGTACATAAACTCAGTATTTTTTATTTTAACAGCCGTATCAGCCAGCTTCAGCCATGACCGATCCCATTCTGCCCAAAACCTATGATCCACAAGCTATTGAGTCGCGCTGGTATGATCAGTGGCTATCCAGCGGGTATTTTGCATGCGAGCCAAATTCGGATAAATCTCCCTATACCATTATGATGCCGCCACCAAATGTGACCGGCAATTTGCATATGGGGCATGCCCTGACATTCACTTTGCAAGATTTGCTGATCCGATATCACCGTATGACTGGGCGTGACACATTATGGCAACCGGGCACGGACCATGCTGGCATTGCGACGCAAATGGTTGTTGAACGACAGTTGGCTGCGCAAAATATATCGCGGCGGGATCTTGGGCGTGACGCTTTTATTGATAAAGTCTGGGAATGGAAAGCAGAGTCGGGTGGCATGATTCACAAGCAGTTGCAGCGCTTGGGTGCGTCGCCTGATTGGGACCGTGAACGCTTTACCATGGACCCTGGCCTTTCAGAGGCCGTGATCAAGGTGTTTGTGGCATTACACCGTGATGGCTTAATTTACCGCGACAAACGTCTGGTAAATTGGGACCCAAAACTAATGACAGCCATTTCTGATTTAGAGGTAGAACAGCGCGAGCAAACAAGCTCGATGTGGCACCTGAAATATCGGATTGTCGGAACGGATAATGCATTTATTTCGATTGCCACAACAAGGCCCGAAACCATGCTTGGGGATGGAGCTGTAGCGGTTAATCCCGAAGATGAACGGTATCAGCATCTGATTGGTAAAATGGTGATCTTGCCGCTCTCTAACCGGCATATTCCGATTATCGCCGATGACTACGCAAAAATGGACAAAGGGTCCGGCGCGGTAAAAATCACACCAGCGCATGATTTTAACGATTTTGAAGTTGGTCGGCGTCACAATCTGCCACTGATTAATTTGATGACCGCAGCTGCCGCAATGGAGTCGATTGATGAAATTCCAGAAAAATACTGGGGCCTTGATCGCTACGATGCGCGGCGGCATATCCTGCAAGATCTTGAGGCTGAAGGACTTGTTGAACGCGAGGAAGTTTTGACCAATGTTGTACCGCATGGTGACCGTTCAGGCGTTGTTATTGAACCATGGTTAATGGACCAATGGTATGTAGATGCTGAAAAACTTGCCGCACCAGCGATCAAAGCGGTTGAGGATGGTCGAACCAAATTCGTTCCGGAGCGCTGGAACAAAACCTATTTTGAATGGATGCGTAATATCCAGCCTTGGTGCATTTCTAGACAGTTATGGTGGGGACATCGGATTCCAGCCTGGTATGGGCCGGACGACACCGCCTTTGTCGAGGAAACCGAGGAAGCCGCCATTGCCGCGTCATCTACCCATTATGGTAAAGCTGTTGAATTGAGACGTGATGAAGATGTTTTAGACACATGGTTTTCATCAGGATTATGGCCGTTCTCCACACTTGGCTGGCCAGAAAGCAATGCCGAGGTGAAGCGCTACTACCCGGGTGATGTTTTGGTCACCGGCTTTGATATAATCTTTTTCTGGGTCGCTCGCATGATGATGATGAGTATGCATTTCATGGATGGCGAGGTGCCATTCAAAGAGGTTTACATCCACGCTTTGGTGAGGGATGAAAAAGGCCAGAAAATGTCTAAATCAAAGGGCAATGTTCTGGACCCGCTGGAATTGATTGATCAATATGGGGCGGACTCGCTCCGCTTTACTTTGGCGGCTATGGCGGCGCAGGGCCGTGACATCAAAATGTCAACCAGCCGGCTTGAAGGCTATCGAAATTTTACTACGAAAATTTGGAATGCCTGTCGATTTTTGCAGATGAATGACTGTACCAACTCGGACAGCATTAATCTTTCGTCAGTCAATGCACCTGTAAATAAATGGATTGTGTCTGAATATAATACCGCCATTTCAAAAACCACAGCGGCCATTGAGTCCTATCGGTTTAACGAGGCCGCAGATGCCTTATATCATTTTATCTGGCATAGCTACTGCGATTGGTATGTCGAACTGATCAAACCTAGTGTTGGCACCGATGACAGCGCAGTCGTCGCCGAAATTAAGGCTACAGCCAGCACCATACTGGCAGGTACATTGCGCTTGCTTCACCCATTTATGCCGTATTTAACAGAAGAGCTAAATCAAAAAATTTTCCAAAGTGACGACATGTTAATCGCCGGTAATTGGCCGCAAGCAACACCAGATAAGGATCGTAATGCGGTCAGTGATATCCAGTTTCTCATTAGCCTCATTACCGAAATTCGTTATATTAGGTCTGAAATGAACGTGCCACTAGCAGCCATGCCAGTATTGCAAGTCAGAGGCATGAGCGTGGCACAAGCCGCGGTTTTGGACGTGCAAAGCGCTGCCCTGATGCGATTGGCACGGGTGTCCGGGGTGACGGTTGTTGACCAGTTTGCGAAAGGCACAGCCCGTGGTAACGTTGCCGGTTCTGATGTTGGCCTGCCACTTGCCAACATTCTTGATTTGGATGCCGAGGCTGCTCGATTGAAAAAAGATATTGGTGGTG
>CACHXC010000040.1 GCA_902583715.1 uncultured SAR116 cluster alpha proteobacterium
TATATATACGTGCGGCATGGGGGTGGCCCCGGCCGCCCCATTGGTGAGGCAATAGAGTGATATGCACGTGGGTAGACCACTGGATAGACCAAAACAGTGCATTGACCTGTGCAGTTACAAGTGAGATTCTATGTATAGCTTCAATTACATTGTGTTAGCACATGATGTGTTGGGCAGATGGTGCTGGATGAGAGGTTCTATGCCTACATAAGGCAAGTTCAAGTCTAAAAACTCCCTCTGTTCCGCCATTTTATAAGATTATCACTGACAATCAAAGCGCAAAGCTTGTCTACAACCTTGTCTACAGGAAGGACGGAGGTTCGAGTTTCAAGCGCCGGGGTTACTTGAGCCGTTTCTGCCTCAGATTTGGATGTCTGTTAGGGGGTGGGGCGTATACAAGGGGTTTGGTGCTGCGGTCTTGGGCCCCGGGTAACAGCCGCGTTCAAGTCCATCAAAATTTTAATGATAGCACTCTTAATTTGTTCAGTATGATAATTTGTTCAGTATGAAAATTCTACAAGTTGGCCAGCCAAGTTTTTAATTCCAGAGCGTGATGAGACCAAGTTCTTCCATTTTGGCGCATCCAAGATGCTGCGCTGTCACCGAGGTTTGTTCGTTGACTTTTATTTTGGTAAACTGTCTCTAATGCCTCGACGGTAGCGTCTAGATCTGCGTGCCCCCAGCCAAGCGTCTCAAGCGCATTACACTCTGTAACTTCCTTGCATTCGATCGGTATACTATTTTTTTCATTTATTAAATCCATCAAACCTGTGTTCAAACTGGCCACGCAGGGAATACCACTTGCCATCATCTCCATCAATGGCAGACAAGTGCATGCTTCAGCCCTTGAAAGCTGTATTCCAACATCTATTTCTCTGTATATTTGTGACATTGAATAATTTGACATAATCGGCAGGTCTATAACCTTCCAGTCTGGAATTCCATTTTCAGAGCACCAACGCTTGATATCCAAAAAATTGTCATTTGTGAGTTTTAGTTCGTGCTCCAAAACGCCCTTCATTCCTACACTGAGGTGAGGCCACGGAGAACGCCATGCAACAACGAGGCGGGCGTCTGGATGACGCTCTGCAAATATCTGAAACGCCTGCAATACCAAATCTTGGCCCTTGCGATATTCTATTTTGCCCCCTGAAAAAATATAGAAATTTTCTTCTGGAAGCAGACCAGACTTTGGAGTTGGCAAAAAAACTGTGTCATCCACACCTTCATGTATGACCTTAATTTCTTTTTGAGTCAGATTTTCGAGAAGTTGTTTATTCCAACTGGAGCCAGTTAAAACTGCATCGAAGTCAGACAGTTTTTCTTTGTAGGGTTTAAGATTGGTATTCTCAAAAATCGATCTTGCGACTTTTATATTTTTTCCCGGAAGGTCGGCTCTGTCGTTAAAGTAAAGTTGGTTGCCAAGGCTAAAAATATTTGTTGTTTTTTTCTCTGAAGCTTCTTTTTCAAACCGTCTTTCCCAAAGTTTGTTTGCAGATATGAATTTTTCTGCAAATTCATTGAGCAACAGCTGATCAAGCCCTGTCAAATGCTCGGGCTTTATCAGGCCGCCCATCATAACCTCCAAATTTTTATCTTTACAAAAACGCAAAAAAAGGTTGAGGCCAAGTATGCCCCATCCAAAATTTGTGCCCAGCTGCCAATTAAGTACAATCCTCATTGATACAAAGATCCCAAGCGCCATTCTTCAAAGTTGTTAATCGCCATGCAAAAAAGGCACCAATCTTGCAGTGTTTATTGCACGTTATCTGTAATTTCAGTTTTGAACAGGATTAAATGGTGAGGCAACTATGGACGCAACTCTGAAATCGGAGGCTTGCAAAAATTCGGTCAACCAAGAATTTACAAAACTAAAGTTATTGTTGGCCGAGGTTGAAAAGTGCAAAGCTAAATTGTCAGAAAAGAACGTTAGGCTGTCACTGCCCGATAGTATTACGAGCGCAAAACAAGCAGTGCACGATATTCTTTTGAAAGAGCATGGACGCGTCGTTGCAAATGGCCCATTTGCCAGTATGAAAATGAAATCCCAGACCTGGGGTGGCTTTGACATTAATGCTAAAATTCTTGGGACCTATGAGAGTCACGTGATTGACGAGTTAATTGCGATCAGTCAAACAAACTCTGGTCCATTTATAGATATTGGTGCAGCTGATGGCTTTTTTGCAATTGGAGCAGTCATCTCAGGTATTGCAGATGAGACGTATGCTTTTGAAGTAGATGATCGTTCACGTTGTTCTATTGCAATAAATGCATCTGATAACAACCTTTCTGAAAGAATTCATATCAGAGAAATTGCGAATACCCAGACAATATCTGATGTTTTAAAAAAGGAGCGAAAAGCAAAAATTCTAATCGACATTGAAGGTGGTGAGTATGAGCTGCTAGACTACGATTTCTTGGACAAAATTTCAAAATGTGATGTTATAGTTGAACTGCATCCAAGCTTAATTGAGAGTGGATTCAAAAAGCAGGAAGAATTAATTAGGAGGCTGGAGAATTATTTTCACATTGAGTTTTTCAAAAAATCTAGCTTACGAGCGACCGCCTTCCCAGAACTCGCGAATCTCTCAGACGACAAAAGGCTGCTTGCATTGAGCGAAAACCGTGCTTTTGAAATGTGGTGGATTAAGCTAAACCCAAAAACATGAGTGCTGGGTGATTAATTCTGCTAAGCTGATACAAGAGCCTACATACAGCATTAAAAGCTGAAGCTGACGGCATTATGAGATGGATAGTTGAGGGTTATCAGCTTTATCTTGAGAAAGGCTTGAAACCAACACCCATAATGGAAACCTACTTGGACGAGTATAGAACTAACTCTGATCCAATATATCAGTTTGTGGATTCGTACATCGAAGAGACTGATGAAAATGGCTTTGTTCCAGTTCAAACAATGCTGGATGCCATAAAGGATTATTGTTACCGGCAAGGATTAAACAGTCCAACTGAAGCGTGTACTTGAAGGCGTTTGCGTGAATTACTTGGCGCAACATTGCAAAAGCGGGTTGGACACCACAAAGGGTGCACACGCGGTTATGTCGGATACAATTTAGTGGCGGACCGTGACGACGACTATCCATTCTAGATTGTCACAGGTGTCACAAGTAAGTATTAAACTTTTGGTAGCAAAAATAATTATAAAAGTTTTGTTTTTGCCTGTGACACCTGTGACAGCCCCCGCCCAAATGAAATTACAGTGGACCAAAAGCTAACCCATTCTTGGTCCACGAGCCTTGGCCCCCGTTCTTGGGCCTTTTTCACGCGATCAGTGTTGTGTTTTATTACCATTGGAGTAGGTCAGAGATATGGTCTTGGACAGCCAATGGATGTCAAAGCTAAATGGATGCACCTAATTCTTGGCCAAGACTGAGAATGCGTTCACCCTCAATCAGTCTAATTTTATTTGAACCCTTCATCTCATTCAGTTCGGCTTTCATGATTGACATAATCTTGTCAGCTTCTGACTTCGAGGTAAACCGTGACACGACAAAGCAGGAATTTGAAGACGTTCTGAATATTTCCCCACTTAATTGCCCAGCGGCGATGTTGCGAGGTAGCAACTCTTTCTCTATGAATGCCATCAACATTTTGAATTGAAGTTCTGATTGAGCCGTAACTTCAGCAACTCTTACATACATATTGTCCACCCAAGTTGACTGCTGCAAATATATTGCATTCAAATCAATTGATTAGTCCAATTGCAGCACAAGAACTGGTGCCGGATGAGTGTGGTTTTGTGCCACCTACATGCACCATTTGCAGTGCTATACAAGTAATAGCCTAGATTCTTACACCTACTTGTTCATGTCAACAGGCACGT
>CACHXC010000041.1 GCA_902583715.1 uncultured SAR116 cluster alpha proteobacterium
TGCGATGCCACCGGAAGCTGTAGCTGGAATGGATATGAGTATGCTGAGTCAGATCCCTCCTGAGGCTGTAGCTGAGGTTGATTGGGCAAATGTTCCACCAGATGCCATGGATGCCGGAATTGCTGCTTTTCAGGATGCTATAGCAAATGGTTCAAGTCCGGCCGAAGCATTTGAAATCGCTGGCAGTGCAGCTGACCCATACATGCCAGCAGATATGGGAAGTATGACTGCAGATATGATGGAAGCGATGCCACCCGAAGCTATGGGAAGCATGACTGCCGATATGATGGAAGCGATGCCACCAGAAGCGATGGGTGGTATGAATGCCCCAATGATGGAAGCGATGCCACCTCATGCAATGGCTGGGATGGATGCCCCAATGATGGAAGCGATGCCGCCCGAAGCTATGGCGGGTATGGATGCGCCAATGATGGCTCACATGCCACCAGAAGCGATGGCTGGCATGGATGCGCCAATGATGGAAGCTATGCCGCCTGAGGCGATGGCCGGTATGGGTCCAATGCATATGGAGATGTGCCCGGCAGACGCTTGTGCAGGTATGGATGCGCCAATGATGGAAGCCATGCCACCGTGTGCCTGTGATGGTATGGGTCCAATGCATATGGAGGCGATGCCCCCGGAAGCCATGGGCGGTTGCGATGCCTCAATGATGTCGCACATGTCACCAGAGGCCATGGGTGGAATGGGACCAATGCATATGGAGGCAATGCCACCCGAGGCGATGGCTGGCATGCCTCCAGGATACGAAGCCATAGATCCAATGACCGGTAATGCTCCTTTACCGCCTGACGACGGTGGCGGTTGGGGTGATGGTGCCGACACCGGTGGTGGTTTAGACGGTATGTCGCCGATGGGAGACATGGCAGCGCCGATGGATCCTCTAGGGGATGCAATGGCTGGATCTGCAGACCCAATGGCGGGTGCTGATCCTTTGGGTGGAGCCCCTGCGTTTGATGGGGCGATGGCAGCCATGGACGGTGCTGCTGCAGCTAACATGGCAGAGGGCATGGAAGCTGCGAATGTGGCAGCAGAAGCAGACGCCGCTGCTGCGTCAGACGCGCCACCAGATGATGCTCCGGCTGATGATGTAGTGTAACTTTTTTAAACTGGGACTCTTACTCAAACACCAGGCCGTTTTGAAACAAAAACGCCTGGTGTTTTCTGTAACGTTTTTAGAATTGACCTGAATTGTTGCACCGTTCCATTTTGGGCTTAAATCGTTGTATTTAATACCCAAGCGGAACAGCGGCCTCTGAATTTTTTTGATCTATTGACGAAAAACACAGCGCTGTTTATTCATTTGACGTCATTTATCAGCTATATCTTGTGCATTGTTTAAATTTTCGTTGGCAAAGATGTAAAGCACCTCTTGCCATGTGTCGGTGGGGAAAATCCAAATAAATTCAACTATAGACTGACTGACATTCTTAATGCCATGCCAACTGTTCTCTGGAATATAGATCGTATCACCGGTAGTCACCGCGCGTGAGCTGGTTGCGTCAGTCAGAAGTTCTGCGTCGCCCTGGATTATAATATAAATTTCCTGTTCTTTGTGATAATGAAGCGGCAACTCAGCATCTGGGTCGACTTGAAGATAGCCACAAGACAGCCCGTTACTAACAGTGGTCCCGGCATTCACTGAAAATTGCCAACGAATTCCTCGGATTAGATCAGAGCTCTCCCATGTGTCTGATTTGCCCTCAACCTGAATCTCGGGGTTCATAGCGCCTCCATCAAGTTTTTCGATAATGCCATAAAAAATCAATGGCGCAAAGACTGGTGAAGCGAAAAGGACTTATTCGGTCCTATTAATGTTGGTTGATAATTTGTTTACCTTCGCTGAAGGTATGTGTTTATAATGAGCCGACGGCAGCCCGAGAAAATTTATGCCATTTTCGCCACTTTCCAATACCGCGTCAAAATTAAAAAAATGTGCCAGCGTTTTGGACGCAGCTTATGACTTAGGAGTATCGTGTACCGGTCGGTTGCATGATCCGTTTGTTACGATTGATGCAATGACACCGGGTACCCATGAAAGTGGCGGCCATGGTCTTAAAATCAATTATGATTATGCCGCAACACCTTTTGGTCAGGCCATTGTGGCATCAACTTCAATTGGCGTTTGTCATTTGGCGTTTGAAGCGCATGCGGATACCGCGTTGGAAGTTTTGACGAAAAAATTTCCAAATGCGAAATATCATCATGCCAGTACGGTGTTCCACCAACAGGCACTGGTTATGTTCAATCAAGATTGGTCATGTTTGCGCTCCGTAAATTTGCATCTGCTGGCAAGCAAATTCCAGATCAAAGTGTGGGAGGCGTTGCTGAAAATACCAATGGGGGTTGTGACCAGCTATGGTGATATTGCCCAACATATTGGTCAGCCATCAGCCGCACGTGCGGTTGGCACAGCCATCGCCAACAATCCGGTAGCGTTTTTGATACCCTGCCACAGGGTGATAAGAAAGAATGGGACGATTGGAGGCTATATGTGGGGGGCGGCGCGCAAGCAGGCGATACTTGGTTGGGAAACAACCCACAGCGATGATGCGGCATAAAACTGTCCATTTAATAGTATGTTATCATTTGATATTTCGCTAGACTTCGCGGTATGAGCGCGTCTGATTGGCTGTCTTTGGCACTGATCTGTATTTTGGGGGCAACATCGCCGGGACCCAGCCTTGCGGTGGTTTTAGCAGTCAGCCGATTGCATGGTCGTAAAGGCGGGTACGCCGCTGCCATTGGTCATGGGCTTGGGGTGTTTTTCTATGCGCTGATTGCGGCGGCCAGCCTGTCTTACATTTTGAAACAACATACCAGCCTGTTTCAAGCCATGCAGATCGCTGGCGCGGTGATGTTGGTTTGGATTGGGGTTCGGCTGTTAATGGAAATGCGCCGTCGGGCTGGAGAGCAGCTGCCAGCGGCACCGTACTTTGCGTTGTCAAAAAGCTTTCGCCACGGCTTTGTTATTGCCGTTTTTAATCCAAAGATAGCGGCTTTTTTTGTGTCCTTGTTCAGCCAATATTTAGCAGAGGGTCAGTCAACCATGCTTCATCTGGCGATGGCCTCGCTTGCGGGGGGGATTGATATGTTTGTCTATCTGATGGTTGTTTTGCTAGCAACCACCCAGTTTGCTGCTCGTGCATTGACAAAATTTGCCGGGCTCAATGATCTGATATTGGGCAGTATTTTGTTGGGGTTGGGCACAATATTATTGGTGCAAAATCTGATCATTAAACCCTATGATTTTTGATGCGGTTTTATCACAGTGACAGCACCGCCACGGTGTAAATAACGTTATGGTATTAAAAAATATGATATTCG
The DNA here is from genome assembly GCA_902583715.1 of uncultured SAR116 cluster alpha proteobacterium. Lineage (GTDB taxonomy): Bacteria > Pseudomonadota > Alphaproteobacteria > Puniceispirillales > Puniceispirillaceae > UBA3439. Next base: position 3,346 of record CACHXC010000041.1, read on the forward strand.
ACAATGGTTACAGTAAGTGGAAAAGGTGATGGGTCCAGCATTTATAATTCATGAGGTGTCAGGCCTCCATGAGGTGCCAGAAGGCCATCCAGAACGTCCTGATCGCCACCGGGCAATTGTCTCGGCAATGGGTGATGCATTTGCGCATTGGACACATCATAAAGCGCCCAAGGCAAGCCGCGATCAGCTAGAGCTCGTGCATCACAGCGGTTATATCGATCAGATTTTTGATGCTACCAGCAACATTGTCGATTTGGTACCGCTTGATGCCGATACGTGGGCTGGTGCACATAGTCTGGAAACCGCGCTACGTGCCGCCGGTGGGGCGTGCCTTGCGGTTGATCTTGTTATGCAGGACAAGGCGCCAACCGCCTTTAGCGCCATGCGCCCGCCCGGTCATCATGCTGAACCAGATCGGGCGATGGGGTTTTGTTTGTTTTCCAGTGCGGCAATTGCAGCGCGCCATGCA
>CACHXC010000042.1 GCA_902583715.1 uncultured SAR116 cluster alpha proteobacterium
CCGCACCTGCTTTCGCTGACCCTTCTTCTCGGCTTTATATTCTTTCCGCCTCTAGCTCGAGCCAAGAGCGGCGCTGGGACTCATGTTTTCACCTTTGATGAAACTGACAGGATTAAGGAACTGATTGTCGAGACCCTAATGGAAAGGCTGGAAAGTCTGATTGAAATGAGTGAGCTTCTCCAGCAGAGACAGGCATAGGAAAAAAAAGAAAACGCTAGGTCGGCGATCTTGTCGAACCGCGAACGACTGTTTGAGGATGACAATGCACCTGTGCTTGGCAACCCCGATGAAGACGTTACCGTTGTTGAATTCTTCAACTACAACTGCCCCTATAGTAAGCAAGCAACCGCTCCTTTCAAAGAGTTGATTGGCACAGATGGCGGCGTCCGGCTCGTCTACCGCGAATGGCCTATACTCAATGAAGGGTCTGTCATTGCGGCGAGAGCGGCTCTCGCATCCCAGGCCCAGGGGAAGTACGAGGATTTTCATTGGACAATGTAGGCATGTAGAGTTTTTGTATAAATCTCATCATCGGTAATTTTTCCCAGCAATCGATGAGTTTAGATTATTCCACCTACATTCCTACATCAAAAAACGTCGTTTTACAAAGTTGCCGTCACTGAGACTGACTAATTCAAATTCTGGGTCATTCTTTATATTAGCCCGAAGTGTCTCAAAAAAACCGCCTGTGGCCGGGCATAAATCTGCTATCTGCCAAGTCACGAACATCTTCTTTGAATTTGACATAGAACAAATTGCGCTGCCATAACCTATTTAAGTCTGGCAATCATAGGTATCGTTTCAGCAACAAATTAGTGAGCAAATCAAATGGAAAAATTAACAGACAAAATGGAAAAAATTTGGTCCAGGTTGTTAAATCAAAAATCAAAGAATTATCTCTTGCGATCAAAGATTGATCAAAGCATTGCCTTAACAAACTCGAATTTGTCAGCAAGTTTTCTTGGCAATAGGCAGATGGCAAACCACAATACAGACGACATAAAATACTGCCTGAGTAAAATTATTGATAAAAACTCAGCTGAGCCTGATGCAACTAAATTGCACGTTGATTTAATATTTTTGAAACATCGACAGAAACTCAACAAACGGCTAGTGGAAAACTCAAAAATACTGATTTCAGCTATAGAACAGCTGCAAATGGCCCATCAAAGAGTGATGAGAACTACTGAAGAAATTGTAAAATTTAATTCAAGTATGCTCGAGACAACTAGTGAGATCATCTCAACAAATGAACTCCCATGCCAATTAAGATTGGGTGAAAGTGAAATTCAATCAGAACTCGAAAAAGTCGAAAAAGGTTGTCTCTCATCCGACAAAACAACCCAAAAATTGATGAAGCAAGTTGAGGATCTATGGATGAAAAACGACTTGCTGTCAGAGGAATTGGATCAAAAGCGAGAAAAAATAATCAAAAACCGTGACCGTATTTCGGGTGTCAGAGCGGATTTGTCAATTTGGACAAACTGAGTCAATTTGTGTCTAACTTATGAAATTTAACGATCCAAGTTTACAGTTCTTACTCTACACATCAGTCCTTCCACAAAACAGAAATCCAAATCTGAAGTAGAACGACTCGAGTAACCCCAGTCCGTGGCCCACGGCCCATGGAACTGAGTTCAGGCAGGGTCGCAGGTAAGGTTTTGATAGTTACCATATGTGATGATCTGCGAGGAGGTGGGGGCGGATACACGGTGCTAGGCTCTTGCACATTCGACCTTAGTTCTGGGATTGGCGGAGGCGGTGGGACAGAGTTTTGTCTGGTTTTATGTTGGATACAATTTAGTGGTGGACCGCGACGACGATTATTCATTGTAGAGTGTCACAGGTGTCACAGTTAATAATTAAACTTTTTGGTAGCAAAAAATATTAAAAAAATTTTGTTTTTGCCTGTGACACCTGTGATGGCTTCCGCTCAAAAGAAAATACAGTGGACTAAAAGCTAAACCGTTCTTGCCCAGAGAGCCTTGGTCCCCCGTTCTTGGGCCTTTTTCACTCGATCAGTGTTGTGTTTTATTGGGTTTAATGCTGGTTCTGAATAGCATTTTGAGCGTGCCAGCGACCTTCCGACTCGACAACTATATCAGTATTTTACTCTGCGGGTTGATAATTTGCTGACTTTGGAGCTGACAATAGTGCACGACTCAAAAAGAGTATTAGAGCGGCGCACGCCATTAGGATATAGAACAGCATATCAAAGCCCCATTTAGCTTGAACAATTGCAATTAGAGGTAATGCACCGGAAAACGCGAGAAAACTTACCATATACCGGGCACCAAAAGCTCGTGATCGGGATATTTTTGAGGCAGTTGTGCCAACTAAGAAGTCAGTAACCGGCACCTGACCAAACACGCCTAGCATAATACCAAGCGACACCGCAAAAGCAGCAAGTCCATCTAATCCCGGCATCATCAAAAATGCTGCGATTTGTAGGATTGTTACCAGTGCGAGTGTTGGGCGAGCACCCCAGCGATCTAATATAAGACCGGTAACCAATTGAGCAAGTGATGCCAAAGCGAATACCAAGAATGCAAGGCCGCCTATCACCGAAGCAGATTCCAGCTTTAGAGCGGTCAAAGCATTTGCAGCCGTGTCCGCAAGCCCAACCAAGCGTTCTTCAAAAATTTCAGGTAGTGCAACCGTAGTCGATTGAAAAACGATACTGCCGAGGATTGCTGTCATGTATACACAAATCAGGACACGCCAGAGCGGCCCATAATCTGATGGCTTTTCTGCAGCCAATCCACCTAATGGCGGTTGTGCTTCAACTTCACGCGAAATATTTCGATATGGAAGGGCAAAAAAAATAGAGACTACACCCGGAATGAAAAATGCGGAACGCCATCCAGCCAAATCGATCATGAATCCTGTAATGAGCGCCGCACACGCTACACCAAGATTACCCCAAACTCCATTCACCGCAAGCCGCATTCCAGTATGCTTCCACCTAGCAGTTACAATCGCTAAACCGACGGGATGATAAATTGATCCAAAAATACCGATACATAAGAGTCCTATGCCTAGCTGTATTGGCGTCTGCGCAAATCCTGTCAGAATTGAGGACAAACCTATGCCAAAAAAGAAAATAACCATCATTCGGTCTCGGCCCCAACGATCTGCTAATATACCCATTGGCAGTGAACAAAGAGCAAATGCAGTAAAGCCGGGCGCCCCGTATGGGAGAAGTTCTGAGTAGGTCATTCCCCAACCTGCACTCAAGGCTAGCGCAGCAACCGTCGCAAAGATCAACATAAAATAGTGATCAAGAAAATGGCCAACATTTAAAAGAAGAAAATATTGTGAGTCACGTGACACCATTTGCCGCCCCAACTGTTTGCTACTGCACGTTGCATTTACAGTGGCTAAAAAATTAGCCAAAACCAACAGTTTTTTATAATTTAAGATAGATGAACGATATGTTTGCAAAGGAAATAGTCTTTGACCATGGAGGTGTCAAAATTTAACCCTAAACACTTCCTTTAACATCAGTTCTTGGGCCGTATTCATTGCCGCGCGGCAACTATTTTATAACTATTGGTAATGGTAGCATAAGTCTTGGACAAACATCAGGGTTAGTCGTCCCAATGGGCTACAGTGCTGGTGACTGGAATGGAAGCAACATAATAGGCATTTCTGGTTCGACAACAGATTTAATGAATGCTCTGTCCAGTAT
>CACHXC010000043.1 GCA_902583715.1 uncultured SAR116 cluster alpha proteobacterium
AGGTTCTATGAGACATTTTCTTGATTTTGAAAAGCCAATCGCCAGCCTTGAGGGCAAGGTTGAAGAATTGCGGCATATGAGCACCGATGGCAGTATCAATATTGCTGATGAGATCGGCAAGTTGCAAACCCGTATCGAACGCGAATTAAAGCAAACCTATGAAAAATTAGGGGCGTGGGAAAAGGTGCAGGTTGCCCGGCACCCGGAACGCCCAAAAGTGCGCGCTATTTTTGACCGGTTGTTGACTGATTTCACTCCATTGGCTGGTGATCGGAATTATGCCGAAGATCACGCGGTGATTGCTGGTATGGCGCGGTTTCGTGGCCAGTCAGTCATGGTGATGGGAACGGAAAAAGGCAGTACAACCGAAGAACGTATTAAACGGAATTTTGGTATGGCGCGGCCCGAAGGGTATCGCAAAGCCAGCAGATTGATGGATTTGGCCGGGCGATTTGGGTTGCCGGTGTTAAGCTTTGTCGATACTGCAGGTGCCTATCCCGGACGCGGCGCCGAAGAACGCGGTCAAGCAGAAGCCATCGCCAGTGCCATCCGCGGGTGTCTGAACCTGCCAACACCCATGGTTGCCGCAATTATTGGCGAGGGCGGGTCAGGTGGGGCGATTGCGCTTGCCACAGGCAACCGTGTGGTGATGTTTGAACATGCGGTCTATTGTGTGATTTCCCCTGAAGGATGTGCGTCAATCTTATGGCGCAGTGCAGAACATGCACAAGACGCCGCTGAAGCCGGGCGCATTACATCAGACTGGATGAAAAAACTGGGTGTTGTTGATGCGGTTGTGGCCGAACCGCTTGGTGGGGCGCACCGTGATCCTGATGCCGCTACTGACGCGCTGGGCGATGCTTTTGAAACACAGCTTAAATCATTGGCTGGCATGGATGCGGCGGCGCTGATTGCGGACCGTCACAATAAATATCTAACCATTGGTGATCATGGCCTGGCGTAATTAAGCGCCGGTAACAGGCTGGGTTTGCTAGCGGCGGTATAATTTAGTGTCACCAAATTCTGCTGAACTATTGAGTGACGGGATGGCCCGGCGTGCATCAGTGATTTTTGATACATCAATGGTTGTGGTGATCACCCCATCACCACTTTCAGCTTCGGCCAGAATTTCACCCCACGGGCTGATAATCATGGCATGACCATAAGTCTGGCGGCCATCGCTATGCGTGCCGCATTGGGCGGGGGCAATCACATAGCAACCGGTTTCAATGGCCCGCGCCCGCAATAACACATGCCAATGGGCGCCGCCGCTGACCGCAGTAAAGGCGGCTGGAACCGCCAAGATATGTGCGCCATCGTGGGCTAATTGCCGATATAAATGTGGGAACCGCAAATCATAGCAAATGGTCATGCCAAGCTTTAAGTCACCAAGATCAGCGATAACTGGCGTGGCGCCCGCGGCAAAGCTGTCTGATTCGCAATAGCGTTGACCATCGCCAACATTGGCATCAAACATGTGAATTTTATCGTAGCTGGCGATGATCTGCCCGTCTGGAGCAAAAAGCACGCCACGGTTTACCAATTTATGGTCGTGGCGCCGCCGCAAAAACAACGACCCCGCCAGCAACCAGACACCATGCTGACGCGCCAGTGCCGCCAGTTTTTTCTGGCTAATACTGTTATCTTCCCATTCGGCTCGGTCCTCCAGTTGCGCACGGCTTGCCGCCAGAAAACTAGCCGCTTCGGGAAGACAAATCAGTTGGGCCGTTTGCGCGGCTTTGGCGATTAACGGTTCGATATGGGCAAGCGTGGCGGAGGCATCGTCGCTGGCACAATATTGCAGAGCGGCAGCATACAGGGTCATTGCGATACTGACTGATTGAGCAAGGCGTCAAGATGGCCGGCAGATTCAAGCACGAACAAATCATCACAACCGCCGATATGTTCATCGTCAATGAAAATTTGTGGCACGGATGTGCGGCCCCCGGCCCGGCTACGCATAGTTTGTCGCAATTCATTGCTCATCGACACATCAATTTGTTCAAACCTGACGTTCTTGGCTTGCAACAGCCCGACAGCACGGCTGCAATATGGGCACATTATAGATGTGTAAATTTCAACTTTGGCCATAATACCACTCATACATAAGGGGCGGGATGTGCGCGTGTTGGCACGTTTGCGCAAAGACAAACCGTTTGGTTGATTAGTATCAAACTGTATGGCCATATTCAATAATTCATAAAACATGACCCCAAAATATGGCCCTAAAAACATAGCCCCAACACATGGATAGTCTTTTTACAGAATACGGCCAGCACCAGACCACAAACTGGGCCGCTTCCTGCGGCCAAAAGACAATTTGTTGCCGCGGTCAATGTCGCTCCGGTTGTCATGACATCATCGATTAAGATCACCGGTCTGCCAGTTAGGGTTGGCCGGCTCTTGGGTGCCACAGTGAATACCCTGGCCACATTCTTTTGCCGCTGGGTCCGGTTGAGCCCGGCCTGACTTTTATTGTGATGTTGGCGTAACAAAATAGCCGGGCAAATTCATCCGCCCGTGCTAACCAGCGTGCCAACTCGGCAGATTGATTATGGTGTCATGCCAAATAGTGATGGCGATGTAGAGGGATCGGCACCACCAGATTGCCGGGCTGATGCAAAGCGGTGAAATGACGGGTCAGAAACTGTCCCAAAACCGGGGTCAGATATACCCCATCAGCGTGTTTAAACCGCAAAATCAGAGCCCGAGAAAACGCATTATAAACAAATCCAGCACGGATCGTGGCAAGCGGCGGTGACGTTCGCCAACATTGTCCGCATAGCTGGTCCGGCAAGGCGTGGGGCACGTGCGGCCACAGCGGTCGCATAAAGGCGCGCTGATCGGACGGGCCCCAGCCCAACATGCGGCACATACCCCGCGATCAAAACAAAATTTGCCGCATAATTGGCATTGATGCGGTAACAGCTGATCCGCCAACGGTAAAAAAAATCGTAAAACAAGGCAAAATAAGTCAAAAATTGCGAGCGCTTGCGATGCGGCATCTATTTTTTCACTTGCGGTTTTGCCTGTCTGCTTTACATGATGGCCCGCATGAGCGTTCCCATTCTTTTTGATCAGCGGCTGATCCGACAGCATCGCCAGCGGGCGTCGCACCGCTATGCAGATTTTGCCTTTTTAAAAGATGCCGCCTCCATACGTCTGGCAGACCGGCTGGAATTGATGCGGCGTCATTTTGATTTATGTCTTGATATTGGCGCGCATGACGGGCGGTTGGCGCAGCATTTTGCCGGACTTGGTAAAATTGGTCATATGATCCACACCGACCCAGCTGATGGATTTGCCCTTGCTAGCAAACAACATGGGTCGGGCGTGGTGCATGCGCTTGGCGAACTTCCCTATAAGCCAGAGAGCTTTGATGCGGTGTTTTCCTGTTTGTCATTGCATTGGGTTGATGATTTGCCCGGGCTGATGATGCAGGCACGGCGCTTGCTAAAACCGGATGGATTGTTGTTGGTCAGTCTGCTTGGCGGCAATAGCCTGGCCGAATTAAAACAGGCGCTGGCCGAGGCCGAACAAGACATTACTGGCGGCTTAAGTCCGCGCTGTGCGCCAATGGGGGATATCCGCGATATTGGGAGGTTGATGAGCCGGGCCGGGCTGGCCCTGCCGGTGGCAGACAGTGACCGGTTAACGGTGAATTACCCAAATATGTTT
>CACHXC010000044.1 GCA_902583715.1 uncultured SAR116 cluster alpha proteobacterium
CCGATTGAATAAACCATGTACAAATTCCATGTGACTGCGGACATCTTGTTTGGTCTTGTAAAGCTCAAACTCAGCGATGTCCGCGCCATAAATAAAACCGCCTGGCTTTCCGGAGGTTAAGCTAAATCCAGTTATTTCAGTGTTTTTTTCAAGCCAATCGAGGATGTGTGCAAGATCGCTCATTACTTCTTGTGTGAGCACATTTACGGATTTGCCGTTAACGTCAATCTCAGCCCAACATATGTTTTCGCGATCGGTTGAAATATTAAAGTGTTTTAATTTATCCATTTTTTTAACTTGTCGAAGTGGTGAATACAAAAGAAACGTTGTGAATTTGACTTCTATTGAATTTTAAACTCACCATGTTTGCAGACATCTAATTTGTGATGGGTCGATAATGGTTAAGGGTATCAACCACAACTTAAATGGTAAACAAAAACGTCTCCAAACACTAATTGGATCAATACGCTCCAAATTAGCGGAATTAGGCGACGTATCACGAGAGAGAAGATTGCTCATTCAAAAAATTGATAATGTAAACATCGAACAAAATACATTATCTCAAAGTTCAAACATCCAGAGTGAACATGAAGAAATGTTGCGGACAGCAATAGAAGAAGCGACAGACCCCTCTATCTTAGGCATTGTAAGAGACATAAAAGCATGCCTTAGTGATGTAAATTGGAAGCAGGATAAGTCTGAATTTTACCCAACGGGCTCGGAAGTTGGCAAACGGTACACAGAATCTAATTTGCACGCTCAGCTAATTGGGCCTGATGGGAGTGTTGCTAAGTCAGAAGATTTTATGCTCGGTGTGTTCATACTTGGGCCTTGGACCCTCTACAAGGATCACAGTCATATCGCGCCTGAATTCTACCTTAACCTCTCAAATAAATCTGATTGGCGGTTTAATTTTGGACCATGGCAGAGGTACGGTGCAGGTTCATTGATCTGGAACCCGAGCAAACAGATTCATGCGACAAAGGTCTCTGACAAACCTTTTTTATCAATTTTTGCTTGGCTTGGACATGTAAATTGCTTTTGTAAGGTTCATCAGTCACAAGATCATAATCAAATTGAGCAACAGCTTTTGCAGTCATTTGAAATGACCCAGCATTAAAAACGTTGATTTTTCACTAAATACATTTGGTTTCAATGTGTGTTTTTTTGATGGGAACGTCACAACGCTGGTCTAGAGTCCATATCACTGCTCGACGCACAAAGTGTCTGTCGGATGGAAAAGCAGGAAAATTTTCAGGGTTGGGCGCGGATCATACAGTCGGCGGTAGCGTGCAAACTTGATCATAGCTGTAGCGTTGTGGCAATTTTCCATCATATTCAAAAATATTTAGCATCGCGTCGTAGCCGTCTTGTGTGATATCGATATGACGTGTCCAGCAGCCCATAGCCTGATATGTGGCTATGCAATCGGTCAAAACCTCGAGATCAATATTTGGGAAAAGAGGCTTTTCGGCCTTGGCGATCTCAGAGGCGCTGGCGTCATTCATGTAGTTTCGGGTTTTGATGTAAGCTCGGGTAAACGCTTTAGCGGTATCTGTAGCAAGCCAAGCAGGTGTGGCGGCGAGACTTGAGAACCCGCAAGCACCTATTGTAGGCCCAAGCTCTGCCACGACATGGCCAACACCATCTGCTGCAAGCTGTTGCGGCGCTGGACCTTGTTGGTGAATATATTGCCCTACTCCTTCACGAAAAGCGGCATCCATTTCGTTTCCATTGCCTGCATCAATAATTTTGATTTTGTTGATATCAATCTCCGCCTTGTGGCACGCATATTTAAACATTGTCATTGGCTGGCCGCCGTGATGAACGAGCACCTCAGAGCCTTGTAGATTGCTCCATTGGAAATTTGGCTCAGCATTGCGACCGGTAATGAAAAATCCATCCATTTCGTTGATCTGAGCGAAGTGCAAACATTTAGGCGTTTCTCCTTTATTCAGTGTATTGAACCCTTGGCTGAGGGTCGATTGGACAACATCAGCGCTACCATCATCAAGGGCGGTGATAGCGGTCACGCCGGGCTTAGCGACAGACCATTCATAATCAAGCCCCTCTTCTTTTAAAAAACCACCGGTCATAGTTGAAATTAATGGCGAATAAAAGGCAGAAAACAAGGTGAATTGAATGTTGATCTTACTCATGACGGCCCCGATGATTTTGTGACTAACAGTCTTGAAAACAATTTGTGAATTTGAACGTTACATACCGCAAACTAGACTGAATTTTAAAAAAATTCCAAGCTGAAAATTATTGAAACGTTTATTGCCGTTGATAAGATATTGTTCAGCACCGTGAGCTACGCCATCTCCCGAAATCACGCCAATGTGGGATATTTCGTAGACTGGCACCTTGTCGATGTGAGTTTTGTTTCGCCAAGTAGCAGTGAGAAGATAGTCCATGCCAATTGTATTTGAGCCACCAGAAACTCCGCCAAAAATAGTTGTGGTGGGGGCAGGTGCCATGGGTTCAATCTATGCAGGTTTTTTTGCTGAGGCCGGATACCGCGTGTCTGTGGTTGATGTTTGGGCCGAGCATATTTCTGCAATCACTAAAGCTGGCCTGAGGTTGGAGGGTGCCAGTGGTGACCGAGTTGTTACGAATATTCAGGCGTTTGGGACTGTAGAGGAAGCTGGTCCCAGTGATCTTTTTGTGATCGCCACCAAAGCAAATGGGGTTGGTCAAGCCGCAGCAAGCATTGCCAAAGTAATGACACCGAAGTCTTTGGTGCTGACCATTCAAAATGGGCTTGGTGCTGGCGATCGGATTGCCCAGCATATGATAACCGATAACGTACTTCTTGGGGTTGCTGAGGGCTTTGGTGCATCCATTAAAGCGCCTGGACACATTCATCACAATGCTATGAGATTGATACGTATTGGAGAATTGAATGGTGGTAGCACATCTCGCTTGGAATGGGTTGAAATGATTTGGCAAAATGCTGGGTTTAGTGCGCAGGCGTTTGCCGATATTCACCAGCTTATTTGGGAAAAATTTATTTGTAATGTTATGTGCAGTGCGCCATGTGCGGCGTTTGAATGTACGATTGGCGAATTGTTCGCTGACCAAGATCGCCGCAAGGTAGCCCTTGGTTGTTTAATAGAAGCTTACCAAATAGGCATAGCTAAGGGCATCCACTTTTCATTTGACGATGTTGTGGCATATGGCAGTAAATTCGCTGAACTAATGCCAAACGCCAACCCGTCAATGCGTTTGGATCATTTCGCCGGCAAAAAATCAGAAATTGATGCAATTAACGGAATTGTGCCGGTGCTTGGAAAAGAGCTCGGCATTGCAACGCCCCACAACGATAAAGTTGTCGCGCTGGTGCGGGCAAAAGAGGCCGCTTTTG
>CACHXC010000045.1 GCA_902583715.1 uncultured SAR116 cluster alpha proteobacterium
CAGATGCCGAAGATCTATATGCAGGTCATAATCTTGCCACACGCCCTGTACATAGCCGGGCAGCATACCTGAATAGGGGGTTCGACTGCTATTTGTGACGATGGTTAGTCGTAACCCCGGCAGTGGTTTCATCGCAAAGGCTTTTAAAACAGCAATTTGCGCGTGACCGCCACCAACTAGAACAAGATCGGCAATAATGGGATGGAGCGTTTGCATCAGCTTTCATAATGGCCAAGCTGGCCCTTGAAAAAGGCGGCTGCTGGACGGTCCGACAGATGCCGTGCAGATAACACTTCGCCGACAAAAATAGTATGATCGCCTCCAGCATAATTCTGCCACGGTCGGCATTCTATATGGGCCAGCGCATTGTTGATCAGTGGCTGTCCGGATGCCCCAAATGTCCAGTCAACATCTGCAAACCTGTTACTCTCTTGCCCGGCAAAACGCTTGCATAAATGCGTTTGGTCAGCCGCCATAATATTGATGGCAAAGCCAGCGGTGTTTTGAAACAGGGTAATATGTGAATTTTTATTGTCCAAAGACCATAAAATCAACGGTGGGGTTAAAGAGACTGAATTAAATGAATTAACGGTCAAGCCGTAGGGGGTGCCATCCGGCTTAGTAACGGTCACGATGGTCACACCGGTCAAGTAATGCGACAGCACCTTGCGCAAATTTGATGCAGACTCATCCTCTTTGTTTAATGGCATATTCGTCATGGCAACTCGTTGGCGGCGATGTATCGCCAGTAAAAATTTCTAGACGTTCAGATCATGACTTTTTGTTTCCAACTATCTGGTCAGATGACCAATAAGCAGATAGGGCTATCTTGTCACGATCGCCTTTACATAGCGTTTAATTCGGTCCGCCGATAGGGTTTCGGCGATAATAACCGCAACAAAAATCAATAAACAGCCGCTAATGGCGAGGGCAGACAGCTGTTCACCAAGAAGCCACCAGCCAAAAATGGCTGCAAAAACAGATTCTAAAGACAATATCACCGCCGCCGCCGCCGCTGGGGTGTGACGCTGGGCTACGAGCTGTAGCGTGTATCCAATCCCCACCGCCATAATACCGGCAAAAGCTAGTTGCGGCCACATCGGCAGAAAATCTGTCAATTGCGGGGACTCTAACGGCACCATAATCACGCCAGCAACAATGGCCGTAACGAGTGACTGATAGACAGATAACTGAAACGGCGCAGCTATTTTTTCAAGCGCATGCTGAATCAATAAAATATGGCCGGCCCAAAAAAATGCCCCGCCAATAATGAGTAGATCGCCAAATTGCGCATCAAGTGACGAGGTGCCGGATAGTAAATAGCTACCAGCCATCGATAATAAGACAGCTGGCCAGATATTCAGCGGCACATGCCGGCGCAAGCAAAATGCGGCAATAAGTGGCACCAGCGGCACATAAAGCGCTGTTAAAAACGCTGCATTTGCCACATTTGTGTAAAGCAGGGCAGTTTGCTGTAACCCAATACCGCCAAACATCATCAGGCCCAAACCAACCGCCGCATAATTCAGTTTTGGATCTTTTTTGAGCGCGTTAAGCAAATTCACTTGTTTCGCTTCATACAGCGCAAATGGCAAAATCACACTAGCACCGATCAAATAGCGTGCAAAGGTGAACCCCATAGGGCCGATTGTTTCCATCCCGGTCTTTTGCGCGATAAATGTGGCCCCCCAGACAACAGCGGTAATGCACATCAAGCAATTCGCAACAAAGCGGGACAAAATAGTGTATCCTTAGAGACGAGGGGAAAATTTTTACTGTTGCGTTTCACGCATTGGTCGCGCCCCTTTGTGACAGCCTATCTATAGTTGCAGTAGCTGACATAAAAAAGACGCACAAGCGATGGAGGCCCGGACCGGAATTGAACCGATGTACACGGTTTTGCAAACCGCTGCATAACCACTCTGCCACCGGGCCACCGCTAGAATGTGCGTGTGATATACGATGATGCGAAGAACGTCAATCATCTGCGCGTACTGATTGCATAGTTTATCTGTCAGTATTTTAGTTTTTTCTGATGAAACGTTAATGCTGGTATTTTGACCGCATGATGACGCTGTGAAGCAAAACGACAAGCATAAGGTGGCCAGAAAAGTGAGAAAAAATTTCAACCAAATTTTACAGGCATGGTGAGGTGAGTAGTATTTGCGGACATTATCGTGAATGTGGTGGTTCACCAAATGACCCGGCGGTATAATTAGGTGGCAATTTTCCAACAGACGCTGCCGACTACCGGCAAGTTTGCCGTGCCAACTAACGCGATGGCCTAACAAAATTTAATGGGTGGTAATGGCACAGATTGGAAAATTTATCAATCGCAACCTAGCCATTGAATAACAATCTAACAAGGTTTATAAGCGTCGAGTGTCAATGCTGTGCAAAGCGGTGGCAGATAAGTTATACTGTCTCTTGTGTCTTCATCTATGATCATAAACATTGAGTGCCCGATATGCAGAACAGCTCATTCGCAACCGCCCGCAAAACCATGGTTGATTGTCAGTTGCGCCCATCCAAAGTTACCGATCAGCTCATCTTGGATGCGTTTATCACAATCCCGCGCGAGGATTTCGTTGGTAAGCAACAGCGCGCACTGGCTTATGTTGATGAAGATTTGCCGTTGTCTGGTGGTCGCTGTCTAATGGAACCAATGGTATTGGCGCGCCTGCTTCAAGCGCTAGAAATTCGGCCTGATGATAGTGTTTTGATTGTTGGTGCTGGCTGTGGATATGGCACAGCGGTGGCAGCAAAATTAGCTGGTTCAGTGATTGCTATTGAAACCCGTGCAAACCTTGTTGATAAAGCACAAGATGTTCTGGTTTCGATTGGCATTGATAATGCGGCCATCGTCAAATCACGTTTAGTTGATGGATATCCTGAAGAAGGGCCATATAACCGCATTTTGATTGAAGGCGGGGTTGAGACTGTCCCTGACAGTTTGCTCAAGCAATTGACGCCAAAAGGTCGTTTGGCGGCTATTTATCGCAAACCCAGTCATCCGGTGGGTGTGGCGAGTGTGTGGACAAGGTCTGGCAAAGAGTTCACCCGCACCCCGTTATTTGATGCACGGGTGCCAAACCTTGATGAATTTAATGCCAAGGTAGAATTTTCTTTTTAACGCCTTTGTCTGATTGGGGCTGACA
>CACHXC010000046.1 GCA_902583715.1 uncultured SAR116 cluster alpha proteobacterium
AACTGGTCGATCTGATGGAGGCCGATGGGGTGCATCAAATTGCCCATGCCAAAGGCCAGATACCACATGCCACAAAGGCGACTCAGCACGCGATTCGATTATCCCAAACTTCTGTAACACCATCGGCAGAATCGTAACCGTTGCTGGATCGGCATCTGGTTCGTGAAACTGCAACCCAATATCAGCCATGTCGCTGGCAAAGACTTCATTATCTAAAAGACGCACGTTTGCCAAGGTGCGAAAATAAATCACAATCACCAGCCTGACCGCAGATTACAAACTTGAATTTTGACGGTGCTGAACGACCAGCATGCAAAATTTATCCAGCGTTATTTGTTCATAGGTTAAAATAAACTTTAGACAGTCCCAGAAATAAACTTCTAGTGCCAGTGACGTGCGCCGGAGCGCAATTATGATATTTTTTTCAGCTTGTCACATCACTGCCTTTAACGCCTAATGATGGTCCCACTAGCTAGCCTATTTGGATTAACCAAAGATATAATATGAAATTTCCCCCAGGCGTTTCGCGCACGGCATAGTTTGCCGGACGTTGTTGCGGCTGGCTATAGTTGGCGCGGGCTGTTTGTGACTGCTGTTACAGGGGTTTTCATACTTGACCTAGCGGCGTGTCTGGCCTATATCCTGCAGTCAATTTTATTGCGGCGCACACAGTGCCGCCACAGATGGAGCCTTTATCATGGCAAAACGTTGTCAACTAACAGGTAAAAGCGTGATGTCCGGCAATAATGTCAGCCACGCCAACAACCGTACGCGTCGCCGGTTTTTGCCAAATTTGCAAAGCACCAGCATGCAGAGCGAAATTCTGGATCGCAAGGTGAGCTTACGGGTATCAACTAGTGCGATGCGCACGGTTGAAAAACATGGTGGTCTTGACGCGTTTCTCTTGCAAGCGCGTAACGCGGAACTGGCCGAAGAGGCACAACAGCTCAAGCGTGAAATTGTTGCGGCACAGGCCGCCAACAGCTAGGCCGTACCCTGCTTCATACAGATTGGGCTTTCGCCCCGGATGAAAAAACCCCAGTCATAGCGTTGGGGTTTTTTGTTTTGGGCGTCTAATGTTCGCGTTATTTTTAACTGGGATGCGGCTTTACATCAGGCAACACGGCGACGCTGTTTGCCGGCGTCTTCGTCAAATAAATCGGTCAATTGTCCAACCACAGCGCCACCTAATTGTTCAACATCAGTGATAGTCACGGCGCGGCGGTAATATCTGGTCACATCATGGCCGATACCAATCGCTAGTAATTCGACAGGTGAGCGTGTTTCAATATAGGTAATCACTTCGCGAAGGTGCCGTTCAAGATAACTGCCACTATTGACCGATAATGTCGAATCATCAACCGGCGCCCCATCTGAAATCACCATCATAATGCGACGGTCTTCATTGCGGGCAAGGAGCCGGTCATGCGCCCATAACAGGGCCTCGCCGTCAATATTTTCTTTTAAAATGCCCTCACGCAACATTAGCCCTAGTGATTTGCGGGCGCGCCGCCATGGAGCATCTGCTGGTTTGTAAATAATATGACGTAAATCGTTCAATCGACCCGGGTTGGCTGGCTTGCCGGCCTGTTGCCATAATTCACGTGACTGGCCGCCTTTCCATGCCCGCGTGGTAAACCCTAAAATTTCGACTTTCACGCCGCACCGTTCCAAGGTGCGCGCCAAAATATCGGCAGTGACTGCGGAAATGGTAATGGGCCGCCCCCGCATCGATCCAGAATTGTCCAGCAACAACGTGACAACGGTATCGCGGAATTTGGTATCTTGTTCTTGTTTGTATGATAACGGGCTTAATGGCTGGGTCACCACACGGTGCAGTTTCGCCGCATCAAGCATGCCCTCTTCAAGGTCGAAATCCCACGAACGATTTTGATGGGCCATTAATTTACGTTGCAGTCGATTGGCTAATTTACCAACGATACTAGCGACATTTTCCATATGCCGGTCAAGCATCACACGTAACCGGTCCAGCTCTTCAGGATCGCATAAATCCGCTGCGGCGATCACCTCGTCGAATTTGGTTTCAAAAATACGGTAGATATCTGTATTGGCGGCCTTTTGCGCATCTCTGCTGGTCATATCAGAATTTGGCGATTCACCATCATCCATACCATCGTCAGCGCCGTCGACTTCCATCATTTCGCCGTCTTCAGATACCCCAGCATCGCCTGCATCATCCATCGCTTGGCTGTCATCGCCATCGCTTAGGTCTTCGCCAACGGCTGACTGTTCGCCATCCTGTTCACTTTGACTGTCACCGCCATCATCTTGATCGTCGTCATTATCAGAATTGTCATCCTGATCAGACGCTGAATCGCCAAGGTCGGTTTCAAGTGCGCCAATCAGACGCCG
Source organism: uncultured SAR116 cluster alpha proteobacterium (assembly GCA_902583715.1). GTDB lineage: Bacteria > Pseudomonadota > Alphaproteobacteria > Puniceispirillales > Puniceispirillaceae > UBA3439. Next base: position 2,374 of record CACHXC010000046.1, read on the forward strand.
TGATAATTCGGCAAATTGCGCCTGGTCATCAAGCGAGCCCTGTAATTGCTGCAACAGATCACCGGCCCGGCTCTGGATCCAGGGGCGCCATAAATCCATCACCATTGAGAGATTTTTGGGGGGCTGGGCGCCACTCAGCTGTTCGCGTAATAATAACCGCACCACTTCAGATATGCCGGCTTCGTCAGCACTACCCGGCACGTCAATCTGGCGGTTTTCATACCGTTGGTTTAAAGCCGCTTCAAGATTTTTGCCTACGCCTTTCATGTGCCGCGATCCAATGGCCTCTACCCGGGCACGCTCGGCGGCTTCGAAAATTGCCTTGGCACCTTCCGGGGCTGGGCAATGTTTCTGATGGGTTTTGGGATTGTGATGCGCCAGCCATAGAGCCGCGCCATCGGCCGCCCCGCGAAGGCTGTCAAGCTGTGCCGCGGTCGCGGTTGGCGGCAAGGCGGGCAAACGGACATCATTATTCCCGACATGGGTATCGGTGCCAGCATAGGTCACCTGATGATCCTTGCCACCGGCCAAGGCGCGCATAGCCGCGGCATTAGATTTCAAGAATTGCGAGTCCTTATCAAATTCACGCATGCATTGGTCCT
>CACHXC010000047.1 GCA_902583715.1 uncultured SAR116 cluster alpha proteobacterium
CTTTGCCTTGCAGCATTTGAAGGATCTTTTGCTGCCGAAATTATTCGCGGGGGCATTCAGGCCGTTGAGCGAGGACAATATGAAGCCGCTGACGCAACCGGTCTGTCAAAACTTGACAAATATCGCTACGTGATTGTTCCGCAAGCTCTGCCCCTCATTCTGCCACCTCTTACCGGTTTGCTGATATCACTGATCAAACATTCGGCAATCGTCAGCGTGATCGCTGTGGCAGAATTAACAACTGAGGGGCTCAACCTTATATCAGACACCTACATGGCGTTTGAAATTTGGTTTATAGTAGCCGGAATGTATCTCATCCTGACGACCAGTCTGTCAGTTATGGTCAACATCCTTGAAATACGGATGAACAGGGCAAGGTGAAAAATTAATCCAAAACCATAGAGAGGAGAAAAAAATGAAATTCACACGGATGCTGAAAACAAAGGCCATGGTGGCCATTGTGGCGATTTTTGGGGTTGTCGCGACCTCATTACCCGCAGTTGCGGATGATCTGATCGCAGAAATCCAAAAGCGTGGCACATTGAAAGTAGGAATGTCCACCTTTGTTCCATGGGCCATGCGTGATAAGAAAGGCGACCTTGTCGGTTTCGAAATCGATGTAGCAACAAAGGTTGCTGCCGACATGGGCGTTGAGGTCGAGTTTGTTCCCACCGCATGGAGCGGTATCATCCCGGCATTGTTGGCAAAGAAGTTCGATGTCATTATTGGCGGCATGTCGATCACTCCACAGAGAAACCTGACAGTGAATTTCACCGCGCCATACGCTCACTCAGGCCAGATGATGGCAGCAAACATGAAACTTGCTGGCAGCTTTAAAACGATGGACGATTACAATCAGTCAAGCGTGACAATCGCCTGTCGTCGCGGCGCGACACCATGTAAAGCCGCTCAAAAGCTGTTTCCAAAATCGACATTGCGCCAGTTCGATGACGACGCGCAGGCCTTTCAAGAGGTTGCAAACGGCAATGCACATGCGATGATCTCAAGCGCGCCTAAGCCACGGTTCTGGTCAGAAGCATATCCAAATGACGTCTTTGTTGCTTTTGACGGCGAAAATCTGACACGCGGTAATGAGGGCTTTGCCCTTCGCAAAGGTGATGCAGATGCCCTCAATTTCTTTAGCAACTGGATCACCGTCAATTCGAGCAGTGGATGGCTGAAAGAACGTCATGACTTCTGGTTCAAGAACCGCTCGGCTTGGAAAGACATGGTCAAGTTGGAGCAGTAAGTCCCTCCAAAAACACAAGATACAAAAACGGTCACCGGCAGGATTTTCCTGTCGGTGATGACATGACAAGAGATTCAGCATGAACGCACCGCCTGAAGAGACGCGACGCAGACTGACAACCATAGACTATATCTGTTTTGGTGTGGTTGGTGCCGTGATCGCCTACGCGATCTACCGCGTCAGTGACGTGCTTGTATATAATTGGAATTGGTCACGAGTTTTTAACTTCGTCATCTATTACGATGAAGAGAAAGCACGCTACGTGCCAAATCTGCTGCTTGAAGGCATTGCTACAACATTAAGACTCGCCTTTTGGGCTACCTTAGTTGCCGCATCGATTGGCCTTGTTATGGGCTACATGCGAACGAGCAAGAACCTTGCAATGCGGATGGTAAGTCGCTGTTACGTCGAATTGGTGCGAAACATCCCACCCGTAGTCTTTATTTTTATTTTTTATTTCTTTCTATCCGGTCAATTGATGCCCTTGATCGGTCTTGACGACATTGACAAAAACGGTGCGTTTGTCAGTTCTGGCGTTTTCTACACCCTATTTGGTAACCCTAAATTACTATCTAATTTTGTCGCCGGCGCGCTATGCCTCGCATTATTCGAGGGCGCCTACATAACCGAAATTGTGAGAGCCGGCATTCAATCCATCCCGAGAGGCCAATGGGAGGCGGCACGCGCTATTGGCCTATCACCGATAAATGTCCTGCGTGACATTATTTTTCCGCAGGCCGTGCGCAAAATTCTGCCGCCACTTGCTGGCCAGTTCATTACCCTGATCAAGGATTCCGCTATCGTGTCATTGATCTCCATTCAGGAATTGACCTTCCTTGCCACAGAAGTGGCATCAACAACGACCAAGGTATTTGAAACCTGGATCATTGTCGGGGCGATGTATTTCATTCTCTGTTATTCGTTCGCCGCGCTTTTCGGTCATCTCGAAAAACGTGCCTTGCGGGCCCGCCAATAGGAGGTATCATGCCCAACAACCTCTCATCCTTACTGTCCTCTTCAAATATCCTGATCGCTTTCGATGGGGTTAACAAATGGTTTGAACAATTTCAGGCCCTCAAGGACATCAATCTGTCAGTTAAACAGGGCGAACGCGTGGTTGTATGCGGCCCTTCAGGTTCGGGCAAATCAACGATGATCCGTTGCGTCAATCAGTTGGAAAACCATCAACAGGGAACCATTCATGTATGTGGACGCGAGGTCTATGGCAATATGAAGCTATTGGAGCATGTTAGACGAGAAGTCGGCATGGTGTTCCAAAGCTTCAACCTTTTTCCGCACATGTCGATATTGGAAAATGTAACACTGGGTCCCATTCGTAATAGTAAACTCCCGCGCGACGAGGCGAATGATATCGCACTACATTATCTTGAGCGTGTGCAGATCGCCGATCAAGCAGACAAATTCCCAAGTCAGCTGTCGGGTGGACAGCAGCAACGCGTTGCCATTGCGCGGGCACTCGCAATGAAACCACGTGTCATGCTGTTCGATGAGCCCACGTCCGCCCTTGATCCAGAAAT
>CACHXC010000048.1 GCA_902583715.1 uncultured SAR116 cluster alpha proteobacterium
TGGCGGCAAGCGCCTGATGCGGTGTCATCAATTCACTTTTTGCCACCTGCATGATAGCTCACTTCCCACGTGTTTAAGGCCAGATCATGAGACTGACATCAACCGGCCTATAACATGGCTTTAGCATCATCCTCAGCCACCAATTTTTCAACCACTTTTGCCGAACATAACACTCCCGGCATACCCGCCCCGGGGTGCGCCCCGGCCGCGGCAAAATATAAATTTTTGATATGCGGGTCACGGTTGTGAAACCGAAACCACGCCGATTGCGCAAAAATGGGTGCAATGGAAAACCCTGCACCATGCATCGACCGGTAATCAGTCTTAAAATCTTCTGGCGTCATGTAAAATGCGTCGGTGATCACCGCATCAAGATTAGGCATGATGGTATCAGCAAGCGCCGCGACAATACGGTCCTGTAGCAACGGGCCAGTTGTTTTCCAATCAATAGCACCGCGCAAGTTTGGCACCGGGCACAACACATAGAAACTATCATAACCAGATGGTGCAAAACTGCTGTCAGTGGCTGTGGGCCGGTGCAGATATAATGAAAAATCATCTGCCAGAATCTTGCGGTCAAAAATATCGGCAAGCAGGTCTTTATAGCGTGGTCCCATCCAAATCGTGTGATGGGCGATATCGTCATAGGTTCGCCGCGTGCCAAAAAACAACACAAACAGACCCATCGAATAATGCGTCAATTTGTCTGGCAACAACCGTTTACGCCGGTGCGCATGCGCCGGTAGCATCTGACTGTACACGGTGGGGGGGGTCCGCATTACAAATTACCTTGTCGGCGGGGTAAAACTGTCCTGCTAGGGTCGTGGCACCAATGGCCCGACCATTATCCAGATCGATTTGCGCAATATCTTGGCCAAGCACGACATGCACCCCGGACCGGCGCAACAAACCATCAAGCGCGGCCACAAGCTTGCCAGTACCGCCCATAGCAAAAAACACACCCCAGCGACGCTCTAAATAATGGATCAAACTGTAAATTGATGTGGTGCTGAATGGGTTGCCACCAACAAGCAACGGGTGGATTGAAAATGCCTGCCGCAACAACGGGTGCTTTATATATTTATGCACAATGCCAGCAACCGAATGATAGCTTTGCAACCGTAACAAGCTAGGGATTTGAGCCAGCATATCGGTTAATTTCGTAAAGGGCTTATCAGCCAGCTTTACAAAACCAATGTCAAAAATGGCTTTAGAGACCTTGAGCAATTTGGCATATCCGGTAACATCCCGTGGTGAGAAACGACGGATTTCTTCATTTGTATCTTCAATGGATGGCCGGTAATCAAACTGCTCGCCAGTATGAAAATAAAACCGATACCATGGGTCAAGCGCGCGAAATTCAACATGGTCCTCGCGGCGTTCACCGAAAAGGGCAAATAATTCATCAAACAAAAAAGGCGCGGTAATCACTGTTGGGCCGGCATCATGGCGGAACCCACCACGTTCGAACACCTGCGCCCGGCCGCCAATAGCGTCAAGCCGGTCAATCAGCGTGACATTGTAACCGCGTGCACGCATCCGCAAGGCCGACGCAATGCCGCCAAAACCAGCACCGATCACAAGCACAGATTTTGGCGTATCTGATATGCGGTGGTCTGATATGCGGGGGCTGTTTGATGTCAGGGGGGCTGTACTGGCCGCACCAACCTGGTCTGGCATGGCTTAAACCTTGAGATGTTTCACAGCGTTTAAGCAAACACGCTTTAACAGCGCATGTACAGGGCTGATCACCTCATAAATTTCAACCGACAAGGATTCCGCCTTTGCTTCGGCATCATCCAGAATAGACAGCATGCAGCGGCCAGCACGTTCCATGGCATCAGATTGGCTTATGGCCAGCTGCCAATCTGTGAGTGCGGCATTGTCTCCGGTCTCATACCACACATCAAATTTTGCTCGCTTGGCTGCGGTCAAACCATCACGAAACGACAATGTCACAGCGTTTGGCGCGCGGCGTGCTAGATCACTGCCAACAGATTTCGCGCCGTCCTGACCATCAAAATTCATAATATCATTGGCAATTTGATAGGCCTTGCCAAGATACCGAAAATAGGATGCAACAACCATTTCAGCACGGGCATCAAGCGCCATAATGGCAACGCCTTGAAGCGGGGCGGTCAACAGCGGGGCGGTTTTATCCGCCGCAATCTGCAGATATCTGTCCCAATCATACCCGCGGTCTGACTCAAATTCCATCGCCTCGCCGGCGGTGGTGGTCGCCATATGGCGGGCCAGCAAGGTTACCAGCTTTGGCGTCTTGGCGATCTGCGCGGCCTCGGACGCTAACTCGAATGAAAGGGCGATCAACCAATCGCCAAGCGTTAACGCCACATGGCGTCCATACTTCGCCCACACAGCTTGCTGGCCGCGACGCAACTT
>CACHXC010000049.1 GCA_902583715.1 uncultured SAR116 cluster alpha proteobacterium
TTTCTGGGGTAAGGCGCTGTGTGCCGGTGAGGTGATCATACCAGGTAAGCGATGCGGCGGCTGCGCTGTGGACTGCCCGGTCCATGCGCAGGCGCCAAGCGGCCGCCATGCCACCAGCAGCGCGGCGTTGTTGTTCATGGTCTGGCAAGAGTTTATCGGTATCGCGAATGCTGACGACGGCAGGGCGGCCATGGGGCGCACTTAAAATATCGGCCAATTCTTTACGGCTGAGAAAACAAGGATAGACAAGATCGCGCTTTCGCAGTGTCTTTAGGGCCATCTGATAAGCCTCTAGCCTATGGCTTTGAAATGGCACCGGCCCGTCCCATGTCAGCCCTAGCCAGCGTAAATTTTCATAGATAGCCTTGGTGAAATGATCGCGGCATCTGGTATGGTCAATATCATCAATGCGCAGGGTGAAGGCACCACCAGTTTGTCTGGCAAAATGATGGGCAACCTGTGCGGCATAGATGTGCCCGCGGTGCAAAGGCCCGGTGGGGCTGGGTGCAAATCTGGTGTGAAACGGTGCCATTACCGACAGATACCCGGCTGTTTTGCTTGCCTCAGACCTATCGCTTTGCAACACTTTCGTCAATATAACCAGCATGACGATCGCGTTCAGCGCGTTAAAAGCCGTGATAATATGGCGGTATATCAAAGAGGGGATTTATGGAACTTCGTGAATTTAGCGGCCTGATTGGTCCATATGTCCCGCCAGCACATGGCGGTGCCCCGACACAGGTGATGATGTTGCTACATGGCTGGGGGGCTGATGGCAATGATCTTGCTGATTTGGCGCGGCCCTATGCCATCCGGTTTCCGGGCATGGCATTTTTCGTGCCGAATGGGCCAGATCCGTGCAAAATGAACCCGGCTGGACGCGAATGGTTTGATATCGAAGACCGGGTCAATGGCCCAGATTATGCCGCGCCGATCATAAAGACGGCCATTGCTGCGCTGTTGTCGGCGTTCAGCTTGACCGAATCTGCCCTTGTGTTGGCTGGGTTTTCCCAAGGCGGTATGATGGCATTGCATTGTGGCTTGCGGTTGCAACCAGCCCCTGCCGCTATCATCAGTTTCTCAGGTGCGTTATTACGACATGAAGATTTATCAGCCATGCCAGACACCCCCTATCCACCTGTGCAGTTGGTGCATGGTAGCGATGATCAGGTCGTGCCATGCGCATTGATGCACGAGGCTGTACAGATACTGCAACCGCTTGGTGTTGTTGTTGATAGTGTCGAACGGCCCAGCCTTGGCCACGGTATTGACCCAGATGGTCTGAAAGCTTCGATTACGTTTTTGGCATCGCATATCATCGATTGATCGACACAAGCTGTCTCTGATGGTTTTTTTACGAAACGATATATAGCGGCGTCATACTGTCGCACCACAATATATTGATTGGCTGGGGTTGTATTTGCCGGCGCGGCATGTTTTGCTTTTTTTCACAGGATGCGTTTGATCTGGCAAGGGAGTGTATGATGAACGCAGGCGGGTTTGCGCCGGCATTGGCGCTTAACGCAGATTTTCGGCCACTAAATTATTTTCCGCTGTCACTATGGTCATGGCAGGACACCATCAAAGCTGTCTGGTCGGATCGGGTGACGATCATTTCAGAATATGATCAGCAAATTTCATCACCTAGCCTGACAATGAAACTGCCATCGGTTATCGCGCTTAAAGAATATGTGCCACAAACCCGCAATCCGGCCTTTACCCGCTTTAATGTGTTTTTACGCGATCGGTTTTCATGTCAATATTGCGGTAATGGGTTTGTCGCGTCTGAATTAACGTTTGACCATGTTATTCCAAAATCACGTGGCGGGCGCACTTCATGGACAAATGTGGTGGCCGCCTGTGGGCCATGTAACTTGCGAAAAGCCAATAAAATGCCCGGCCAATCTGGTATGCATCCATTGGCCACACCGGTGGCGCCGAATGTTTGGCAATTACAGGAAAATGGGCGGGCGTTTCCGCCGAATTATTTGCATGAGTCTTGGCGCGATTATCTGTATTGGGACACCGAGTTGCAGCAGGATGATGATGAGTCTGCCTAGATTTTTTCAGCAATTTTGATCGCGGTACGGCACCCACGCTGAATTACGCTCCGCAACAGATCATAATGCCGTGCCTCGCGTCCGTCATGATCAACGGCAATATCGCGATGTTCTAGCTCTTCATCACGAAACCGTTCAACAATGGCGTGTAAATCGCGCTCATCCTCGCCTAAAATATCAGCTTGCTT
>CACHXC010000050.1 GCA_902583715.1 uncultured SAR116 cluster alpha proteobacterium
CCCGGCCCGTGAAGGCTTGATCGGCACGCCCGAACGCGTGGTCCGCGCTTGGGAAGAATTTTGTGTTGGCTACAGTGAAGACCCAGCCAGCATGCTGCAACGCACTTTTGAAGAAGTCGAGGGCTATGATGACATGGTGATGTTGCGCAATATACGGATGGAAAGCCATTGCGAACATCATCTTGTTCCCATTTTGGGATCGGCACATATCGCTTATGTGCCAGACCGCAGGGTTGTTGGTATTTCGAAACTGGCCCGTGTGATTGACAGCTTTGCCCGGCGTTTGCAGACACAAGAAACCCTCACCGCACAGGTTGCCGAGACCATCCAGTCTGTTCTGCAACCTAAAGGCGTGGCTATTTTGATTGATGCACAGCACCAATGTATGACAACAAGGGGCGTGCGAAAACCCGATGTGTCGATGGTCACGACCCGCTTTACCGGTGTTTTCCAAATCGATAAAGATTTGCAGCGGCGTTTTCTGGATCAGGCGCGGTTTGGCTAGGCCGGAGCGTGGCGCCTTGCCAAATCAGCATAAGAAGTTGAAATTAACAGCATGCAGCTATCGCCTGTCATAAATATTTTGGGCCTGTTAACCACGGTGCTAGCCGCCGCCATGCTGATTCCCATGTGTGTGGATCTATATACCGGCTCAGGTGAATGGCAAATTTTCGCGCTTTCGGCGCTTTTGACAGCCTTTTTTGGCGTCTCTGCTTGGCTGGCGACCAATCGCCGTGAAGCACTCGACCTTGACTTAAGACAGGCCTTTTTATTGACCAATGGAGCGTGGTTCCTAATTGGTATTTTTGGCGCGCTACCTTTTTTATTCAGCGAATTGAATCTCAGCTTGACCGATTCTGTTTTTGAGTCGGTATCTGGCATCACCACAACAGGATCAACAATCTTGCCACTTATCGAAATTGCCTCGCCTGGTATTTTGATGTGGCGCGCCCTGCTTCAATGGCTTGGCGGGGTTGGCATTGTAGTGATGGCCATGGCGGTTTTGCCGATGTTGTCGGTTGGCGGCATGCAATTGTTCCGAACCGAATCATATGAGCGTGCCGAAAATGTAGTGCCACGTGCCACCCAATTGGCAGGTGGGATTGGCCTGATCTACACCGGCCTGACGGCTATTTGGGCCGTTATGCTCGGGCTTGCGGGCATGAATATGTTTGATGCTGTAACCCATGCCATGACGACACTTGCCACCGGCGGATATTCAACCCGTACAGCCTCAATTGGGGCCTTCGATTCGGTGACCATCGAATGGATCGTGATTTTAGGGATGATCGCTGGCAGCTTGCCATTTGCGCATTATCTGGCCATCACCCGCGGCGGCTGGCGCAACCTGATCAACGACCCACAAGTGCGCTGGTTTTTGCTCTTGGTGGCCGGCTTAATTATTTTGCTGAGCTGGTATTTGACACAATCGGGCCAAGGCTTTGGCAACGCGTTTCGACAAGCAAGCTTTAATGCCGTGTCAATCATGACCGGAACTGGCTATGTCAGCGCAAATTATTCAGCATGGGGCGGCTTTGCTTCGACAATTTTGTTGATGGCGATGTTTATTGGCGGATGCGGGGGGTCAACCACCTGCGGCATTAAGGTGTTTCGCCTGCAGGTGTTGGCTGCTACCGTCCGCGTGCAAATCAACAGGTTGTTACGACCACATGCTGTCGTTTTGGCATACTACAATCGTCGTCCTGTTGCCCCAGAGGTCATGGACTCGGTGATGGGATTTTTCTACCTGTACATATTGGGCTTTGTTTTGATCGCAACCCTGCTTGGTATAATTGGGTTAGACTTTATTACCGCTCTCTCAGGTGCCGCAACATCTATCAGCAATGTTGGTCCAGGACTGGGCGAAGTAATTGGAGCAGAGGGTAATTTTTCATCCCTACCTGACCCTGCAAAATGGGTGATGTCTTTTGGCATGTTACTCGGACGCCTCGAAATTTTCACCGTCCTTGTAATGTTGAGTCCGGGGTTCTGGCAACGTTAAAGGCGTGCACTGCTGGCAAAAGAAAATGCGGTCTTAAATATGGACCCAAGCATGTCTCACCTGGCAGATTTTTGCTCCATCGTTAGTTTGTCAGTAAAAGTTTTGGTAGGCTCTTCTATTTTTTGAGCTCACAATCTTTTCATCCACGGTCATTCAAAAAGAAATGTACCACTGCCATCGTAAACCACATCCATGTCATTTCTCCAATGCCCAATAGGGTAACGTCATGCCCGGCTCGATC
>CACHXC010000051.1 GCA_902583715.1 uncultured SAR116 cluster alpha proteobacterium
TCTCGTACAGTTCTAATCGATAAAAATCCTGGAAGAAATGCTCAAACGTTCGGCATTGCGAGAGAGTTAGGAACAGAAATTGATCTAATACATGAGCCATCAGTAGGTGTCATCGGCAACAAGGGAGACTCGCAGTGTTACATCGGCGTCTACAATAAAGTACAGGCTATACACTCTAGTTTGAAGGCGAGTATCGGCACCTCTGAAAATCAGTTGAAATTTCGGCTCTTACAACCTGAATTCACAGTTGCAACCTCAGACGGTATTCGCAATGGCACAAAAGAGATGCGTTACTCATTGATTGGCCGTGAGGTAACTAATGACTCACTTTCTGAACATTTGAGTGCCTCTGGCATAGAGGGTCTCATTGCAGTGGTAGCTTGCGATAAACCTCCAGTTGGTACTTTAGCAGCTATATTGGAGCACAACAGACCTGCTATTTTGATGTCTGATGGCTCCATCAAGCCGGGCAAAGACTCAGTGTCCGGTAAGGCGATTGATATCATAACAAGTTATCAGATGGCTGGAAATGATGATGATAAGCTAAAAAGGCGTATCTCAATAGAGTCTTGTCCAGGTTATGGAAGTTGTGGAGGAATGTTTACTTACAACACCATGCAAACCTTTCTTGGTGTAGTCGGTATGCAACCTTTGCATATGGTTTCGCCTGCGTCTCAAGACCCTCGGAGGGAGAATGTTTTTCCTGGAGAATTGGTTGGCTATCTCTCAAATTTGATTTCCAACAACACCACACCTAGAGATATCGTTGCAATGGCCGTAGGTGGATCAACCAATGTAATGCTGCATGCTCCCGAAATTGCCCGCGCCGCAGGCTACCGCAATTTTTATAAAGACATAATGTCCGTCGAAGAATTTAACCACCTATCAACCGAAATTGTTCCCGTGATAGTTAATGCAAGGCCTTTTGGGGACTACTCGATGGTAGATATTGATGAAAAAGGGGGTATTCAAGTTTTTGTGAGAGATCTCCTCGATGCTGGCTTGCTGAATGGTAATACACTTACTTGCACAGGGATGTCGTTAGCTGACCAGATAAAGGAACTAGACCCGCCACGGCCTGATGGCGAGGTGATATATTCCGTCCAGAACCCTTTCAAACCCACCGGAGGCTTAAGGTTGCTTGGTGGCAACCTATCTCCAGAGTATAGCTCTGTTTTAAAATTGGCTGGGGTCGAGGGCGGATTGGAAAATAACGTTTTCACCGGATTTGCAAGGGTGTTCAATGGCGAGCAGTCTCTACTTGATTTTCTCGACAATACTCCTGAAGACCTTGCAAACAATGACATGATAATCGTTCGTTTTGAGGGGCCTGTTGGTGGCCCAGGAATGCCCGAAATGTTGGACTCCACCTCGAGAATAACGGCCATTTGTAGAGAGCGTGGTATTGTAGTTGGACTAATGACGGATGGCAGATTTTCTGGTGGGTCTGTAGGGTTGGTAATTGGTCATGTTGGTCCTGAAGCGGCAATAGGTGGTCCAATCGCTCTTGTTAAGGATGGAGACACGATAGAGGTTAACCTTAACAAAAACGAGCTCAATTGCAAAGAATTGGCTTCGTCAGATTTGTTCGAGAAACGTTTGCAGGATTGGGAAAAGTCCCTTGATCCGGTATCAAAACTGCATCCGTCGCTTGGTCTCGCTGATACGCGTTTGCTAAATAGGATGCGTCAATCTGCAGTTTCTGCGGTATTTGGAGCGGGAATGCACCCAAACAGAGAGATTTGGGTGCCAGATGCCCGGGATCCGGTTCCGTGCGATTTTATCCCAAAAAATAGGCATAAAAAACTTTAATGATGACATTAGCAATAGACGTTTGTTGGTCTACCGAAGAGTGTCGTATGCTAAAAAATCAGGTCACACCATATCGGGGTGTGGTCTGATGGTTTTTCAAGACCGCGAGGGGCTTTGTCAACACCAACCTCGCCGAGGCGGTCAAAAGCTTCGGGGGACAATAACAAATGGTCAATCCGCACCCCATTATCACGTTGCCACGCCCCAGCTTGGTAATCCCAATAGGTATAGATGACTTCATGCGGGTGGCGTGCGCG